>NZ_JBFTGT010000001.1:0-957727 GCF_056393885.1 Arthrobacter sp. 10T44 | reverse complement strand
GCGTGGGGGAAACGCCCGGTCCCATCCCGAACCCGGAAGCTAAGACCCACAGCGCCGATGGTACTGCACCCGGGAGGGTGTGGGAGAGTAGGTCACCGCCGGACAACCATTACAGCCAGGCCCCGACACACAGTGTCGGGGCCTGAGCCCTTTAACACCCCAAAACCACCCACCACGGCACCCGCCCACCGCCGTCGCGCACCGCCGCCGCTGCGTCGTCGGCCGGCACCGGCCCGGGTAGCGTCCGCTGACGGCTGAAAAGGTACTCCAGGGCCCTCGAAATCCGGAATTTTTCCCAAAAAAGGGCGAAAACACGCGGAATTTGCCACCTCGGCGGCGGCAAGCTGGTAAGTTTTCGAAGAGTGGCTTGCACGCATGCCGCGTGCAGGCTTCAGAAATTAGAACCGTCCAGGAGGACATAAATGGCTAAGAACCGTAGTGAACTTGTTGCAGAGGTAGCTGGCAAGGCCGGCACCAGCCAGGCAGCCGTCAACTCCGTGCTCGATGCACTGTTCGAGGTTTTCGAGACCTCTGTCGCCGCGGGCGAAAAGATCACCATCCCGGGCTGGCTCGCCGTCGAGCGCACCGACCGTGCAGCCCGCACCGGCCGCAACCCGCAGACCGGCGAGACCATCCAGATCGCCGCCGGCCACAGCGTCAAGCTGACCGCCGGTTCCAAGCTGAAGGCTGCAGTCGCCAAGAAGAAGTAGTCTTCTTCAAACGCTTGAAAGGAGCGGCAACCCCTCGGGTTGCCGCTCCTTTGCGTTAACCGCCGCCGAGAGGATTCGGCGCGCGGGCAGGGGTAGCGGACAATGGAGTTGTGCCTTCCGCAGCGAAACCCCAGACTTCACCAGCGACCACCCCGACGGGCGGAGCGCGTGGCCGAGGTGCCGGAGCGCCGGGAATCTCCGGGCCCTGGCAGCTCGCCGGCCTGGCCGCGCTGTTCCTGGGCCTGGTGGCGGCACTGCTCTTCTCCGGGGCGGCCGGAGCCCGCGAAGTTTCGGATCCCGGCGCGCTGGTCCGCTGGGGGCTGCCCATCAGCAAGGCCATCCACAACGTCTCCCTCGCCACGGTAATCGGCGGCCTCATCTTCGCCGTCGGCATCCTGCCCAAGGATCTCTCCGGCCGCCAGTCCCAGGACAAAGCCGCCCCCGAGCATCCCGCCTTCACACGCGCCCTGGCCGTCGCCGCCGTCGCCGGCATCGCCTGGACCCTCTCAGCGGTTGCAGTGCTTGTCCTGAGCTACTCGGACATCGCGGGCCAGGCGATCTCAGGGGACCCGGAATTCACGAAGTCCCTCGTCTACTTCATGACCGACATCGAAACCGGCAGGGCCTGGCTGGCCGTCGTCATCATCGCTGCTGTGACCACCACTGCGCTGTTCGGCGTCCGTTCGAGGGGTGCACTGGCGTTCACGCTGATCCTTGCCGTCATAGGGCTGGTGCCGGCGGCGCTGATCGGCCACTCGTCCAGCTCAAGCGACCACGAAGGCGCGATCAACTCCCTGGGCCTTCACCTCTTGGGAGTCTCGGCCTGGGTGGGAGGCATCATTGTGCTGGCCCTCCTCTCCGGCGTTCTTGGTGCCGCTACGGCCGCCGGAGCCCCGGGCCGGGCCGACATCACGGAACCGACCCTCCGCCGCTTCTCGGCCCTGGCCGGCTTCGCCTTCGCACTGGTCTTCGCCTCCGGCGTGGTCAACGCCAGCATCAGGATCTCCAGCTGGGCAGACCTGTTCGGGTCGGCGTACGGACAGCTGATCCTGGCCAAGACGGTGGCCGCGCTCGTCCTGGGCGGCGTGGGATTCATGCACCGCCAATGGGTCATCCCTCAGTTGGGCGTCAAGGGGGCCGGCCTGACCGCCCGCCGTGTGCTCTGGCAGCTGGTGCTCGTGGAGCTGCTGATCATGGGTGCGACGTCGGGAATCGCCGTCGCGCTCGGCCGCTCGGCCCCGCCGCAGCCCAGCACCTTCGCCGCGGACGCGTCGCCGGCCTTCATCCTCTCCGGCTACGAACTGCCTCCCGAGCTGACCCCGCAACGCTGGCTCACGGAGTGGCGGCTCGACTGGCTTTGGGTCGCCGTCGCCGTCTTTGGCCTGGTGTCCTACTTCCTGGGCATCCGCAAAGTCCGCCAGCGCGGCGACGCCTGGTCCTGGTTCCGGACCGTCAACTGGGTCATCGGCCTGGTGGTCCTCACCTACGTGACCTCCGGCCCGCCCTCGGTCTACGGCCGGGTCCTGTTCTCGGCGCACATGGTCGACCACATGGCGCTGACCATGGTGGCCCCCATCTTCCTCGTCCTCGGTGCCCCCGTCACGCTGGCGCTGCGGGCACTGGCCGCGCGGCGGGACAGCTCCCGCGGGCCGAGGGAATGGCTGTTGATCTTCGTGCACTCGAGGTTCTCGCAGCTCGTCACTCACCCGCTCTTCGCCGCGGCGAACTTTGCCGGGTCGATTGTGCTGTTCTACTACTCGGATGCCTTCGGCTACGCCATGCGCGACCACGTGGGCCACGAACTGATGAACCTGCACTTCGCCCTGACCGGTTACATCTTCGTGCTGACCATGATCGGCACAGACCCGTTGCCCCGCCGGGCGGCGTACCCGATGCGGCTGCTCCTCCTGCTGGCCACCATGGGCTTCCACGCCTTCTTCGGCGTCGCCATCATGGGCGGCACCGGGCTGCTGGCCGCCGACTACTTCGGCAACCTGGGCCGCAGCTGGGGCCCCTCGGCCCTGCTGGACCAGCAGATGGGCGGCGCGGTGGCCTGGGGGATCGGCGAAGTGCCCACCCTGCTGGTGGCGATCGGCGTCGCCGTCATGTGGTCCCGCTCCGACGCACGGGAGTCCAAACGGACCGACCGTGCCGCGGACAGGAATAACGACGCCGATCTCACCGCTTACAACGATATGTTTGCCCAGCTCGCCGAACGCGACGCGAAGCTGGCAGAACGCAATTCAAAGCTGGAAGGACGCTGATGAGCGAAACCGTACGCACCCACCTCCGGGTCCGGGCCTCCGAACTCGTAGGCCGAGGCTGGTTGAACACCGGCGGCAAATCCCTGGACCTCGAATCCCTGCGCGGCAAGATCGTGCTGCTCGACTTCTGGACCTTCTGCTGCATCAACTGCCTCCATGTCCTGGACGAGCTCCGGCCGCTCGAGCAGCAGTACTCGGACGTCCTCGTGACCGTCGGCGTGCACTCGCCCAAGTTCGAGCACGAAGCAGATCCGGTGGCCCTGGCGGCCGCCGTGGAGCGCTACGAGATCCGCCACCCGGTCCTGGACGACCCGGAGCTGGACACGTGGAAGGCGTACACCGCCCGTGCATGGCCCACCCTGGTGGTCATCGACCCCGAGGGCTACATCGTGGCGCACCTTTCCGGTGAGGGCCATGCGGACGGCCTGGCCGTGCTCATCCCCGAACTGATCGCCGAGCACGAAGCGAAGGGCACCCTGCACCGCGGCGACGGCCCGTACGTGGCCCCGGAGCCGACGTCGGGCACGCTGCGGTTCCCGGGCAAGGCCCTTTACCTTCCGGCCGGCCGCGGCGACTCGGCCGCAGCGGCCGACGCCGGCTCCTGGCTGGTGACCGACACCGGCCACCACCGCCTGGTCGAGCTGTCCACCGACTTTGAGACGGTGCTGGGCACCTATGGTTCGGGCGAGAAAGGCCACGCCGACGGCGGTGCCGCCGAGGCCCGCTTCAACGAACCGCAGGGCCTGGTCCTGCTTCCGGAGGACGTGGCCGCGAAGGCCGGCTACGACGTCGTGATTGCCGACACGGTCAATCACCGGCTCCGCGGGCTTTTCCTCGCGGACGGCAGCGCCACCACCCTTGCCGGCAACGGGGTACAGCGGCTGCTCGAGACCGGCCCGGCGCGCGTGGACGAAGAGGGCGCCGCCTACGGTGGCCGGCTTGAAGCGGATCCGCTGCAGGTCTCGCTGAGCTCGCCCTGGGACGTCGTCTGGTCCAGCAAGCTCAACGCCGTCGTGGTGGCGATGGCCGGCGTGCACCAGATCTTCAGCTTCGACCCGGTTACCGGTGCTGTGTCCATCATCGCCGGCAACGGCCTCGAAGGTTTGCTCGACGGCCCGGCCGCGGAGGCCTGGTTCGCCCAGTCCTCCGGCCTCGCCGAAGACGCCGACGGCAACATCTGGGTCGCCGACTCGGAGACCTCGGCACTGCGCAAACTCGTGATCGCCGACGACGGCGCCATCACGGTCGAGTCCGCCGTCGGCAAGGGATTGTTCGATTTCGGCTTCCGCGACGGACCGGCGGCCGAGGCCCGGCTCCAGCACCCGCTGGGTGTGACAGTCCTGCCCGACGGTTCGGTGGCGATCGCGGACACCTACAACGGTGCCGTCCGGCGCTACGACCCCGCTACCGGCACGGTGTCAACGCTCGCGCGGGGGCTGTCCGAGCCCTCCGACGTCATCGTGGACCACACCCAGGTGGCCGGCACCGAGCCGCTGCTGGTGGTGGTCGAGGCGAACAAGCACCAGCTGGTCTATGTGCCCATCCCCAAGGAAGCGCAGCAGGTGGACGAAGGGGCGGCGCAGACCCACCGGCCCAAGAGCCCGGTGGCCCCAGGTCTGCTGTCCTTGACCGTGCGGTTCACGGCCCCGACCGGGCAGAAGCTGGATGACCGTTGGGGTGACCCGACGCAGCTGAAGATTTCCTCCACCCCGCCGGAGCTGCTGGTGGCCGGCGGCGGGACCTCCGTGGGCCTGCTCCGCACCCTGGAGCTCGCCTCCGACGTCCCCGAGGGCGTGCTGCACATAACCGCACGGGCGGCGGCTTGCGACGGTCCGGAGACCGAGGACGGGGAGATCCCGGATCACGCGGCGTGCCACCTGTACCAGCAGGACTGGGGCATCCCGGTGCTGCTGCAGGCCGACGGGGACACCGAGCTGGTCCTGGACCTGCGCGGCATGGACTAAGCGCCCGGCTGGAGTCCTGAGGTACTTGGCGCTGTGAGGCTGCCGTCCGTGGCTTGCGTGTCACGGACGGCAGCCTTTTGCGTGTCCGGGGGAGCCGGCGGCCGCGGCCGCCGCACAGCAGGCTTAGTTGCTTAGCTGCGGGGTGAGCTTGACCGTGTCGCCGTCGATGTCCAGGCGCGTGGTGAAGCTGAAATCGTGGACTGCGTTGAGCTCCGTAACCGCGCCGGTGAACAGGTCCACCTGACGTGCCTTGATCCGTGCCTTGCCGTCCAGCGGCGCGACGACCCAGCGGCCGCCGAAGGGCTCGATGCTGACGGCCGGATAGTCGGCGATGCTCCAGTCGATCGTGCCGTCCACGACCCGGTTGTTGGTGGCGTGGTAGAACGGGCAGTCCGGCTGAAGCCGCTGCTGCTTGTCCGCCTGCTCCGCGCAGCTGTCCAGGAACTCCTTGACCTTCGCGGTGACGGCGTCCTTGAGCCCGTCCGTGGCCTGGGTGAGCAGGTTCAACGGCGCCGAGGGCATATCCCGACTGGTCACGGTTGTCCGGGTCGCGGGGGCGGCGAAGAACTGGCCGTTCAGGGCCGCCTCGTACTCGCCGGGGTAGAACACGGCAAAGGAGTTGCGACCGTTGGGCATGTTGACCGGGACCCCGTTGAGCAGGGCCTGGTTCGAATTCACGACGGTGACGTCGATCACCGGCAGCGCGGCCGGGACGAAGGACCAGTCATGGAAGAAGAGCCACTGGGTGCCGGACCGTTGCAGCAGGAACTCGGTGCGCAACTGGCTGCCGTCGATGGTGTAATCGATCGGAACCATGACCTGGTTGCCGCCCTGGTCCTGCGCGTTGCCGATCTTCACGTCGGATATCCTCGCGGCGGCGGTCTTCAGCGCCTCTCCGTCCAGCATCGCCGGGTTGCTCTGCGGCACGGAGGCGTGAAGAAGGCCGAGCGCCTTCTCGCCTTCGCCCTTCTGCAGCGCGTCCAGATACTCGCGGACCGGCTGCTGGGGGCTGGCAATGGAATTGTTCACCAGATTGATCGCGACGACCGCGCCGGCTATGGCGAGCATCAGGCCCAACAGCCACACGGCTGCAATCCTGACCAACGCCTGACTCATCTGCACGTACCTTACGTTACCTGCACGCCCGCTGAACGCAGGTGTCACGGGCGCCCGTTGTGACGTGCACCATGCCCGCCGGGCGGTCCCGGCCGCGGCGGCCCGGTTGCGGAAGACCGCCTAGCGCCTGCGCCGCCGGGATGAGGTGCCGAAGACGCCCCGGAGCAGCTCCCGGCCGATTTGCGTGCCCAGCGAACGTGCCATGCTCTTGAGCCCACCGCCGAGGGCGCCGCCCAGCGCGCCGGCGAGGTCGCCGGCCATTCCGCCGCTGGATTCCTGCGGCTGCGGGGCGCGACGCTGCGGGGTGCGTTCCCGATCGGGCGTCGGCGACTGTGTGGAGCGGCTGCTGGGTCGGCCGAGGATTTCTTCCTCGATCCGCCGGGCGTCGGCATCGACGGCGTTGGGGTCCAGGCCGGTGCCGGAACCCGAACCGGCGTCGGACCCGGCGGCGGGGCCGGTGGACGCTGCCGACTGGCTCGCGAGCTTCTCATAGGCGGAGACGTTGTCCACGGCGGTGCCGTATTTGGCGAGTAGGGCGGACCCGGCCACAGTGCTGGCTATTAGCGCATCATCGCTCGGTCCCATCACGGACTCCGGCGCCCGCAGCCGGGTCAGGGCCACCGGGGTGGGCGCGCCCTTCTCATTCATGACCGTGATCACGGCCTCGCCGATTCCGGCCGAGGTCAGCGTCTCCTCAAGGTCGTAGTCACTGATCGGGAACGTGGAAACCGTTGCCTTGAGTGCCTTGGCGTCCTCGGGGGTGAAGGCGCGCAGGGCATGTTGCACCCGGTTCGCCAGCTGGCCCAGGACGTCCGCGGGGACATCCTTCGGTGTCTGGGTCACGAAGAAGATGCCCACGCCCTTGGACCGGATCAGCCGGACCGTCGTGGTGATCGCGTCAAGGAAAGCCTTGGAGGCGCCGTTGAACAGCAGATGCGCCTCGTCCAGGAAGAACACGAGTTTCGGTTTGTCCAAGTCGCCCGCCTCGGGCAGGTCCTCGAACAGGTCCGCCAGCAGCCACATCAGGAAGGTGGAGAACAGCATGGGCTTCGTCTGCAGGGTCGGCAGCTCCAGGCAGGTCACGACGCCGCGGCCGTCGGGGGCGGTCCGCAGCAGTTCAGCGGTGTCGAACTCGGGCTCGCCGAAGAACTTCTCCATCCCCTGCGCCTCAAGCGTGATGAGTTCGCGCAGGATGACGCCGGCGGTGGACTTCGAGAGGCCGCCGAGGTTCTCCAGTTCGTCCTTGCCCTCGTCCGAGGTCAGGAACTGGATGACCGCGCGCAGGTCTTTCAGGTCGATCAGTTCGAGGTTGTTCTTGTCCGCGAAGTGGAAGACCAGCTGCAGGCTGGACTCCTGGGTTTCGTTGAGCTCCATCACGCGGGACAGCAGGATGGGGCCGAAGGAAGTGATGGTGGACCGGACCGGTATGCCGGCGCCGTCGCCGCCGAGGGCCAGGAATTCCACCGGGAAAGTCTTGCCGGACCAGGCCTGCCCGATGCTGTCGGTGCGCGCCTTGAGTTTCTCTGAACCGGCGGCGGCCGTGGCGAGGCCGGAGAGGTCGCCCTTGATGTCCGCGAGGAACACCGGGACACCGGCGGTGGAGAGCTGCTCAGCCATCATGTGCAGGGTGACGGTTTTGCCGGTCCCGGTCGCACCCGCCACCAGGCCATGGCGGTTCATCATGGCCAGCGGCAACCGGACAGGGGCTTCCTTGTGGAGCTCGCCGTCGACGATCGCGGCCCCCAGCTCAATCGTGGGCCCCTCCAGGGTGTACCCCTTCTGGATGGTGGCGACTTTATCTGCAGTGGATTTGATGGCCATGCCGTTAGCTTAGCCGGGTCCGGAAGACCGGACCCGGCCACGGCCGATGTTTATTTTTCTGCTTCGCCGCCGTCGTTATTCGGCGAGGGCCTTGAGGACTTCCTTCGCCACGTCCTCGCTGGACTGCGGGTTCTGTCCGGAGATGAGGTTGCCGTCGCGGACCACGTGTGAACTCCAGGCGGCCCCGTTTTCCACGACTGAGCCCTTTTCCTTCAGCTCGTCCTCGACGAACCACGGCGTGTTCTCCCCGGTGCCGCCACCCAGTTCCTCTTCATTGGTGAACACGGTGAGACGGCGCCCCGCGAAGGCGAAGTTCCCGGCGTCGTCGACGGCGCTCAGCAGGCCGGCGGGACCGTGGCAGAAGGGCGCGATGACCTTGCCGGCCTTGTTCGCCTCGATCAGCAGCCGGCCGAGGTCCGCATCCTCAAACAGGTCGGCCATGGGGCCGTGGCCGCCGGGCATCACGATCGCGTCGTACCCGGAAAGGTCGACGTCGGCCAGCACCAGCGGGGCGGAGAGCTCGGCGTCGATCTCGGCCAGGTACTTGCGGAAGCCGTCGGCGCGGTCCTGGCCGCCGGCGGATTCTGCGGCCAGGCTGACCTCGTCCACTGTGGGCTTGGCGCCGGCCGGAGTGGCGATGCGGACGGTGTGTCCGGCGCCCAGCAGGGTCTGGTGGGAGACCACGAGTTCCTCGGCCCAGTAACCGGTGGGGTGCTTGCTGCCGTCGCGCATGGTGAGGGAATCTGCTGCGGATACGACCATCAGGATGTTAGCCATGTTCTTGCTCCTGTTCTGCCGGCCAAGGAGCCGGTCAAAGGTGGGGATGGGGGTGGGTTCTTAGCGTGCGGCTTCGAGTTCGGCGAACGTCGCGTCATCGAGGACGACGCCGGCGGCGGCCAGGTTCTCTTCGAGGTGCTTGACCGAGCCGGTGCCCGGGATCGGCATCATGACGGGTGAGCGGCGAAGCAGCCAGGCGAGGGCCACCTGGGAGGTGGTGGCGCCCAGCCGCGTGGCGGCCTCATCCAGGGGGCCGCCCGGACGGGAAAGTTCGCCGGCCGAGATCGGGGCCCACGGGATGAAGCCGATGCCGTGCTCCTCCGCGTAGTCGAGGACATCCTCCGAGCTGCGATCCGTCAGGTTGTAGCGGTTCTGCACGGTGGAGACGGTGAAGTACTGGCTGGCCTGCTCCAGCTCGGCCACGCTGACCTGGGACAGGCCCAGGGCCTTGACCTTGCCTTCTTTCTGCAGGTCGCGGAGGACACTGAACTGCTCTTCCGGATCGACTTTGGGATCAATCCGGTGCAGCTGCAGCAGATCCAGCGCGTCCACCTTGAGCTTGCGCAGGCTCAGCTCGGTCTGCTGGCGCAGGTACTCGGCCCGGCCCAGCGGCACCCATTCGTTCGGACCGGTGCGCGTGAATCCGACCTTGGTCGCGATTTTGAGGCCGTGCTTGTAGGGATGCAGGGCCTCCGCAAGGATCTCCTCGCTGATATTGGGCCCGTAGGAGTCAGCCGTGTCGATGAAGTCGACGCCGAGCTCGACGGCCCGGCGGACGACGGCGATGGCCGTGCCCCGGTCAGCGGGTTCGCCCCAGACACCGTCGCCGACGATGCGCATCGCGCCGAAGCCCAGGCGGTGCACCGTGCCCAGGTCCTTCAACTCGATCGTTGCGGATGATTCCGGATGCTGTGGGTTGTCGTGGCTCATAAGGGCGGCAACCCACTAAGGGTGCTGAGTATTCCTTCCGCGCACTCCTGCCGGTGATTCCGGCCGCGCAGAAATAAGCCCGGCCCCGCCGTCGTTGGCACTAGTATGCGCCTGCCGGAATCCGGCTTGCGCCAGATTTTCCAGACACCCTGCTCCGCTACGAAAGGCCGGCTTTTCCGTGACTGTTCCGCTTTCCATCCTTGACCTGGCAATCATCGGCAAGGGCCAGACGGCGGCGGAAAGCTTCGCCGGCAGCGTGGCCATGGCGCAGCGCGCCGAGGAACTGGGCTACCGCCGGATCTGGTACGCCGAGCACCACAACATGTCGTCCATCGCCTCCTCCGCGACGAGCGTCCTGATCGCCCACATCGCCGCGCATACCAAGACCATCCGGCTCGGATCCGGCGGTGTGATGCTGCCCAACCACGCGCCGCTGACCATCGCCGAGCAGTTCGGCACGCTCGAGACCCTGCACCCGGGCCGGATCGACCTCGGCCTGGGCCGGGCCCCCGGCAGTGACCAGAACACCATGCGCGCCCTGCGCCGCGACCCGATGAGCGCTGACAGCTTCCCGCAGGATGTCCTGGAACTGCAGGGCTACCTGACCGGTCCTACCCGCATCCCCGGTGTGGAGGCCACCCCCGGCAAGGGCACCAACGTGCCGCTCTACATTCTCGGCTCCTCGCTGTTCGGGGCGAAGCTGGCGGCGCAGCTGGGCCTGCCCTACGCCTTCGCCTCGCACTTCGCCCCCAACGCCCTGCAGGACGCCGTAGCGCTCTACCGCCGTGAATTCCGGCCGTCCGCGCAGCTGGAGGCCCCGCACGTGATCGCCGGCGTCAACGTGATCGCCGCGGATTCCGCCGCCGACGCGCAGGCAATGTTCCAGGCCACCAAACGGGCCCGGGTCTCGCTCTTCTTCGGCAACGGCCGCGTTTTCAGCGACGACGAGGCGGATATGATCCTGGACTCCCCGCAGGGCCAGCACATGGCGCAGATGATGAAGTACTCCGCCGTGGGCACCCCGGGCGCAGTGCTGGAATACCTGGACGAGTTCACGGCGCACGCCGACGCCGACGAATTGATCGTCGCGCACCAGAGCGCCGGAGTGGAGGACAGGCTGCGTTCCGTGGAGCTCCTCGCGGAGGTCGCCGGGCTCGCCCGGGTCTGAGCCGGGACAGCGCCCGCCAGACGCGCCCGCCGGTGCCCTGAAGGGCGCCTCGATCAGCCTTTCAGGCGTGGGCTACTCGCAGCCGACGCCGTCGCCGTCGCGGTCCAATTTGCTGCTGTAACCGGGCTGCCCCAGCCGGATGGGTGCGGCGCCCGCGGCCCTGACGGCAGTGCAGTTTGCGTAGTACACCGCTGCCGGAACGGGCGCTGCCGGAACGGGCGCAGGCGGGGCGGGTGCCACCGGGGCGGGTGCCGTGGCCGGGGCTTTCCGCGCCGGCGGAGCGGCCGGCGCGGGAGTCGTCGGCTGCCGGCCGGTGGGGGCCAGGGCGCCCGGGCAGTCCGCCAGGATCCGCGCCATCGCGTCGTGCTCGGCCCGGGTGACCCACAATGCGTAGCTGGCCTTGACCGAGATCTGGCGCGCCACGTAAGCGCAGCGGTAGGACTTGTTCGGCGGCAACCAGGTGGCGGCGTCGCCGTCGCTCTTCTGCATGTTCGCCGGGCCGTCCACGGCCAGGAGGTTGAGCGGATCGTTGGCGAAGGCGAGCCGCTGGGCGGGGCTCAGCCGCTGTGCGCCTTTTTGCCAGGCGTCACTGAGGGCCACGACGTGGTCGATCTGGACCGCGCTGCTGGTGTCGGCTCCGCGGCGGAAGTTGATGAGCCTCGCGGTGTAGGGGTCCTTCAGAATCCCGGAAAGCACCACGCAGCCCCGGGTTCCGGGCTTGAGCGCCTCCGCTGTGAGGTCGCGGCGCAGCGTGTCGTTGCGGGTGTCGCAGCCGTTCCGGTCGACGTCGGCCCAGGCCTGTCCGAACTGGCCACGGGAGTACCCGGTCTTGGGCGCCCTCCCCTTGACCGGCAGCGTGGCCAGCACCTCAAGCGCCTTGCTGGCGTAGGCCGGCTGCTTATGTGGGGCCGACGCCCCGGTCAAAGCGGCTGTTGGCGCGGCCACCGGCGTCGGAGCGGAACGGGACGTGGCGGATCCGGGGGGCGCCACACCAGGTGATGCACTCTCGACGGCGGACTTACCGGGGACAGCTGCGGTTCCGGCGCAGGCGGTGGACGAGACCAGCAGCAGCCCGGCGACGCCGCAGGCGATCCAGTCGACGGCGCCCCTGCGGCGGCCGGTGTCGGATGGAACCCGCCCGTTACCAGCTCCGCGTGCATTAATCCTGCGCAATTCTTCCCCTACTACTTGCCCCGCTGCTTGCCCGTCGGCGGGCCGGTGTCCGGCCTTTCACAGCCTACCGGCGGAGTCCCCGACGTCGGGCCGGTGCCACGCCGGGGTCCCGGCGGGCGAGGGACCGCTCGATCATGCAGCGGGGAAGGGCAAGAAGTCCGTAGCTATTTCCCGCACGGCCGTGCACACTGGGATTTGATCGTCAACAACCAGTACAGCGATGCCCTTTGGGGGCGGGTGGCGCGCGGCATGAGGCCGGGGCTGCCCCAACAAGTTCCCCCGAGCCTTGAACGGACAACACCGGACCCGAGGATGCCATGGCGCCTGACCCCGAGCGTAAGAAGCGGACTCTTCGACCATCTCGGCGTGCAACCATGATCTCCGTGGCGGCCCTCGCTGCGGTGGGTCTCTGGCTTGGTTCGACCGTCGCAATGCGGGGCGCGGGGCCAGAGCCGCTTCCGCACGCCGACGGCATCATTAGCATCGAGATGGACAATCCGGTGAACAAGTTCGATGGCCACCGCGCCATGGGGGTCGGCGTCGACGGCCTCGAAGAAAACGAGATCGACCGGGTGTGGTCGCCACCGAATGTCCAAGCCATGAAGTCAGCCGGATTCGGCCCGGTGAGTTACCGGCTGCGCACCGAACTGGGCGTCAAGGCGTGGCACTGGAACCCGCACGGGACGTGGAGCCAGCCGGACAAGGAGCAGGGGTACTGGACGTCCTCGTCCGAGCCCGCGGAAGATTATGGGGTCTCGTACGGCTACCGCCTTCCCCGGCGCGGCAACACCATCGATCAAGGAAAGAACAGCGGCCACTCCCGCTTGAACGACGGCGACGTTGACACCTTCTGGAAGAGCAACCCCTACCTGGACGCCCACTTCACCGGAGAACCTGACAGCCTCAATCCGCAGTGGATCATGGTTGAGTTCCCGCAGGCCCTGCCGATGGACACCGTCCGCTTCGATTGGGGTACCCCGTACGCCACCCGGTTCAAGGTGCAGTACTGGACCGGCCGCGACGCGCGCTTCCCCGTTGACAAGGGCACCTGGCGTGACTTCCCGCAGGCCGTGCAGCAGGGAACCGGGGGGACCCAGACGGTACGGATCGCTTCCACGCCGATAAACGCCCAATACGTGCGCATCCTGTTCACTGCGGACTCGAACACCGCCCCTGCTGGGTCCCGCGACATTCGCGACCGGCTGGGGGTGGCCGTGCGAGAAATCTATATCGGGCAGCAGCAAGGCGGTGCGTTCCTCGACCACGTTCGGCACCGGACGTCCCAACGGCAAACGGTCATGTGGACCTCCTCGACGGACCCGTGGCACAGCAAGGACGACATCGACAAGGATTATGAGCACGCCAGTTTCGAGCGGCTTTTTGCCAGCGGGATTACCAAGGACGAGCCCATGATGGTCCCGGTTCCGGCCCTGTACGGAACGCCCGACGACGCCGCGGCCCTGGCCCGCTACCTCGGTAAGCGCGGCTATCCGATCAAACGGATTGAGATCGGTGAGGAACCGGACGGTCAGCTCGCCCAGCCGGAGCACTACGGGGCGCTGTACGTCCAGATGGCCGCGGCCATGCGGGCTGTGAACCCGTCCCTGGAGTTCGGCGGCCCGGGCTACCAGACCACACTGCCCGACTGGGTGCACTGGCCGGACGACAAAGGGGTCCGGTCCTGGACCGGTCGCTTTGTTTCCTACCTGCGGCACCGCGACGCAATGTCGGACTTCGACTTCTTTTCCTTCGAGTGGTACCCCTTCGATAATGTGTGTGCCGACCCCGCCGGGACTCTGCCGCAGAACCCGGAGTTGCTGAGGCGGCTGCTCAAACGCGAGGAGGATGCCGGCCTGCCCGCCGAAGTTCCCAAGGTCATCACCGAGTACGGCTATTCCTCGTTTGTCGGACAGGTCGAACTGGAGCTGCCCGGCGCCATAGTCAACGCGGAAACGTCCGCCATGTTCCTGGCGATGGGCGGGGAGAGCAGCTACTTCTACGGCATTGAGCCGAACTGGGTGTTCCAGGACGAAGTCGGCGAGAAATGCGATACGCGGGGCAACCTGATGCTGTTCCAGTTCTACGATGAGTGGGAAATCCGGCCCGTGGCCGCCTACCAAGCTGCCAGGCTGGTGAACCACAGTTGGCTGGAGGCCGGCACCGGCAGCCACACCATGTTCCAGACCACCAGTGACGTGCGCAACGCGAAGGGCCAGGAGCTGGTCACTGCCTATACGGTGCGACGCCCCGACGGCAAGCTCAGCGTGCTCCTGTTCAACAAGGATCCCAAACGGGCCATCACCGTCCGGCTGATGCAGGAAAAAGACGGCAATTCCCAGGTTGTTAAGGGCGGCCTGGAGCTCGACCAGTACTCGGCCGAGCAGTACAAGTGGAACCCGTCACACGGCAGGGGCAACGGAGGGTATCCGGACCCGAATGACCCGCCGGTGAGCACCAGCGTAGGCACGGACAGGCACGCCACCATAACGCTGCCGCCCTACAGCATCTCAGTGGCTACTGCCCCGGGCTAAGGAGCGGCGCATCACGCAGGTGCTGGGCGCCGTCGTCCGCCCGCGCCGGGTGCTTCTCAGGCGAGGAGCAGGGCCACCCCGATCATCGCGGGGACGGCCACCACGGTGGTGATCAGCACGGTGTCTTTGGCGACGGTGAGCCCGGTTCTGTACCGGTTGGCCACCACAAAGACGTTCTGCGCCGTCGGCAACGCGGAGGTCACCACCACGGCGAAGAGTGCCTGGTCCTGCAGGCCAAGGGCGAACCGGGCGAAGAGGAAAGCCAGCAGCGGGTGGACGATGAGCTTGAAACCGCTGGCCAGCAGGGTGTCGGTCCGGCGTTCCGCCGAGGCCTGCAGCGGCCGGGAGCCGTTCAGGCTCATACCGAAGGACAACAACATGGCCGGGATCGCGGCGCCTCCGATCAGGTGGATGGGCTGCAAGATGAGTTGCGGAACCTCCCAGCCCGTCCCGGCCACCAGCAGCCCGAGCCCGGAGCCAACGATCATGGGATTCCGCAGGATCATCAGGGCAAAACTCAGCGGCGTTGTCCGGTGGGCGCTAGTGGTGGCATCCAGGAGCATGAGGAATAGGGGCGTAAAGAAGGCCAGCTGGAAGATCAACAAGGGCGCCACATAGCTGGCGTCACCCAGGACATATACGGCGATCGGAATGCCAAGGTTGGCGGAGTTGGCCAGGGACGCGCTCATGGAGGAGACCAGGGCTTCGGGCAGGGAGCGCTTCAGCAGAAGGCGCACGACGCCGAAGTAGATGGCCGCCGTCGTGACCGCCCCCACCGCCGTCACCAGCAGCGGAGCGGCGAAGACGTCGTTCAGCCTGGCTTTGCTGAGCGTCTCGAACAGCAGGGCCGGGCTCGCCACGAAGAACGTCAGCGCGCTCAGGACGGAGCGGGCGTTATCGCCCAGAATGTTGCGCCGGCCGACGAACATGCCGACCAGGATGATGAACCAGACGACGAAGAAGCCGGCCAGGACGCCTAGCATGCGGCAGTCCGTGACGGCGTGGTCGGGCAAAGGGTGTCAGGCACCGTCCCACAATAATCAGATTTTTCCCGCCAACCCTTCTGGGCTGGCAACGGGGCGACATGAACCTGTCCGCGCGGGAGCGTCCCGGGAACTTTCGGCGGGGTCTGCGGCTGGCGCGTTAGTTCAGCGCGGCGTTGTTCAGTGCGTGCGGCGGGCGCATCAGGCCGGCGGTGTGGCCCTCCGCGGGGTCGCTGCCGATCTGGACCACCTTGTTGTCCTTGTCCACATGGACCACCCTGGGGGTGTAGGCCTTGGCCTCTTGCGTGGTCATCTGGGCATAGGTGATGAGGATGACGATGTCATTTTCGTGCATCAGGTGAGCGGCCGCGCCATTGATGCCAATGACACCGGAGCCGCGCTCGCCGGCGATCGTGTACGTCTCAAGCCGGGCACCGTTGGTGACATCAACGATCGCCACGAGTTCCCCTGGCAGGATGTCGGCGGCCTCCAGCAGGTCCAGGTCCACGGTGACCGAGCCGACATAGTGAAGGTCCGCGTGGGTGACCGTGGCGCGGTGGATTTTGGACTTGAACATTGTGCGATTCATAACGTCACCAGTCTAACGCCGGCGCACGCGGCGCGCTGTGAGCCAGGAAACACCGCCGAGGAGGCCCGTGTCAGGCCGCGGGGGCGATGGAAGCGGCCGTCTCGGCGAGGACCTCGCGCGCCGCCAGGATGGCCGGGCGCGTAGCGCTGGAGCGGCGGACGGAGGTGAAGACGGTGCGGTGCGGGTCCCCCGGGAGGTCGATCAGTTGCGCCGTCGTGCCTCGCCCGGTCCAGACCAGGTCCGGCATCAGCGCCACAGCATTGCCCGACTCGATCAGCCGGATCTGGGCCTGCAGGTCGGCGGTTTCAAAGCGCACGTCCGGCTCGAACCCCGCGCTCCGGCAGGCCTGCTCGGCCCAGTGCCGGGACGCCGCACCGCGGGGTTCCATCACCCAGGACATCCCCGCGGTGTCGGCCAGGCACGTGACGGCGGGACGCTCCGGGGAAGCGGGCGGCACCGCCAGCCGGATCGCATCGCCGGTCAGGCGGATCCGGTCCAGTTCGGCGTAGCGGGGTGCCGCGTGGCCCGGATACTGCTCGGCGATGACCAGGTCGAAGTCCCGCGCCCAGGTTTCATGCAGGGCCGTTTCGGGTTCGCGCTGGATCATCTCGATCCGGACCTCCGGATAGCTTGCGGACATCCGGGTCAGGGCATCGGGCATCAGGGCCAGGGCCGCGGATTGGAAGACGGCGATCCGCACCGTTCCGGTCACGGTGGTCAGCGAGGCTGCGAGGTCGGCTTCCGCCTGCTCCAGGGTTTCCAGCAGCTGGGCGGTATGGGCGACCAGCACTTCGGCCTGCGGGGTGAGTTGCACCCGGCGGCCCGTCTTCCGCAGGAGCTCGACGCCGGCTTCCTTTTCCAGCAACGCCAGCTGCTGCGAGACCGAGGACGGGCTGTACTGCAACGCTTCGGCGACTTCGGCGAGGGTGCCCCGGATCTTGAGTTCGCGCAAGAGGCGCAGCCGCCGGACGTCGAGCATCGCTATTCCTTTGTGAATTCTAATGGTTATTGATTAGGAGAATTCACTTTATCTAATGCAATCGGGCTTGCATACTGTTGTCACTGAGTTACCCCCATCACAGGGTGGATTGATGGGCGCCACTTCCGAGCAGGAGACCCTGATGAGCACCAGAGATTTAACCAAATCAATCATGCGGCGCAAGCCCATCGACGACATCGAAGAAGAGAACAAGCACAGCGGCCTGTTCAAAAGCCTTGGCCTCTGGCAGCTGACGGCCATCGGCGTCGGCGGCATTATCGGCGTCGGCATCTTCTCGCTCGCGGGCCTCGTCGCCCACGGCAGCGAGAGCGAACCCGGCGTCGGCCCCGCCGTGCTGTTCTCCTTCCTGATCGCCGGCCTGGCCTCCGCGGCCGCCGCCCTGTCCTACGCTGAATTCGCGGGCATGATCCCCCGCGCCGGTTCGGCCTACACCTACGGGTACGTGGCCCTGGGCGAGGTGATCGGCTGGTTCATCGGCTGGGACCTGCTGCTGGAATACATTGCCATCGTGGCGGTGGTGGCCATTGGTATCTCCGGCTACTTCGACGCGTTTCTCTCCGGCATCGGCATCCACATGCCGACCTGGATGACCTCCACGTTCGACGAGGGCAAGGGCGGTATCGTCAACCTCCCCGCGATTGCCGTCTGCCTGCTCGTGACCTGGATCCTCTCCCGCGGCACCAAGACCTTCGGGCGCTTCGAGCTCGTGGCCGTCGCCATCAAGGTCGTCCTGATCCTGTTCATCATCGGCCTGGGCATCTTCTACATCAACACCAACAACTACAACCCGTTCATGCCCAGCGGCTTCGGCCCGGTGCTGGCCGGCTCCGCCACCGTGTTCTTTGCCGTGTTCGGCTACGACGCGATGAGTACGGCTGCGGAGGAGGCCACGGACGGCAAGAAGCACATGCCGAAGGCGATCATCCTGTCCCTGATCGTGGCCATGCTCCTCTACGTCGCGGCGACCCTGGTCCTCACCGGCATGCAGAACTACAAGGACATCGATCCCAAGGCCGGCTTCGCGTCCGCCTTCAACGGCGTCGGCCTGCCGGTGATCGCCACGATCATCTCCGTCTTCGCCGTGCTGTCCATCCTGACCGTCATGCTGACCTTCCTGCTCGGCGTCACCCGCGTCTGGTTCTCGATGAGCCGCGACGGGCTGCTGCCGGGCTGGTTCGCCAAGACCGACCGGCACGGCACCCCGCAACGCGTCACCTGGATCGCGGGTGTGGCCTCGGCCGTGCTGGCCGGCGTCTTCCCGATCAAGGCCGTGGCCGACCTGACGAACATCGGCATCCTGGCCGCGTTCGTCGTCGTCTGCCTCTCCGTGATCATCTTCCGCTACAAGCGTCCGGACGCCCCGCGCACCTTCCGGCTGCCCTTCATGCCGGTGGTTCCGCTCTTCGGCATGCTCGCGTCCGCGTTCCTGATGCTTCAGCTGCACTGGGAGACCTGGGTCCGGTTCGGCGTCTGGCTGGTCGTCGGGCTGGCCATCTACTTCGGCTACGGCCGGAAGCACTCGCTGATGAACCCGGACAGCCCGCGGCATGAAGAAGCCGTGGAGATGCACCGCCACGTCGGCTAAACCGCCTACGCTCCCTCACGTTCTGCGGCCCTTATCCGGGTGCTCCGTCAGATCCGGCCCAATTCCGGCGAACCCTCCCTCACCTCGTGGGGGAGGGTTCGCCGTTGGTGTGCCCGAGGTGGGGGAGGGGCGCTGGAACGTGCGATTTTCCTAACCAGTATTGCTCGGAAAACATCGCTTTATCTTATGAAAATCCGGTCGCATACTGATTCAAGAACGGTCCACATATTGAGAAAGAACGAGTGCCACCATGACCAACACCTCAACGGAATCCGGCCTGAACGCCGGCGCGCACGCGGGCAAGGGAGCCACGCACGCCGCCGTTTCGGAAGGCTCGCCCGTGCTTGAGGCTGCAGCCCTCGCCGAGGAGGCCATCTCGCTGGTCCGCCGCTGGCTCACGGCGGCAGCCAAGGTCCCCGTCGACGCCTCCGCCGCGCAGCTCGCCGGTGTGTTGAAGGACCCGAACGGCCTGGACTTCACCGTCGGATTCGTCGACGGCGTCGTGCGCCCCGAGGATCTGCAGGTCGCCGCCCGCAACCTCGCCGCCCTCGCCCCCAAAGTCCCGGCGTTCCTGCCGTGGTACATGCGCAGCGCCGTCCGCCTCGGCGGAACGATGGCCCCGGCACTGCCCCGGGTGGTCATCCCGATCGCACGCCGGGTGCTCCGCGAAATGGTCGGCCACCTCATCGTCGACGCCACCGACGCCAAGCTGGGCCCGGCCATCGCGAAGATCCGCAAGGACGGCATCAAGCTGAACGTCAACCTCCTCGGCGAGGCCGTGCTTGGCGAACACGAGGCCTCCCGCCGGCTCGAAGGCACGCACACCCTGCTTGCCCGGCCCGATGTGGACTACGTCTCGATCAAGGTTTCCTCCACCGTGGCCCCGCACTCCGCCTGGGCCTTCGACGAGGCCGTGGAGCACGTGGTCGAAAAGCTCACCCCGCTCTTCACCCGCGCCGCATCCTTTGCCACCGACGGGCAGAAAGCCAAGTTCATCAACCTGGACATGGAGGAATACAAGGACCTGGACATGACCATCGCGGTCTTCACCCGGATCCTGGACAAGCCCGAGTTCAAGAACCTCGAGGCCGGCATCGTGCTCCAGGCGTACCTGCCGGACGCCCTCGCCGCCATGATCCGCCTCCAGGACTGGGCTGCCGCCCGGCGCGCCGACGGCGGTGCCGCCATCAAGGTCCGCGTGGTCAAGGGCGCCAACCTGCCGATGGAACAGGTCGAAGCCTCGCTGCACGACTGGCCGCTCGCCACCTGGAGCACCAAGCAGGACTCGGACACCAACTACAAGCGCGTCATCAACTACGCGCTGCACCCGGACCGGATCCGCAACATCCGGATCGGCGTCGCCGGCCACAACCTCTTCGATATCGCCTTCGCCTGGCTGCTGGCCAAGCAGCGCGGCATCGCGGATACCGCACAGCAGGGTATCGAGTTCGAGATGCTGCTCGGCATGGCCCAGGGCCAGGCCGAAGCGGTCAAGCAGGACGTCGGCTCGCTCCTGCTCTACACGCCGGTGGTCCACCCGGCCGAGTTCGACGTCGCGATCGCCTACCTGATCCGCCGCCTCGAAGAGGGCGCCAGCCAGGACAACTTCATGTCCGCGGTCTTCGAGCTCAGCGAAAACGAATCCCTCTTCGAGCGTGAGAAGCAGCGCTTCCTCGCCTCCCTCGCCAAGCTCGACGACGAGGTCCCGGCCCCCAACCGCCGGCAGAACCGCGCCCTTCCGGCCGCGCCGATGCCGCACGACTCGTTCGAGAACACCCCGGATACCGATCCGTCGCTGCCCGCGAACCGCGACTGGGGCCGTGCCATCCTGGGCCGCGTGGCGACGTCGACCCTGGGCAATGCCGCCGTCGAAGCAGCCACGATCAACGACGAGGCAACGCTCAACGCCGTCATCGATACCGCCCTTGAGAAGGGCAAGGCCTGGGGCGCCCTCTCCGGCGCCGAGCGGGCCGAGATCCTGCACCGCGCCGGTGACGTGCTCGAAGCCCGCCGCGCCGATCTCCTCGAGGTGATGGCCAGCGAAACCGGCAAGACGATCGACCAGGGCGACCCCGAGGTCAGCGAAGCCGTGGACTTCGCGCACTACTACGCCGAGTCGGCCCGCAAGCTCGACGACGTCGACGGCGCTACCTTCGTGCCGGCGAAGCTGACGGTGGTGACGCCGCCGTGGAACTTCCCGGTGGCCATCCCGGCCGGTTCCACCCTCGCGGCACTCGCCGCCGGGTCCGCCGTCGTCATCAAGCCGGCAAAGCAGGCCCGCCGCAGCGGCGCCGTGATGATCGAGGCCCTGTGGGAGGCCGGCGTACCGCGCGACGTGCTCACCATGGTGCAACTGGGCGAGCGTGAGCTGGGGCGGCAGCTGATCTCCCACCCCGCCGTGGACCGCGTCATCCTGACCGGCGGTTACGAGACGGCCGAACTGTTCCGCTCCTTCCGCAAGGACCTGCCGCTGCTGGCCGAAACCAGCGGCAAGAACGCCATCATCGTCACCCCGAGCGCCGACCTGGACCTGGCGGCGAAGGACGTTGCCTACTCCGCCTTCGGCCACGCCGGCCAGAAGTGCTCCGCGGCGTCCCTGGTGATCCTCGTGGGGTCCGTCGCGAAGTCCAAGCGCTTCCACAACCAGCTGATCGACGCCGTGACCTCGCTCAAGGTCGGCTACCCGGAGGACCCGGCCAGCCAGATGGGCCCGATTATCGAGCCCGCCAGCGGCAAGCTCCTCAATGCGCTGACCACCCTCGGCGAGGGTGAAGCCTGGGCCGTGGAGCCGAAGCAGCTGGACGACTCCGGCAAGCTCTGGAGCCCGGGTGTGCGCCACGGTGTCCGGCGCGGGTCCTACTTCCACCTCACCGAGTTCTTCGGCCCGGTGCTCGGCGTCATGACCGCCGAGACCCTGGAGGAGGCCATCGCGATCCAGAACCAGATCGAGTACGGCCTGACCTCCGGCCTGCACTCGCTCAACTCGGACGAACTGGCACTCTGGCTGGACACCGTCGAGGCCGGAAACCTCTACGTCAACCGCGGCATCACCGGCGCGATCGTGCAGCGCCAGCCGTTCGGCGGCTGGAAGAAGTCCGCAGTGGGTGCCGGCACCAAGGCCGGCGGCCCCAACTACCTCGCCGGACTCGGCGAATGGGTCAGCAAGCCCAGCACCGCAGCCGAGACCGGGGCGGTGGCCCCCGCTCCGCTGCACTCCGGCGTCCGCCGGATCGAGGACGCGGCCAAGGGTTTCCTGACCGCCGAGGAACTGGCCCCGCTGCAGCGCTCGCTGGCCTCCGATGCCGTGGCCTGGGCCGGGGAGTTCGGCACCGCCAAGGACGTCTCCGGGTTGAGCGCCGAACGCAACGTGTTCCGCTACCGCCCGCTGCCGGTCACGGTGCGCCTCTCCGAAGGGAAACCGCTTGGCGAACTCGTCCGGACCGTTGCCGCCGGCGTCCAGGCGGGATCAAAGCTCGCGGTGACCAGCGCCGTCGAGCTGCCGTCCCAGTTGCGCGCCGTATTCTCCGGCCTGGGCATCGCGATCACGGTGGAGAACGACGCCGACTGGCTGACCTCCGTGGCCCGGCTCGCCGGGGCCGCTAAGCCGTCCGTGACGCGGATCCGCCTGATCGGCGGGGACGCGAAGGCGCTGGCAGAGGCCACCGGCGGCCGTCCCGACCTGGCCGTCTACTCCCACCCGGTGACGGAGGCCGGGCGGGTGGAGCTGCTGCCGTTCCTGCACGAGCAGGCCGTCAGCATCACGGCGCACCGCTTCGGCACCGCCAACCACCTCTCGGACGGGCTGGTCTGACTCTCCGGGCCCGGCCTAGTTCTCCCGGGCTGTGGCGCCGCCGGGGCAGGTAGAGTTTCCCGGCAGACAGCATCGCCGCCGCAACCGCACCAGGGTGCGGGAGCGGCGGCGATGGCCGTTTAAGGGGGCGTGCGGTTCCAGCAGCCCGGGTGCAGTTCTCAGCCTAGGTACCAGCCTGGCGGCACCCAGGACGCCGGGACGGCGTGCGCTGAGAAGTCCTCGCATCCCGAGCAGAAGTAGGTGACCTCGCCCAGTCTGCTGACGGAGCCATCCCGGCGGTGCTTGGCGGGAACGAACGTCTCGAGGTACACAAACTCGTCGGTCCCGCACCGCTCGCAATAGGGGATCCCGACGAAGTCGTCGTCGCTCCGGGCGAGGGGGGCGTGCGGGTCGAGCCGGCCGAGGCCGGGGTGCGGCACGCTCTCGAGGCGTGCCGTTGCCGCCAGGGGCCGGGCGGCATTCAGCGGGCGGCTGGACCGCACTGTGGGGTGGGGGTGGTTTATGGCTGGCGTCATTGCTGGCCTATCCCGAGCGCTTTCCGCCGTTGCCGCTCGGAGCGACAGGGGAGAGCGTTCGTTTTTCGAATAGTAGTGGCGGGCCTCTGCTTGACCTTCAACAAGGTCAGGATAGGGCAAGTACCACCTGTGTTCAATGGGTGCGTACCGACCCGTCCGGCCGAGTAATTTGGGAGTAGGTACCGGGTCCCGGCTGAGTAGGTACCCGGGTAGGCGAGCTAGGTGGAGCGGTTGAGGGCCCGGCCAACAATGGTCTGGGTGAGCGCTTCAATGACCTCCGTGTTGGCCAGCGGGTTGCGAATCAGGGTGAAGTCGACGTCGCCGACGGGCGGCAGGTCGAAACGCCGGGTGATGATTTTCAGGTCCTCCGGAACCAGAGAGGACGGCATCACGGCGACGCCGATGCCTGCCCGGACGGCGGCGAGCACGCCGCTGATCTGCCGGGTGGTGCAGGTGATGCGCCAGGTCCGGCCGGTGGCTTCGAGGGCGTCGATGGCCAGCTTCCTGCTCAGGCTGGGCGCGGGGTAGGCGATCAGCGGCACCGGATTGCCCGGGTCCAGGACAGTTTGCTCCAGCCCCACCCAGGAGAAGGAGTCCTGCTGCACCACGGTGCCGTCCTTGGCCCCGGCCACCCACTTGACGAAGACGAGGTCCAGCTGGCCGGCATTGAGCCGTTTGTAGAGCTGGTCGCTTTGGCCCACCGTGAGTTCGAGGTTGATCTGTGGGTAGATCTGGCGGAACTCGCGCAGGATCCGGGGGAGCCCGGTGATCGCCAGGTCGTCCGCTGTGCCGAAGCGCAGCCGGCCGCGCATGGCCGATCCGGAGAAGTAGCGGGCGGCGGAATCGTGGGCGGCAAGGATGCTGCGCGCGAAGCCGGCCATGGCGTCGCCGTTGTCCGTCAGGCGCACATCGCGGGTATCGCGGGCTATCAGGGTGCGCCTGGCCGCGGCCTCCAGTTTCCTGACGTGCTGGCTGACGGTCGGCTGCGCCAGCCCGAGGCGTTCTGCCGCCCTCGTGAAGCTCAGCGTCTCGGCCACCGCCAGGAAGGAGCGGAGCTGGGCGGGTTCAAACATGCGGCCTCCCGGTCAGTGCGTCTCTTGCTCGGTCCACCATCGCCCCCAGTCCATTGCGTTTCGTGATGCTAGTTATGCGCGGAATAGCCTTCCATTATCGATTGCGGCTAGCTTAGCGTTAAGCCAACCCCCGTAGGCCCCGTTCCCCTGAGGATCTTCCGTGCCACCCCCTCCGCCTCTCCAGGCCGCCGATTCCCAGCATGACCACCCCGCGCAGCTCTCGCTGCCACCTGTCACCCAGCCGGTCGGCGTCGTCAGTGAGCGGCTGCCGTGGCGGCACACCTTCATTTCACTCAAGGTCCGCAACTTCCGGATTTTCGCGATCGGGCACTTCATCGCGGTGGTCGCCCTGTGGATGCAACGGATCGCCCAGGACTGGCTCGTGCTCCAGCTCTCCGGTTCCGTCACCGCCGTCGGCGTCACCGTGGCCCTGCAGTTCCTGCCCTCGCTTCTTCTGGGCCCCTGGGGCGGCATGATGGCCGACCGCTTCGCCAAGCGGAAAATCCTGGTGCTGTGCCAGTGCGCGGCCGCGGTCCTGGCGGCAACCCTCGCAAGCCTGGCCCTGACGCAGCGGATCGAGGTCTGGCACGTCTACACGATCGCGCTGGTCCTGGGTCTGGTCACGGTGCTGGACCAGCCGGCGCGGCAGGTCTTCGTCAACGAACTCGTGGGCCCGGCGTATCTGCGGAACGCCATCAGCGTGAACTCCACCATCTTCCAGCTCGGGGGATTGATCGGCCCGGCCGTTGCGGGGGTCCTGCTCAGCGCGGTGGGGGCCGGCTGGGCGTTCGCCGCCAATGCGGTGGCGTGCTGTTCCACGCTGACGATGCTCCTGGTCCTGCGCAGGGACGAGCTGCACCTCACGCTGCCGGCCGCCAAACGGAAGGGCATGCTCAAAGAGGGGCTGCGCTACGCCCTGGCCAAGCCCACGATCTACTGGCCCTGGCTGATGGCGGGCTTCGTCGCGGTGTTCGCGATGAGCCTGCCCGTGCTGCTGGCGGCCTTCGCCGACCACGTGTACCACGCCGGTGCGGGCGGCTACGGGCTGCTCAACTCTTTGGTGGCACTCGGGGCCCTGGCCGGGGCCATCACATCCGCCCGGCGCCGGCAGCTCCGGCTGCGCTCGGTCATGCTGGGGGCAGGAATGTACGGGCTGATGCTCTGCCTGGCCGCCGCGGCACCCTCGAAGGAGTGGTTCGGCGCGGCCATGGTGCTGGCCGGCTTCTGGTGCCTGATGTTCCTCACCGCGGCCAACCAGCTCGTCCAGGTCAGCGCCAACATGGGAATCCGCGGCCGGGTCATGAGCCTGTACATCATGGTGCTGATCGGCGGGCAGGCGATCGGCGGCCCGCTGATGGGATGGCTGGCAGAGCACCTGGATCCCCGCACGGCGATCCTGGTTTCCGGCGGCGTGCCCGCGCTGGCGGCCGCGGTGGTCGCCGTCGTGCTGGCCCGGCGTGGCGAGCTGACGCTCAAGGTGGACCTGAAGGACCGGCGGCGCCTGCTCCGGATCGTCCCGGCCTAAGCTTTCCGCGCCGGCTACGACTTTTCGCGCCGAAAACGGACAGCCGCTACGCGGATCGGCGTAGCGGCTGTCCGGAAACGGAGCAGAAAACCGGGTGCGGCGCGAAGCTGCTAGCCGGCCACGGGCAGGTGCGGGTACCCCGACTGCCGCTGCTGGAACTCCAGCACATCCGGGTTGAGCACCACGCCGTCGCGGATTTCAATCGCGCGGCGGATGGTTTCGTTGCTGTCCCAGGCTGCGGGCCCGGCGAGCACAGTCTCCAGGAACGGCAGCAGCGCCTCGCTGATCTCGGAACTGGCCGAGTTCCAGAGGTAGGACGGGCTGTGGTCCACCGCGTAGTAGTCGATGTGGTCGCCTACCGTAAACATGGGCTCGGTGAAGGTGGTGGTTTTCGCCCAACTGAAGCCCATGCCTTCGTCGCAGGACACGTCCACGATCAGGCTGCCCGGCCGGAAAGCGTCCAGGTCTTCGGTGCGCAGGTAGGTCAGCGGAGCGTTCGGGTCCTGCAGGGTGCAGTTGACCACGATGTCGCTCTCCGCGAGGAAGGGCGCCAGCGGCACCCGGCCCCGTTCGGTGATGACTTCGCTCAGGAACGGCGCCTCATTGTCGTGGTCGAACTGCGCGATCCGCACCGAGTGGATGGGTGAACCCACCGCGGCGACTCCGCGGTTGGTCAGCACCTGCACGTCGTGGACGCCGTGGGCGTTGAGGGCCGTCACGGCGCCGCGGGCGGTGGCGCCGAAACCGATTACGACGGCGCTCAGCCGGCGGCCGTAGTCCCCCGTGGTGCCGGTCAGGGCCAGGGCATGCAGCACCGAACAGTAGCCAGCCAACTCGTTGTTCTTATGGAAGACGTGCAGGCCGAAGCCGCCGTCGCTGGCCCAGTGGTTCATCGCCTCAAACGCGATGAGCGTGAGCTTCTTGTCGATCGCCAGCTGGGTGATCGCCGCATCCTGGACGCAGTGCGGCCAGCCCCAGAGGACCTGCCCGTCGCGCAATTCAGCGAGGTCCTCCGGCTGCGGCTTGGGCAGCAGTACGACGTCGGCCTCGGCCAACAGCTGCGCCCGCGGCACGATGCCGCCCACGAGACCGGCCAAGTGGGCGTCCGAAACGCCAAAGCGCTCGCCGTAGCCTTCTTCCAGGATCAGTTGCTGCCTGAGCTCCGGGGCAATGCGTTCAAAGTGCCGGGGATGGATGGGAAGGCGGCGTTCGTCCGGCTTGCGTGTGGTGGCCAGGACACCGAGGGTGAGGTGGTTCGGGGAACCGGTCACTTCTTTTTGGGGCTCGCCGTCTTGGCGGCGGTCACTTTGTCGAGGGAGCTGGGCGGCGCCGCGGCGGCCCTCTTGTCAGCGCGCTTTTCCTTGATGGACTTGCCGGACTTCTTGGATGCTGCTTGACGGGGGGACTTGTCAGCCATGATTGCTCCTGTAGCGGAACCGAAGAGGTTCCTGACTCCTGACGATACAGGTAGCTACCTAACCGACTCCGGTGCAGTCGTGCGGGCGCGGAGCGGTGGACGAACTGGAGCGGCTGACGGGAATCGAACCCGCGTATCAAGCTTGGGAAGCTAGCGCTCTACCATTGAGCTACAGCCGCAGTGGGACTGGCCAATAATCCCGGCGAAAACAACGAGATTTACACTACCGCAGTCTGAAGCCCACTTGGAACAGCCACACCGGGGCCATTCTGCGAGGAGCCCAGGGCCTCTACCCATGGAAGACCGGATCTCCGGCCTCCCCTTCGCGTCCGGCGGACACCTCGCTTTGCCAATTCAGGACGGACTCGAATTTCAACGGGTAGACCCATCTCAGATGCGCGTATACCTGCCTCCACTGTCGCGTGGTCAGAAGGCAAAAAGAGGTAGCCCACACTCGTGTGCCCCCCAAGACCATCCACTTGACTAGGGGAGATCGCAGCCAACCCCTAGTCGCTAGAAGGTCTCATCATGGTTCGTGGAGCGCTTATCCCTGTTCCTGTTGTCCGACTATTGGATATAGGCAAATGGCGGGGCTCTGGCTTTGACAATGTCCAGCCCCCCGCTCAAAGGGCTGAAGAGGCTTCCGGCTCCGCGCGGCGGCGGTCATGAGCGAACTCAAACACCGCCGGCCTTTGCACGCAGCGGCCCGGTTGGCCGCCCCAGCGAGCATCCCGCAGCGCAAGTTGGCTTCGGCGAGGCCGCAGCACTCGGTGTGGGACGACGAATCCCGGATTGACATGGCGGCCTCCAGGAGGGCGGTCTCACTTCGGTGGAGGAACTTCGCCAACCGCCTTCGAATCACCGACGGGGCAGCCATTGCCGTCGCGGTGGCGTCGGCTTACGTGTTCAGGTTCGGCTCCGAGGCAACAACCTCGGCCGGGGCGGAATTTGAAGCGAAATATCTGGTGGTCTCCACACTGCTCCTTGTTGCCTGGATCGCTTCCCTCGAGATTTACCACACCCGCGATTGCCGGACGTTTGGCGTCGGCGGAGCCGAATACAAGAGAGTTGCACAGGCCACGCTCAAGCTGTTCGGCGCCCTGGCCATTGCGATGGTTTTCTTCCGCTTTGAAGTGGTTCGCGGCTACTTCGCTGTGGCGTTGCCCCTGGGGCTCCTGCTGCTTACCGGCAACCGCTGGCTCTGGCGCCGGTGGTTGAACCGCAAGAGGGCGGAAGGCAAGTACCTGTCGCGGGTGATAGTGATCGGAGACCGGAGCGACGTCGAGTACGTCATCAACCAGATCGAAAAGAACCCTACCGCCGGCTACGAAATTTCCGGCGTGGGGTTGCCGACCCTGGAGAAGTCCACCGAGCTCCGGTCGCCTTGGTACCGGATCCCGGTGGTGTCCACCCTGGCGGACGTGTCGAGGATGGTAGAAGTCGCGGGCGCGGACGCGGTCATCGTCGCGGGACGGGTACCCGGTGGCAGCAAGTACATCCGGGAGCTGGGATGGAAGCTGGAGGCGACGGCGACGGAACTCGTCCTGGCTTCCACCCTCACCAACGTTGCCGGTCCGCGAATCCACTGGCGTCCGGTTGATGGATTGCCGCTCGTGCACGTCGAGCTTCCCCAATATGCGGGCGGCAAGCACGTTCTCAAGCGCGTCATCGACATCGCCGTCGCGTCGCTGGCATTGCTGGTGCTGTCGCCGCTCATGCTGGTTCTCGCCATCATCGTCAAGCGGGACAGCGCCGGCCCCATCTTCTTCCGCCAGTTGAGGGCAGGCAGAAACGGCGAGCCTTTCTACATGCTGAAGTTCCGATCGATGGTCCAAACCGCCGAAAAGGACCTGGAGTCCGTGCGGGAACTCAACGAAGGATCCGGACTGCTGTTCAAAATCCGGAACGATCCGCGGGTCACCAGGTGCGGACGCTGGATGCGCAAGTACTCCTTGGATGAGCTCCCGCAGTTCTGGAACGTACTGACCGGTGAGATGAGCTTGGTCGGCCCTCGGCCGCCGCTGCCATCGGAAGTTGAACGGTATGAGAAGTTCACCAACCGCCGGCTGCTCATCAAGCCTGGAATCACCGGACTGTGGCAGGTTAATGGCCGTTCCACTCTTCCGTGGGAGGAGAGCGTCCGGTTGGATCTGTACTACGTGGAGAACTGGTCCCTCACCGGCGACCTCATCATCATGTGGAGGACTTTCAGGGCCATGCGCAGCCCCGTCGGCGCGTACTGAGGGGCGATGACTTTTCGCATCGGCTACGCAGCCGGGACCGGCCCCACCGTGATGCCCGGACACCAACTCCGTCGGTAACTCTTCGGTAAAGGCCTGCCGCGCAGGGGTGGTGTGCCGGGCCCTGCTGGGTACCCTGAAGGGGTTAGCTGCAGTCTCCGGGGAACGGGCTACGTCCATTAGCCGTCCGCCGAACGAGGATTTCCGTGGCCTTTGCCGAGTACGAAGTCGTGATCCAACGCGACGCGATGAGCGTTTACAACTTCCTGCTGGATCCCCGGAACCTGGCGTCCTGGCGGGACGGGATCAGCGGTGTTGAACTCATTTCCGGCGCAGCGGGATCGATGGGGGCGGTCTACCGCCCGGTCTTTGCCGGCACGGGGCGGCCGGCGGTTGCCGACTTCGAACTCACCGCGACCCGGCCCGGAGCCGAGATCCAGTTCCAGGTCATTGCCGGACCGGCGCGTCCGCACGGCGGCTACTACCTGAGCACAGAGGGCGGCAGCACCCGCGTCCGCTTCGCCCTCCGGTACCGGCCGCCCGGCGCCGGGGTACTGATGTATCCAAGGGTGCGCCGGGCCATGAAGGCGCAGGTCGCGCAGCTCGAGCGGCTCAAGGCCGTGCTGGAGCACCAGCGGGCCGCCGCATAGGGCCTCACGGGAGTAACACTTGCCCCACGCGGACCAGCCGGCAATTACTGGGGTATTTTTGATCCTGTGCTGATCTCTGACCGCGACATTCGTACCGAAATCGACTCCCAGCGGATTGTGCTGGAGCCGTTCGACCCTGACATGGTTCAACCGTCGTCGGTGGACGTGCGGATTGACCGCTTTTTCCGGCTTTTCGATAACCACAAGTACGCGCATATTGACCCTGCCGAGGACCAGCCCGAGCTGACCCGCCTGGTGGAGGTTGACGCGGGCGAGCCGTTCATCCTGCACCCGGGCGAGTTCGTGCTGGGCTCCACCTACGAGACCGTCACGCTGCCGGACGATATTGCGGCGCGGCTCGAGGGTAAGTCCTCGCTGGGCCGCCTTGGCCTGCTGACGCATTCGACGGCGGGGTTCATCGACCCCGGATTTTCCGGACACGTCACACTGGAGCTCTCCAACATGGCCACCCTGCCGATCAAGCTCTGGCCGGGCATGAAAATCGGGCAGCTCTGCTTCTTCCGGCTGTCCTCGGCCGCCGAACACCCGTATGGTTCCGGCGAGTATGGCAACCGCTATCAGGGCCAGCGCGGCCCGACGGCAAGCCGCAGCCACCTGAACTTCCACCGCACCGAGATCTAGGCGGGCCGGAAGGGTCCTAGCCTGCGGGCCGGACCGGGAGGGCAGTGCGCCTGGCCGGGCGGCGCAGCGTCCGCACGATCGGCTCCACGAAGCGGGCAGCCAGCGGACCCATCACGGCCATGATCAACACATAGGCGGTGGCCAGGGCAGCGAGCTCCCTGGGCACCACGCCGGAAGCCACCGCGAGCCCGGCGATCACGATGGAGAATTCTCCGCGGGCGATCAGGGCCGCCCCGGCACGGAAGCGGCCCGGCAGGGCGATGCCGGCCCGCTTGGCTGCCCAGATTCCGGTGATCATCTTGGTGGCCGCCGTCAGGACGGCCAGGACCAGGGCCCAGCCAAGCACGGGCGGGATGGACGTCGGGTCCGTGTTGAGGCCAAAGACCACGAAGAAGATCGCGGCGAAAAGGTCGCGCAGGGGTTCAAGGATCCGTGTGGCGCTGTGCGCGGTGGCTCCGGAGATCGCGATCCCGAGCATGAAGGCGCCGACGGCGGCGGAGACCTGCATGGCGGCGGCCAGTCCCGCGACCAACAGCGCGGCCCCTAGCAGGTTGAGCAGGAACACCTCGGAGTTTTCGCTGTGGACGGCCTTGGACACGTGGTGGCCGTGCCGCAAGGCGACCACCAGCACCAGGGTGACGACGGCGAGGGAGATCCCCACCGTCTGCAGCCCCACCAGGAAACTGACTCCGGCGAGCGTGGCCGTCAGGATTGGCAGGTAGACGGCCATGGCCAGGTCCTCGAAGACCAGGATGGACAGGATCACGGGTGTCTCGCGGTTACCGATCCGGCCGAGGTCCGTGATGACTTTCGCGGCGATCCCGGACGAGGAAATGTAAGTGACACCGCCCATCACCATCGCCCCCACCAGCCCCCAGCCCAGGAGCAGTGCCAGGCCCGCCCCCGGCAGGAAGTTCAGCACCAGGTCCAGGACGCCGGCCTGCCAGGACCGCCGCAGGCCTGTCACCAGCTCGGCCGCCGTATATTCCAACCCGAGCATAAGCAGAAGGAGGATGACGCCGATTTCACTGGAGAGATGGGCAAACTCGTGCATCCCTTCCAGCTTGACCAGACCGCCGGCCCCGAAGAACAGGCCGCCGACGAGGTAAAGCGGAATGGGGGACATGCCGATCCGCCCGGCCAGTCTGGCCAGCAGGCCAAGACAGAACACGACGGCCCCCAGTTCGATGAGGGTCAGGGCGAGCGGATCCATGCCGCTTATCCGTTGCGCAGGATGCTGGCTGCCGTGTCCAGGCCTTCTTGCGTGCCGACGGCGACGAGGAGGTCGCCGGGGTGCAGGACGACGTCGGGGCCCGGCGAGGGGAGGACTTCGCCCTCGCGCATGATGGCCACGATCGAGGCGCCGCTGCGGGTCCGGATGCAGGCTTTGCCCATGGGCTGGTTCTGGAAGGGGGAATCCGCGGCGATGGAGAACTGCCGGGTGACGATCCCGGGGACCTCCCGGTGCGCTTCGGACAGCTGCATGGCAAGGCGCTGTCCGCCCAGAAGGTTGCCGAGGGCGGCGGCCTCGTCGGCGGTCAGCGGGATGGAGGCCTGGCAGGTGTCCGGGTCGTCCCAGGTCGAGACGATCAGCTCGGTCTGGCCTTCGCGGTACTCGACGACGCCGATCCGGCGTCCCGAGGCGGTCATGAAGTCCTTGCGCCGGCCCAGGCCGGGAAGGTCTGTCTCATCCACGTTCATGCCTCCAGCCTAGTGTCCCGGCGGAGTTTTGGGGCGGGTTCAGGCCCCCGGCACGACGGCGATTTCGGTTCTGCCCGGCGGCTTGACGGGCAGCATCACCAGCAGCCCGGCCAGCAGGACGACCATGATGCCGAGGATGCCCCAGCGCTGCGCTTCGCCGGGCGCAACCAGGGGCGTCGCGACCGCGATGCACAGGGTGAAGAGCGCCGGCGCCAGGAAGCTGACGGCCCGGCCGGTGGTGGCGTAGAGGCCGAAGAGCTCGCCCGATTCACCGTGCGGCGCGAGCCGGGCCAGGTAGGCGCGGGACGAGGACTGGGCCGGACCCACGAAGAGGCACAGGAACAGGCCGAACACCCAGAACGTCGTGCTTCCGGCCCAGTCCATGCCGAAGAAGGAATAGTTCCCGTTCCCCAGCGCCAGGAGCACGCTGCCCGCGATCAGCAGGCCGATCAGCGAACCGATGATGACCGCCTTGGGCCCTACCCGGTCGTCCAGCAAACCGCCCAGCAGCGCGCCAACCGCGGCCACAACGTTGCCGAAGATGGCGAAGAAGATGACCTGCTTGAGTTCGAAGCCGAAGGTGCCGGCGGCGATGATCCCGCCAAAGGTGAACACCGCGGCCAGCCCGTCGCGGAAGATGGCGCTGGCCAGCAGGAAGTAAATGGTGTGCGGGCTTGTCCGGTAGATGGCGCGGATGCGGCGCACGAGCAGGCTGTAGGAGGCGAAGAACCCCAGACCGGACTGCCGGGCCTTGGGCACTTCCGGGACTGCGAGCATCACCGGAATCGCGAAGACCAGGAACCAGAGCGCGGAGAACACCGCCACGAGACGGATGTTCAGGCTCTCCTCGGTGGATGCCCCGAACCACTCGAAGCTGGGCTGGACGAAGAGCTGGAGCACGATCAGCAACGCGACAATGCCGCCGAGGTAGCCAGAGGCCCAGCCGAAGCCGCTGATCTTGCCGATGTTCGCGGGCGTGGAGATCTGGGCGAGCATGGCGTTGTAATTGACGCCGGCGAATTCGAAGAACACGTTGCCAAGCGCGATCAGGGTCACCCCGAGGAGCAGGAATTCGGGACGCGGGAAGACAAAGAAGCAGAGCCCCGTCAGCAGCGCGACGGCGGCCGTGTTGACCCCCAGCCACAGCTTGCGGCGGCCTCCGCTGTCCGAACGCTGGCCGGTGACCGGGGCCAGCAGGGCGATGGCCGCCCCGGCGATGGCCAGGGCGGAGCCGAGGACCGCCGAGGCTTCGTCTTCGCCGCCGAAGGCCTTGGAGGTCAGGTAGACGGTGAAGACGAAGGTGGTCATGACCGCATTGAAGGCCGCGGAGCCCCAGTCCCAGGCGGCCCAGGCCACGACCCGGCCCTTGCCGGTGGCATGGCTGCCGGACTCGAGTTCCGAGGCCGGACGCATGGCCTCGGGGGCGGTGGCGGAGTTCATAGCCTGAATGTTAGCCGTCCGCGGCGGACCGCCGGCGGAGAAACGGCTAGGCAACGCCGGGTCTTCGTTGCCGGGCCGGTGGAACCGCGGCTCCAATGGTCGCCGTCCTCCGCGCACGTCACCGTAAAAACAATTTGTGCACGCTTGGTAAACTAGCCGCACCGAACCTAACCAATTGCCCCGCCTGCTCCAACTTTTTGACAATCGAATTCCTGACGTTGCGGAGATACCAGTGATCACAGTCCTTGCCGTGCACTTCGCGGTGGCTGCTGTGGCGCCGTTCCTCTTCCGCAGGCTGGGCAGGAACGCGTTCTTCGCGCTGGCCGCGGTGCCCGCAGGCTCGTTCGTCTGGCTGCTCCTCCAGCACGGCGCGGTGTATTCATACGCCGGGTCCACCGCGGTGACCCTCCCGTGGATTCCGGACCTCCGGCTGGAGCTGGCGTTCCGGATGGATGCCCTGGCCTGGGTCATGTCCCTGCTGGTCCTGGGTGTCGGTGCGCTGGTCCTGGTCTACTGTGCCCGGTACTTCAAGGACAAGGACAGCCACCTCGGCGGCTTCGGAGCCCAACTGCTGGCGTTTGCCGGGGCCATGTTCGGCCTGGTCACCGCCGACGACCTGCTCCTGATGTTTATTTTCTGGGAACTCACCACGGTCCTGTCCTACCTGCTGATCGGCTACGCCCGCACGAGGTTGTCGGCCCGTCGCTCGGCGCTGCAGGCGTTGGTGGTGACCACTGCAGGCGGCCTGGCCATGCTGGTGGGCCTGATCATGCTGGGCTCAACCGCGGGTACCTACCGGATCTCGACCATCCTGCAGATGGCGCCCGAGCTGGTGACGGGACCGGCCGCGGCCGCCGTGGCGGCCGCCGTCGTGCTGGTCCTGGTGGGCGCGATCACCAAGTCCGCGCTGGTCCCGTTCCACTTCTGGCTCCCCGGGGCGATGGCCGCGCCGACGCCGGTGAGCGCGTACCTGCACGCCGCCGCCATGGTGAAGGCGGGCATCTACCTCGTGGCGCGGCTTGCCCCCGGGTTCGCCGAGACGGCGTACTGGCTCCCGCTGGTGCTGGGCCTCGGCCTGGCCACCATGCTGGTGGGCGGTTACCGGGCCCTGCGCCAGACGGACATCAAGCTCATCCTCGCCTACGGCACGGTCAGCCAGCTCGGCTTCCTGACCATGGTGGTGGGGCTCGGCAAGCCCGATGCGGCGCTCGCCGGCCTCGCTCTGCTGCTGGCCCACGGCCTCTTCAAGGCCACGCTGTTCCTCGTGGTCGGCATCATCGACCACCAGGCGGGGACCCGCGACATCCGCAAGCTCTCCGGGGTTTACCGGTCCTCCCGCGCCCTGGCCGTGGTGGCTGCGATCGGTGCCGCGTCGATGGCCGGAGTGCCGCCGCTGGCAGGTTTCGTGGCAAAAGAATCCGTCTTCGAGGCCTTCGTGCATCACGCCGGGACCGGGCCGTGGGGTTTGGTTATCCTGGTCGGCCTGGTGCTGGGCTCCATCCTGACCTTCGCCTACAGCGCACGTTTCATGTGGGGCGCCTTCGCGGTCAAATCCGGCGTGCCGGCCACCCGTTTCAAGGCCGTCAAGCCGGCATTCCTTGCCGCCCCCGCCGTGCTGAGCCTGCTGACCCTCCTCTACGGCGTGTGGCCGGCGCCGGTGGACGCCTGGATCCAGCCGTACGCGGCGCTTTTCGCCGGCCACGCCGAAGCCGGTGGTGTGGATCCCGACGCCGCCGGGCACCTCGCGCTGTGGCACGGGTTCACCCCGGCGCTGGGCCTGACCGCGATCACGTTCGCCCTTGGACTGGCGATGTTCTACGGACGCAACGCCGTTTCCCGCGCGCAGGCGCTGGTGCCCGGCTGGATCGACGGCGACCGCAGCTACCAGCGCACCATCGGCGCCCTCGACGACGTCGCCGTCTGGGTCACCGGCCGCACCCAGCGAGGCTCACTCTTCTTCTACCTGGCCGTCATCCTGACGGTGGCCTTCGTCCTGCCGCTCACGGCGATGCTGCTGGCCAACAAGCCGCTGCCCGGCGGCCTGTACTTCATCGACCCCGGTTCGCCGCTGCAGCTCGTCGCGGGCGCCGGCATCGTGATCGGCGCACTCGCCGCGGTCCGGGCCAACAAGCGCTTCCTGGCCGTGCTGATGGTGTCGGTCACCGGCTACGGCATCGCCTTGATGTTCGCGCTCCAGGGCGCCCCGGACCTGGCCCTGACCCAGATGCTGGTGGAAACCATCATCCTGGTGGCCTTCGTCCTCGCCATGCGGAGCCTGCCGGCGGAGCTGCGGGACCGCACCGGCGGTAAGTACCGGGTGACCCGGGTGATCATCGGCGCGGCGTTCGGCCTCACCATGGTCTTCGTAGCGATCTATGCCCTCAGCTCCCGGGTCGCCACTCCGGTTTCGCTGGAGTTCCCGCGCCTGGCCTACGAGGGCGGCGGGGGACTGAACGTCGTCAACGTCACCCTCGTGGACATCCGGGCCTGGGACACCTTTGGCGAGATCTCCGTGCTGGCGCTCGCCGCCACCGGCGTCGCCAGCCTGATCTTCGTCCGCGGCCGCGGCGACCGCATCGGGCCCTCGTCGTCCGTGGCGGAAGGAACCGTCGGCCGCCGGACGCATCAGCCCGCCCATACCAGGGACAACGCGGCGCTGGCCTTGAGCCGGCGGTTTGCCGCGTCGACTCGCGACGCGTGGCTAGTGGCGGGACGGACCATGGCCCCGGAGCGGCGGTCGATCATTTTTGAAGTCGTCACCCGGCTGATCTTCCATTCGATGATCGTCTTCTCCATCTACCTGCTGCTCGCCGGACACAACCTTCCCGGCGGCGGTTTCGCCGGCGGGCTCACGGCCGGGCTCGCCCTCACCATCCGCTACCTCGCCGGGGGCCGCTTTGAGCTGCGCGAGGCCACCCCGGTCAGCGCCGGCGCCCTGCTGGGGATCGGGCTCGCGACGGCCGCGGCGTCCGGCGTCGCGCCGCTGCTGCTTGGCGGCCAGGTCTTCCAAAGTGCCGTGATCGAACTCTGGCTGCCGGTCTTCGGCGACATCAAGTTCGTCACCTCCACCATCTTCGACATCGGCGTCTACATCGTCGTTGTCGGCCTGGCGCTGGACGTGCTCCGCAGCCTCGGCGCGGAAATCGACGAACATTTCGAGGAACAGCCCGCGGCAGAACCCGCGGAGCCGTCCGACGACCGGGAAGCCGACGGCGTCCCGGCCGAAACCACCGCCAAGGGGAGCGCATGAGCGTCAATCTGACCCTGCTGACGGTCATGGGAGCCCTCTACGCCTGCGGCATCTATTTGATCCTGGAACGCAGCCTCACCCGGGTCCTGCTGGGCCTGATGCTGCTGGCCAACGCCACCAACCTGCTGATCCTGGCCACTGGCGGCTATGCGGGCCTCGCACCGCTGTTCAACAAAGACACGGCCGCCGGCGACTACAGCGACCCGCTCCCGCAGGCGCTGATCCTGACCTCGATCGTGATCTCCTTCGCCGTCACGGCCTTCATGCTGGGCATCATCTACCGCACCTGGGTGCTGGCCCGGCAGGACGAAATCCAGGACGACGCCGAGGACCGCCGGGTGGCCGAGACCCCCAGCTTCGACGCCGAGGACGACGCCGTCATCCCGGCGGAGACCTCGGAGTTCCCTCTCGTGGCGGCCGATCCGACGGACGCTGCGGGGGGACCCGACCCGACGGAGACCGTGCAGGCGGGCGCCCGCCGGATGCCGGCCATGGACGCCGCCGCCGAGGAACAACCCGGATCCCGCAACATCACGCCCGGCCCGGAAGGAGGGACCAAGTGAACATCGCAAGCTTTGCCCCGCTCGCCGTCGTCCTCCCCATCCTGGGGGCCGCCCTGACCTTCCTGCTGATCCGGCAACCACGGGCGCAACGGACCGTTAGCATCGCCCTCCTCTCGCTGACGCTACTGCTCGAATGCCTGCTGCTGGCCTCCGTCTGGCAGGGCGGCACGGCGGCGGTCAACATCGGCGGCTGGCTGCCGCCCTGGGGCATCGTGATGGTGGTGGACCAGTTCTCCTCGCTCATGCTGGTGGTGTCCTCGACCGTCAGCCTTGCCGTGCTGGTCTACGCCACCGGGCAGGGCATGGCCGACGGCGACCGCGACGCGCCCGTCTCGATCTTCCACCCCACCTACCTGATCCTGGTGGCGGGCGTGTCCAACGCGTTCCTCTCCGGTGATCTCTTCAACCTCTACGTGGGCTTCGAGATCCTGCTGACCGCCAGCTACGTGCTGATGACCCTGGGCGGGACGGGTCCGCGGATCCGCGCGGGTGTGACGTACGTGGTGGTCTCGGTGGTCTCCTCGGTGCTGTTCCTGATCGCGATCGCCATGATCTACGGCGCCACCGGAACCATCAACATGGCGGACCTTGCCATCAAGCTGATGGATCTGGACCAGGGCACCCGGAACCTGCTGCACGTGCTGCTGCTCGTGGCGTTCGGCATCAAGGCCGCCGTGTTCCCGCTGAGTTTCTGGCTCCCGGACTCGTATCCGACGGCCCCCGCCCCGGTCACCGCCGTGTTTGCTGGCCTGCTCACCAAGGTGGGGGTCTACGCCATGGTCCGGACCGAGACCCTGCTCTTCCCGGGGGACACGTTCAACACCCCGCTGATGGTCGCTGCCCTGCTGACCATGGTGGTGGGGATCCTGGGCGCCCTGGCGCAGAGCGACATCAAGCGACTGCTCTCCTTCACCCTGGTCAGCCACATCGGTTACATGGTGTTCGGCCTGGCGATGTCGTCCGTGGCGGGGCTGGGGGCCGCGGTGTTCTACGTGGCGCACCACATCACCATCCAGACCAGCCTGTTCCTCGTGACCGGCCTGATCGAGCGCCGCGCCGGGAGTTCCTCGGTGGACCGGATCGCCGGGCTGGCCAAGCTCTCGCCGCTGCTGGCGGTGCTGTTCTTCGTGCCGGCCATGAACCTGGCCGGGATCCCGCCGTTCTCCGGGTTCCTCGGCAAACTGGGCCTCCTGCAGGCCGGCGTCGCCCTCGGCACCCCGCTGGCCTACGCACTCGTGGCCGGCGGCGTGCTGACCAGCCTGCTGACCCTGCTGGCCATCGCACGCGTCTGGAACCGCGCCTTCTGGCGCAAGCCCGAGGACGCCGAACATCCCGATCCCGTGCTGCTCGCCGCCCCCGCCGACGCGGCCACCGGCCACCGCGCGGGCCAGCAGAACGTGACCCTGCTGCCGCGGACCATGGTGGGCTCCACTCTGGGCCTGGTGCTGTTCGGGGTGGCGCTGACGGTGTTTGCCGGGCCGCTCTTCCGGGTGGCGGACCAGTCCGCCGGGGAGATGCTGAACCGGTCCGCCTATATCCAGGCCGTGCTTGGGGACGAGGCGCCGGTTCCGGTAATCGCCCAGCCGATGCGGCAGGAGGGCGGCAAATGACACGGAAGAGGGTCTCGCTGCGCCAGGAGCTGCCGCTGCTGGTCTGGCTCGTTATTGTCTGGGGCGCCCTGTGGCAGGACTTCAGCGCCGGAAACCTGCTCTTCGGCGCCCTGATCGCGGTGGTGGTGGCCCGGCTGTTCTACCTGCCGCCGGTGGAACTGGGGGGCCGCTTCAACGTGCTGCGCGCCGTGCCGTTCGCGCTGGTCTTCCTGGCCAAGGTCGTGGCGGCCAGCTTCCAGGTCCTGTACCTGGCCGTGGTCCGTGGTCCGCGGGTGATCAGCGCCGTCATAGCCGTCCCGCTCCGCAGCCATTCAGACCTGCTGGTGACCGCCACGGGACACGTCATCTCCCTGATCCCGGGGTCCGTGGTGGTGGAGGTGGACAGGTCCACGTCCACGCTCTACATCCACGGCATCAATGTCCGAGACGCCGAGGACGCGGCCAAGCTCCGCAAGGAGGTCCGCGACACCGAGGCCGGGCTGATCCGGATCATGGGCACCAGGGCCGAACTGTCCGCACTGAAGCAGGAGGCCGGGGCGTGATGCCGCTGGTTTTGACCATTACCGCGGTCGTGCTGTCGCTCGCCGCGGCCGGCGCGATCATCCGCATCGCGCGGGGGCCCTCGCTGCTGGACCGGGTGCTGGCCGCCGACGTGCTGCTGGCCATCCTAGGCGCGGCGCTGTGCATCGACATGGCCGTGAACCGGCACCTGAACAACCTGATGCTGCTGGTGTCCATCTCGATCATCGGCTTTGTCGGTTCGGTGACGGTGGCCCGATTCGTGGCCGACCGGAGGAAGCAGCCCAATGAGTCCTGACACGATTTCCGCCGACGCCGTAATCGACACCGTCTCGGCTGTGTTCATGGTGGTCGGGGCGCTGATGTCCCTCGGCGCGGCCATCGGCCTGCTGCGGTTCCCCGACCTCATGAGCCGGATGCACGCCGCGACCAAGCCGCAGGTGCTGGGGCTTTTCCTGCTGCTCTGCGCCGTGGGGCTGCAGCTGCGCACCTGGTGGGTGTGGCCGGTGCTGGTGGTCGCGTGGATCTTCCAGCTGCTCACAGTGCCGGTCTCCGCCCACATGGTTGGCCGCGCCGGCTACCGCACCAAGCACCTGCACCCCGAGCTGCTGAGCGCCGACGAGCTGGAAGCCGTGGTGCAGCAGGCGGCCGGCAAGCGCGGATTCACGGACGACGACGACGAGTAACGCCGCCGGCGGCGATATGGCTTAGACCAGGTCCTGGGTCTTGGCGAAGCGGGTGATCGCCCGCTGCGTGCCGCGGTTGGCGAGGACCTGGATGATGGCGCTGACCGAGGCCGAAATGAGGGCGAAGGTCAGGGCCTGGCGCAGGGTGGTGGGGACGTCGTCGTCGTGGCCCTTGGGCGGTTTGTTGCCGGTGGTCTTTTCCCAGACGGTGTCGACTACCTTGGTGCCGACGAAGCCGGCGAGGAGGCTGACGCCGGTGCCAAGCAGTTTGATGAAGATGTTCATACTTCGTACTCCTTGCGGGAGGAAACAGGGCTTCCCCTAGCCTAGCGTCCCCGGGCGGCCGAGGATTTCGGTCAGTGCCTCGACCACCAGCTCGTGGTCGTCCTTCTGCGGCAGCCCCGACACCGTGACGGTGCCTACCACCCCGGTTCCGCGCAGGTAGATGGGGAACGAGCCGCCGTGGGCTGCAAACTCCCGCTGGTCGAACCAGGCGTTGTCCTCGATCCTCTGACCGGCAGCACGCGCCCGCAGGCCCACCAGCAGCGACGGGACTTCATACCGCACCGCGGTGCGCTGTTTGGCCTTGATCCAGCGCTCATTGTCCGGGGTGGCGCCCTCCAGTGCGGCGTGGAAGAGGACCTGATCGCCCTTGCTGATGTCGATGGCGATCGGGTAGGAGCGCTGGCGGCCGAGTTGGACCAGGAGGAGGCCCAGGTCCAGCGCGTCGTCCTTGCTGAAGGACCGGAACTGCAGTTCGTCGATTTCGGCCAGGATGCGGCCGATGAGCGCGGCCAGGGATCCCGGCGGCTGTGGTTCCGCGGAGTCCGGGTCGTACTCGGGGGAAGGCACTGGTGCGTCGGTCATGGGACTCAGCTTCCGTTAGGTGGCCGCCGCCGCGCAAGCCCAACTGACTCGCAGTTGTTGCCGTTATGAGCCCTCAAAACGACAACGACTGCGAGTCACTTGGGAGTGCCGCCGGGTGTAAACTGAGCCAGCCCACAAGGGCGATTTAGATACGACAGGGGAGCGCCGCCGTCGGGCATCACTGGAGAAATCCAAGGTAACCGTAGGTGGGCGCTGAGAGTGCGGACAGCCGCAGACCCTCGAACCTGATCCGGTTAGTACCGGCGCAAGGGAGTCGAGTTCTCAGGGTGCCCGGCACCCGTGGCGAAGGCCGCGGTGCCGCCGGAGCACCCTCCCCTCCTGTTCCTCAGGAGGACGATATGACTGACATTTCTGCGAAGCAGACACTGACCACCGGCAAATACAGCTGGCGCGTGGTCGACATTGTGGTGGCCGCGTTGATCGCTGTTGCCGGCGGTGTGATTTTCTGGGCCTGGTCCCAGGGTTCCAACCTTGTTTCCGTCCCGCTCAACGCGGTCTACCCGCCGCTGACCGGGCTCTACGCCGGCGGCTGGATGATCCCGGCGGTGCTGGGCATGCTCGTTATCCGCAAGCCCGGGGCGGCGCTGTTCTGCGAAGCGGTGGCCGCCACCGGCGAGCTGATCATGGGCTCGCAGTACGGCACCACCGTGCTGATCTCCGGCATCCTGCAGGGCCTGGGCGCCGAACTCATCTTTGCCGCGTTCCTGTACAAGAAGTTCAACCTTCCGGTGTCCCTGCTGGCCGGTGCCGGTGCGGGCCTGTTCTGCGGCCTGAACGACTCCTTCCTGCCCTGGGGCTGGAACATCGCGTACGAAACCGGTGACAAGCTCGCCTACATCATCTTCTGCGCCATCTCCGGAGCGGTGATTGCCGGGGGACTGTCCTGGCTCGCCACCCGCGGCCTGGCCAAGACCGGGGTGCTGGCCTCGTTCGGGTCCCGCAAGGCGGCATCGGAACCCGTCTTCTCCTGATGCCCGCACACGCATGAGGTCTGTCGACGACGTACGCCCGGCCGCGGTCAGCGCCCGCGGCTGGGGCTGGCGGCACGCCGGCCGGGCCCGGCCCGCCGTGAGCGGCCTGGACCTGGACATCCGTCCGGGCGAGCGCGTGCTGTTGCTGGGCCCGTCCGGCGCCGGCAAGTCCACGCTGTTGCACGCCCTGGCCGGTGTGCTGGGGGACAGCACTGCGGCAGCCGCGTCCGCTGCTGCTTCCGCTGATGCCGAGGACTCCGATGAGACCGGCAGCCTGCTGATCGACGGAGCCCCGCCCAGGGCCCGGCGCGGGCGGGCCGGGCTGATGCAGCAGGACCCGGAGACCCAGGTGGTGCTGTCGCGGCTCGGCGACGACGTGGCCTTCGGGGCCGAAAACCTCTCGGTCCCCCCGGCGGACATCTGGCGGCGGGTGGGGGAGGCGCTCGACGACGTCGGGCTGGGCGGCCTGCCGCTGCATCACCCGACGTCGTCGCTCTCCGGAGGCCAGAAGCAACGGCTGGCGCTCGCCGGGATCCTCGCGATGCGGCCCGGGCTGCTGCTCCTCGATGAGCCCACCGCCAACCTTGACCCGGCCGGTGTCCTGGAGGTCCGCGACGCCGTGGGACGGTGCCTGGACAAGACCGGGGCCACCCTGGTGGTGGTGGAGCACCGGGTTGCTGTCTGGAAAGACCTTGTGGACCGGATCGTCGTGCTGCAGCCCGGATCCGCCACGGACTCCGCCGTGCTGCTGGACGGGCCCCCGGACCTGGTCCTGGAGCAGGCGCGGGACATGCTCATCTCCGCCGGCGTCTGGGTGCCGGGCCATGTGCCCGCCACCCGGGCCCGCCGCGGCCGAACAGGACCGGAAGGGGACGCCGGGGCCGGCCAGCTGCTGCTGGCCGCAGAGGAACTGGCCGTGTCCCGCGAACGGCCCCGCCGCACCGGTTTGCTGCGGGGCTTCAGCACGGTAACACCCGTCCCGGTGCAGTCCGGCATCACGGCCCGGGTCCGGTCCGGCCAGGCGTTGACCGTCACCGGCCCCAACGGTTCCGGGAAGTCGACCTTCGCCCTGACCCTGGCAGGCCTGCTCTCCCCGGTCTCCGGCGCGGTGTCCGCCACCACCGAGCTGAGCGCCGGCGCAGGCATCGATCCGTACAAATGGAGGGCCCAGCAGTTGATCGCCAGGATCGGCACGGTGTTCCAGGAACCCGAGCACCAGTTCGTCACCGGCAGGGTGCTGGACGAACTGATGTTCGGTCCCCGTCAGCTGGGCCGCGGCGAAGAACGGGTCGAGGAGCTGCTGGAACGGCTCCGGCTCCGCGAGCTCGTGGATGCCAACCCCTACACGCTCTCCGGCGGCGAGAAACGGCGGCTCTCCGTGGCCACCGTGCTGGCTGCCCACCCGCAGGTGCTGGTGCTGGACGAACCCACCTTCGGCCAGGACGCCAACACCTGGGCGGAACTGGCCTCCTTCCTCTCCGAGCTTCTCGACGCCGGGACCGCGGTGGTCTCGGTGACCCACGACGCGGAGTTCAGCGAGGTCCTGGGCGGCACCGAGCTGAAGCTCGGCGCACCGCAGTCGGGCGCGCCGGGACTACCCGGCAGGACGAATCCGGGGGTGGCGGCGCCATGAGGGACGCCCTGACCCTGCGCGGAAACCACGCTCTGCTGACCCGCGCCAACCCGCTGGCGAAATTCTCCGGCGTCGTGCTCATCACGGTCGCGCTGGCGCTGTCCATCGACTGGGTGTCCGCGTCCGTGGCGCTCGCCTTCGAACTGCTGCTGTTCCCGCTGGCGGGCCTGACCCTGGCCCTGCTCTGGCAGCGCGGCTGGCCGCTGATCCTCGCGGCCGCCGTGGGCGGCTGGAGCACCGCGATCCTGGCCCCGGACCACGGCAGGATACTGCTCGACGTCGGCGTCTGGTCCATCAGCGAGGGCTCGCTGCAGCTCGGGCTGGGCTTCCTGCTGCGCGGCCTCGCGATCGCGCTACCGGCGGTGCTGCTGATGAGCTGCACCGACCCCACGGACCTGGCCGACGCCCTGGCGCAGCAGGCGAAGCTGCCGCACCGTTTCGTGCTCGGCACCCTGGCCGCGATGCGGCTGGTGGGGCTCATGGCCGAGGAATGGCAGACCATCGGCATGGCCCGGCGAGCCCGCGGTGTCGGCTCGCACGGAAACCCGGTGCAGCGGCTCAGGGCCACGCTGGGGCAAAGCTTCGGGTTGATGGTCCAGGCCGTCCGCCGCGCCTCCCGGCTCGCCGTGACCATGGAAGCACGGGGCTTTGGCGGCGCGCAGCGGACCTGGGCCCGGAAGGCGACGTTCAGCCGGCTGGACGCGTGGGTGGTTCTCGGGGGCCTGCTGATCTCAGGTGCCGCCGTGGCCGCAGCCGTCGCTGCCGGGACGTGGAACATGGTGTTCCTCGGCCAGCAGTAGCCGCTACATATCGCACGAGATGGATATTCTGTGAGCTTTATTGCAGTTCTGGGGATTTGGCCCGTCAAAATAGCTCATCCGTGATATTTATTGCATATGACTCAACAGACTGCTGAATATGTCGGCGCCGTACTCCGGGACGCCCGCGGCGAGAAGGGCTGGACCCAGGGACAGCTCGCGGCCGAGCTGGGAACCAGCCAGAGCGCCATCGCCCGGATGGAGCAGGGCAAGCAGAACCTGAGCCTGAAAATGATTGAGCGGCTCGAATCCATTTTCGGCCGCGCCATCGTCAAAGTCGGCCGGCCGCAGATGACCCACCTGCGGGTGGAGGGCGGCCGCACGCTCTCCGGCGCCGTGGACGTCAACAGCAGCAAGAACGCCGGCGTCGCGCTGCTGTGCGCGAGTCTCATCAACCGCGGCACCACCGTCCTGCGGCGGCTGGCCCGGATCGAAGAGGTCAACCGGATCGTGGAGGTCCTGACCAGCATCGGCGTCGAGTGCACCTGGCTCGACGCGAACGACCTGCAGATCCGCCGACCGGCCGTGCTGGACCTCGACTCGATGGACGTCGAGGCCGCCCGCCGCACCCGCAGCGTCATCATGCTCCTCGGCCCGTTGCTCGATGAGTCCAGCGAATACCGGCTGCCCTACGCCGGTGGCTGCGACCTTGGCACCCGCACCGTGGAGCCGCACATGCAGGCCCTGCGCCAGTTCGGCCTCAGCGTCGAGGCGAAGTCCGGCTTCTACAGCGTGCAGGCACCGCCCGCAGACGGCCACGACCGTTCCTTCGTCCTGAGCGAGCGCGGCGACACCGTGACCGAAAACGCCATCATGGCCGCCGCCCACCGCCGCGGCACCACCATCATTCGCAACGCCAGCCCAAACTACATGGTCCAGGACCTCTGCTTCTACCTGCAGATGCTGGGCGTGGAGATCGACGGCGTGGGAACCACGACGCTGAAGATCGTCGGCCGCCCGTCGATCGACGCAGACATCGAGTATTTCCCGTCCGAGGACCCGATCGAGGCGATGAGCCTGATCACCGCCGGCATCGTGACCAACTCCGAAGTCACGATCCGCCGCGTCCCGATCGAGTTCATGGAGATCGAACTGGCGACCCTCGAGCAGATGGGCCAGCGGCTGGAGGTATCCGCGGAGTATCTTGCCCGCAACGGCCGCACCCGACTGGTGGACGTCACCACCAAACCCTCCGAGCTGCGGGCGCCAACGGACAAGATCCACCCGATGCCGTTCCCCGGCCTGAACATCGACAACCTGCCGTTCTTCGCCGTCATCGCCGCCAACGCCCACGGCCAGACGATGATCCATGACTGGGTCTACGAGAACCGGGCCATCTACCTGACCGAGCTGAACAAGCTGGGCGCCCAGGTCCAGCTGCTGGATCCGCACCGGATCTACGTCAACGGGCCCACCAAGTGGCGGGCCGCGGAAGTCGGCTGCCCGCCGGCCCTGCGCCCGGCTGCCTGCCTGCTGCTGGCCATGCTCGCCGCGCGGGGCGTGTCAGAGCTGCGCAACATTTACGTGATCGAACGCGGCTACGAGGACCTGGCCGAGCGGCTTAACACCATCGGCGCCAAGATCGAGTATTTCCAGGACTGAATCGTCTGAGCGGCGATTTTGGGGTAGCGCGCCGGGGCGGGTGCTGACGCACAATGGTTGCATGCGCACCTTTGGCGTAGAGGAGGAACTGCTGATCGTGGATCCCGTTACCGGGGTCCCGCTGGCACTGGCCGACGCACTGTTGCGCGGACTGAAACCCGCCACCGCGGCAGCGGCCGCGGCGTCTGCCGCGGATCCGAACCACGATGACTCGGGCTTCAGTTTCGAGCTCAAGCTGGAGCAGATCGAGACCCAGACCGTGCCCTGCCTTGACCACAGCGCGCTGCTCCAGCAAATCAGGCAGTCCCGGGCTTTCGCGGGCCGCGTAGCCCGGATGCACGGAGCCCGGGTGGCAGCCCTGGCCACATCGCCGCTGGCAGCTGCCACCCACACGACGCCCAACCCGCGGTACGCCACCATGCAGAAGCGCTTCGGCCTTACGGTGCAGGAGCAGCTGACGTGCGGCTTCCACGTCCATACCTTCATCGAGTCCCCGGAGGAGGGCGTCGCCGTCCTCGACCGGATCCGGGACAAACTGGCGGTGCTGATCGCGCTCAGCGCCAACTCACCCTTTTGGAACGGGACGGAGACCGGCTTCGAAAGCTACCGCACCCAGGCCTGGAACCGCTGGCCGGCGGCGGGGCCCTCCATGATATTTGGGAGCCTTCCGGTCTACCGGCGGGTGGTCACGAGGCTGCTGGAAAGCGGGGTGCTGTTCGACGAAGGGATGATCTATTTTGATGCCCGGCTGGCCCGGCACCACCCCACTGTGGAGGTCCGGGTCGCGGATGTCTGCCTGCGGGCGGAGGACGCGGCGCTGATCGCGGTGCTGGTGCGCGCCCTCGTGGAGTCCGCCAGCCGGGAGTGGCGCGACGGTGTGGATCCGGCCCCGGTGCCGACGGTCCTGCTAAAAATGGCCGCGTGGCAGGCCAGCAACTGCGGGCTGCGCGGCGAGCTGCTGGACTTCGGCAGCTTCCGTCCCGCTCCCGCCGGCGAGGTGGCGCACGCCCTGGTCGACTTCGTGGCCCCCGTCCTAGCGGAGCAAGGGGAGCTGGACCTGGTGCGCCGCGGCGTGGACCGCGTCCTGGCGCACGGCACGGGCTCGCAGTTGCAGCGCCAGGCGCTCTGCGCTCCGGGGCTGGACACCCCCTCCGACGACGCCGGCCTGGCCGCCGTCGTCGCCCATGCCGTGCGGGTCACGATGCACGGTGCGGACGCCGAGGGAATGTCAGAACCGGCCCCCGTGCTTTCGCGGGTGCGCCGGGGCTAGACCTGCTTGAGCGCCTGCCCGAGGTCGCGGATCAGGTCCTCGACGTCTTCCAGCCCCACCGAGAGCCGCACGACGCCGTCGCTCAGCCCGATAGCCGCGCGCCCCTCCGGGCCCATGGCGCGGTGCGTGGTGGTGGCCGGATGCGTGATCAGGGACTTTGAATCACCGAGGTTGTTGGAAATATCGATGATCCGCAACGCGTCCAGCAGCGCGAACGCGGCTTCCTTGGCGGAGCGGCCGGGCGAGGGCGAAAGCTCCAGAGTCAACACCGTGCCGCCGGCTTTCATCTGCCTGGCGGCCAGCTCGTACTGCGGGTGGGACGGCAGCAGCGGGTACTTAACCCAGCTGACCGCGGGCTGGGCCTCCAGCCATTCGGCCAGCCGAAGCGCCGAGGCGGACGAGTGGTTCACCCGCAGGGCCATCGTCTCCAGTCCCTTACTCAGCACCCAGGCGTTGAAGGCGGACAATGCCGGGCCGGTGTGGCGCATGAGCTGCTTGACCGGGCCCTCGATGAATTCCCGGGTGCCCAGGATCGCGCCGCCGAGCACCCGGCCCTGGCCATCGATGTGCTTGGTGCCGGAGTACACGACCACGTCCGCGCCCAGCTCCCCGCACCGCTGCAGCAGGGGAGTGGCGAAGACGTTGTCCACCACCACGGTCGCACCGGCGGCGTGCGCCAGTTCGCTCACGGCGGCGATGTCCACAATTTCCTGCATGGGGTTCGAGGGAGATTCGAAGAACACGGCCGTCGTCGGCACGGCCAGCGCCGACCGCCACTGCTCGAGGTCCGGGCCGTCCACGAAGACTGTCTCCACGCCCCAGCGCGGCAGGATCTCATTGAGGATGACGAAGCAGGATCCGAAGAGCGAGCGGGCGGCGACCACGCGGTCGCCGGCCCCCAGCAATGCCCCGAGAGCGGTGAACACCGCAGACATGCCCGACGCCGTCGCAAAGCACGCCTCGGTTCCCTCCAACAGCCGGAGGCGTTCCTGGAAGGTGGCCACCGAGGGGTTGCCGTAGCGGGAATAGACAAACCGTTCGTCCTCGCCGGTGAAGGCGCGCTCAGCCGCGGCGGCGGATTCGTAGACGAAGCCCGAGTTCAGGAAGATCGGTTCGGTGGTTTCCTGGAACCCGGTGCGGTCGAGTCCGCCGCGGACGGCCTGGGTGTCCGGGCTCCAGCCCTGGGCATCGGGATTGAAGCTCACTTAGTGCTTTCCAGGTTGGTCGGCAGGCCGTGGTTCTTCCAGCCGTTCACGGTCCGGGCGCCGGTCGGGCCCGGTTCGCCTTCGAAGCCCTCGAGGACGTTGTAGGCGGTGAAGCCGGCCGCCGTGGCGGCGTTCGCGGCGGCGACCGAGCGGGCGCCGGAACGGCACAGGAAGATGAGCTCGGCCGCCGTGGCGCCAGGCGCGTGCTGCCGCAGTTGCCGCTGGAGTTGCCGCTGCAGTTGCTCCAGGAAGTGCGGGTTGGGGGCTCCGCCGGCCAGGGTCCACTGGACGAACAGCGGATCCTGCCGGTCTTCGGTGCCGGCCCCGGTGACCGGGACGCCGATCTGCGACCATTCCGCCTCGGTGCGGACGTCCACCAGGATGGCGCCCGCCCCGACCTTGGCCCAGGCTTCCTGCGGGCTCAGGTCTCCGGCGTAACTCATGCGTGGCCCTCGCCGGTGAACTCGGCGCCGTCGAGCTCATCCACCGCGTTGGCGACGGCGGCGTCGGCGCTCGCGATCGCGGCCGGCAGCACGACGGCCTGGGCCACGATCACGGTGCTGCCGTTGAAGGTGGCGGAGGGGCTGCCGTGCAGGACGTAGCCCTCGGCCAGGGCGGCCGAAACGCGCTCGCAGAAGCTGCGGTCATCGGGCCCGGTGAACAGCCGGTACGCCAGTCTTTCCTCGGCGGGTCCGGGTGCGGCGGGGGATTGGGCGGGGGCTGTGGCGGGCACAGCGGGTGCGGATGCGTCGGGCACGACGGATCTCCTTACTTTCACGCTTGCAGCTCGAATGGTCGATATGCCGAGTATTCACCTGAGGCACCCCGCCGCGAAAGGGAGGGTTGCCGACCGGCCAGTCAGGGCTTGGCGCCGGGTCTCATTACTCCCCAAAAACGTAGCACTTACGACGCCGGCGGCACCGGCGGCGTCGTCATGTTAAGTCACGCGGACGCTGGCATGGCACCTTTCCGGGGGCGGAGCAGCATCACCCGGGACCGGCCGGCTCCTACTCGATCGTGGCGAACAGTTCGTTGAGCTCGGCCGTGAGCTGCCGCCGCAGTTCGGGGGTGCCGATCTCCTTGCCGTCGATGTGGTTCACCGGGGCGAGGAGCCGGATGCTTGAGATGAGCCAGACGGCGTCGGCGTCGTACAGATCGGCAGGTACCAGCGGGCCGTAGCCGAGCTCCCACCCGGCGGCCTTGGCCGCGGTGAACAGGGCGCCCTGCGAGGTGCCCGGGAGGATTCCGCTGTCCAGCTGCGGGGTGATCAGCCGGCGCACGGTGCGGACGCCGCCCGCGCCGTCGTCGCTGGTCTCCAGGTGCGCCAGCAGCACGGTCGACGTCGGGCCCTCCAGGACCCGGCCGTCGGCGGAGGTGAAGATGACGTCGTCCGCGCCCTGGTGGTGGGCGTACCGGAGCGCCGCCATGTTGACCGCGTAGGACAGGGTCTTGGCGCCCAGCAGCAGCCACGGGGCGCGTTCGCCCACCTCGCTGTCGTAGCCGCGGTCCAGCAGGATGACGTCGATGCCGGTCTCGCGCTGCCGGCGGCCGGCTTCCGGCGGCGGCGAGGCCTGCACCCAGCACGTCGGCGTGGCCGCGCCCTCCACGCCGCGGCTGGCGAGCAGCTTCACCACGACCTCGTCCGCTCCGCCGGCCCCGTCGCCGGCGGCTCCGACCGCCGTGGCGGCCCGGCCGCGGTATTCGCTGACCGCGGTCTCGATCGCGCGCCGCCAGGCGTCCTCCGCCGGGATGTCCAACTCCAGCGCGCGCGCCGAGCCGGCCAGCCGGGTCAGGTGGGCCTGCAGCTTGCGCGGGCGTCCCCCCACCACCAGCAGCGACTCGAAAACGCCGTCGCCGCGGGTGGCACCCTGGTCGGTGGCCATCAGCTGCGGCTTGGACGAGTCGGCGACGCGGCCCTTCTCAAACGCGGGATCGAGGAACACCAGCACTGTCGCGCGGGCCGGAACAGAGGCGGGGGTAGTCATGCCTTCAGCTTAGTGCGGCCCGGGTCGGGATAAGCTGTGCGGGTTGCCCGTTCCGGAACTGTTCCGCGGGTCTGGAGCTTGAGGGGTTTGCCTGTGCTGTGGCCATTTTCGCTGGCGGGGTCACTTCCGTCCTGGGTGATCCTGATCCTGACCGTCATCGACCTCGGTATCCGGGTCGTTGCCCTCGGCATCATCCCGGGCAACCGCCGCCCCACCACGGCCATGGCTTGGCTCCTGATCATCTTTTTCGTTCCGGCCGTGGGCGTGGTCCTCTTCCTGCTCTTCGGCAACTTCCGGCTCTCCCGCAAGCGCCGGGCGCAGCAGGACGCGGTGAACACCCGGGTGCGGGCCGGCACGTCGGAACTGGCCATGGTGGAAAGCAAGTACGAGGGCCCGGAATGGGTGTCCTCCGCAGCGGAGCTGAACAAGACGCTCGGTTCCCTGCCCATGGTGGACGGCAACCACGTGGAGCTCCTGCCCGGCTACCCGGATTCGATTAAGGCGATGGCGGCGGCGGTGCGCGAAGCCGAGTCCTTTATCAACGCCGAGTTCTACATCCTCAGCTCGGACCACATCACGGATGACCTGCTGACGGCGATGGAAGAGGCCGCCGAGCGCGGCGTCGAAGTCCGCCTCCTGTTCGACCACTTGGGCACCCTGCGGATTAAGGGGTACAGCAAGCTCATCGCCCGGCTCAAGGCCAGCAAGATCCGCTGGCGGCCCATGCTGCCGCTGCGGCCCGTGCACGGCCAGTGGCGCCGCCCGGACCTGCGCAACCACCGCAAGATCATGGTGATCGACGGCGAGGTCGCCTTCACCGGGTCGCAGAACCTGATCGAACCGTCCTACAACAACCCGCGGCACCGCAAGATCGGCCGGGAATGGGTCGAGCTGATGGCCTGCCTGCGCGGGCCGATCGTCACCACCCTCAACGTGGTCTTCGCCACCGACTGGCTCAGTGAGACCGACGAATCCCTGGAGCACCAGCTCGCCCACCGGCCCGAACTGCACGCCGGCAACATCACCGCCCAGGTGGTGCCCAGCGGTCCCGGCTTCATCACCGAAAACAACCTGCGCCTGTTCAACACGCTGATCTACTCGGCGCAGCGCACGATCTCCATTTGCAGCCCGTACTTCGTCCCGGACGACTCGCTGCTCTACGCGGTGACGACGGCGGCGCAGCGCGGCGTCGACGTCGAACTCTTCGTCTCGGAAAAGGGCGACCAGTTCCTGGTCCACCACGCCCAGCAGTCCTACTACGAGGCGCTGCTGGAGGCCGGGGTGCGGATTTACCTCTACAAGGCCCCGTTCGTGCTGCACGCCAAGCACTTCACGATCGACAACGAGGTTGCCGTGCTGGGTTCGAGCAACATGGATATGCGCTCCTTCTCGCTGAACCTCGAGGTCTCGGTGATGCTCCTGGGCGAGGACATCGTGCAGCGGATCAGCGCCGTCGAGGACACGTACCGCGGCATTTCGAGGGAGTTGACGCTCGAGGACTGGATGAAGCGGCCCATGGGGGTCAAGTACGTGGACAACGTCGCCCGGCTCACGTCGACCCTGCAGTAGCCAGGCCGGCTCACGCGTGGACTAGCCCGCCGGGAACTCCGCGCCGAGCGCCGAGAGCACGCCGAAGGCCTTGGTCCGGATCTCCTCGTACTCCTCCTGGGGTGAGGAATCCGCGGTGATGGCGCCGCCGACGCCGAGGCTGAGTGTGGTTCCCCGGTCCGCGCCCGCCGCCACCACCAGGGTCCGGATCGCCACCGCGAGGTCGGTGGCCCCGCTGAGCGAGAAGTAGCCGATCGCCCCGGAATAGACGCCCCGCGGTGCCGCCTCAAGCCGGTCCAGGATGGCCATGGTGCTGACCTTGGGGGCACCGGTCATGGAGCCGGCCGGGAAGCAGGCCGCCACGGCCTCGGCCCGCGGCATGCCCGGCCGGAGACGCGCATCGATGGTGCTGACCATCTGGTGGACGGTGGCGTAGCTTTCGATCGCGCACAGCCTGCTGACCGATACGGAACCGGGCACCGCGAAGTGGCTCAGGTCGTTGCGGAGCAGGTCCACGATCATGATGTTCTCGGCCCGGTCCTTGGGTGAAGTTTCCAGCTCGCGGCGCAGCAGCTCGTCGCGGGCGGCGTCGGAAGCCCGGCGCCGGGTGCCCTTGATCGGCTCGGCGCGCATCGCGCCGTCGGCGGCGATCCGCAGGAAGCGCTCCGGGGAGGTGCTGGCGACGGTGAGGCCGGCCAGGCGCAGGTAGCTCGCGAACGGTGCCGGGTTGCGACGGCGCAGCGCCAGGTATGCCTGCCACGGATCGAGCTCCCCGGCGGCCGCGGTGGCCGTCAGCGCCGTCGTCAGGCAGACCTCGTAGCTGTTGCCCTCGGTAATTTCGTGCTGCGCCGCGGCGATCTTGGCCTTGTACGCGGCTTCGGTGTCCCGGGCGCTGAACTCCGCGGCCGGGGTGTTCCCGGCGGCGCCGCCGCCGCTGCCGCCGCCCGGTTCCAGGTCCGTGGCCGCCGCCGCGACGGCCGCGCGTGCCGCGGCCAGCCAGTCGCCGGCGTCCGGGGCGTCGAGGGCGAGCAGCCACACCGTGCGTTCCCGGTGGTCCAGCACCACGGCGCGGCCGGCGAAGATCAGGCTGGCATCCGGGGTGTCGGCTTCGACGTCGCTGCCGCCGGTCTCACGCTTGAGTTCATAGCCGAGGTAGCCGAGCCAGCCGAGGGTGAACTCGCACGGGTAGCCCTCCGGGGCGCGCAGGGCCCGGCGCCCCCAGACCCCGTCGAGCCAGCGGAAGAACCCTCCCTCGGTCTGCACGGTGGCGTTGCCGACACGCACCCGGGTCCGGCCGGAGCGGTGCCGGACCGACTGGCCGTAGCTGCCGCCGTCGTCCGCCAGGATGCTGAAGCGGCTGCGTTCGGCGGCCTCCCGGGCCCAGGCCCGGCCGTCCTCGCCGTCCTCGCCGTCCCGGCCGTCCGGGGGCAGGGAGGAGTCGAGCCAGACCGCATTCGGCGAACGGCCGTAGAGCGTTTCGAAGAGCCGGGCGGGGTCCGGCGCGGCATCGATCCGCTCGGCGGTCAACTGGAGTCCGCGGCGGGCCGACAGCTCGGGAAGCAGCACCGGGGCCAGGGCTGGGAGGTACTGGAGGGCCTGCAGCACCTCGCTCGGCGCAGCACCGTCGGCGCGGTTGAGTACCCGCACGTCGGCGCGGGAGGGCACATCGTCGGCGGCCAGCCATTCGTCTTCCTGCCCGGCCCATTGCTCCCAGTAGGGTTCATAGCTCGCGCCGTCGCGGCCAAGGGCCCGGGTGCGGCGCTCCTGCTCGGGGGAATCGGCCCAGACGACGGCGTCGAGGAACGGCATGGCGGCCGCGGCGGCAGCGCCCACACCCTCGACCAGGACGATTTCGGCCGGCTGGGTGAGGCGGATCGCGCCGTCGTAGTGCTGTACCCAGTCCCAGCTGACCCAACGGGCCGGTTCGCCGCGGCGCAGCGGGGCAAGCACGGTGGCGGCATAGCGTTCGATGCCGGCGGCCAGGCCGTTCCAGCCCGGGTAGATGTCCTCCAGGTGGAAGAGCGAGACCTTATGGTGCTCCCGGAGCCGGGCCGCGAGTTCGATCGCGAGGGTGGTCTTTCCTGCGCCGGAGCGCCCGTCGATGGCGATGATGACGGGTGCGCGGCTCATGAACTAGAGCGTACCCGGTGCCCCGCGTCGTCCCGGTGCGGCTGGTCTTGTTGCTGCTTCGGCTGCCCTGCCCGGGCCTGCAGCTGGGCGGCGCGAACGTGCTTGAGGATGCCGGGGACGGCGGCGTGGATCAGCTCCCAGGTGTTGTCGAAGTCGGTGTGCCCGCCAAACCAGGGGTCTTCGATGCCTTGATCCAGCGGATCCCTGTCGGCGACCGCGGGGTCGAAGCTGCGCAACATTCGGATCTTCGCCAGCGAGGCCTGATCCGGCGCGGCCTGGCGCAGCCAGCCGTAATGGTCCACATCAAGGGCCAGGATCAGCTCGCGCGAGTGGAACCACTCGCTGCGCCACTCGCGCGCGACATGCAGCTCGGAGGGGATGTTGTGGGCTGCCAGTTTGCGGGCGGCCCGGGGATCGATCGGGCGGCCCGCCTCGTAGGAGGTGATGCCGGCAGAATCGACGTCGACGCCGGTAAGCCCGGCAGCGGCCGCGGCCTCCGCCAGCATCAGTTCGGCCATCGGGGACCGGCAGATGTTTCCGGTGCAGACCGTGATGATCCGGTACTGGCTCGACATTGAGGTCATGACTAAGCATGGCGGATGCCGAGGCCTCTTGGCTAGCCGGAACCCGAGCAATATTACAAGTCCTGTCATACGGCTTTCCGTTCGCGTCAAGTGTGCCGGACTGCCGCTGTTGGCGGGGCCGCCGCCCTTGGCGGTCCCGGCGGGCCCTAATGCTCTGGACCGCCGTCGGTGCCGCTCCCAGACTGTGTCCCATGACGGATCAGGATTCCCCGGTCCAAACGCCTGGGTTCGGAGCCGCGGACGGGGACGCGCCGTACGGGGCTGCGCCGGAGGCCGCCTCGGACGGGAGGGACGGGTCGGACGGGACGGGCGGTACGGCCGGGCCAGCCAGGCCTGCGCCATCTGCAGAGGCGGCCGCCGCGCGGACAGGGACAAAAGCATCCGGCGGCCGGGCCAACCGGTTCTCGCTGGGCCTGTTGCGGCTGCTGGGCATCCTCCTGGTCGCCGCGCTCGCCGGAGCCGGTTCGGCCCTGCTTGTTGCCCGCGCCAGTGGCTGGGGAGCCGAAACCGTGGTCAAGCAGTACGTCACCGGCGGCGGGGTGTCCGACCATCCCGCCGATATCAAGGCACTGCTCGCGGCAGCCCTGCCCGCGGTGGTCGCCGTGAAGGCCACCACCACGCAGTCCAACCCGTTCCTGGATCCCGGCGGCGGCGGCCGGGCGACGGCCGAGGGGACGGGGATAGTAATCGGCAGCTCGGGGGAAATCCTGACCAACGCCCATGTGGTCAGGGGCGTGGCCGGCGGAGCCTCAAGCGTGACCGTGACCTTCCACGACTCGAGCACGCGCGCCGCCCGCATCGTCGCCGCGGACGGCGATCACGACCTGGCGCTGTTGAGGGTCGAGGGCGTGAAGAACCTGCCGGTGCTGGAGCTGGGCGACTCGGGGTCTGCGGCGCCCGGGGACGCCGTCGTTGCCATCGGCTACGCCTTGGGGTTAAACGGGGGACCCAGCGTCACCACCGGCATCATCTCGGCCACCGGGCGGACCACCGCGGCCGAGGCCGGCTTCGGCAGGAAGTCCCGGCTGGTGAATCTGCTGCAGACGGATGCGTCGATCAGCTCGGGCGACTCCGGCGGCCCCTTGCTTGACGCCGGGGGCCGCGTGGTCGGCATCAACACCATGGTGGCCACGTCGACCTCGCGGACCGCCGCGAACGGGATCAGCTTCGCGATCGCGGCGGACACGGTCAGGGCGCTGCTGCCGGGCCTTCGCGCGGGCGGCTGATCCCGCCCGCGGGTACCGGGGCGGCTCGCCCCCTGCGGGCGGGTGGGGCGCGGACTCAGAGTTATTCGTTCCAGAGCGCCTTCCGGAGCAGGCCCTTCAGCTCGCCGACCTCGGCGTGGCTGAGACCGGTGAGGGCCTCGGATTCGGCCGCCCGTGCGGCTGCCTCGGCCTGCCGGAAGACGGCGGATCCCTCCGCCGTGGCGGAAACAATTTTGGCCCGGCGGTCCTGTCTTCCGGGTGCGCGGAGCACCAGGCCGCGCTTCTCGAGTTCATCTATGAGGGCCACGATCTGGCTGGGATCGAGGCTCAGGAATTCCGCCATTTCGCGCTGCGTGGGCTCCAGTCCGCTGTTGGCCAGGGCCAGTACCGAGTAGGAGCGTTCCTTGAGTCCGAATTCGGCCAGTGCCCGGTTGTTGAGGATCGAGCCGGCGGCGTGCAGCTTGGCCAGCAGGAAACCGGCATCCAGGCTGATCGACGCCGCCACGAGCTTGTCCGCGGCCCGGGTGCCCGGCGCTTCGTCTACTTCGGTCGTCATGCCCACTCCAATAGTCCAGAAAATAAATCATTGACATTCTCAATTATCCATACTTTCATGGATGCAGAACAGCATCCCATGCCGAGCGGCAGGATGCACACGGCAGCTAGCAAAGGAGCAGCGATGAGCCTGGCAGGAAAAGTAGCAATCGTCACGGGAAGCGGCCGCGGCCTGGGCCTGGCCTACGCCCGGGAGCTGGCCCGGCAGGGCGCCGCCGTCGTGATCAACGATGTGGATGAAGGTGTTGCGGCCGATGCGGTCCGGACCATTGAGTCCGACGGCGGACGGGCGGCCGCCGTCGTCGCGCCGGTGGGCAGCTCCGAGGTCGCCAGGCAGCTGGTGCAGGCCGCCGTTACTGAGTTTGGCCGGCTGGACATCCTGGTCACGAACGCGGGAATCCTGCGGGACAAGTCACTGCTGAAGATGACCGATGACGATTTTGACGCCGTCATCAACGTCCACCTGCGTGGCACCTTCACCTGTGCCCGGGAAGCATTCGGCTACTTCAAGGAGAACGGGATCCCCGGCCGGATCATCACCATCGGCTCTCCCACCGGCCAGCGCGGCAACTTCGGCCAGACCAACTATGCCGCCGCCAAGGCCGGAATCGTGGGCATGGTCCGCACCTGGGCGCTGGAGATGAAGAAGGCGGGCGTCACCGCCAACGCCGTCATCCCGGTGGCCGCCACGGCGATGACCAAGACCGTGCCGTACTTCCAGAAGGCCGTCGAGGCGGACGAACGCGGCGAGGCCATGCCGGCCTTCTTCCGCCACGACCTCGGCTTCGGCACCGCCGACGACGTCGCCGGGCTGGTAGCCTTCCTGGCCTCCGACGCTGCCTCCGGAATCAGCGGCCAGGCAATCGGCGCAGGCGGCGACAGGTTGCAGCTCTGGACGCATCCCGAGGCGGCGGCCACCGAGTACCGCGAGGGCGGCTGGGGCTACCAGGACCTTGTCGAGAACTTCGGCGCGCTCTTCGGCGACAAACTGCAGAGCGTGGGGGAGGAGTTCCTGCCGCTGCCGGAGGACCTGCAGCCGGAACCGGCAGCGGCACCTGCGAAGGTCGGCCAGCCATGACCGTCGCACGCTACGAACTCGGCGTCGACGCCGCAAAGCTCGCTGCGATCGACATGCACGTCCACCTCGAGGTCGACGGCCACGGCCACGGCTCCCTGCCGGACCAACTCACCGAAGCCTCGGCCAAGTACTTCAAAGCCGAGGACCGGACGCCGTCACTGGACCGGATCGCGGAGATTTACCGTGAGTTGAACATGGCAGCCGTCATCTTCACCGTCGACGCCCGCACCCAGCTCAAGCACGAACCCAACAGCATTCCCGAGCTGATCGCCGGGGCGGCCCGGAACAACGATGTGCTGATTCCGTTCGGCAGCGTTGACCCGCGCACCGGCGCCGAGGCCATCCAGGGCGCCAAGCACCAGGCCGTGGATCTCGGCGCACGCGGCTTCAAGTTCCATCCCAGCCTGCAGGGCTTCGACCCCTCGAACGAGCAGTTTTATCCGCTCTGGGAAGCCCTCCAGGAACTGGGCCTGCCGGCGATCTTCCACACCGGCCAGAACGGCATGGGCGCAGGACTGCCCGGCGGATTCGGCATCAAGCTCGCCTACTCCAACCCGCTCCTGCTCGACGCCGTCGCCGCAGACTTCCCGGAGCTTCAGATCATCATGGCGCACCCCTCGGTGCCGTGGCAGGACGAGGCCAACTCGATCGCCACGCACAAGTCCAACGTGTTCATCGACCTGTCCGGCTGGTCCCCGAAGTACTTCCCCGAGTCGCTGGTCCGGATGGCCAACTCGGTGCTTCAGGACAAAGTGCTGTTCGGCACCGACTTCCCGCTGATCACCCCGCAGAAATGGCTGGGCGCCTTCGCGGACCTGCCGATCAAGGACGAGGTCCGGCCCAAGATCCTCAAGGACAACGCCGTCCGCCTGCTCGGTCTGGAGGCCTGAGGTGAGCGTGGACTCGGAACTCGCCGCGCAGGAGCGGCTCTACGGCGTCTGCGATTTCTACGACGCGGAATCCCTGCTCACCCCCGCCGAACGGCGGGTCCTGGGCCGGCTGCGCGCCTTCCTGGACGAACAGGCCCGGCCGCTGCTCGCCGAGTACTGGGAGCGCGGCGAGTTCCCGGACCAGCTGGCCCGGCCGCTGATCGACCTGGACCTGATGGAGCCCGCGGAACTGACAGGCGCCCCGGGTGCAGGGCAAACACCCGCCCGCGGCATCTACCACGGCTTCCGGATCTTCGAACTCGCCAGAACCGATGCGTCCCTGGCCACGTTCTACACGGCCCAGGCCGGGCTGTTCCGGACCACCATCCGGGTCGGCGCCTCCGCGGAACAGCAGGCCGAGTGGATGCCCAAGGTCCTCGATTTCTCCCTCAAAGGCGTCTTTTCGCTGACCGAACCGGAGTCCGGCTCGGACATCGCCGGCGGGCTCTCCACGAGCGCCCGGCGGGAGGGCGACACCTGGGTCATCAACGGCGCCAAGCGCTGGATCGGGGGAGCAGCCACCGCCGATGTCCTGGCGGTGTTCGCCCGCGACGAGGCGGACGCACAGGTCAAAGCGTTCCTCGTGGACCGTGAGGCCGCCGGGGTGACCCTGGAGAAAATCCACGGCAAGACATCCCTGCGGATGATGCAGAATGCGCACATCACGCTCGAAGAGGTCCGCGTCCCCGAGTCCATGCGCCTGCACAACGTCAACTCGTTCCGGGATGTGGCCGCCATGCTCCGGGCCATGCGCTCGGACGTCGCCTGGATCGCAACCGGCGTGGCCGCCGGCGCGTTCGAGGCAGCTACCCGCTACGTCACGCAGCGGGAGCAGTTCGGCCGGTCCCTGGGGTCTTTCCAGCTCGTCCAGGAGAAGCTCGCCCGGATGCTCGGCAACGTCACCTCGGCCCTGTCCCTCGTGGTCAGGCTGACCGAACAACAAGCCAAAGGCATCTACCGGGACCAGGACTCGGCCCTGGCAAAGATGCAGACTTCCCTGCTGATGCGCGAAACGGTGGCGCTCGCCCGTGAAGTGGTGGGCGGCAACGGCATCACGCTCGAGGCCGACGTCGCCCGGTTCCATGCCGACGCCGAGGCCGTCTATTCCTATGAAGGCACCCACGAAATCAATGCCCTGATCATCGGACGCGCACTCACCGGGCACAGCGCCTTCACCCACTAAGCGTCCACCCTCTTGCCACCAGGCGGTGCCCTCCAGCCGGGTCCGCCGTCGCCCCACCCACCTACACCAGGAGCCAAAGATGCCCAACCTCGTCGTCGACTTCGACAAACTGCTCACCCTCGCCGGCACCGACCTCGGCGTCACCGAATACCGCGAAATCACCCAGGAACAGATCAACAAATTCGCCGACGCCACCGGCGATGACCAGTGGATCCACGTGGATCCGGAGCGCGCCAAGGAGGGGCCCTTCGGCGCCCCGATCGCGCACGGCTTCCTGACGCTCTCGCTCATCATCCCGTTTTGGGGCGAATTGTTCGACGTCGAAGGCGTCACCACCAAGGTGAACTACGGCCTCGACAAGGTCCGCTTCACCTCCCCGGTCAAAGTGGGGTCGCGGATCCGGATGCGCGCCACGATCGCCGAAGTGACCGAGGTCAAGGGCGGCGCCCAGATCAAGGTCTCCAACACCATCGAGATCGAAGGCCAGGAACGACCCGCCGTCGTCGCCGAATTCCTCGCCCGCTTCTACAAGTAAACCGTTCACCCCCAGTATCCCCACCGCCCCAAGGAACAACGATGTCCCAGATTTCCCAGTTGCAGTCCATGGACGCTGGCACGCGTCGCAGGGAGGCGCGGACCGTCATCGCCTCCAGCTACCTCGGCAGCACCATCGAGTATTACGACTTCCTGCTCTATGCCACGGCTGCCGCCGTGGTCTTCCCCAAGGTCTTCTTTTCCGGCATGGACGATTGGGTGGGCGTCGTAGCCGCCTATGGCACCTTTGCCGCGGGCTACGTCGCGCGTCCCCTGGGCGGCATCATCTTTGGCCACTTCGGCGACAAGCTGGGCCGCAAGGGCATGCTCATCGTCTCGATGCTGGTGATGGGGATTGCCTCCACCCTGATCGGGCTCGTACCGGACGCCTCGGTGGCCGGCCCCTGGGGTGCGGTTCTGCTGGTGATCCTGCGGGTGTTCCAGGGCATCGCCGTCGGCGGCGAATGGGGCGGGGCCGCCCTGATGGCGCTGGAACACTCGGAGTCCGGAAAGCGCGGCTTCGCCGCGTCCTTCGTCAACGCGGGCGCCCCCACCGGCGCCGTGCTTGGCACCCTCGTGATGGGCGCCTTCTCCGCCCTGCCAAACGCACAGTTCCTCGCCTGGGGCTGGCGCGTGCCGTTCCTGCTGTCCTTCGTCCTGCTGGGGGTGGGCATGTTTGTCCGGCTCAAGGTCTCCGAAAGCCCGATCTTCAAGGCTGCCCTCGAGCAGGAAATAGCCGAACAGGCCGAAGAGGGCGCCGGGCGCCGCGAAATCCCGCTGCTCCAGGTCCTGCGGCGGCCCAAGACCCTCATCTTCACCATGCTGGCCGGTGCGGCGGGATTTGCGCTGCAGGTGGTGCTGGCGACCTTCTCCGTGACCTACGCGGTGTCCAAGGGCGCCGACCGGCAGGGCGTGCTCTACGCTTTCGCGGCGGCGTCGTTCGTTTCCATCATCTTCGTGGTCATGGGCGGCCGGCTCTCCGACAAGCTGGGCCGCCGGCCCGTGATGATCGGCGGGCTGCTCCTCTTCATCGCGTACCTCGTCCCGATGTTCCAGCTGCTGTCCTCAAACAACATCGGCCTGATCTTCGTGGCGTTCGCGGTGGGCCTGATGATCCACTCGACGCTGTTCGGCCCGCTCGCGGCCTTTGTCTCCGAACAGTTCGGCACCACCTCCCGTTACACCGGCGCGTCGCTGGGCTACCAGCTCGCCACCCTCCTGGGGGCAGGGTTCACGCCTGGGATTGTGGCGCAGATCTTCAAGGATTCCGGCCAGAACACCTCGTCCGTCGTCTGGTACCTCGCCATCATGTCTGTCGTATCGATCGTCTTCATCCTGCTGACGCGGGAGCCGAAGAACAACGATCTGGAAGCCGTCCGGTCCTAACCGGCCCCGCAGGCATTACCGTCTAACTAGAAAGGATTTGCCGTGGAGAATCTTGGCATCGGCTCGTGGCTGCAACGACGCAGACCAAAGTCGGGCACTAAGACTGCCGTCATCGCCGGAACACGGGAGCTCAGCTACGAGGAGCTTGCCCGGCGGGCCGCCCGCCTCGCCAACGCCTTCCGCGATCGCGGGGTGGTCAAAGGTGACAGGGTGGCCTACCTCGGGGAGAACGATCCGTCCTTCCTGGAAACACTGTTTGCCGCCGGGCTGCTCGGTGCGGTCTTCGTGCCGCTCAACACCCGGCTGGCTCCGCCCGAGATCCAGTTCCAGCTCCGGGACAGCGGCGCCGCGCTTCTGGTCCACGCGGCGGCGCTCGCCGGGCTCGCGGAGCGCGGCTCGGCGGCGACCGAGGTGCGTGCCCGCATCGTCGTCGTCGACTCGCCGTTGCCCGACGGGGCAGCGCCCGACGGCGGTACCGAGGGCACAGGGTCCGATTCCAGCAGCGTCGAGGCTTTTGAAGACGTGGTGGCGTCCGGTTCCGAGCTGGCGCCGGATGAGCCCGTGGGCCTCGACGACGGGGCCATGATTCTCTACACCTCGGGAACCACCGGCAACCCCAAGGGGGCGCTGCTGACGCACGGCAACATCACCTGGAACTGCCTCAACGTGCTGGTGGATTTCGATTTCTCCTCCACCGACGTGGCCCTGATGATCTCTCCGATGTTCCACGTGGCCTCGCTGGATATGGGCGTGCTGCCGACGCTCCTGAAGGGCGGCACCGTGGTGCTGGAAGCCAAGTTCGATCCGCGCCGGACGCTGGAACTGATCCAGCAGCACCGCGCCACGACCATCAGCGGGGTTCCCACCACCTACCAGATGCTGTGTGAGCACCCGGACTGGGACGCCACGGACCTCGGCTCGCTGAACAAGCTGACCTGCGGCGGCTCCGCGGTGCCGATGCGCGTCCTGGAGGCCTACGAGCGGCGGGGCCTGCGGTTCTCCAACGGCTACGGCATGACCGAAACGGCCCCGGGTGCCACCACCCTGCCTGCCGCGCGGTCCCGGGACAAGGCCGGGTCATCGGGGCTGCCGCATTTCTTCACGGATGTCCGGGTGGCCGACCCCATTGATCCGGAGGCCGGCCCGGCCGCGCCCGGAACGGTCGGGGAGATCCAGATCAAGGGCCCGAACGTCATCCGGGAGTACTGGAACCGTCCTGAGGCCTCGGCCGATTCCTACACCCCGGATGGCTGGTTCAAGTCAGGTGACATGGGCTACAAGGACCCGGACGGCTTCGTGTTCATCTCCGACCGGCTCAAGGACATGATCATTTCCGGCGGGGAGAACATCTACCCGGCCGAGGTGGAGCAGGCGATCGCCGAGCTCGACGCCGTCGGAAGCGTCGCGGTGATCGGCGTGCCGGACGAGAGGTGGGGTGAGGTGCCGCGGGCCGTGGTGTTGCTGCGCGACGGCGCCCGGCTTACCGAAGAGCAGTTGCGCAGCCACCTGGAAGGCCGGCTGGCCCGGTACAAGATCCCCAAGTCCGTGGTTTTCGTGGCCGAAATGCCCCGGACCGCCAGCGGCAAGATCCGGAAGGCAGATCTGCGGAAACTGACTACGGCGAACGGACAGTAGCGGCCCGGGTCCGCGGCGGCTAGTGGATCAGCGCCAGCAGCACGCCGACGGCCATGAACAGCACGCCGAAGGTCCGGTTGAGGATCCGCTGCCCGCGGGCGTCGTGGGTGAAGCGCTGGAAGCTCGTGGCGGCTGCCGCGAAGAAGAACCACATGACCAGGATGTCGATCACGATCACGGTGGCGGACAGCACGAGGTACTGCGGCAGGAGTGGCTGGTCCGGGCGGATGAACTGCGGCATGAAGGCGAGGAAGAAGACGATCGCCTTGGGGTTGAGCAGGTTGACCCACAGGCCGCGGCGGAACATTGAGAGCGCCGGCTCGTTGCGGAGCGCGGCGGCCTTCTCCTGGTCCAGATCGGGTTTGTGCCGGAACTGCTGGATGCCCAGGTAGACGAGGTAGGCGGCTCCGGCGTAGCGGATGATGTTGAAGGCTAGCGGCGAGCTCGCCACCAGCACCCCGACGCCAAGGGCCACGATCAGGATGTGCACCACCAAGGCGGCCTGCTGGCCAAGGATGCCCCAGATGGAACGCCGGAAGCCGGAGTTCAGGGAGTTGCTCATGGTGTTGATGGCGCCCGCACCCGGCGTGAAGCTGATCAGGACGCCGGCGCCGGCCAGGGCCAGCCAGAGGGAAAGTTGCACGTACCAAGTCTACGGTTCCGGCCCCGGCTGCCCTGCCTGATGACGCGGCCCTGCCCGTCGTCAGCCCTCGCGGAGGCCGTAGCTGAGAATCATGTTGCCCTTGCTGGTCTGCTGGGACGACTGCAGTTCAAGCCGCGTCAGGGGATCGCCGTCGTTGAAGAGCCGCCGGCCGCTGCCCGCGATCACCGGATGGACGATCAGCATCAGGCTGTCCAGCAGGCCGGCGAACAGCAATTGGTGGACCAGCGAGATGCTGCTGAAGATGCCGATGTCGCCGCCCTCGCCCTGTTTCAGGTCCGCGACGAAGTCCTCCAAGGGGCCTTCGATCAGCCGGGAGTTTTGCCATTCCAGGTCACCGGTCAGGGTCCGGGACGCCACAAATTTGGGCAGCGGGTTGATGAACCCTGCGAAATCCGCGTCCGCTTCGGCGTTGGGCCAGTACTGCGCCCATTGCTGGTACCCGACCCGGCCCAGAAGCCCGGTGTCGATCCGGCCCATCATCTCGCCCATCCCGGCCCCCAGTTCCTCGTCGAAGCTGTCGAACTGCCACAAGAACGGGTCTTCAACCACTCCGTCCACGGAACTGAACAGGCCGGCCGTCACTTTGCGCATGGTTTCTCCTCGCTGCTGGGTCTTTGAGTGCACCCTAGCGGCAGTTTGGAAAGCAGGGAATGGCTGGCGGGAACCTGCTTTGTGGCTCAGGCCCGGGCGATCACTTCGCCGTTGGGGATCAGGAACCAGCCGTCGTCCGTGGAGCCCCAACGGTGCCAGCCCGCGGAAATCCGGGCCAGGTCCGCTTCGGTGGCGAAACCGTACTCGAGCGCTTGGTCTGCGAAGGCCGAGTGCAGCACGCGCTCGCCCCAGACCCGGGCCTGCCAGCGCCGCTGCTGGCCGGTTGCGTAGAGCCAGTTGCTGCTCGACGGCGCGACGTCGGTGAACCCGGCGGCCTGCGCCCAGGACACGAGCCGCCGTCCGGCGTCGGGCTCGGCGCCGTTCCGTCGGGCGATCCGCTGGTAGAGCTCCATCCACTCGTCCAACTCCGGCACGGCCGGGTACCAGCTCATGCCGTGGAAGTCGGCGTCGCGGACCGCCACGATCCCGCCGGCCTTGGCCACCCGGCGCATTTCCCGCAGGGCGGCCACCGGATCAGTGAGGTGCTGCAGCACCTGATGCGCGTGCACGACGTCGAACGTCTCGTTCGGGAAGTCCAGCTCGTAGAGGTTGCCGGCGACAAAGCGGACGTTGGCCACGCCGCGCTCCGCGGCCAGGGCGCCCGCGTGGGCGATGACCTCGGGGGAGCGGTCCACTCCGGTGACCTCGCCGGGGGCGACGAGCGCGGCGAAATCGCAGGTGATGCTGCCGGGCCCGCAACCGACGTCGAGCACCGAAACTCCGGGGGTCAAATGCGGGAGGACGAACGCTGCGGAGTTCTCCGCCGTTCGCGAGGCGTGCGCGCGGACCACCGACTCGTGGTGGCCGTGGGTGTAGACATCGTCAGGCTGCTCGGCACTCATAAGGAAACGCTACGCCTCCCGCAGCCGGGGCGGGCCCAACTGACCGGCGCCAGTTGCCGGCGACTACTGCGAGTCAGTCGGGGCCGCGGCGGCTTCCTCGCCGGCGCGGACCGTGGCATCGATCATCGCGTGCAGGAACCGGGTGGCGATTTCCAGCTCGGCCGGGGTGAACTCCTCCAGGGCGGCCCCCATGTGCCGGGCGAGCGGCAGGAACATGGCGCCGCCGTCGCGGTACGCCTTGGGGGTCATCCTGAGCTGGACCTGCCGGCGGTCCGTGCCCTGCCGTTCCCGGACCACGTGCCCGGACTTGTCCAGCCGGTCGATCAGCGCGGTGGTGGCGGGCGAGCTGAGATGGAGCTCCCTACGCAGCACGCCCGGCGTGACCACCTGGTTCTTCGCGGTGTGCTGCATGATCACGGACAACGCGTTGAGGTCGGTGCGGTGCATGTCGTTGCGGGCGCCCGCCGAGTCCGCGTAGCGGTTGGCTTCGAGGCTGAACTCCTGAAGCAGACTGACCAGCGGGGACGGGCCGGCGGCGTCGGGGATTGCCGGCATCTCTGTTGACATTTCACCCTTCCTGCTCGGCGCCTCGGGAGGCCTGCGCGGTTCGCGCCTTCCGGAGTTTACTCCAGCCCGTAAGCCTTCACGGTCAAAATCTTTCTAGGCTGTCACTTATATCGATCATGGAGATAATCTATGATTTACTAAAGTCTACTCCGCACCGCCACCCCGAGAAGGACACCATGAAACGCAACCGGCAAAACTCCACCCGTGTCCCGTTCTGGCTGCGCTGGCTGGTGCCCGTGGTGCTCGTCGTCGCCTGGCTCGCTATCGCCGGGATCGGCGGCCCCACGTTCGGGCGGCTAAGCGAGGTCTCCTCCAACGACCAGGCGTCGTTCCTTCCCGCGGGCGCCGAGGCCACCGAGGCGCAGGACTGGCAGGCTAAATTCCGGGACTCCAAGGAGATCCCGGCCGTTATTGTGATCGAAAGCGATACCGAGTTCACCCGGGCCCAGCTCGGCGAGGCCGCTGCGCTGAAGGGCAAACTCGAAGCCCTGCAGCTTGGCAGCACCGTGATCGGACCCATCCCGTCGGAGGACGCGAAGGCGGTGCAGTTCGTGGTGCCCATCGCGTCCTCCGATGAAGTGAAGACCGTCATCAAGGAACTTCGGGACGAGGTGAAGTCCTCCGCTCCGGAGGGAATGCAGACCTTTGTGACCGGCCCGGCCGGGCTGACGGCGGACCTGGTCAGTGCTTTCGCCGGCATCGACGGCATCCTGCTGCTCGTGGCACTGGCGGCGGTCTTCCTGATCCTGCTGGTCGTCTACCGCTCGCTCTTGCTGCCGATCGCCGTGCTGTTCACCTCCGTGTTCGCGCTCTGCGCCGCCATCCTGCTGGTCTTCGGCATGGCGAAGCTGGGCTGGATCCAGCTCAACGGGCAGAGCCAGGGCATCCTCTCCATTCTGGTGATCGGCGCCGCCACAGACTACGCACTGCTCTACGTGGCACGCTTCCGGGAAGCCCTGACGCACACCGCCAACCGCACGGCCGCGGCGCTCACGGCGTGGAAGGCCGCCTGGGAGCCGATCCTGGCCTCGGGCGCCACGGTCATCATCGCGCTCCTCTGCCTGCTCTTCTCCGACCTCAACTCGAACAAGGCCCTCGGCCCGGTGGCGGCCGCGGGCATCCTGTGCTCGCTCTTCGCGGCACTGACCCTGCTGCCGGCGATGATGGCGCTGCTGGGCCGCGTCGCCTTCTGGCCGTTCCGCCCCAAGCTGCTCCCGGAGACAGAGCGCGAACCCGAACTCGTCACCGGCCTGGAGGGCCAGAAGGGCATCTGGCGCGCCACCGGGTCCCTGGTGTCCCGCCGGCCCCGCACCGTCTGGATCGCCTCCGTACTGCTGCTCCTGGTGGCATCCGCCGGCGTCCTCCAGCTCAAGGCCAACGGGGTACCGCAGACCGACGTCATCCTCGCAGCCTCCAATGCGGTGGACGGCCAGGACGCCCTGGCCCGGCACTTCGACGCCGGCTCCGGCAGCCCCGCCGTGATCGTCGCCGACCAGGCCAAGGCGCAGGAGGTGCTGGACAGGACCAAGACGAGCGACGGCGTCGGGGATGCCTACCTGCTGGCCGAAGGCAACGTGCCGATCATCCCCGGCGCGCAGGGCGCCCCCGGCGCCCCCGCAGCCCCCACCGCCCCGGCGGTCAGGGATGGCAAGGTGCTGATCAACGCCACGCTGAACTACGCCGCGGACTCAAATGAGGCCGAAAATGTCGTGCTAAACCTGCGGCAGGAACTGAAGAGGATCGACGGCGGCGCCCTCGTCGGCGGTGTGACCGCCACGGCCCTGGACACCAACACCACGGCCCAGCGTGACCTCGTCACCATCATCCCGGTGGTCCTCGCGGTCATCCTGGTAATCCTGATGCTGCTGCTGCGCTCCGTGCTGGCGCCGGTCCTGCTGGTCGCCTCGGTGGTGCTCTCCTACGGGGCCGCGATGGGCGTCTCCGCCGTGGTCTTCAACCACATCCTCGGATTCCCGGGGGCCGATGCCACGGTCCCGCTCTTCGGCTTTGTCTTCCTCGTGGCGCTGGGCGTGGACTACAACATCTTCCTGATGAGCCGGGTCCGCGAGGAGTCCCTCAAACACGGCACCCGTCCGGGCATCCTGCGGGGCCTCGGCGTCACCGGCGGCGTGATCACTTCGGCCGGCGTGGTCCTGGCGGCCACCTTCGCGGCGCTGAGCGTCATTCCGATCATGTTCCTGGTGCAGCTGGCCTTCATCGTCGCGTTCGGCGTGCTGCTGGACACCGTCCTGGTCCGGTCCCTGCTGGTCCCTGCCCTGGCCTACGACATTGGCCCGCGGATCTGGTGGCCGAGCAAGCTGGGACGGCCCTCATCCGATGCCGCGGCACGCGAGCTGCCGGCCGCCCCGGAGCCGGAATCCGCCGAGGCGGGGCTCCGCTAGCCGGAACCCGGCGAACCCCCTGCCGCAGCCGCCGTCACCGTCCCTGGCCCCCACCAGGTGCGGTGGCGGCGGCTGCTTCGTTAAGCGGCGCCGGGGGGCAGCCGGGGTGCCGCACGCTCGGGCGGACCCCTGTTGCCTCCCCGCGGCGCTCGATAGACTGCGACTGCGCCCGCGCGGGCGCCCACGCTTGCAGGAGGGATCCAAACATGTCTGAAAACAGTGAGTTTGATCGAACGGCAGCAGAGAAGCAGCACGGCACCGCCCCGGTTCCGGCTGCCGCCGAAGAACCGGCGACCGAGGGCGACGCCGGCCAGTACGTCGAGGGCGACTACGGCCGGGCGGGCGTTGCGGGGGAGAATCCGGCAGCGGCCCCCGAGGGTGAATATGCAGAAGGGGATTACGGCCGGGCCGGAGTAGCCAGCGGCTCCACCGTCGGCGCCGAAGAGGGGGACTACCCCGAAGGCAACTACGGGGCGGCGGGCGCAACCGGTCCGGACGCCGCCGGCGTCGAGGAGGGCGAATATCCGGAGGGCGACTATGGGGCCGCCGGGGCCGCGGGCGCCCAGCGCACAGGCCGCCGCACCCAGGATGCCGCCCACGACGAACCGGCAGGGCGGGATGGCACCGTCCGGGACGATGCGGGCCGCGAGGAGCTCTAGTTCCGCTGCCGCACCTGGCGCGGGCCCGTTCTCGCACAGCGAAATCACGGCTGCGGAGCGTTTGCGCTGCCCTAAATCCGCTCAAATCCGCGGCTTTGCGGCGCTTCCCGGCCCGGAAGCACCACTCGTAACTCCAAGTTGAGTCGAATGGACTCAACTTCGGATTGACATCCATCCCGGGCTGGGTAAAGTTGAGTGCAGAGCGCTCAATAAGTGGGCGCGCCTCGTTTTCGACGGGCTCGATCGCCGGGTATGGCCCGGCCGCCGGGCACCCGCCCGATTGCCGGGGGCCAGCAAGTTTCCAAGGAAAGAAGGAAGCAACACATGTCACGTGCAGTAGGTATTGACCTCGGAACCACTAACTCCGTCGTCTCCGTTCTCGAAGGTGGCGAGCCCACCGTCATTGCCAACGCCGAGGGTGGCCGCACCACGCCGTCGGTTGTTGCATTCTCCAAGTCCGGCGAAGTCCTGGTCGGCGAGATCGCCAAGCGCCAGGCCGTCAACAACATCGACCGCACCATCGCCTCGGTCAAGCGCCACATGGGCACCGACTGGAACGTCGCGATCGATGACAAGAAGTACACCGCCCAGGAAATTTCCGCGCGCATCCTGATGAAGCTCAAGAACGACGCCGAGTCCTACCTCGGTGAAAAGGTCACGGACGCCGTGATCACCGTTCCTGCATACTTCAACGACGCCGAGCGCCAGGCCACCAAGGAAGCCGGCGAGATCGCTGGCCTCAAGGTCCTGCGCATCGTCAACGAGCCCACTGCGGCTGCCTTGGCCTACGGCCTGGATAAGGGCAAGGAAGACGAGCTCATCCTCGTCTTCGACCTCGGCGGCGGAACCTTCGACGTGTCCCTCCTCGAAGTCGGCAAGGACGAAGACGACTTCTCCACCATCCAGGTGCGCGCCACCGCCGGTGACAACCGCCTCGGCGGCGACGACTGGGACCAGCGCGTCGTGGATTACCTGCTGAACCAGCTCAAGGTCAAGGGCATCGACCTCTCCAAGGACAAGATCGCCCTGCAGCGCCTGCGTGAAGCTGCCGAGCAGGCCAAGAAGGAACTCTCCTCCTCCTCGAGCACCAACGTCTCGCTCCAGTACCTCTCCGTCACCCCCGACGGCCCGGTCCACCTGGACGAGCAGCTGACCCGCGCGAAGTTCCAGGACCTCACCAAGGACCTGCTGGAGCGCACGAAGAAGCCCTTCCACGACGTCATCAAGGAAGCCGGCATCAAGCTCTCCGACATCGACCACATCGTGCTGGTCGGCGGCTCCACCCGTATGCCCGCCGTCTCCGAGCTGGTCAAGGAACTCGCCGGCGGCAAGGAGCCGAACAAGGGCGTCAACCCGGACGAGGTCGTCGCCGTCGGCGCCGCACTGCAGGCCGGTGTGCTGAAGGGTGAGCGCAAGGACGTGCTGCTGATCGACGTCACCCCGCTGTCCCTGGGCATCGAGACCAAGGGCGGTGTCATGACGCACCTGATCGAGCGCAACACGGCCATCCCCACCAAGCGCAGCGAAACCTTCACCACGGCGGACGACAACCAGCCGTCCGTGGCGATCCAGGTCTTCCAGGGCGAGCGTGAGTTCACCCGCGACAACAAGCCGCTGGGCACCTTCGAACTGACCGGCATCGCACCCGCCCCGCGCGGCGTGCCGCAGGTCGAGGTCACCTTCGACATCGATGCGAACGGCATTGTGCACGTCTCCGCGAAGGACAAGGGCACCGGCAAGGAACAGTCGATGACCATCACGGGCGGCTCCAGCCTCTCCAAGGAAGACATCGACCGCATGGTCCGCGACGCCGAGGAGCACGCAGCAGAGGACAAGGCCCGCCGCGAGGCGACCGACACCCGCAACACTGCCGAGCAGCTCGCGTACTCCGTGGACAAGCTGATCGCCGACAACGCCGACAAGCTGCCGGAAGAGGTCAAGACCGAGGTCCAGGCCGACGTCGACGCCCTCAAGGCAGCGCTCGAAGGCACCGACGACGCCGCCGTCAAGACCGCGTTTGAGAAGCTGCAGGCTTCCCAGACCAAGCTCGGCGAGGCCATCTACGCCCAGCCCGGTTCCCCCGACGGTGCCGCTGGCGCCCAGGGTGCTCCGGCCGGCGAGCAGGCGGCTTCCGACGAGGACATCGTTGATGCCGAGATCGTTGACGAAGACGAGAAGAAGTAATCATGCCGCACCACGGTAACGAAGAAGAGCACGGCGACGAGAGCCGTGATGACAGCCAGAAGCCGGTGATCCACGACAACCGCAAGGTTGATCCGAAGACCGGCCAGGCACGCCATCCCGACCAGGAGCGCGCCGCCGCAGGGGAGCCCGATTCCGGGGACGCACTGTCCCAGGCCGAGGACATCCTCAATAGCGTCGAGGTTCCGGCAGCGGAGTCCGTGGCGCAGGAGGCAGGTGCCGGGGAGGCGGAGGAACTGAAGAACGACCTCCGCCGCCTGCAGGCCGAGTACGTCAACTACCGCAAGCGCGTTGAACGTGACCGCGCCGTGGCAGGGGAGATGGCCGTCATCGGCGTCCTCAACGCCCTGCTTCCGGTGCTGGACGACGTCGACGCCGCCCGGCAGCACGGCGACCTGGCGGACGGACCGTTCGCCGCGATCGCCGCGAAGCTGGAGAACGCGCTGAAGACGTACGGCCTGGTGCGCATCGATGAGACCGGCGTGGAGTTCGATCCCACGATCCACGAGGCCCTCATCCAGCAGCCCGGCCCGGATGTCGAGACCGACACCGTCAGCCAGGTCCTGCGCTCGGGCTACAAGTCCGGCGACCGGGTGCTCCGCGCGGCCCAGGTCATCGTGGCCGTCCCTGCCTAGCAGCACGTCATCGAGATGACAGTTCGCGCCGGTGTTTCCCGCAAACATTGGCGTGAACTGTCATCTCGGCACACACTTTTGAAAGGAAACGCCATTGGCTAGCCAAGACTGGGTGGACAAGGACTTCTACAAGATCCTTGGTGTCGCCAAGGACGCTTCCGACGCCGACATCAAGAAGGCCTACCGGAAGCTCGCGCGGCAGCATCACCCGGACACCAACGCCGGGGATACTGCATCGGAGAAGAAGTTCAAAGACATCTCCGAGGCCTACTCGGTGCTTTCCGACGCCGACGAGCGCCAGCAGTACGACGCCATCCGGGCCATGGGCGGCGGCGCCCGCTTCGCCCCCGGCGGCGCCGGCGGGGCGGCCGGCGGTGCCGGCTTCGAGGACCTTTTCGGCGGACTGTTCACCGGCGGCGGCGGACGCCACTCCGGCGGCTACAGCACCGCCGGCGGCATCCCGCCCGAGTTCGCCGACCTGTTTGGCGGCGGCGGCTTCGGCGGCGGTGGCCAGTCCTTCCAGCGCGCACCCCAGAAGGGTGCTGACCGGACCGCGTCCACCAGCATCTCCTTCGCCGGGTCCATCCGCGGCACCACCATCGGGCTGCGCGAACCGGACGGCGAAGTCATCGACGTGCGCATCCCGGCCGGCATCAAGGACGGCCAGAAGGTCCGCGTCCGCGGCAAGGGCCAGTACGGTCCGGCCGGCAACGGCGACCTCATGGTCACCGTCACGGTGAAACCGCACGACTTCTACACCCGCGACGGCGACAACCTGCGCATCCATGTCCCGGTCACCTTCGCCGAGGCCGCCCTGGGCGCCGACATCGAGGTTCCGACCATCGACGGGGACAAGGTCAGGGTCCGCGTTCCCGCCGGCACCCCGTCAGGGCGCACGCTCCGCGTCAAGGGACGCGGCGTCAAGCACACCAAGGCCACCGGTGACCTGCTGGTGACCATCGACGTCGCCGTGCCGAAGAAGCTGAGCAAGGACGCCGAGGAAGCCGTGAAGGCTTTCGCCGCGGCCACCTCCGGCGAGGACGTCCGCGCCGGCCTGGCAGCCAAGGCCCGGCTGTAGGAGTCCTGCCATGGACATCGAGTTCGACCAGCCGATCTTCGTCATCTCCGTCGCCGCGGAACTGGCGGACATGCACCCGCAGACGCTGCGCCAGTACGACCGGCTCGGCATCGTCTCGCCCAGCCGCGCCCCCGGCAAGTCCCGGCGGTACTCGCAGCGCGACGTGAACATGCTCCGCGAGGTGCAGCGGCTCTCCCAGGAGGGCGTCTCACTCGAGGGCATCAAGCGGATCCTGCAACTGGAAAACCAGGTTGCGGCGCTGCAGCGCCGGGTCACCGAGCTGACCGAGGAACTGGGCCGGCGCCGGCAGCCGCTGGACTCCCGCATTTTCGCCGCGGGGGCAGCCGGCGACGTCGTCACATTGGCCCGCGGACAGCGGCCCCGCGCCCGTTCGCAGGCCCTGGTGGTATGGCGGCCGCATGAGACGCCCTGACCGCCTCCAAGTAGTCGGCCCGGGCGAACTGAGTACTCGGTCGCAAATTCGGGTGGCCTAATCCGCATAGTCGGGTACCGTCAGGCAGTGACTTCCCGCCTGCGCGGCCGGTTGAATGGTCTTGGCAGCCGGGTGGCCGCCGAGTGGACAGCCGATATGACTCGGCTCCAGTGCAAAATGTCGGGGGGCACAGCACATGCTTCAGTCAACTATTCCGGACGCAGCAGCGCCGGCGTCCGCAACGATCGCGGGCCGGCCATGAACAGCGGACTGTACGCCGTCGCACTCTTCGGACATTCCCTGCCGGGCCTGCTCCTGCTCACCCTTGGCCAATCCGTTGTGGTGGTCTGCGTCTGTTTCGATATGGTCCGGGCAGTCTCGGTGCCGCGCTCCAGGCGGCGCTACGTAGCCAACACCGTGTTCCGGACGCTGGCGCTTCCGTCCATCCTCTGCATGTCCCTCGTTGTGCTGGTCCATGCCGCGTCCGGCGCCTGGGAACAGGTGGCCGCCGGGGTCTTCGTCCTGGTTGCGGTGATCTTCCGCTGGCACCACGACACGGACGAGGACAGCTGGTGGACGGGCAAGGGCAAGGCCCTGGGACGCTGGCTCCGCAAGAGCCTGCCGGCGCCGCGGGCTGTGGCATCCGCCGCCGTGTGATCCCCGGGGCGCCGGCTCAAAAAATCGCGTTGAGGGTGTTCCAGCCGCCTCCGACCCGCACCCGCACCAGCCACGTGCCGCCACTGCTTCGCGGGTAAAGCCAGAGGCTTCCGGCGCTATCGCGGGCCAGGATGTCCGGTGTGCGGTCACCGTTGAGATCCCCGGGACTCATCAGGGCGGTCATGCCGTTCCAGCCGCCGCCGAGCAGCACCCGGGGGAGCCAGCCGCCCGTGCCGCTGCCGCGGTACAGCCACAGCCGGCCGGTGGCAGTCTCCCGCGCCACGACATCCGCGGCGCCGTCGCCGTCGAAATCGCCCGGGGCCACCAGCGCATTAAAGATGTTCCAGCCGCCCCCGACCCGCACCCGCGGGAGCCAGCCGCCGGCGCCGTTGCCCGGGTAGAGCCAGAGGAAGCCGGTCGCTGCCTCGCGGGCCAGCACGTCGACGCGCTGGTCGCCGTTGAAATCGCCCGGGCCGAGGATGCCATTCATGATCTGCCAGCCATTGCCGGCCAGGATACGGCTGAGCCATCCGCCGGTGCCGTTGCCGCGGTACAGCCACAACTTGCCGGTCGCGGCCTCCCGTGCCAGGACGTCCAGGGGGCCGTCGCCGTTGAAGTCCCCGGGAGTCTCGAGGGCGTTGTACGCGGCCCAGCCGGCCCCAATCCGGATGCCCGGAAACAGCCCGCCGCGCCCCGTCCCCGGGTACAGCCGCAGCTCGCCGGTGGCGGCGACCCGGGCCAGGACATCGTTGTTCCAGTTGCCGTTGAAATCCGCGGTCGCCCCCGAGAGCGCGGAGGCCGGCACGGGCAGCGCGGTAAACGCGTAGGGGGCGCAGGTGAGGTCGTAGTCGCGGACGTCGTCGTACCACTGTGACAGGAAGACCCGGCCGCCGGAGAAGCTGGCCTGCCGGCACCGGTCCAGGGCTTCGGACGGGTAGTCGAGGCGCCCGGCGGTGGCCCAGACCGGCACCCCCGGCAACCTCCACGAGCCGGTGATGTCCTGCCAGCCGGAGGCGAAGGAGTAGAGGCCGTAGGAGTATCCTCCGTCCCGGAGGCCCCGCATCAGGCCTTCCACCACGTACCGGTTCTCGCGCCGTTGCACCGCGGTGGCGGCGGGCCAGGGCTGGGCCGGCCGCGGCTCCACATCGATCCAGACGACGGGTGGCCGGAAGCTCACCCGCTGGAGGCTGGCGAGGGCGTAGCGGGCTTCGGCGTAACCGACGTTGGAGAGCTCTCCGGCCCGGGTACTGGCGGACCACGGCCCCTGCGCGCGGTAGGTGGCAAGCTGGGCGGCGGTGGGGAAAGCCGCCATGGTGTAGGCGTGGGCGCGCTTGTTATTGGTGCCGACCCAGGCCACCTGGCTGGCCAGGCACGGGTTCTCGGTGAAGGGCAGTCCCCGGGTCAGGCCCAGCACCACGAACTGGGTAGTCGCCGGAGGAAACGGCAGGCCCAGGCCGCCGACCGCCGTCGGGCATTGCGGCCAGGAGATGTCATGTCCGTACAGGGTGGCCGCCTGCGCCGGCGGAGCGGTGGCCGGCAGCAGGCCCAACACCAGGGCCAAGGCTGCCACCACCGACGCCAGCGCCGATGCGGGCCGCCGCGGGTGCGCCGCGGTGTCAATGAACCTCATACGCGCGGCCATGGCCACCCGCTCCTTCGCCCAAGCTCTTCCCGATACGCACCATTGGACACCCGGATCGACGCCCTCCGCTAGGGCTGGACGCCCCTGCGCGGACGGGCCGGACCAGCCGTCAGTCGGTGAACAGCCCGGCCAGATCCTCCGCCGTCAGTGCGCCGCCGGAGAGGGCGTCGCCTTCCATCACGTCGGCGAACAGCTGGGACTTCTTGGCCTTGAGCGCCATGACTTTTTCCTCGATGGTGTCCTTCGCCACCAGCCGGTAGACCATCACGTTGCGGGCCTGGCCGATCCGGTGCGTCCGGTCCACGGCCTGCGCTTCGGAGGCCGGGTTCCACCACGGATCCAGCAGGAACACATAATCCGCCTCGGTCAGGTTCAGGCCGAAGCCGCCTGCCTTGAGGCTGATCAGGAACACCGGTGCGGCGCCGTTCTTGAACTCGTTGACGACGTCGGTGCGGTTGCGGGTGCTGCCGTCGAGGTAGCAGAACTCGATATTTTCCTCGATGAGCCGTTCGCGGACCTTGCCGAGGAAGCCGGTGAACTGGCTGAAGATCAGCGCGCGGTGGCCCTCGGCCACGAGGTCCTCCAACTGCTCGAACAACACGTCCAGCTTGCTGGAGCGCACCCCCGAGAGCGAGGGGTCGATCAGGGACGGGTCCAGGCTGAGCTGCCGCAGCAGGGTCAGCGACTGGAAGATCGTGAAACGGTTCTTGTTGACGTCCTCGATCAGGCCCAGGATCTTCTGCCGCTCGCGCTGCAGATGCGTCTGGTAGACCTTCTGGTGCCGCGGGTTCAGCACGACCTCGAGGACCTGCTCCTGCTTGGGCGGCAGGTCGTGGATGACCTGTTCCTTGGTGCGGCGCATCATCAGCGGCCGGACCCGGCGCCTGAGCTTCTCCAGCTGTGCCCGGTCCCCGTTCTTCTCCACGGGCTTCTGGTAGTACTCGGCGAAGCGCTTGGGGCTGGAGAAGAGTCCCGGCGCCACGATCGAGGTCAGCGCCCAGAACTCCATCAGGTTGTTCTCCAGCGGTGTGCCGGTGATCGCCAGCTTGAAGGCGGCCGGGAGCTTCCGGGCGCACTGGTAGGCCTTGGATTGGTGGTTCTTTACGAACTGCGCCTCGTCGAGCACCAGCCCCGCCCACTGCCGGGAGGCGTAGGCCTCGTAGTCGATCCGGAACAGCGCGTAGGAGGTGATCACAATGTCGGCCCCGGCCATTGCCTCGGCCGGCACCGAGCCGCTTTTCGCGAAGGTCTCGCTGATGGCCCGCACCGTCAGGCCCGGCGCGAACCGCGCGGTTTCAGCCTGCCAGTTGCCGACCACACTGGTGGGCGCGACCACCAGGAAGGGCGCCCCGCCGGGTGCGCCGCCGGGCGGGCTGACGACGACGTCGGCCGCGGCCCCGGGGGCGACAGTGGCGGCGACGGCGGACGCGGCGGTCTCGGCGGCGGCGACCTTGGCGGCGCAGATCAGCGCCAGCGCCTGGACGGTCTTGCCCAGGCCCATGTCATCGGCCAGGACGCCGCCGAGCCCGTGGCGGTAGAGGAAGCTGAGCCAGTTGAAGCCCTCGAGCTGGTACGGGCGCAGCTCGGCGTCCAGGGTGTCGGGCAGCGGCAGGCCCTTGACGCCGCCCTCGAGCAGCCCGCCGACGGCCTCGCGCCACGCGGCGGCCTGTTCGTCGACGATGCCCAGCTGTGCCAGCTCGTCCCAGAGCCCGGCCTGGAACCGGCTGATCTGCAGCGGCGCGTCCTTGTTGTCCTGCAGTTCCCGCGCCTCTTCGATCAGGGCGCGCAGCTGGTGCAGCTCGGGCAGGTCCAGGGAGAAGTACGCGCCGCTGGGCAGCAGCATCTTGGTTTGGCCCGACGCCAGGGCGGAGAAAACGGCGGCGAAGGACACCGGCTGGCCCTCGAGCGAAATCTGGATGCCCAGGTCGAACCAGTCCCGCTGGTCGGTGGCCTTGGTGGAGATCGACACCACCGGGGCTTCCTCGGCCTCGCGGTAGTCGGCAATCTCGCCGGCCGTGTCCACGGAAACTTCCGAAAGCTCGCGCAGCTTAGGGAGGACCTCCTCCGTGAAGGCGAGGGTGTCCAGGCCGCTGAGCTCCGCGGACGCCGCCAGCCGCGGAGTGCCCCAGCCTCCGGTAGCCGATTCGCCGAGCTTCGGCACCATGTCCCACGGCTGGCCCACGGTTTCCAGGATGCGGGCCTCGGCGGTGTCGTCGCGGTAGCCGTGGTCGCCGGGGTGCCGCCACAGCGGCTGGGCCGTGACCAGGGTTCCGGCCTTGTAGTGCCACTCCCAGTGCAGCCGGACCCGGTGGTCTGCGCCGTAGTTGGCCAGCAGGGACAGGGTGGGGACGGCCAGGGCGGGCAGCTCGACGGATTCGTCGGAGGCGGTCACCCGGGCGGTCTGCTTGAGCTTGGGATAGAACCCGGTGAGGAAGCGCCCCTCGTCCCGGGACGGAATATGCAGCGTGGTGCCGGCGGTGACGAAGGTCAGGAGTTCCTCGCTGAGTCCGGCCTCCAGGGGTGCGAGGGTGATCGCGGAGTCGCCCGGGGCGACGCCGGGCAGCGCGTCGGCGCCGGAGGTCAGGAAGATGCCGTGGGCCGGGCGGCCGATGGTCCCGACCGATGCCGGATCCACCACCGCGCCCTCGACGGTGATCGTCGGTGCGAGCGCCAGCCCGCCGCCGTCGGCCTCCTCGGCGCCGAGCCGGGTCAGGTTGAGTCCGACGGCGGCTGGCTCGTCGGCCAGCCGTACGGGTTCGTCGCCCCGGCCGTGGACCAGGGCGAGGCCGATCTTCCGGGCCTCGGCCAGCAGGCTCCAGAGGTTCTTGCCGGCGTAAGTGTTCAGTCCCAGCCAGGGCGCGGTGCCGGCGTGCTGTCGGTTGGCCAGGGCCGTGTGCGAGGCGAGGAATTCCTGCATCCACTCCACGTGGGCTTCGTTGCATTCGCGCCGGTAGTTCAGGTAGCTCAGGGTGTTCCAGGAGACGTCGCCCCGGATCCACTTGCCCTTGGCCCCCATGATGACGGGCCGGGCCTTGAGCTGGCGGACGCTGCGCAGCGGGTCCCGGCGGCCCGTGTAGGAGAAGTGTGGGGCCGGTTCCTCGATCTCGAACTGCAGTGCCAGCGGCACGCCGTTGGTCGACTGGGTGATCCCAGGCCGGGCGATTAGCGGGCTCAGGGCCTGCTCCCAGTCCGGCAGGTCCAGCGCCGAGGGCTGGCGCGACAGCCGGGAGGATTCCGCGGGCGCGAGCAGCTGGACGCGGGTCGCCGGGTTGTCCTCGGCGGCAAACAGCAGGGCCGCCACGTGCTTGCAGTCCTTGCGCACCGGGCAGCTGCAGACACCGACGGTGCAGCTCCAGCCGCCGCCCTTGCGGACCAGCTTCGCCGTCGTCGAATACGGCACGTCCGCGCCGCCGCGGACCTTGCCCAGCATCAGCCCGGTGGCGGCGTCGAAGGAAATCCCGGAAACCCGGCTCCCCATGGCGTAAGCAAGTCCGGCCGCGAGGGAGCGGTCGTTGATTGCGGGGGTCTGTATTGCCAGTGCCGCACTCTCGTCCGGATGGGATGGCATGTGCGCACTACTTCCAGCAGTTGGTCATCTGATCCATCTTAGCCAGCCTGGCGGTGCCCGGAAACTTCGCCTGACGTTCACCTCGCGCTCGGACGCCCCGGAACCGGGCGGGCCTACCGTGGAAGGGACCGGAGCAGCGCCCGCCACCACCGTGAGGATCCCCATGAGCACCAGCCTGACCCAGAGCCCGACCGCCACCAGCCATGCCCCGGTGCTGACCAGGGAGAGCCTCAACGGCGGCAACGTGGACATCGTGGACAACAACGTCGACGTCGTCAACGCCATGTACGCGGAACTGCTGGATGCCGAGGAAATCGCGGCCAACGCCTTGCGCAGCTATTACGTGGACTTCTATCTGACGCAGTCGCTCGGCGGCGGCTTCGCCCAGTACGTCTTCACCGTGCCGGAGCGCGAGGAGATCGACGAGTACGTCCGCGAAGGGCTGGCCGGCATGGGCGCCGCCGCGCACCTGGACCTGTTCAACCGCAGCGTGGCTGCCTATGACTCGCTCTCGGAGGAGGAAGCGGAGGCCTATCTCGACGGCGACGCCGAGCTGGGTGGTGAAGACGGCGGTGCGGCGGCGGTACCCGAGGCGGTCCAGCTCCTGGAGCAGCTCGACGACGAATTCGAGCCGCTGCTGGAAACCGAGGACATTGTCGCGCTCAATGCCGCCTGGCTCCGCGGCCAGCCGGACCTGCTGGTCCTGGACGAGGACGAACTCGACCGGCACATCCACGAGCGGGTGTCCCGGATCCCGAACCTGTCGGAGCGTCAGGCAGCAGCGGCCGAGGAGGAACTCAGCAGCGCGCCGGAGTTTGAGCTGATCATCCGGGAGCTCTGCGAGGTGGCCGGACACACCTTGCTCAAGATCACCATGGGCGACCCGAACCATGACCACAACGGCGAACGCGTCCTGGCCTGGCATTTCACCACGGACCAGGGCGAGTTCCTCATGCTGGAGGACGACGAGGAGGCGTACATGATCCACCCGGAGACCCGGGAGATCGTGGCCGCCGTCGAGTTCGAGGACGAGTCCGACGACGGCCTCGCGTCCGGGGCCTAGTAGCCGCCGCCAGCGGCGGAAGTGATCATTTCACCGGCTGGGTTGACGAGGTACCAAACGTTCCCGACGCCCTGGCCGGTGGTGTCACCGGGCGCCCGGTCCTTGGCATAGTAGTACAAGGGCATCCCGTTAATGGTCAGTTGCTTCTTGCCGTCCGGCGTGGGGATGGTGCCCACCTTGCCGGTGACGCCTTCCGCCGCCGGTGCGTCGGAGCCGGCAAGCACCGGCGGCCAGGCGGCGATGCAGGAACCGGTGCAGGCACTCGTGCCGGAGTCCTTGGTGTCCTTGGTGAAGAGGTAGACGCTCATGCCCTTGGCGTCCACGACCACCTGCCCGGCGCTGGTCGCGGCAGTCTTAAGCTCAGCGGCCGACGCCGGGGCGCTGGACCCGGAGGTGCCGGTCGCCGAAGTTGCCGGCGCCGGGGAGGCAGCCGCTGTGGTGGCGGAGGCCGCCGTTGTGCCGGCAGCCGGCGCCGGCGTCGTGGTCCCGCTGCCCCCAGCGCAGCCGGAAACGACGACGGCAAGAGCGAGGGCAGACAGGGTGGCGCCGAAGTGCTTTGTCATTGTTGGCTCCTAGGCTAGGTGCCGGCCATCTCGCTGTCCGGCTAGCTGTTACGACGGCGGCGGGTGAAGAATGGTTCAAGGGTGTTCCGTTGAACTTTCGGGCCGGCGTGTACGTCCTAGTGGGGCAGAGGGACCAAGCCCGGGAGGTGCCGCATGCCGCTGGATGAAGACGTGGTGGCCGCGATCTATCGCGAGCACGGAACGGCGCTGCGGCGGTTCGTCCTGGGCGCGTGCCACGACCCGCAGCTGGCGGACGACGTCGTGCAGGAAACGGTGCTGCGCGTCTGGCAGCAGGCGCCGCAGATCACCGGCAGCCTGCGCAGCTATCTATTCCGGACCGCCCGCAACATCATGATCGACAACTACCGCAAGGCCCAGCGCCGGCCGCGGGAGGCCGCCGAGCGTGAGGTCGCCGACCCTGCGGGCGCCGCGGAACGCGTCGATGAGCTGCTCAACCGGGTCCTGATGGAGGAGGCGTTGCTGCGCCTCAGTGCCGAGCACCGGGACGTCCTGGTCGCCCTCCACTACCGCCGCTTCACCGTCCAGGAAGCCGCCGCGCACCTGAACATTCCAGCCGGTACGGGGAAGTCCCGGGCCTTTTACGCGGTGCGGGCCCTGCGGACGATCCTCGACGAAATGGGGGTGCAGCAGTGAACGGAACCGAACTCCACCAGCTGCTTGGCGCGTATCTGCTCGGCGGCCTGGAACCCGGTGAGGCTGCGGCTTTCGAACGGCATCTGGCCGATTGCCGGGACTGCCGCACGGCCCTCGACGAACTCGCCAGCCTCCCGGCGCTGCTCGACGCCGTCCCCGTGCCCGACGCCGTCGCGCTCACCACACTCACGCGGCCCGCCCCGGCCGCCGAGGCTGCTCCGGTGTCCGTCCCTCGGGGGCTGCTGGCCGCGCTCGCGGCCCGCCGGCGGAAGGCGCGACGGCTGTGGTCGGCGGCGCTGGCGGCGGTTGCCGCGGCCTGTCTGGCGGTAGGTTTCCTGGCCGGGCCGCTGCTGGCACAGCAGCCCCAGCCGGACGCCAGTTATTCCGTGGCGGCCGGCAACGGGCCGCAGTTCACCGTCGGCCTCGTGAAGAAAACGTGGGGCACCGAGTTGGCAGTCGATGGCAGGAGCATGCCAGTGGACGGCACCCTCTCGCTCTGGGTGAAGGGCCGCGACGGCGGCGAGGACCGGGCGTGCGCCTGGACGGCCACCCCCAGCGGCAAGGTGCGCATCACCGGGGCCACGCCGCTGCAGTTGGCCAGCATCGCCAGCATCGAGATGCGTAACGGCCAGCAGCAGACCGTCGCGGTCATCACCGTGCCGCCGCGGTAGGGAAGCCCCTACATCCGGGCAAGCCGGGCCCGGACGGCCAGGAAGATGCCGTAGCAGATCAGGCCCGCGCCGACGGCGGCGAGCATGTACATCCCGAGCGGCTGCTCGCGCAGGGCCTTCAGGCCGCCGTCGAGCCCGGTTGATTCCGCCGGGTTCGCCTTCACGGTGGCGATGACTATCAGCAGCCCGGTCAACAGCAGGGCCACACCCTTGGCGGCATAGCCGGCGACACCGGCGACGGTGACCGCGGTGCGGGTGTGCTCGTTGGCGGGCAGGCGCAGGTACTTGAGGAACGATTTCCGGAAGCCACGGATGGCGTAGACGACGCCGGTGACCGCGATGGCAGCGCCGATGACGATCAGCAGCAGCACGCCGCCCGGGGCCTTCATGAGCTGGACCGTGAGGTCGCTGGTGGAGCGGCGGTGGTCTGCGTGGGCCCCGAGGGCCACGGACGCCAGCGTGAGCCCGAACCCGGCATAGACCACGGCCTGGAGGGCGGCCTTGAGCTTCTTGCCGACCTTGTCCTTGGTGGGCAGGCGGTTGAAGTCGAACACCGCGTCGCTGGTCTGCCAGATGGCCAGGGCGACGCAGGCCGCGAAGGCGCTCCACAGCAGCGCCGGTCCAGCCGGCTGCTTGGCGAGTTCCTCAACGGCGCCGCTGACATCAGCCTGCCCCTGCCCGCCCATCGCGAGCCGGATCGCGACGAGCCCGATCAGGAAGTGCAGGACGCCGGAAACGGCGAACCCTGCCCGTGCCGCGTACTCGAGCGGCTTGGAGTTGGTGACGTCCTCGGCGACTTCCGCGGCGTCCTTAAGTTCTTTTTTGATGATCGGTCCTTCGCGTCTTCTGGCTCGGCTGGCGCCTTCGTGCCGCCGCTAGCCATGCATCTTCGGTAATCGTGCCACGGGAACCTGCTGCGCAACAGCACTTGTGCCACGGCGGCCGCTGTCCCGGCACCGGGACCGGGCGGGTGCGTGTGTCAGCGGCGCCGGTAGCAGAGGTCGAAGATCAGCCGGCCCGCTTCGTGGGCTTTGTTCTCGAAGCTCGTCAGGATCCGGCCCTCGAACCGAGGCGCCCAGCCGCCGGTCTCATCGACGCCTTCGTTGGGCCCGGTGTGTTCGGTGCTGACCGGCGCGCGGCCCTCCTTGACCGGGGCACCGCCCACAACGGACTCCACCCCGGACTCCCAGACCTGCGTGAGCGGGCTGTCAGCGCCGCTGCGCTCGCCCTCGTGCAGGTTCTCGAAGTCGGCGGAGCCGGCCAGGACCTCGCGTACGTGCACGGCGTAGTTGGACCAGTCGGTCGCGATCCGCCAGATACCGCCGGGCTTGAGCGCCCGGGCCGCGAGCTCGGCGAAGGCCGGCTGGATAAGGCGCCGCTTGTGGTGCCGCGACTTGTGCCAGGGGTCGGGAAAGAAGACCCAGAGCTCGGTGACCGAGCCCGCCGGGAGCATGGTGGCAAGCACCTCGGGGGCGTTGGCCTCCACCACCCGGACGTTGCTCAGCCCGCGGCTGTTGATCTTGATGAGGGTGTTGGCCAGGCCCGGGGTGTAGACCTCCACGGCCAGGAAGTCCTTGTCCGGGTTCTCCTCGGCCGCGTGGCAGACGGCGTCGCCCAGCCCCGAGCCGATCTCGACAATCAAGGGAGCCGTCCGGCCGAACTCGGCCTCGGCGTCGAACACGTAAGCGGGGTGCACGGACGTGTTGGCGATGTGCCGGGGGACCTCCACTGCCCACCGGTCCGAGTGCTCTTCCCACGCGGCCTGGCGGCGTCCCTGCAGGCGGGTGCCGCGGCGTACGAAGCTGACCGGCCGGCCGCCGTAGGTGCCGAACGATGCCTGGCTGCCGGGAGTAACCGGGCGGGGAGGCTGCGGCGTCTGGGGGGATTCTGGGGATTCGCTCATCACTCCCAGAATAGTGGAGTTAGCGCAGGCCCGACGGACCGGGGAACCACCATACGGCCACGCGGAGGGCGGTCCGGGCGTCCATGCGTCGCTCCGCCATTCTTTCGAAGCGGCGCCCCGCGCCTGCCAGAATGGGTCGGTGACGACACCTGGAAACGCACCCGTGCCCGCCCGCACCGCTGCCGGCGGCCACCCGCACCAGCGGCTGGATCCCCTGGTGGACGCGGAGGTCGACGACGTTCCCGCCGCGGAGCCCACCCTGCTCGGCAGCCGCCGCGCACTGGCCTATTTGGGCGTGTGCCTGGTGCTGATCGGACTGAACCTGCGCACCGTCTTCTCCAGTTTCGCCGCGGTCCTTCCGGAAGTGACGGCCGACGTCGGGCTGCCCGGCTGGGCCGTCGTCGCGCTGACCACGGCGCCGGTGACCCTGCTTGGTGTGTTCGCCCCGCTCGCGCCGCGGCTGGCCCGCCGGTTCGGGGCCGAACGGGTGCTGCTTGGAGCCATGGCCGTGCTGACCGCAGGCCTGCTGCTGCGCCCCCTAGAAGTACCCGGCCTGGGCCACCTGCCCGCCCTCCTGGCCGGCACGGCAGCCTGCGGCGCTGCCATCTCACTCTGCAACGTGCTGCTTCCCGGCCTCGTCAAGCGCGACTTCCCGCACCGGCTCGGCCTGATGGGCGGGCTCTACACCACCGCGATCTGCGCTTCCGCGGCCCTCGGCGCCGGCTTCACCTACCCGCTGTTCAGCGCGAGCGGCCAGTGGACGGCGGCGCTGTGGTTCTGGGCGCTGCCGGCCGGCGTCGTGCTCCTGCTGTTCCTGCCGCTGGCGGCGGCCCAGCGCCACGGGCGGCACCAGATCGCGGCCAGCGGGATCAACGTGTGGCGCTCGGCGGTCGCCTGGCAGGTGACCGGGTTCATGGTGCTGCAGGCCATGATGTCCTTCAGCGTTTTCGCCTGGCTGGCGCCGATCCTGCGCGAACGCGGGGTCGACGGCGGTACGGCCGGCCTGATCGTGTCCGCCTCGATCGTGCTGCAGATGCTCGGCTCCCTGTTTGCCCCCGCCCTCGCCGCCCGGCTCCGGGACCAGCGCGCCATCAACACGGTGGTGGCGCTGATGACCGGCGGCGGCTTCGCCCTGAGCATCTTCGGCCCCCTGGACCTGGTCTGGGTGTGGACCGGGCTGCTGGGGTTGGGACAAGGCAGCCTCACCGCGGTGGCCCTGACCATGATCATGCTCCGCACCCGCGACGGCCATACCGCCGCGCACCTGTCCGGCATGATGCAGGGGGTGGGCTACGGCGTAGGGTCGGCCGGAACCCTGCTGGTCGGTCAGTTGCACCAGGCCACCGGATCCTTCGCCGCGGCGGGCGTGCTCTTCCTGGTGGTCGGCTCGCTGGCCGCCGTGTTCGGGTACCGGGCCGGCAAGGATCGTTTCGTCGGCGACTGACGCAGGCCGGCCCTGGTGCGCCACCTCAGAGGGTGAGGTCCTTGCCCTTCGTTTCCGGGATGGTGAAGACGAAGACGGCGGAGATGGCGAGCAGCAGCACGGCGTAGACGTTGAACAGCTGCGGCATCTGCAGGCTGGTTCCGAGCCACTGCTGCAGGTAGGGCGCGGTGCCGCCGAACAGTGCCACACACATCGAGTAGGGAACGCCGACGCCGACAGTGCGGATGCTCGTGGGGAACAGTTCGGCGTAGACGGCCGGAACGATCGCAGCGCTGGCGGCGATGAAGACCAGCATCACGGACATGCTGACGGCCAGCTGCCAGGCGGAGTCCTTGAGCAGCGCGGTCATCGGGAAGTGCATGATGCCTGCGCCGATCGCCCCGGCCCACAGGACCTTCTTGCGGCCGATCCGGTCTGAGAGCTTGCCCCAGAAGGGCAGTGCCGCGATGAAGACGATGTTGCCGATCACGCCGGCCCACAGGGCTTCGCCGCGGTCAATCTTCAGGGCCGTGGTGGCGTAGCTGGGAGCGACAACACCCCAGATGTAGTAGATCACCGTCAAGCCGACCGTCAATCCGATCACCTGCAGGGCCTGCTTGCGGTGGCGGACGATCTGCGGCCAGATCGGAGCGTGCTTCTCCGCCGAGGCTTCGCCGGCAAAGACGTCCGTTTCGTGCAGCCGGGACCGCATGATCAGCGCGTAGAGGCCCATGGCTGCGCCCACCAGGAACGGGATGCGCCAGCCCCACGCGTTCATCACTTCGGTGCTGAGGACCATGTTCAGGACGGCGCCCAGCAGGGTTCCGAACAGGATTCCCACCGTGCCGGAGGTGTAGATCAGGGTGGCCCAGAAGCCGCGGTGTTCCCTCGGCGCCATCTCGGACAGGTACGTCTGCGACGACGGCAGCTCGCCGCCGTGGGCCAGCCCCTGGACCAGGCGCGCCACCAGGAGCATGAGCGAGGCCCACGCGCCGACCGCAGCGAAGGTCGGCGCGATGCCGATCATCAGGCTGCCCACCGAGGCGAGCCCCACGGCCAGGGTCATCGAAGCCTTGCGGCCGATCCGGTCACCGATCCAGCCGAACAGGAAGCCGCCGAAGGGCCGGGCCACGAAGCCGACGGCGAAAATCGCCAGCGTCGACAGCACCGCCGAAGCGGGATCGGCCTTGCTGAAGAGCTGGCTGGCGATGAATGGCGTGAAAGTGGCGTAGATGGCCCAGTCGTACCATTCGACGGCGTTGCCGATGCCGGTGCCGATGATTGTCTTGCGGGTGGAGGTCCGGGTTGCCGTCGGCATGGACGCGGTTGCTGTCATGGTCTTCTCCCTCAGGGGATGGGGCTAGGAAAGGGTTGAGCCGGCGGCCGTGGCCGCGGCGGGGGCGTTGGTTGCCGCAAGTGCGGCAAGCCGGGAAATGGCGAGCTCCGCGTAGAGCGCGGCACCGTCGGCCAGCACACCGTCGTCGAACGTCGCGTACGGGGAGTGGTTGAACGCGGCGGTGGCGTGGTCGGCGTCGCGGGGGACGGCGCTCAGCCCGATGAAGGTGCCGGGGACCTCGGCGAGGACCCTCGAGAAGTCCTCGGAGCCGCTCAGCGGGGTGGCCCAGCGGGCGAGCCGGGAGTCGCCGAACAGGCCCTCGATGACGGTTTCCGCGGTGCGCGTCTCGTCCTCGTCGGTGATGGTGAGGGGGTATTCCTGCTGGTAGTCGACGTCGACGTCGAGGCCGTGCGCCGCGGCGATGCCCTTCAGCAGGCGCGGCACGGTGTCCATCATTTTCTGCCGGGACTGCTCGGAGAAGGTCCTGATGGTGGCCTCGATGCGCGCGGTTTCCGGGATGATGTTGCGCTTGGTGCCGGCCTGGAGCACCCCCACGGACAAGACAACGGGGTCGAACATGTTGAACTGGCGGGTGACCATGACCTGGAGGGCGGTGACCATTTCGGCGGCGGCCGTGACCGGGTCCTTGGCTGAATGCGGGGCCGAGCCGTGGCCGCCGGCGCCGAGCACGGTGACCATCAGTCCGTCGGAGGAGCTGAGCATGACGCCCGGCTTGGTGCAGAAGGTGCCGTGCGGTTCCAGCGCGGAGAACACGTGCATGCCGTAGGCAGCGTCCACGCGCCGGCCAGCGGCATCGAGCACGCCCTCGCGGATCATGTGGCCGGCGCCGTCGAAGCCCTCCTCGCCGGGCTGGAACATCAGCACGACGTCGCCAGCCAGCCGGTGCCGCCGCTCGGCCAGGAGCGTTGCGGCGCCGGTGAGCATGGCGGTGTGAAGGTCGTGGCCGCAGGCGTGCATGGCGCCGTCGACCTTGGACGTGAAGTCCACGCCGGTTTTCTCCTGCACCGGCAGGCCGTCCATGTCCGCGCGCAGGAGTACCGCCGGTCGGGTATCCACGCCGTTCCCGGCCGCCTGGCCGCGCAGAACCGCGGTGATGGACGTCGTGTCCGTGCCGAGGGTGACCTCGTAGCCGAGCCCGTCGAGTGCCTGGAGCACCTTTTCTTGGGTGCGGGGCAGGGTCAGTCCGATCTCGGGCTCCTGGTGCAGCTCGTGGCGGAACCGGGCAAGGTCAGCCTGCATTTGCCGGGCGTCTGCGGTGATCGGCACGTGTTCTCCTATGTGGTGGGTTCGGCTTTCTCGTCTATTCTGAAGTGACGTGGTTCACAGGCGGCCAAAGGGCTGGAAATATGCAGGCACTGACCTGTATCACAGTTTTTGTGCATGAGTGAAGGAGTGAATGATGGAGCTCAGCGAGGACGACCTCGCCCTGATCAACGTCCTGCAGATCGCGCCGCGCTTGAGCTGGGCGGATGCCGCGGAGGTGCTGGGCGTCCATGCCACCACCCTGGCCGCCCGCTGGGAACGGCTGCGGGCTTCCGGCGTCTCCTGGATTACCGCCCACCTGATCGGCGACCCCCATCAGATGTGCCTGGCGTTCGTTGCCGTGGATTGCGAAATGCACCGGCGCGCTGAAGTCACGGCCAGGCTCGCCAAGATGCCGGAAATCATCACGGTCGAGGAGGCGGCCAGCAACCGGGACCTGATGCTGACCGTTATCACGCCCTCCCTGGACGAGTTCAGCACGAAAGTGATCCAACGGCTGAAGGAGATTGACGGCTTGCTCAAATACCAGACCGCGCTGTGCACCAGGTTGCACGCAAGCGGCGGGTCCTGGCGGCTCAACGTGCTCAGCCGTGCACAGCAGGCCGCCGTGAAGGCAATGGCCGGCCCCGAGGCCACCGGCGTCGCCCCGACTGCCGCCAGGGAGAGCCTGCCGGCCAGCCACCTGGCGCTCCTGCCGTTCCTGGCCAAGGACGGCCGGGCGACGGCGGCGGAGATCGCGCGCGGACTGGGCAGGCACCCGGCCACCGTCCAGCGCCAGCTGAATCGGGTGCTCGCGAGCGGGATCCTGTCTTTCCGCTGCGAGGTCGCCCAGAGGTTTTCGGCTTTCCCCGTCACTTGCCAGTGGTTCGTCAACGTCCCGGCCGGCCGGCACGAGGCGGCGGCCGCCGAGCTGAAGACGATGCGGAATGTGCGGCTCAGCGCTTCCACCACAGGTCCCACCAACTTCGTGATCATCATGTGGCTGCAGTCCCTGGCGGATGTCATGGGCATCGAGTTGGCGCTTCAGGAGAAGGTGCCCGGGATCGAACTGGTCGAAAGCGTCGTCATGCTCAGCACGGTCAAACGGGTGGGCTGGATGCTGAATCCGGATTCCAGGGCGAGCGGCGCCGTGGTGGTTTCGGCCCAGGGGCTCGACGCGCCCGGGTGAGCATTTCGGTGATGGCCGGGGACCGTCCGGCGGGCTGGGCGCTCCGTCCCGGCTGGGGCACCCGCCCGGCACCCCTCTAGTAGGCTGTGGCACGTGCCTCAAATAGACCCTCCCGTACCGGGCACTGATACCGCCCCGGATACCGGCGGCATCTTCCACCGCCGCTACCTGCTGGTGACCCTGGGCGCCCTGGCCCTCGTCTTCCTGGCGGCCTTTGAATCGCTGGCGGTAACCACCATCATGCCGCTGGTCAGCCGCGAACTGGATGGCGCCAGCCTTTACGCCCTCGCATTCGCCGGGCCGCTGGCGACCGGCGTCATCGGGATGGTGGCCGCCGGGAACTGGTCGGACCGGCGCGGCCCGGTGGGCCCGCTCTATGCTTCCGTGGCGCTGTTCGTCCTGGGCCTGCTGATCGCCGGATCGGCCGGGACCATGGCCATGCTCCTGGCCGGAAGGCTGGTCCAGGGGCTCGGCGGCGGCGCGGTGACGGTGGCCCTCTACGTGGTGGTGGCCCGCGTCTATCCGCCCGTGCTGCACCCCAAGATCTTCGCCGCCTTCGCCGCGGCCTGGGTCATTCCTTCGCTGGTGGGCCCCTTCGCCGCCGGGCTGGTCGCCCAGTTGGCCAGCTGGCACTGGGTCTTCCTCGGTGTGGTGGGGCTGGTGGTGCCGGCCCTGCTGATGATCGTCCCGGCCCTGCGCGGACTCTCCGGCGGCGCCGAGGACGGCGCGGCGTCGCCCAGACCGTGGGACTACGGCCGGCTGGCCTGGGCCGGCCTCGCGGCGCTCGCCGTGCTGGGGCTGAACCTGTCCGTGGAGCTGCCGGCGGCCGGCTGGGTGCTGGCGGCGGCCGCCGTCGTCGTCGCGCTGGTGGCCGTCCGCCCCCTGGTGCCCAGCGGGACGCTGACGGCCCGCCGCGGCCTGCCCGCCGTCATCCTCGCCCGCGGGCTCGCGTCCGCGGCGTTCTTCGGCGCCGAGGTGTACCTGCCCTACCTGCTGGTGGAGCGCTATGTCTTCTCGCCCACCTTCGCCGGCCTGACCCTCACCGGTGGAGCGCTCGCCTGGGCCGCGGCCTCCGCGATCCAGGGCCGGCTCGGGGCCAGGCTGGACCACCGCCGCGCGATCAGGATCGGCTCGGCGCTGGTCCTCGGCGCCGTGCTGCTGGCGCTGGCGACCACGCTCCTGGCGTGGCCGGCCGCCGTCGCGATCACCGGCTGGATCTTCGCCGGCGGCGGGATGGGGCTGATGTATCCGCGGCTGAGTGTGATGACCCTGGCGCTGTCCACGAAGGACACCGAGGGCTTCAACAGCTCGGCAATGTCCATCTCCGACTCCCTCGGCGGCGCCCTGGCGCTGGCCGCGACGGGGATCGTCTTCGCGGCGTTCTCGACGGCGGCCGGCACCGGCGTCGCGCCCTTCGCGGGGGTCTTCGCGCTTACTGCGGCGATCGGCGTGGCGGGCGTGGCGGTCGCTCCCCGGGTGTCCGGATCCGGGCGAGCCTAGGCGCCGCAGGCCCGCCCAACTGACTCGCAATAGTTGTCGTTATGAGCGCGCAAAACGACAACAACTGCGAGCTGGTTGGGAGGCCCTGAAAACGGGAGGGCACGCGCAGATGCTAGACTGGAGGAACTTGATGTGCAGTGATGCCCACTTTGGATTCGGTTTGGTCAGCCTCGGTTCACCGGCCGGATCCCCTGCAGGATTCCTCCGGACTCCAAATGCAGGCCGTGGGCTTTATTCATGTGAGAGGCACATCCTGCGTCGATGAACGCGTTCTATTTGGTCCCGGCGGCCTGCAAAACTTTGCAAGCGGCCCGGTTGATCACCTGACTTTTCTTCGGCGAACCCCTGGGCCAACCGGCACCGGGGGCCGATATCCGCTTGGATACCGCCTGAAAGACCTTTGAAACACATGACTACTTTTGCTGCCCTCGGCACGCCCAAGGCCCTCGCCGACACCCTCACCGCCCAGGGGATCGTTGAACCGTTCCCCATCCAGGTCAAGACGCTCCCGGACACCCTGGCCGGACGCGACGTCCTGGGCCGCGGCCGTACCGGCTCCGGCAAGACCATCGCCTTCGCCATTCCGCTGGTGGCACGGCTCGCCGAGCGGGAAGCCGCGCACTTCCGCAAGCCCGGCCGCCCGATGGGCCTGGTCCTGGCGCCCACCCGCGAGCTGGCCACCCAGATCAACGCGACCATCGAGCCGATGGCCAAGGCCATGGGCCTGACCACCACCGTCATTTTCGGCGGCATCTCCCAGGCCCGCCAGGAAAAGGCGCTGCGCTCCGGCGTCGACATTGTCATCGCCTGCCCGGGCCGCCTGGAGGACCTGATCCGCCAGCGCATCCTGACCCTCGAAGCCGTCGAGATCACCGTCCTGGACGAGGCAGACCACATGGCCGACCTCGGCTTCCTCCCGGTGGTCAAGAAGCTCATGGACATGACCCCCAGCCAGGGCCAGCGGCTGCTCTTCTCCGCCACCCTGGACAACGGCGTGGACAAGATCGTGCAGCGCTACCTCTCCAACCCGCTGACCCACGCCGTGGACGAATCACAGGCTGCGGTCACCACCATGGAGCACCACGTCCTGGTCGTCAACGACCAGACCGTCAAGAAGCAGCTGATCGTTGAGCTCGCCTCGGGCGCCGGCCGCCGGGTGCTCTTCATGCGCACCAAGCACCATGCCCGCAAGCTGGCCAAGACCCTGACCGACGCCGGCATCCCCGCGGTCGATCTGCACGGCAACCTCTCGCAGAACGCCCGTGACCGCAACCTCGCCGAGTTCTCCTCCGGCGACGTCCGCGTGCTGGTGGCCACCGACGTCGCCGCCCGCGGCGTCCACGTCGACGACGTCGAGCTGGTCATCCACGTGGATCCGCCCACGGAGCACAAGGCGTACCTGCACCGCTCGGGCCGTACCGCCCGCGCCGGTTCCGACGGCACCGTGGTCACGCTGACCCTGCCGGAGCAGCAGTCCGACGTCAAGAAGCTGATGAAGGCTGCCGGCGTCGAGGTCAACTTCGAGCGCGTCACTGCCAACTCCCCGCTGGTTGCCGAGCTGGTCGGCGAGATGGCCGATAAGATCGATCCGCGCACCCGCGCCGCGCTGCTGGCCACCAAGGCCAAGCAGCAGGGCGGCGGCACCTCCACCGGTGCCAACGCCGAGCGCAAGCGCGCCCGCCGCACCACCCAGGCTGCACCCACCGCGGGTGGCCGTGGCGGACGAGGCGGACGAGGACGCGTCGGAGCCGAGGCTCCCCGTACCGATCTTCCCCGTGCCGAGCGCCGCGCCGTGGCCTACGAAGGCCAGGCCGCTGCCCGCAACGCCGCAGAGCGCGTCGCGGAAAAGAACCAGGACCGGGCCGACGCCGAGCGCGCCGAGCGTCGCAACGCCCGGGGCCGTGGCCGCACCACGGCCTACGCGCACCACAACGATGTTCCCGCAGCCGGCGGCCGCGCCTCGGCTGGCCGTGGCTCGGACGGTCGCGCTGCGGAGGGTCGTAGCGACTCCCGCGGCGGTTCCGCACCCCGCACCGGTTCTGCACCGCGCACCGGCGGGGCACCCCGCGCCGGTGCAGGCCGTACCGGCGCCTCGGCCGGCGGCCAGCGCGGCGGACGTCCCGCAACCGGCCAGCGTGCCGCGGCAGGCGCCAAGTCCGGCGGCTCCGCAGCGGTTTGGTCCTCCAATACCGGCGGCACCTCCGGCGGATCCTACGCAGGCGGCGGCAACGGCCGCTCCGGCGAAGGCCGTCCGGCCCGCAGCGGCGGACCCCGCCGCGCGTCGGCCCCGGCGTCGAACGAACGCCGCAGCCGCTAAGGTCGCTTGTGCGCTAGATAAAGTAGCTGATGACGCGCAAAATGCCGGTCGCTACGGGAATTCCCGCAGCGACCGGCATTATGCGCAGCGCAAGTCACAACCTCTAGCGCCAGTTACCAGCCGCGGGCGCGCCACTCTTCCAGGTGCGGGCGTTCCGCGCCCAGAGTGGTCGGCTTCCCGTGGCCCGGGTGCACCACGGTGTCGTCCGGATACACGTCGAACAGCCGCTCGCTGACATCCGTGAGCAGCTGGGCAAACCGCTCCGGATCCTGCTGCGTATTGCCCACTCCACCGGGGAACAGCGAGTCGCCGGAGAAGATGTGCGCCGGTCCCTCCGGGTCCTGGTACACGAAGGCCACCGAACCCGGGGTGTGGCCGCGCAGGTGCACCGCCGTTACGTCGAACCCGTCGAAGTTGCCGACGTCGCCGTGATCGAGCAGCACATCGACTTTCACCGGCAGTTCCGGGGCGTCATCCGTCCCGGCAGCCGTCTTCACCCCGGTCGCTTCCACCAGGCCCGGCAGCGCACGGACGTGGTCCCAGTGCTGGTGGGTGGTGGCAATCAGAGCAAGTTTCGGCGTCGCGGCGGTATCCGCGGCGGCGTCGGCCAGCAGACCCTGGATGGCGGCCAAATCATCGGCCGCATCGATCAGGAGCTGCGCGCCGGACGCCTTGGCGGTGAGCAGGTACACGTTGTTGTCCATCTCGCTGACCGAAATCCGGCGGATGGTGATGTCACGAAGTGAATGAATGAGCGAGTCCATGGGCATTAGTCTAGGACGGCCTATTCGCGGCCCTGGGAGACCCAGTTGGGGTCTGCCGAGCGGGAGCCGACGACGGCGTCCGCGGCGGCGTCGAGCCTCTCCAGTTGCGCCGGGGTCAGGTCGAGCGACAGGGCGCCGAGGTTTTCATCAATCCGGGAGGCCTTGCGCGTCCCGGGGATCGGGACCACCGGCAGCCCCAGTTTCCGGCCCTGCGCGAGCAGCCAGGCCAGCGCCACCTGGGCCGGCGTCGCGGCGTGACCGGGGCTGCTGAGCTCCGCTGCGACCGACTGGACCGCGGCGACTACGGCCTGGTTGGCGTCCAACGCGGTCTCGGCGAAGCGCGGGATGTTCCGGCGGAAGTCGTTGCTGCCCAGCTTCGAGGCGTCGACTGTGCCGGTGAGGAATCCCCGGCCCAGCGGCGAGTAGGGCACAAAACCTACGCCAAGTTCGGCGGCGGCAGGAACAACGTTGCGTTCCACGTCGCGGCTCCAGATGGACCACTCGCTCTGGACTGCGGCGATCGGGTGGACGCTGCTGGCGTCCCGCAGTTCCTCGGCCGTCACTTCGGACAGTCCAAGGTGCCGCACCTTCCCGGCCTGCACCAGCTCCGCCATGGCCTCCACGGTTTCCACAATCGGAACGCGGAGGTCGCGGCGGTGCATGTAGTACAGGTCGATGGTGTCGGTGCCCAGGCGCTGCAGGCTGCGGTCGACCGCCTGCTTCACGTAGGCGGCGTCACCGCGGATGTCCGAGTAGCCGGTCGACGGGGTTCCCACCAGGCCGAACTTGGTGGCCAGTTGCACCTCGCCGCGGCGATCCTTGAGCAGCTGGGCGATCAGTTCCTCGTTGCTGCCGCCGCCGTAGATGTCCGCCGTGTCGATGAAGCTCACGCCCGCGTCCACCGCGTGGTGCAGGGTGGCCAGGGCCTCCGCAGGATCCACTTCCCCGTACACCGGGGTCAGGGCCATGCCGCCGAACCCCAGCGGGCTGACGCTGAGTCCGTCGCCGAGCTGGACTGTTGCTGAAGTCATCTTTGATCTCCTATCGCTGCCGGAATTTGCCGTCCCAGCCAAGAACCCCGGCAAGCGCGCGGCTATTCCGAAGCTCCCGCCCAGTTCATGCCGGCGGGCGGTCCGGAGCCACGGCGTGTCGCCCGGGATTACCGCTCGGGGCACGCATTAACTGGGCGGGAGCGCCTAGGATGCCTAGGATTTCCCGGCCGGCAGCAGCTTCAGCCCGGCCGCGCAGCCCACAATTCCGGCAATAAACACCAGCTTCAGCGGGCTGGCGGGCTCGACGCCGGTCGCCATCGCCCAGCCGACCGTCAGGGCCGCGCCGATCCCCACCCAGACGGCGTAGGCGGTGCCCAGCGGGATGCGCTTCACGGCCAGGCCCAGCCCGGCCAGGCTCAGAGTGGCGGCCAGGGCGAACACGAGCGTGGGCAGCGGCTGAGTGAAGCCGTCGGACAGTCCCAGGGCCGTGGCCCAGACAGCCTCCAGCACGGCGGAGGCGAGCAGGATCAGCCAGGCCAGCGTCGCCGCCGATGCCTTTGCCGCCGCGGGTGTGCGGTCCGCTGCCATCACGCCACGACCTTTAGACCGACCACGCACGCCGCGATCCCGGCCAGCAGCAGGATCCGGCCGCGGGTTGCCGACTCCACTTTCGTGACCATCGCGTAGACGGCGGTCAGCACGACGCCGACGCCCACCCAGACGGCGTAGGCGGTGCCGGTCGGGATGGACTGCATGGCGATGGCGAGCCCGCCGGTGCTGGCCAGCACGGACACGAGGAAGACGGCGGCCGGCGCGATCCGGCCGCGGCCGGTGGCCCGCGAGGTCCGGTGCAGGGCTGCGGCCCACACGGCTTCCAGCGCCCCGGAAAGGATGAGAATCAACCACGACATGACTGCTCCTGTGGCCAGTCTTGTCGCGTGCCGGGTACTGAACCGTCGTCCGGAGGCCGCCGAGGGGGAAGGCCTTGATTCCAGCGTAGCAACGTTGGCCGCCGACCGTCCCGGGCGAACCCGACGTGCGTTCCCGGCCGTCGATGGGATTTCGGAGGATGCCCCGGGGGTGCAGGCTGGCGGGAACTAGCCTGCGGTGCCCTCGCCGGCCGGCTCAGCCGGGTCGATTGAAACGACGGCGAGGAAGCCGCGGCCCAGGATTTCCGGGGTGTCGCTGTCGGAGCCGACGACGGCGTCGTACCGGCCGAGCGGTTGCGGCGCCGGGTCGGCTGTGACACCGACGCTGACGGTGGCCTGTCCCTGCATCAGGATGCCGAACTGGCCGGCAAAGACCGGGTGGGCGCGCTTCTTGGAGAGTTCGATGATGGAGGTGTAGCCCTTGAAGGCGCCCGTGCGGGTGATCACGTTCAGATCCCGGATGTCGCCGGTAGGCAGGGCGCCGGCGGCATCCGCGTCGCCGGAGAACCGGAACGGCCGGTATTTCTCCAGCGGATGCTCGGAGCCGTCCACGGTCAGGAGCAGCAACTCGCCCTCGACCACCGTGAGGACCCGCTCCATCCCGGCAAAGCGGGAGAAAGCGCCGGCCCGCGCCACCTCGGCGATGCTCACCCGCCAGTCCCAGGCGTCGTCCGCAGCGGCAGCCCGCCCGGCGGCAGATTCCGGGAACCTGGCCAGTTCGCGGGTCACCCCGCCGCCGTTGCTCCAGGGGCGGGGCTTGAGCTCGGCATACCGGATGATCTCCATCAACCCAGCCTAGCCGCCGGCCGCAGGCCCCCGGGGACCCTCACGGCGCGGGGCCCAATGAACGTAACGTCAGCACGGCCGGTGCGGGCTTGCTAACGTCAAAGCAGCGAAAAACTGCGGAGGGAGCCGGAATGTTCGTCAAAGTGTGCGGCCTCAGCACCCCAGAATCGGTGCTGGCCGCGGTCGCCGCCGGGGCCGATGCGCTCGGCTTCGTGCTGACCCGCAGCCCGCGCGAGGTGTCCCCGGACCTCGTCCGTGAACTCATCGCCGCGGTGCCGCGCGGACTTCCCGCGGTAGGTGTCTTCCGGCACGAGGCGGCGGCCGACGCCGTCGCCGTGGCCCGCGAAGCCGGGCTGGAATGGGTGCAGCTGCACGGCGACCGCACCGCCGATGATGTCCGCACGGTGCACGACGCCGGCCTCAAAATTATCCGCGCCGTCACCATGTCCGCGGCTCCGGACGCGTTTGCGGACTGGGGCGAGGAGCTGCTGCTCATCGACGCGGCGGTTCCCGGTTCCGGTGAGGCCTGGGACTACGCGTCGGTCCGCGCCTTGGGGCTGGAGGGCCGGGAATGGCTGCTGGCCGGCGGGCTGGACCCGGAAAACGTGGCCGGGGCGGCCGCGGCGGCCGGCGCCTGGGGCGTGGACGTCTCCTCCGGCGTCGAGCAATCCCGGGGGGTCAAGGACCTCGCGAAAATCCGGGCTTTCGTGGCGGCGGCCAAAGGGTTCTGACGGCCAGTTGACGTCCCGACGGCGGCCCGACGGCGTGAGGCGGCACCATCCGGCGGACGGACCTATCGCCGTGCGGGCTTCCTCGTTAGCATGCTTCTTAGGCCCTCCGAATCCAGGCGAGCCCCCGTCACCCACGTGAAGGAGAAACGGCGATGACCCTGCCCAATGGATTGACCCCCGGCGTCTGGACGCTGGACATGTCCCACAGTGAGATCGGCTTCAGCGTTCGTCATGCCGGGATCAGCAAGGTCCGGGGGCGCTTCAACGAGGCCACTGCGGAGGCCCGGGTCCGGGATTCCCTGGCCGATGCCAGCCTGCACGCCACGATCAAGACCGCGAGCTTCGATTCCGGCGACGCCAACCGGGACGGCCACGTGCGCGGTCCCGACTTTTTCGACGTCGAGAACTTCCCCGAGATGACCTTCCGCGCAACGTCCGTCCGGGGCGACGGCGAGGACTACGTGCTCACCGGCGACCTCACCATCCGCGGCGTCACCAAGCCGGTGGACCTGGAAGTCGAGTTCACCGGCGTCGCGGTGGATCCCTTCGGCGCGACCCGGGCCGGCTTCAGCGCCGAGGCGGACATCAGCCGCAAGGAATTCGGCCTGACCTGGAATGCCGCCCTCGAGGCGGGCGGACTGCTCGTCAGCGACAAGGTCAAGATCAACGTCGAAGCGGCCATGGTCAAGCAGGCTGATACCTAAGAACGGTCCGAAGATCAGGGATTGATCAGGGCCAACCCCTGATCCGAATCTGCGGCTCGCGGGAGACAATGAAGCCATGAAGACACTGCTCAACATCATCTGGCTGCTTTTCGGCGGCCTCTGGCTGGCGCTCGGGTATTTCCTTGCCGGCATCGTCTGCTGCCTGCTGGTCATCACCATTCCGTGGGGGCTGGCCTCGTTCCGTATCGCGTCCTACACCCTGTGGCCGTTCGGCCGCATGGTGGTGGACAAGCCCGGCGGAAACGGCGTGTTCACCCTGCTGGGCAACGTCATCTGGCTGCTCGTGGCGGGCATCTGGATCGCGATCGGGCACGTTGTCACGGCCTTCGCCATGGCCATCACGATTGTCGGCATCCCGCTGGCCATCGCCAACCTCAAGCTCATTCCGGTATCCCTGATGCCGCTGGGCAAGCAGATCGTGCCCACAGACCGGCCGTTTGCCGTCAGCTACCGCTAGGGCGCGCCCGGTCCGGACAACCACAGGAAGCCGAGGGAAGAGCAATGCCAGAGCCAACAATCCCGGAGGCAGAGAACAGTAACGATGAACTGATGCTGGTCATCACCCGCGAGTTCCAGGTCCCGATTTCGGCGGTATGGTCCGCCCTGACCGACCCGGAACAGGCGCCCGCGTGGTGGGGGCCGCGCGGTTTCCATACCCCGCGGGAGAGCATCGATGCCGACCTGGAAATTGGCGGCCTCTACCGCGCCTGCATGGTCCAGGACGCCACTGGCCAGCAGTACTGGTGGAGCGGCGTACACACGGACATCGAACCGCCGAACCTGTTCGTGTTCACCCATGCCTGGGACAAGGCCGACGGCACCCGCGGCTTTGAGACCGAGGTGACTTTCCGGCTGGAGGAGATCGACGGCGGTACCCGGATGACGTTCACGCAGGGACCCTTTGACACGGCGGAGAACCGGGACAGCAACGGCACCGGCTGGCGGGAGTCCTTCGACCGTCTCGCCGACCACCTCCGCAAGGCGGCCTGAAACAACCAAGCATCGCGGGGTCACTTAGCGCCATCCCGAAGGGATTAATAGGCGCTAAGTGACCCCGCGATGTGGTGGCGGGACCGAGTCAGGCAAGTTCGCCCTGCAGGTTCCGGCGGGCCGTGTCCTGCCACAGTTCGCGGCCGCGCGCGGTGTGGAAGAGGGGGTCCAGTTCAAGGAGCTGGCGGACGACGGCGGCGCGTCCGGCGGCGAAATCTGCGTCGCCAATGTGGGCGAAGTCTTCGCGGACGGCCGCAAGATAGCGGGCGTAGGCGCCGGGATCGCCGGCCAGGACGGAGAGGTCGGCATCGCTGAGCAGGGCGGCGGGTTCGTCGTCGGGATCCGGCCGATGGTCCGCCGTCATCCTGACCAGCCGCGCGACCTCGTCGACCTCGTCGGCGGGAAGCCCCGCGCGCTCCAGCCGCTCCTCGGCGAGCCGGGCAGACTCCTCCTCGTCTTCGCCGGCGATGCCGAGGTAGACGGCGTCGTGGAACCAGGCCGCGAGCAGCACGGTCCGCGGTGGCCGTGCCGGCGCGGTCAGCCGGTCCAGGGCCTCCAGCACGGCGAGCAGGTGGGTGCGGCCGTGGTACTTCCGGTGCTCCTCGCCCCAGCGGTCCAGCAGGTCGAGGAAGAGCGCGTCGTGACCGGGGAGGGCCTCGTTCCAGCGGGTCAGCAGCGGCAGTTTCAGCGATCCGTTGCGTCGCCGCGCAGGAATCCGCAGGCCGCTTTCGATCAGTTTGCGGACCAGGATCCGGCCCTCGACGGGGAGGGCGCCGGCCGCCACCAGGGCGTCGTAGCGGGCCTCGGCCACGTCGTAGTGGTCGCCGTCGAACGCCCGCTCCGGGATGCCCGCGGCCCGCGCGAAGGTGTGGAGCTCATCCAGCGAGCTGTCCGAGATGAGGTGCGAAAAGTGCGTTCCGTGGGCGGGCCAGAGCGGGGGATCGAGGTATACGGCCATGCAGGAAGTCTACGAGGCGGCCGAATTGGGCGGTGACCCGGAGATGAAAAGGAAAACGGCCGGATTCTCCGCAAATGCGGGTTACAGTGTCTCTATGCCTACTTTTCGCGTCTCGGAAGCCGCCCGGTTCCTCGGCGTCAGCGACGACACCGTCCGCCGCTGGACCGAAAACGGGAGCCTCACGCCGCTCAGGGATGAATCGGGCCGGCTCGCCGTGGACGGGCTCGAGCTCGCCACCCTGGCCCGGGAGCAGGCGAAACTGCCCGAGGACCCTGCCCGTGCCGGGAGTTCGGCCCGGAACCGCTTCGTCGGACTGGTCACGGCCATCACGGCCGACACCGTCATGGCCCAGGTGGAGCTGCAGTGCGGGCCGTTCCGGGTGGTGTCGCTGATGAGCAGCGAGGCGGTCCGCGAACTCGGCCTGGAACTGGGCTCCGTGGCCACCGCCGTCGTGAAAGCCACCACGGTGATCATCGAAAGCCCGCATGGAAGGGCCCTCGTATGAGCCGGCTCCGGAAGGCCGCCGCCCTCCTGCTGGCGGGAGCCCTCGCAGCAGGGACCGCCGCCTGCGCCGCACCGGCCGGCGGGGGAGGGGCGGAGAAGAACCTGACAGTGTTCGCGGCGGCCTCGCTCAAGGCGCCCTTCACTGCCCTGGCCCGGGAGTTTGAGGCCGGCCACCCCGGAACCAAGGTGGTACTCAGCTTCGCCGGGTCCGCCGACCTCGCCACGCAGCTCAGCCAAGGCGCACCCGCGGACGTGTTCGCCTCCGCGGACCTGAAGAACATGGCCAAGGTCGCCGACGCAGGCTTGGTGGCAGGCGCGCCCCGGAACTTCGCCAGCAACGTCCTGGCCATCGCCGTGCCTCCGGCCAACCCCGCGGGCATCGGCTCCTTCGCGGATCTGGCGAAACCCGGGGTCAAAGTGGTGGTGTGCGCGGCCCAGGTCCCGTGCGGAGCGGCGGCGAAGTCGGTCGAGGGGAGGAGCGGCGTGGCCCTGAAGCCCGTCAGTGAGGAATCCTCCGTCACCGACGTGCTGGGCAAGGTCACCTCGGGAGAAGCCGACGCCGGACTCGTCTATGTCACCGACGTCCGGGCGGCCGGGAGCAAGGTCAGGGGGATCCCGTTCCCCGAGGCGGCCGCCGCCGTCAACCATTATCCGATCGCCGCGCTGAAGACCAGCAGAAACCAGGAGCTCTCGGACGCCTTCGTTTCGCTGGTCACCGGAGCCGGGGGCCGGAAGGTCCTCGCCGACGCGGGCTTCGGCAGCCCGTGACGCGCCACGGCTACAGCGGCATTCCGCGCTGGGTGCTGGCCATCGCCGCGGCCGGGGCGCTGTTCGTCCTGCTGCCCCTCGCCGCCATGGTCGCCAGGGTCAACTGGCCGCAGTTCGTCCCGCTGCTCACCTCGGAAGCCTCGCTCACGGCCCTGGGGCTCAGCCTGCGCACGGCGGCGGCGAGTACGGTGCTCTGCGTGCTGCTCGGCGTCCCGCTGGCCCTGGTGCTGGCCCGGGGCGCCTTCCCGGGCCAGCGACTGCTGCGCTCGTTCGTGCTGCTGCCGCTGGTGCTGCCGCCGGTGGTGGGCGGCATCGCGCTGCTCTACACCTTCGGCCGGCAGGGCCTGCTGGGCCGGAGCCTCGAGGTGGCCGGCATCCAGATCGCGTTCTCGACGACGGCGGTGGTGCTCGCCCAGGCCTTCGTCGCGCTGCCCTTCCTCGTGGTGAGCCTCGAAGGTGCGCTGCGCTCCGCGGGCAGCCGTTACGAGGCGGTGGCGGCAACCCTCGGCGCCCGTCCCACCACGGTGCTGCGCCGTGTCACCGTCCCGCTGGTCCTGCCGGGCCTCGCCTCAGGGGCCGTGCTCTCCTTCGCCCGCAGCCTCGGCGAATTCGGCGCCACCCTCACCTTCGCCGGCAGCCTCCAGGGCGTCACCCGCACCCTGCCGCTGGAAATCTACCTGCAGCGCGAGACCGACGCCGACGCCGCCGTCGCCCTCTCGCTGCTGCTCGTCGCGGTGGCGGTCATCGTCGTCGGGCTCAGCTACCGGGGACCGGCCGCGGCCGGCCGCCGTGCGGGCAGCCCCGCGGCCGCCGGGCAGGTGCGGGGATGACGTTCACGCTCGACGCCGCCGTCGCCGCCCGCGGATTCGACGTCTCGCTGAGCCTGGCGGACGCGGAGTCGGTGGCCGTGCTCGGGCCGAACGGGGCCGGGAAGTCCACCCTGCTCTCCGTGGTCGCGGGCCTGCTCCGCCCCGATGCCGGGCGGGCGCAGGTGGACGGCCGGATCCTCTTCGAGCTGGGGCCCGGGCAGAACACCTGGACCGCGCCGCACCGCCGCGGCACCGCCCTGCTGGCCCAGGAGCCGCTGCTATTTCCGCATCTGACGGTCCTCGAAAACGTTGCCTTCGGCCCCCGGAGCGCCGGGGCCGCCAGGGCCCAGGCGAGGGAGACGGCCCGGCGCTGGCTCGCGGAGGTCGACGCGGCGGACCTCGCCGGACGGAGGCCCGGGGAACTCTCCGGCGGCCAGGCCCAGCGGGTCGCGGTGGCCCGGGCGCTGGCCGCCGATCCCGGGCTGCTCCTGCTGGACGAGCCGATGGCCGCCCTGGACGTCCACGCAGCCCCGCTGCTGCGGCGGCTGCTGAAGCGGGTCCTGGCCCGGCGCCGGGCCATCATCGTCACGCACGATGTCCTGGACGCCTACATGCTCGCCGACCGCGTGATCGTGCTGGAACAGGGCCGGATCACCGAGGACGGCCCCACCCGGGACGTGCTCCAGCGGCCCCGCAGCCGCTTCGCCGCCGGGCTGGCCGGGCTGAACCTCGTGGCCGGCACCGTCACCGCGGCCGGGCTCCGGACGGCCGCGGGCCAGGAATTCGCCGGCCGGCATGAGGATCCGCCGGTTCCCGGCCAAAGCGGCGTGGCGGCCTTCCCGCCGTCGGCCGTCTCCGTCTTCCTCAGCGAAGCACACGGCAGCCCGCGCAACTCGTTCCCGGTCACGGTCACCGACCTGGAACCGCATGGCGACCAGATCCGGGTCCGGGCCGGGGAACTGTCCGCGGATGTGACGCCCGCCGCGTCGGCGGACCTCGGCCTGGCCCCCGGGGTGGACGTCTACTTCGTGGTCAAGGCGGCGGCGGTGTCGATTTACCCGGCGTAGGGCCACTGGAGTGCCGGCCGGGTCTGGGCCACGCCCCGGTCCCGGCGGCTCTGGGCCACGCCCCGGTATCAGCCGGGCCGGCCCCACGGCCTAGGGTGGAGAGAGGCCCGCCCCGCAACCAGGAGGAATCTCGTGCAGAACAACCCAGCCCCAGCCCATGGACGCACCGCCCTGGTGGTCGGAGCCAGCGGCATCGCCGGGTCCGCCCTCGTCACCCTCCTTGCGGAAACAGGCTGGGACGTCTTGGCCCTGTCCCGCGGCGTCGTTGCCCGTCCCGGGGTGCGGCCCGTTAGTGCGGACCTCAGCTCACCGGAGAGCCTTACGGCCGCGCTGGTCGGCGAAAGCCCGACCCACGTGTTCTTCACCGCCTGGTCGCGGCAGGACACCGAACGGGAAAACATCGAAGTCAACGCCGCGCTGCTGCGGAACCTGCTTAACGCCCTGCGCGACAGCCCCGTGGAACACGTCGCCCTGATGACCGGGCTGAAGCACTATCTGGGCCCCTTTGAGGCCTACGCCGCGGGGGAAATGCCGGACACGCCCTTCCATGAGGAGGAACCGCGGCTGCCGGTGCCCAACTTCTACTACGCCCAGGAGGACGAACTGTGGTCCGCGGCCGAACGACAGGGGTTCAGCTGGTCGGTTCACCGTGCGCACACGGTCATCGGCCACGCGGTGGGCAACGCCATGAACATGGGGACCACCCTCGCGGTACAGGCGTCACTCTGCAAGGAGCTGAACCGGCCGTTCATCTTCCCCGGCTCGGAGACGCAGTGGAACAGCCTCACCGATATGACCGACAGTGGACTGCTGGCAGAGCACATGCTCTGGGCAGCCACCGCGGAGTCGGCAGGCAATCAGGCGTACAACATCGTCGACGGCGACGTCTTCCGCTGGCGCTGGATGTGGCCGCGCCTTGCCGCATATTTCGGCGTCGAAGCCGTTGGCTTCGAGAACGAACCCAGGCCGCTGGAAGAGCAGATGCGGGGCATGGAAACGGTGTGGGCAGATTTGGCCGCCCGGCATGGACTCGCCGAACCGGACCTCGCGCGGGTCTCCTCGTGGTGGCACACCGACGGCGACCTGGGACGCAACATCGAGGTGCTGGCCGACATGAGCAAGAGCCGCCTCGCGGGCTTCACCGGATACCGCCGGACCCTGGACTCGTTCACAGTGCTCTTTGACCGGCTCCGGGCGGACCGGCTGATCCCGTAGCCGCCGGTTACTTGGGTTGGGTTTCCTGGTCCTTGCTGCCCTGGGCCTTGTTCCGCACCGGGTGCTGGCTGACGATCGAGACGCGGTTGAAGGCGTTCATCGTGATCGCCAGCCAGCTGATGGCGGAGAACTCGACGTCGGTGAGGTGCCTGCGCGCCCGGCCTCCTTCGCGCTCGCGGGCCTCGGCGTCGGAGATGTTGGTGATCGCCTCCGCCAGAGTCAGGGCCGCGCGTTCCTTTTCGCTGAAAAGGGTGGTGTCGCGCCAGGCCGGGAGCACCGCCAGGCGCTGGGCTGATTCACCGTTCTTGACCGCGTCCCCCACGTGAAGGTCCAGGCAGAAGGCACAGCCGTTGATCTGCGAGATGCGGACGTTCAGCAACTCGATCAGCGTCTGGTCCAGCCCTGCCTCCTCCGCGGCTTCCTTGGCCTTCAGGCCCAGGCCGTTGAGCGCGCGCCACGCGGCGGGGTGCGCCTTGTCCAGGAAAACGCTGCGGGTGCTGTGCCCGGGTGCCGGAGTCTCATCCATGACTCCCAGATTACAGAGGTCCGGCCAGTACCGCCCGCGCGTCATGTGACAAAGTTGTCAAACGTGTGACAAGCTTTGCGTGTAGCCATAATTCGATCCGGTGGTCGGTTCCTTGGGGGAGCCGACCGCCGGATCGCTTCTTTTTGCGGGACATGTCCAACCCTCGACGCCTGCCGCCGCGCATGCCCCCTCTCCCCGCGGCCGCCCCGGGGACATGCCCAACCCTTGGCACGAAGAATGGACATAGTGGGATTATGCCCACCGTTCGAGGCCGGGAATGGGCATGTCCGTCCTCCGGGGGAGCAGCCCCGGGTCAGGGCAGGGCGTGTCCGGCGATGCGTGCCACTTGCGACCCCGCGGCCACCAGGGCTTCCGCATCGCTGGCCACGATTACGCCGGCAAAGTTGTCGGCATAGTCGCCCAGGTCCTCGTGGACGGAACCGACGACGGCGTACACGGGCGTCGTGCCGCTGCGGGCCAGGATGGCGGCGATGATCTTGCCTTGGCCGGTCTGGGAGTCCAGCCGGCCCTCCCCGACCACCACCGCGGTGCTGGCGGCGGCGTGGGCCTCGAAGCCGAGCAGGTCCAGCACATGGTCGGCGCCTGAGACCAGGCTGGCCCCGTACTTCGCCCACATGCCGCCGGAGAAGCCGCCGGCGGCCCCGGTCCGCTCCAACGGCCGGGGGTCCCGGCCCAGTTCGCGGGCAAACCCGTCCGCCAGCTCGTCGAGCCGCCACGTGAGTACCTCCACCGTGGCCGGGTCCGCGCCCTTCTGCGGGCCGAAGACCCGGGCGGCGTCGGCGAAGCGGGTGGTCACGTCGCTGAGCACCACCACCTCGGCGCCGTCCAGGCCGCCGCGCTCCTCGATGGCGGCGATGGCCCCGGCCCCGCCGTCGGTGGTCGCGGAGCCGCCGGCCGCTACCAGCACCCGCCGGGCACCGAGCCGGACGGCCTCCGCCATCATCACCCCGGTGCCGTACGTGCTGGCGCGGACGGGGTCCCGGTCGCCGGTGCTGGGCAGGTTCAGGCCGCTGGCGAACGCGAGCTCGACGACGGCGGTGCCGTCCGGCGCCAGCGCGAGGACCGCCTCGACGTCGTCGCCCCAAGGTCCCACCGTGCGGACCCGGACCGGCCGGGCGTCGAGGCCCCGGACCAGCACGTCGAAGGTCCCCTCGCCGCCGTCGGCCACCGGCAGTTGGACGGCGGCCGCCCCGGCCGCGCGGATCCCGGCAGCGATGTGGGCGCAGACGTCCGCTGCCGGGAAGGTCCCCTTGAAACTGTCCGGGGCAACGAGGATGCTCACCGGCCTAGAATCCCACTTTGTCGCGGCCCTTGAGCTGCAGCATTTCGCGGGCCTCGTCCGGGGTGGCGATCTCGAAGTTGAGCGCCTCCAGGATGGTGCGGATCCGGGTGACCTGCTGGGCGTTGGACGTGGCGAGCTGGCCGGGGCCGATCCAGAGCGAGTCCTCCAGTCCGACGCGGACATGCGAACCCATGGCCGCACCGATCGTTGCGAGCGGCATCTGGTTCTTGCCGGCGCCCAGGATGGACCACTGGTAATCATCGCCCAGCAGCCGGTCAGCGGTGCGGCGCATGTGCATGAGGTCTTCCGGGTGGGCGCCGATCCCGCCGAGCAGGCCGAAAACGGACTGGACGAACAGGGGGCCGCGGGCCAGGCCGCGGGCGTGGAAGTGGGCCAGGTTGTTCAGGTGGGAGATGTCGTAGCACTCGAATTCGAACCGGGTGCCGTTCTCGTTGCCGATGCCGAGGATGGTTTCAATGTCCTGGAAGGTGTTCTTGAAGACCAGGTCGCGGCTCTTTTCGAGTCCTTCGCGCTCCCACTCGTGGCCGAAGTCCGTGAAACGGTCCAGCATCGGGTAGAGGCCGAAGTTCATCGACCCCATGTTCAGCGAGGCCAGTTCGGGCTTGAACAGCGCGGCAGGCTGCATGCGCTCCTCCACGGTCATGTGGGGGGAGCCGCCGGTCGTGATGTTGATGACGGCGTCGGTGTTGCGCTTGAGCTTGTCCAGGATCGGGGCGAAGTGCTCCGGGTCCTGCGAGGGCCGGCCGTCCTTCGGGTCGCGGGCGTGCATGTGCACGATCGCGGCGCCGGCCTCGGCGGCACCGATCGCGGCGTCGGCGATTTCATCCGGCGACACCGGCAGGTGCGGGGACATGGACGGGGTGTGGATGGCGCCGGTGACGGCGCTGGTGATGATGACTTTGCGTGCAGCAGCCATGGGGGTCGCTCCTTCGGGGCTCAGTAAAGCTTTTCGGTGTTGCCGTCGACGGCGAGGGCCTGGCCGTTGACGTTGCGGGCCAGGTCGCTCGCGGCGAAGGCGGCCATGTTCGCGATGTCCTCCGCCTCGATCAGCCGGCCGAGGGAGGACTGGTTGTGATAGAGCTCGGAAACCTGGTCCGCCGGGAGGTCCAGCATCTGCGCCTTGGCCGCGATTACGGCGTCGATCCGGGGCCCGTTGACGGCGCCGGGGCAGATCGCGTTGACCCGAATCCGGTCCGGGCCCAGTTCGATTGCGAGCGTCTTGGTCAGCCCGACGACGGCCCACTTGGACGCGGAGTAGGCGCTGCGCCCGGCCATGCCGAGCCGTCCCGCCGCGGAGGAGAGGTTCACGATCGAGGCGCCGGTGCCCTGCCGGAGCAGGGGCAGCGCGTGCTTGATGCAGTAGAACTGGCCGTGGATGTTGACGTCGAAGGTGGCCTTCCAGGCGGCGGCGTCGAGGGTTTCGAGCGGGCCGGTGGGGCCGGCGATGCCGGCGTTGTTGACCAGCACGTCCAGCCCTCCCAGTTCCTCGGCCACGGTGGTCATGAGGGCGCGCACCTGGGCTTCGTCGGAGACGTCGCTGACCGCAGCGGCGAGGCCGTTGACGCGGGCCTTCTCGACGGCGTCGGGGTCAATGTCGGTGACGAAGACGGCGGCGCCGAGTTGCTGGAACTTGCTCGCGATGGCCAGGCCGATGCCGTTGGCGCCGGCGGTGACCAGAACGCGTTTTGCGGTGAAATCCATGGGTATTCCTTGCGGTGGTGGTTCGGTGAGCCGCTCCGCCGGCGCGCAGGGGCGCCGGCAGAGCGTTGGCGGTGGAGCGTTCGGTGGCGGCCGGCGTCGGGCGCTTAGTGGGCAGCGGGGACGACGTCGGGCTTCTCGGTGCCGCGCTTGAGCATCAGGGACAGCAGTGCACCGATGATGCACATGCCCACGATGAACCACAGGCCGGAGAGCTTGGAGCCGGTGGCATCCTGCATGAAGCCCATGACGTAGGGGCCGAGGAAGCCGCCGAGCAGGCCGATGGTGTTGACGAACGCGATGCCGCCGGCGAGGGCGGCGCCGCTGAGGCGGGTGGCCGGGTAGGTGAAGAGGATCGGCTGCAGGGCGAAGAAGTTGAAGGCGGCCAGGCAGAAGCCGATCATGCCGAGCAGCGGGCCGCCGACGGCGCCGAGCGCGAAGCCGGCGATGATGCCGATCATGGTGCCGGTGACCAGGAGGCGGGAGCGTTTGCCGTCGGTGGCGAAGCGGGGAACCAGCAGCGCGCCGGCCGCGGAGAAGATCCACGGGATGGCGGTCAGCAGGCCGATCTGCAGCGGGTTGAGCTTGCCGTAGGTGCCGATGATGGAGGGCAGGAAGTAGGACAGGGCGTAGACGGCAATCTGGTGGGTGAAATAGACGCCCACGACCAGGAGGATCTGCTTGTCTTTCAGGACGTCGCGGAGGCGGTGGTTGCCGGAGGCTTCCGCGCCGGCCTTCTCTTCGGCGGCGATCCGGGCCTCAAGGTCGGCGGCCTCCTCGGGGCTGAGGAACGTGGCTTTGCTGGGCCGGTCCGGGAGCTTCTTCCAGACGACGTAGGCCAGGACGCAGGCCGGCAGGCCTTCGACGAGGAACATCCACTGCCAGCCGTGCAGGCCGCCGAGGCCGTCCAGGGTCAGCAGCAGCCCGCCGAGCGGGGCGCCGACGATGTTGGCGATCGAGACGCCCAGCAGGAACATGCCGTTGGCCTTGGCGCGGTCCTTGACCACGAACCACTGGGTCAGGAAGTACATAACGCCTGGGAAGAGCCCGGCCTCGGCGACGCCGAGCAGCATCCGCATGATGTAGAAGGACCACTCTCCCTGCACGAAGGCCATGCCGGCCGAGATGATGCCCCAGGTGATCATGATCCGCATGATCCAGAAGCGGGCGCCCACCTTGTGCATGATCAGGTTGGAGGGGATTTCGGAGAGGGCGTAGGTCAGGAAGAACAGGCCGGCGCCGATGCCGTAGGCGGTGGCGGAGATGCCGAGGTCAATCTCCAGGCGGTCCTTGGCCATACCGATGTTGGTGCGGTCCAGGAACGCCATGATGTAGGCGCCGATCAGCAGCGGCATGACTCGGCGCAGGATCACGCCGTTAATTTCCTGCGGTGTGCGCATCTTCGTTGGTGCGGATACAACTGACATGGGTCTTCGTCCTTGAATTGGGGTCAGGATTGATGGTCAGGGCGGACAGCGGGCAGCGTTCAATCGGCAGCCGACGCTGCGAGGTGGTGCGTTTGGGGAGTTGCGGTTGGTGCGGTGGCTAGGTGAGGGCGGGGGTACAGCCGCAGGTGCGGCCGATATGGAGGCGGTGCCGGCACACCAGCGAGGTGTAGTTCCGGGACGGGGCTTCGATGCGCTTGAGCAGCATGGCGAAGGCCTCATGGGCCATCTCCTGCTGCGGCTGGACAATGCTGGTCAGGTTGATCAGTCCGGAGCGGCTGTGCGGCAGCCCGTCGCAGCCGGCCACGGCCACGTCCTCCGGGATCCGCAGGCCCCGCGCCAGGGCGTACTCCATCACGCCGATGGCGAGCTCGTCGCTGCCGCAGACCACTGCCTGCGGCGGGTTTCCGGAGGCGAAGAGACGTTCCGCGGCCAGCCGGCCGCCTTCGTTGTTCACCCGGGTGCTGATCTTACGGTCCCCGCTGATGACGACGCCGGCGGCGGCCGCCGTCCGCACGAAGGCCTGTTCCCGGGCCAGTGAAGCGGTGGAAAAGCGGGGGCCGATCACGGTGGCGATCTCGGTGTAGCCGTGGGCGAGCATGTGCTGCATCAGCAGCGTCGCGGCGGCGTCGTCGTCGATCCCCACAAAGTCTGAATCGAGGAAATCCGCCCGGCGGGACAGGCAGACGTAGGGGATCCGGGCGGACCTCAGGGTGCGGAGGGCGCGCGCATCGTCCCGGAGCGAGGCGGCGAGGATGACGCCGTCCACGTTGCGGTTCGCGAGCGTGGACGTGACCTGGGCGAGGACCTCCGGATCGTCCTGGGTGGTGGCGACAAAGACCTCGTAGCCGGAATCGGCTGCTGCGGAAATGACGCCCTGCGCCCAGCGCGGGAACATCGGGTTGATGATGTTGGGCAGGATCAGGCCGATCACGCGGGTGCGCTGCAGATCGGTGGACTGGGAGGACTTACGGGGCCTGAAGCCCAGCTCGTTCGCCACGTGGATGATGTGGCGCCGGGTCTCCGGCGAGACACCGCCCTTGCCGTTGAGGACGTAGGACACCGACGCGGGGGATACTCCCGCCGCCCGGGCCACGGCAGCCGCGGAAACCGGCGCTACGGGGCCGTCGCCGGCAACGGTGGTGGCTTGTTCCTGCATTCTGACCCTCCTTCGCATCGGTTTCGGTCGCTGTGACCTCAGTTACAGTAATTAGCCCGCACAACGTTAAGCAACGTTAAGCGATGTGGGGTGGGATGTCCGGGTGTGGCATCCGGTCCGACGGACATGCCCATCCTTGGACTCGGCCAGTAGACATATCCGGACTATGTCCATTCGTAGGCGCGAGGAATGGGCATGTCCGGACGCTCGAAGGGCTGAGGCCGGGCATGCCCAGCGCCCCGAGCCAAGGATGGGCATGTCCGGAAGCTCGAAGGGTGGCGGCTGAGCATGCTCAGCGCCCCGAGCCAGGGATGGGCATGTCCGGAAGCTCGAGGGGCTGAGGCCGGGCATGCCCAGGGCCCCGCGCGAAGGATGGGCATGTCCGTAAGGACGCCCGGCCGCGCCGGAAGACTCCGGCCCTAGACAGCAGTTTCGCCGTGGGCAAACATGGAGCTAAAGGAGCCAATTCCAAAGTTGAGCGGGCTAGACTCAACTTTGACGACAGTTTTATCCCGGAAGGAGCTCTCTTTGGACGCGAAATTCACTACCAAGAGCCAGGAGGCTCTTTCGGCAGCAGCCATGAACGCCTCGACGGCCGGAAACCCGCAGCTGGAACCGGCCCACCTGCTTAAGGCGCTCATGGACCAGCGCGAGGGGGTCGCCGTCGCGCTCCTCCGCGCCACCGGAACCGATCCGGATGCCGTCAGCGTCCAGGCCAGCTCCGCCATCAAGGCACTCCCCTCCACCTCGGGCGGCTCCGTGCAGCAGGCCCAGCTTTCCCGCGCCGCGATGCAGGCCATCAAGAACGCGCAGAACGAGGCGGAACGGCTCGGCGACACCTTCGTCTCCACCGAGCACCTGCTGCTGGGCCTCGCCTCCGGCAGCGACGACGTCGGGCGGCTGCTCCGCGATGCCGGCGCCTCCCACGAGGCGCTGCTCGCAGCGCTGCCCGGGGTCCGCGGCGACCGCAAGGTGGACAACGCCGACCCCGAAAACACCTTCCAAGCGCTGGAGAAGTTCGGCACCGACCTGACCGCGATCGCGCGCTCCGGCAAGCTGGACCCGGTGATCGGGCGCGACGCCGAGATCCGCCGCATCATCCAGGTCCTCAGCCGCCGCACCAAGAACAACCCGGTGATCATCGGCGAACCCGGCGTCGGCAAGACCGCCGTCGTCGAAGGCCTGGCCCAGCGGATCGTGGCCGGCGACGTGCCCGAGAGCCTGCGCGGCAAGACCCTGGTTGCCCTGGACCTGGCCTCGATGGTGGCGGGCGCCAAGTACCGCGGCGAATTCGAGGAGCGGCTCAAGGCGGTGCTGGAGGAGATCAAGAGCTCCGAGGGCCAGATCGTCACCTTCATCGACGAGCTCCACACCGTGGTCGGCGCGGGCGCCTCCGGGGACAGCTCGATGGACGCCGGCAACATGCTCAAGCCCATGCTCGCCCGCGGTGAACTCCGTTTGATCGGCGCCACCACGCTCGACGAATACCGCGAGAACATCGAAAAGGACCCGGCGCTGGAACGCCGCTTTCAGCAGGTCTTCGTCGGCGAACCGAGCGTGGATGACACGATCGGCATCCTGCGCGGACTGAAGGAACGCTACGAGGCGCACCACAAGGTTTCCATCTCCGACTCCGCCCTCGTGGCCGCGGCGACCCTGTCCAACCGGTACATCTCCGGCCGGCAGCTGCCGGACAAGGCGATCGACCTCGTCGATGAGGCCGCGTCCCGGCTGCGGATGGAGATCGACTCCGCCCCGGAGGAGATCGACCAGCTGCGCCGCCAGGTGGACCGGCTGACCATGGAGGAACTGGCCCTGGCCGGCGAGACCGACCCGGCCTCAGTGGAACGCCTTGCTGCCCTGCGCGCCGACATGGCGGACAAGAAGGAGGAGCTCGCGGCCCTGAACGCCCGCTGGGAGACCGAGAAGGCGGGCCTGAACCGTGCCGGCGACCTGCGCGCCAAGCTGGATGAGCTGCGGTCCGCGGAGGAAAAAGCTGAGCGCGAGGGCGACTTCGAGACGGCGTCCCGGATCCTCTACGGCGAGATCCCGGCCCTGGAGCGCGAACTCAAGGCCGCGGCCGAGGCCGAAGCGGCCGTGACCGACAAGTCCGGGCAGATGGTGGCCGACGAGGTGACCGCGGATGACATCGCCGAGGTGATCTCCGCGTGGACCGGCATCCCGGCCGGGCGCATGCTGCAGGGCGAGAGCCAGAAGCTGCTGGAGATGGAGCGCGTCCTGGGCGAACGGCTGATCGGCCAGACCAAGGCGGTCACCGCCGTCTCCGACGCCGTGCGCCGGGCCCGCGCCGGTATCAGCGACCCCAACCGGCCCACAGGATCCTTCCTCTTCCTGGGCCCGACCGGCGTCGGCAAGACCGAGCTGGCCAAGTCGCTCGCGGACTTCCTCTTCGACGACGAGCGGGCCATGGTGCGGATCGACATGTCCGAGTACTCGGAGAAGCACTCCGTGGCGCGGCTGGTCGGGGCGCCTCCGGGCTACGTGGGCTACGAGGAGGGCGGCCAGCTGACCGAGGCTGTCCGCCGTCGTCCGTACTCCGTCCTGTTGCTCGACGAGGTGGAGAAGGCCCACCCGGAGGTCTTCGACATCCTCCTGCAGGTGCTCGACGACGGCCGCCTCACCGACGGCCAGGGCCGCACCGTGGACTTCCGCAACGTGATCCTGGTCCTGACCTCCAACCTGGGCAGCCAGTTCCTCGTGGACCCGAACCTCGACGCCGCTGCCAAGCGGGATGCGGTCATGGCCACGGTGCACGCCTCCTTCAAGCCCGAATTCCTGAACCGGCTCGACGAGGTGGTGCTTTTCGACCCGCTGAGCGTCGAGGAACTCGCCGAGATCGTCGAGCTGCAGGTCAAGGAGCTGGGCGAACGGCTCAAGGGCCGCCGCCTGACTCTCGAAGTATCGGAAGGCGCGCGGGCCTGGCTGGCCGTCACCGGCTTCGACCCTGCCTACGGCGCCCGGCCGCTGCGCCGCTTGGTGCAGCGGGAGATCGGAGACCGGCTGGCCAAGTCCATCCTGGCCGGCGAGATCGCCGACGGCGACACGGTCCTGGTGGACACCGCCCCGGATCTGATGGAGCTCACCATGGGCGGCGCGGACGTGTCCGCGCGGCCCGACGGCGGAGCGTCCACCGGCAGCGGGCTCTCGGTCCGCCGCAAGGAGTAACGCAAGGAGTCACGCCGCGAACGGCAAGGGCCGCCCGCCGGATTCCACCGGCGGGCGGCCTTTTCGTTGAATGTCAGCTCTGCTGGCCCGGGGCTTTGCCGGTTCCCGCCATAAGGGCGAAATATCCCGGAACGCTTTGGCGGGCATTCTCGGACCTCATGGGGACCACCTCGATGCTGATCGGGCCGTCCTCGATGAGCTGCCAGTCCGCGTCCGGGAACAAGGCGTGGCGTTCGCGGGCACCGAAGCGGCCCGGCCGTGGCAGGTTTTCCAGCGCCCGGCGCAGCTGGCGCGGTACGTTCTCTCGAGTGGCCCCGAGCTCCGCCAAATAGTCGAGGCTGTTGCCGGGGAAATTGGTTTCCGCCAAAAAGATCCGGCCCTTGTCCCCGACTGCCGTCCGCAGGTTTTCCACCATGGCGGCTTGCTTGTCGGGTTTCAGGACGTGAAAGACTCCGCGGACGAAGACGTTGACGGGGCCCAGCCGCTCCAAGCTAAGTCCTCCCGTGCCTGTATCCGCAGCATCCAGGACCATAAACTCAGCATTGGGGACATCTTCTGCTTCCGCAGCCGCTCTGTCGATTGCGCCGGCGGACACATCGATTCCGATCACCCGTGGAAAAAGCCCGGCCAGCCACCGGGTGTACGTCCCATTGCCGCAACCCACGTCAACGACCGGAAGAGCCGGATCAAAGTGGGCGCGGATCAGATCGGCGTACTGCACGCGCTCCGCAGCGGAATCGGCGTCCCAGAGAACGTCTCCGGCCCTGCCCGTCGTGTCGATGCCCTTCCAGTACTTGTCCCAGGCGGCATGCGGATCCCTCGGTGCCCGGGATGCGAGACGAACCACTGTCGGGATAAGCCGCATGCGGTCCCAGAGCTTTGCCATGCCGTCACTTTACCTTTGCTGTCCGGCAGCGCGGAGCCGATTAAGTGCGTCTACAGCGGGCTCCGGACGTCCGAAGTAGTAGCCCTGCCCGTAGAGACAACCCATAGCCCGGAGTTCTGCGGCCTGCCCGGCCGTTTCGATGCCCTCCACAATCGCCTCGAGCTCGGCCGCTGAGATCAGCTGGAGGATGGCAGAAACGAATTTCTGCTGCCGGGGGTCGGACTCAAGGTCCTTGATGAGGGAGTGGTCCACCTTGACTGTGTCTGCGGGAAGCGTCCGGAGGTAGCTGATGGACGAGTACCCGGTGCCGAAGTCGTCAATCTGCAGTCCCACACCCATGGCGCGGAGGGCTCTCAGCACCTGTTCCTCTCCCGCTCCGGGGGACATCAGGACGGTTTCGGTGATCTCAAGCACCAGCCGGCCCGGTTGCACGTCGTTCTTTTCCAACGTGTCCCGGATGTCCTGCAGCAGGTCGCCTCTGAGGAGCTCGGCGGCCGAGAGATTGATGTGCAGCCGGAAATCGGTGAGATCCGGTGCCTCCCTTTTCCACCGGCTCAGCTGAGAGATTCCTTCGTGCAGGATCCATCGCCCCAGCTCGACGATGAGGCCGGTTTCTTCCGCGATGCCGATGAAGTTGTCCGGCATGATGGTTCCGTGGACCGGGTGGTGCCACCGGACGAGGGCCTCCACGCCGGCGACTCGCCCGGAGGCGAGTTCAATGACCGGCTGGTAGAGAAGTGCCAGCTGTCCCTCGGAAGCCGCCGTGCGCAACTCGGCTGTTATCCGCGATCGCTCCCTGACGGCGTCGAGCATATCCGGGTGGAAGCGCTCGATTCTGTTCCGGCCCTGGGCCTTGGCTTGATACATGGCGAGGTCGGCATCGCGCATGAGTTCCTCCGAGCTATGTCCGGGATTGCGAAGGCAGATCCCGATGCTCGCCGTGGTCCAGACCGTTTCGGATCCCACGTGTATGCACTCCTGCAGGGCTTCCCGCGCCCGCTGCGCAATGTGGACGACTTCCTCTTCGGTCGCCCCTGCGATGAGGACGGCGAATTCATCCCCGCCGAGGCGCGCCACGGTGTCCGAGGTCCGGACCACGGAGCGCAGACGGCTGGAGACCTCCACAAGCACGGCATCTCCGGCGCTGTGCCCCATGGTGTCGTTGATTGCTTTGAAGGAATCCAGATCCAACACGAGAACGGCCGCGGCGCTGCCGCCCTGTGCGCTGGCGCCGATCGCGTCCTGGATTCGCTCGCTGAGCAGGGTCCGATTGGCCAGGCCCGTCAAAGCATCGGTTTTGGCCATCTGCTCCAGCTCGACCTGGGTGCGCCGCAACATGGCGGTGCGGGCAGCCACCCGTTCTTCCAGGTCCGAATGGATATGGCCGAGTTCTTCGGCGAGGAGATTGACGCCGGTAATGACGGCATCAATCTCATCGCGTTGGTCCGAGGGTTCGATCCGCGCACTCAGCTCGCCGGCAGCAAGCCGGACGATGCCGTCGACCAGCAGTTGCAGGCGGCCGTCTACAGCCCCGTCGGCCGGAGCCGTGTAGGGAAGAGTCTCAGGAACGTCGACAGTTGCGATGCTGTCTTGTCGTTGCCGACCCCTTTCACCGGTCGGCACTGAGCCATTCCATGGCGTCGTTGCGCGAGGTGAAAAACCGTGTTGGGCAAGGCGGTATATGAACCCCCAGGAAGAAGTTCGCCAGGACCCGGTCCACGGGCGACCGTCCCAGCAGGGCGATGCGGGAGGCGCTGCACGGGATGGACCAGATGCTTCGGGCTTCACGGCTGACGGAAGCCACCGCCGCCATGTCGACAAGCATCGGATGGGGGACGCCCTGGCAGGCCTCGTTCACTTTCGCCATCGCCGCCCGGGCATCCGCGACCTCAATGCTGATCCCGGGCAGCCACTGCAGGTGGATGTAGCCGTCAGCGAGGAGTTTGACGCTCCCCTTACCATCGTCGACAGAATCCGGTGCCACGACCATGTCTCCTCCTGAATGGGCAGCCGAGAGATTCAGCAACACCTCAAAGGTACCGTTGGTTCCGCTGGTGTCCATGAAAAACCCGCCGCCGGGCGTGAAGAATACGCTGACGGAGCCCTAGAGCCGCGGGATCAGGGATTCCTTGATGACGTTTCCGCCGTCGGCCACGAAGTAGCAGTCCACCCGCCGGTCGCCGGTGCCCCAGCTGGAGGAGCTCGGGTAGGCCAGTTTGTAGCTGAACTGGTAGTTCCCGGACTTGTCGGTGAGCTGGGCCGCCTTGCAGGTGTCCAGCGCCTTCTGCTTCAGCGGGTCACGGCCCGGGTAGGCGTCGGCGGCGGCGTAACTGTCCACCGCCACCAACTGGGCCGAATGTCCGGTGTCACAGGCCACGACAGTGGAGGTGGGGGCGTTTGCGTCGAAGTCCTTGAAGCAGTCGCCGAGCCGGAAGTCCATCGGGTTGACGCCTTCCAGCGGCAGCGGGCCCCGGGCCGCGGGGGCCGCGGACGAGGACCCGGCCGGAGCGGGCGAGGTGCCGGCCGTGGGTTGTTGGGTGGCGGCACCCAGCGAGGTCAGCCACCAGATCACCAGCCCCAGCACGACGACGGCGGCCAGGGCGGCGCCGACCTTCGCCAGGTCCAGCCGTTGGGCGGCGGCCCAGAGGGTCCGGCCCGCGCGTCGGGCGCTCGCGCCCAGCCTGCCGCCCAGCTGCCGGGCGCGGGGCCCCAGGTCTGAGGTCCTGAGTTGCGCCACCTGGGCGGAGAGCAGCTTGCCGAATTGGGAGGCGCCGGAGGTGGTCTTCCGGTTCCCGGTCTTCCGCTTCGGGGCCTCGACGCCGGCGCGTCCGCCGCCTGCGGCCGGCGTCGTGGACCGGGTTTCGGCTGCCGCCAAGGTTTCGGCTCCCGCCCGGCTTTCGGACCGCGCGGCGGCCCGCCGGTAGGACGGCGCGGCGGGTGCGGTAGGTGCAGGGGCAGTGGCGCCCGGCGCGGTGCTGCTTAGGGGAGTGGTGCTTGAGGGAGGGGTGCTTGAGGCGATGCTGCGCGGGACAAGCGGGACGGCGGACGTCGGCGGCGCGGAAGGCCGGGGCGGGATGCGGACGGAAGAGGGCATGCGTGCCGGCGGGGCCGGAACCGGCCGCTCTCCGGGGCTGTCCGCAGGGGGAACGTCAGGCATTCCGGCATCGCCGCGCCTGGCGTTCTCGTCGCTGGCAGGCTTTTCGGTCACTCGGGAATTCACCTCTTCCGTGCGTCTTTGCCGGGGCTGGATGCCCGGCTCCGGGCCGCGTTTCCGGGAGCCCATCAAGAGACTCTATCGAAGAAGGCTGCCGGGCCGCATGCGGAGGCGCTCGGGCGGCGAGCAGTGACCGCCGAAAGCATGTAATCTAGGTGTACGACAAATTGACCAAACATTCCGGGGCCTCACCGAACGCCAATGGTGACCACCTCCGGTCCGAGTACAAAAGGGGGTCACGCCATGGGGCGCGGCCGTCAAAAGGCAAAAGCTACCAAGCAGGCTCGGGATATTAAGTACTATTCCCCGAACACTGACTACTCTGCGCTTCAGCGTGAGCTTAAGAGCTCGGAGGGTCGTGCGCCGAGCCGCTTCTCGAGTGAGCCCGTTGAGCCGGATTATTCGGCTTATGTGGATAAGTACGCGGACGATGTGGAAGAGGACGACGACGAGGTAGATTCCCGTCGGATAGGTTAGTCGACACTTCTTCCGGTCACCCCTTGCCAAGCGAGGGTGCCGACCAAGTTTTACAGGCCCGCCGGCCACACCCTCTTCGGGGCGTGCCCGGCGGGTTTTTTGCGTCCAACAACCACCCGCCCCTGCCGCCCTCCCTCCGGTGCCGGCCCCGCTGCCCCGCCGCTGAACCGCCGTTTAGACGGTTCCGCGCCCAGTCGATGCTTCTAAACGACTTGTAGGCAGGGAACCATCGAAACGGCGGGCGAGGATCGGTTGCTGGGCCACGCGCCCCGGGCTAGTTTGGACTTGCCGGGCTGTCCGGCATTTCTCTGGGAAGGACTTTCCATGGCGATTCGTTCGGGGTATGCCGAAGGCGAGGTCTGCTGGGCCGATCTCCAGACGTCCGATGTGGCTGCGGCCAAGGAGTTTTACGCCGCCATCTTCGGCTGGCGGTACGAGGACCAGCCCACCCCCGACGGACGCAGCTTCGCCCAGGCGTTTCTGGGCCAGGAACTGGTTACCGTCATCGCGCCGCAGAACCCGCAGCAGCAGCGGGCGGCGGCCCCGGGACAGTGGAACGTCTACTTCGCCGTCGACGACGCCGCCGGGCTCGCCGCCGAACTGCCGCACACCGGCGGGGTGCTCGAGTTTGGGCCGGAAGCTGTGGACGGAACCGGCGTGATGGTCTTCTTCGCCCCGCCCGGCGGTGGGACCACGGGCGCCTGGCAGGCCGGCACGCACTTCGGCACGGCGCGGAGCGAGGAAGCGGGCGCCCTGGCCTGGGTCGAGTTGCTCACGCCCGAGCCGCAGGCCGCCGTCGGGTTCTTCCAGCAGCTTTTCCGCCACGAGGTGACCGAGTACCCGCAGGACGACGGAGGAACGTACACGACCCTGATGGTGGACGGCACAGAGGTCGCCGGGATCGCCACCGTGCCCGCGGCCGAGCGCAACCTTGAGCCGGGCTGGCAGGTGTATTTCGGGGTTCCCAGCGTCGCCGAAGCCGTGGCGACGGCGCGCGCTGCGGGCGGCGTCGTCCTCATTGAACCGGCGGACGATGAAGCCGGTGCCATTGCGACGCTCCGGGACCCGCAGGGCGGCGTGTTCAGCGTGCTGGAGGTTTAGCCGGGCCCCCGAAAGAGAGCCGGAACGCCTACGAGGCAAGCCGCGCGCGTGCGGTGCTGCCAGGGCCCGCAGCTTCATCGCCGGACCCGGGCGGGCTCACCTCGGCCCACACGGCATCGAGGGAGAGGCCCAGGACGCCGGCGATCGCGGCTATGGTCGGAAAGGCCGGCGTGGCCACGCGGCCAGACTCGATCTTTCGAAGGGTTTCGGGCGAGACGCGCGCATCGAGGGCAACTTCAAGCATGGAGCGGTCACCCCTCGCGCGGCGCAGCAGGACACCGAGGCGCTGTCCGCGCTCGACTTCAGCGGATGTGAGCGGCAATCTGACCATGGATCCAATTCTAATACCGGGATAATATGACCGGTATAGTTATTGGTTTTGGACGAAAGGGCGTCACATGATCGAGTTCCTGAACCACACCGAGTTGGCGCGTGCGAAAGTGACGGGCCGCCTGGTCGCAGACATCCTGCAGACGCTGAAATTGCGGAGCTCCATCGGCACCAACCTGCTGGACATCGACCGGTGGACGTCGGAATTGATCGCCGACGCCGCGGCGGAGTCCTGCTACGTCGATTACGCGCCGTCGTTCGGGCGCGGGCCGTTCGGCCACTACATCTGCACGGGCGTCAACGACGCCGTCCTCCACGGACGCCCCCACGACTACGCGTTGGCCGACGGGGACCTGCTGACTCTGGACCTCGCCGTCGCCAAGGACGGGGTGGCCTCGGACTCCGCCATCAGCTTCATCGTGGGTGGGACGCGGCCGGCCGGGAGTGTCGCCATGATCGACGCCACCGAACGCGCACTGAGCGCCGGGATAGCCGCGGCCGGACCGGGAGCCCGCATCGGGGACATCTCCCATGCCATCGGCGCGGTCCTCAGCGAGGCCGGGTATCCGATCAACACGGAGTTCGGCGGGCACGGCATCGGATCGACGATGCACCAGGACCCGCATGTTCCCAACACCGGCCGGCCAGGCAGGGGTTACACCCTGCGCCCCGGGCTACTGCTCGCGCTGGAACCATGGGTCATGGCGGACACCGCCAAGCTCGTCACCGACGCCGACGGGTGGACCCTCCGAAGCGCGACCGGCTGCCGGACCGCGCACAGCGAACACACCATCGCGATTACCGACGACGGCGCCGAAATCCTTACGCTGCCGACGCAGCAGTAAGGCTAGGCGTAGGCGTTGACCATCCGGACGGCGCCGCCGTCGACGCCCTTGGCGCCCTGGACGTAGTCCGGGCCGGACTTGAGAACCGAGTCGGAGTTTTCCCCGACGGTGCCCATGATCCACGAGGGCAGGCCGCGGGCGTTCAGGTGGTTCACCGCGGCGTCGGCGGCTTCCGGCGAGACGATCGCCACCATGCCCACGCCCACGTTGAGGGTGCGCTCAAGGTCGGCCAGCGGAACGTTGCCCAGCTCGGAGACCAACTTGAAGATGGGCGGAAGCTCCCAGGTGGCGCGGTCCACGGTGGCCAGCAGGCCCTGCGGCAGGACGCGGGCCAGGTTGGCGGCCAGTCCGCCGCCGGTGACGTGGCTGAAGCCGTGCACGGCCCGGCCGGCTGCGGAGCCGTCCACCGGGAACGTGCGGGCCAGGTCCAGGCAGTCCGCGGCGTACACCCGGGTGGGCTCAAGGAGTTCCTCGCCCAGGGTGCGCTCGAATTCGGAGACGTGGCGGTCCAAGGCCCAGCCGGCGTGATTGACGACGCGGCGGACCAGCGAGTAGCCGTTGGAGTGCAGGCCGGAGGAGGCCATGCCGATCACCACGTCGCCGGCGCGTACGCGCTCCGGACCCAGCAGCGAGTCGGCCTCGACCACGCCGGTGGCGGCACCGGCGACGTCGTACTCGTGTTCACCGAGCAGGCCCGGGTGCTCGGCGGTTTCGCCGCCCACCAGGGCGGTACCGGCGACCGAGCAGGCGGCCGCGATGCCGCGGACAATGTCGGCGATCCGCTCCGGGACCACCTTGCCGCAGGCGATGTAGTCGGTCATGTAGAGCGGCTCGGCGCCCACCACCACGATGTCGTCCACCACCATGCCCACGAGGTCGAAACCGATGGTGTCGTGGATGTCCATGGCCTGGGCGATGGCGACCTTGGTGCCGACGCCGTCGGTGGAGGTGGCCAGCAGCGGCCGCTTGTAGGTGAGCAGCTTGGAGACGTCGTACAGGCCGGCGAAGCCGCCAACGCCGCCGATCACCGAGGAGTTGTGGGTCGCCTTGACGGCGTCCTTCATGAGTTCGACGGCGCGGTCGCCCGCTTCGACGTCGACGCCGGCGGAGGCGTAGGTGATGCCGGTGTTCTGGGCGTCGTTCATGTCAGCGGCCGTGGAGGCGGAAGTCATACTGGCTCTTTCTTGTCGGCATCAAGCTTGTCGGCGGGTACGCGGTCGGCGTCGGTGAGCAGTTCTTCGAACTCGGCGTCGGGCCCCGGGTCGCAACCCGTGGCGCCGGCCTTCTCAGCCGGATCCTCGTCGGCCGGGATGGCGGCGTCGGACGCCGCGTTGGCGGCAGCGTCGGCCGCGGGAATCCCGGCGGCCGCGCTTCCGGACGCTGCGGGGGCCACCGTGGCGGGCAGGCCGACAGGCTGTCCGACAGAGTCGGGGCGCTCCAGCAGGTTCTTGCCGAGCTTGTCGGCGCCGGGCAGCTCGATCGGGTACTGCCCGGTGAAGCAGGCCGTGCACAGGCGTTCGCGCGGCTGCCGGGTGGCGCCGATCATGCCGTCCTCGGAGATGTACGCGAGCGAATCCGCGCCGATGGCCTGGGAGATCTCGTCGATCGTGGCGCCGTTGGCGATCAGCTCAGCGCGGGAGGCGAAGTCGATGCCGTAGAAGCAGGGCCACTTCACCGGCGGGGAGGAAATTTTGATGTGCACGGCCGCGGCGCCGGCTTCCCGGAGCATCCGCACGATGGCGCGCTGGGTGTTGCCGCGGACGATCGAGTCGTCCACCACCACCACGCGCTTGCCGCGGATTACAGACTCCAGGGCGTTGAGCTTGAGCCGGATGCCGAGCTGGCGGAGCGTCTGCGAGGGCTGGATGAAGGTGCGGCCCACGTAGGCGTTCTTGACGAAGCCGTGCGCGAACGGGATGCCGGATTCCTCGGCGTAGCCGACGGCGGCCGGGGTGCCGGATTCCGGCACGGGGATGACGATGTCCGCTTCCTGGGTGTTCTCGCGGGCCAGTTGGCGGCCCATTTCCACGCGGGATTCGTACACCGAGCGGCCGGCAATCGCGGCGTCCGGGCGGGCGAGGTAGACGTACTCGAAGACGCAGCCGGCCGGCGTCGGCTCGGCGAAGCGCTGGGAGCGGACGCCCTGTTCGTCGATGGCGATGAATTCGCCCGGTTCGATCTCGCGGATGAAGCTCGCGCCGACCGTGGCGAGGGCGGACTGCTCGGACGCCACCACCCAGCCGCGCTCCAGCCGGCCCAGGACCAGCGGGCGGATGCCGTAGGTGTCGCGGGCAGCGTAGAGGGTGCCTTCGTCCATGTAGACGAAGCAGAAGCCGCCCTTGATCTTGGGCAGCAGTTCCAGCGAGGTCTGTTCGAGGGACTTGCCCTCCTCGCCCTCCAACAGGGCCGTGACCAAGGCGGTGTCCGAGGTGTTGCCCTGCTTCATTTCGCCGGTGAGCTGGCCGCCGTTGCGGTCCACGATCATGGCCTTGAGCTCGGCGGTGTTGGTGAGGTTGCCGTTGTGCGCCAGGGCGACCGTGCCGGTGGCGGTGGCGCCGAGGGTGGGCTGGGCGTTGGCCCAGTGGCTGGCGCCGGTGGTGGAGTAGCGGCAGTGGCCGACGGCCAGGTGCCCGGTCAGGGTGTTCAGCGTGGTCTCGTCGAAGACCTGGGACACGAGCCCCATGTCCTTGTAGACGTTGATCCGCTTGCCGTCGCTGGTGGCAATACCAGCCGACTCCTGACCGCGGTGCTGCAGCGCGTACAGCCCGTAATAGGTGAGTTTTGCTACCTCTTCGCCGGGAGCCCAGACCCCGAAGACGCCACATGCGTCCTGCGGGCCTTTTTCGCCAGAGAGAAGGTCATGAGAAAGTTTTCCATCGCCGCGTGCCACTGGTCGATTATCTCACGTTGTGCGCTAGGACTTTTCCGGAGGCCGGTTTATGACCTGCCGGCCGGCCTTCGCCTGCTTAGGCGCGGTCCTCGCCGTCGGTGTCCGGAACAGAGTCCGGGACGGACTCGACGACGGCGCGCTCGGCGCGGCGGACGCTCAGCCGGTCAAGCACCAGTGCGACGGCGGCGCCCAGTATGGCCCCGCCCGCGATGCAGAAGGTCAGGAAGAAGCCGAAGACGGAGTTGGCGTCGTAGCCCTCGTCGGCCGGCAGGCCGTAAGCGATAACGGCGGCCACTACGACGCCCAGCAGGCCGCCCAGGATCAGGAACGGGACGTATCTCGGAGCGCGGCGGACGGTGACGGAGCGGCGTTCGGGCGCAACGGGGGTGTCTTCAGGAGCCATGCCGTTAAGCCTACTGCCCGCGCGGGCGCTGCTTTTTCGCCGGGCATTTTCGCGCCGTTTGCGGACCGCCGCTGTGGGGATCCGCGGCGCGGAGGACCGATTCCGTGGCGGAAATTCGGGACCCTAGCGGGAACTCGGGCGGCGGAGCACACTAGGGGGTGGGGGAGGGTGCGGTCCGGACTATTAAGGACGCACCATGGCAGTTGCAGCGGACAGTATCCGGGACCGGCAGCGCATCATCTGGGACCAGTTCGCGGCAGGCTGGAAAAAGTGGGACGCGGAACTGCTCGGCTGGCAACGCCCTTTCGGCGACGCCGTGATCAAGGACGCACGGCTCCGACCGGACTCGATTGTGCTCGATGTTGCGTCGGGCACCGGCGAGCCCGGGCTCACGGCGGCCGCCCTGGTGCCCGACGGCGAGGTGGTGCTCACCGACATCTCGGCCGGCATGCTGCACGTGGCCGAGGAGAAGGCCTCCGCCCAAGGGCTGGCCAATGTGAGCTTCAACGTATGTGATGCCGCGGAGCTGCCCTTCGAGGACGCGACGTTCGACGCCGTCCTGTGCCGTTTCGGCTTCAACTACTTTCCCGACATGCGGGGCGCCGTGCGGGAAATGGTGCGGGCGGCCAAGCCCGGGGCGAGGATCAGCGCGGCCGTCTGGGGCCGGACCGCGGAAAACCCATGGGCCGCCCTCGTCCTTGGCTCACTCGCTCAGCATGCGGAGCTGCCGCGGCGGCCCGATGTCATGCCGGGGCTGTTCCGTTGCTCCGCGCCCGGCTTCATGACCCGGCTGTTCCGGGATGCCGGCTTAGTGGACGTGGCCGAGCACAAGGTCAGCACGGACCTGGTGCACGACTCCCCGGACAGCTACTGGGAATTCATCACTGATATCGCGGCCACGGTGGCCACGGGACTGGCGAAGGCGGACAAGGAAGCGCGGGCGCTGATCCGCTCCGATGTATTCCAGCTGCTGGGACGCTACGAGCACCAGGGCGCGCTCAGGCTCCGGTCAGCGGCGACGATCGTGGGGGGCACCAAGGCGTAGGCCCTGGGCCGCGGCGTTTCCGCGCCGGTTTCGGACTGGTGCGCCCCGGATCCGGGGAGCGGCTGACCGGAACCGGCGCGGATTTCCGATGCCGGCGCGCCATCACCGGCGGCAGGCCGGCTTGGTCAGCCTCGGGACCCCGTGGGAAGTGAGAAACGCGGCGAATTTCGCCGGCCCGGAGATCTCGGTCCAGGTCCAACGGATAACCCGCCGGCCGGTGGCGCGTATCCGGTCCTCGCGGGCCTTCTCGTCGATGACGACTTCGGAGGTGGTCCGTCCCTGCAGGTATTCGGCTTTCTGGTACTTGACCAGGCCGTCGAATTCCCCGCACAGCCCCTGCTCCGGCCATTCGAAGTCCGTGTAGGCGGCCAGTCCGCGGGCATCGCGGATGGGGGTTTGCAGCCGAGGGGGCTCGAAGCCCAGCCGATACATTAGGGCACGGCTCACCGATTCGCCGGGTGATCCCGATGCCGGGTCTGCGAAGTCGATCGCGGCCCGGATTCTGCGCACCGCTGCCGCGCTGTAATCGGCTCCGATGCCGCCGTCGAGCTCCTCCTTGCTCAGAGCGGGCAGCCCCGGCTGCGGACGCAGCACGTGGTCCAGCGCAGCGGCGGCCTGTTCAAATGACTCGAACGCCGCCAGATCCAGGACGGTCCGGAGCCGCCCCGTGACCAGCAGCCCCCGGCGCTCTTCGACCTGCAGGGTCAGCGGATCGGTGTAATGCCGCCGGACACCCGCCCGCGAGCGGCCGCCGCCGTCGTCGGACGTGCAGGCATGCACCAGCGTGGGGCGCCCCAGCACCGGAAGGTCCCACAGCGCGGCCGAGGACTTCCGGCAGAACACGGTACGGCTTTGCAGCGTCGACGCGGCCGCCTGGATGAGGAGCGTGTACCGGTTCCAGCTCGGCAGCGCGTCCCATGCCACCGACTGAACGTAGACGCCCCGCCTGATGCGGCGCAGCTCGCCCGCCGCGGCCCGGCGGCACAGCTCGCGCGCGTCCCGGCCGAGCCGTGCCGAGTCGCTGCTGAGAATGAGTCGGGGAAGTTCCATGCCCCGATGCTCTCCGGCCGCCCGGTCGTCGGCAACGGGCACGACGGCGGATGTGGACAAGTCCGGCTGTGGCTGCGGATTTTCGCTGCGCTTTCGGACGCAGGCAGGCCGGATTAGGTGCGCGCCTGTCCGAAACCGGTGCGGATTTCCTGGGCCGCGGCGGAATTCCTAGACGCCGAGTTCGTCCTTGAGCGCGGCGACGTGGCCCTCGGCCTTGACCTGGTACTGCGCCAGCTTCACCTTGCCCTCGGGATCGAGGACGACGGTGGAGCGGACGATGCCCTCGGTGATCTCGCCGCGGACCAGTTTCTCGCCCCAGGCGCCGTAGGCGAGGGCCACGGCGTGGTCCTCGTCGGCCAGCAGCGGGAAGGTCAGGGCGAAGTCGCCGGTGAAGTGCGCCAGTGCCTCGGGAGCGTCCGGGGAGATGCCCAGGACTTCATAGCCGGAGCCCTGCAGGGAGGCCAGGCTGTCGCGGAAATCGCAGGCCTCGGTGGTGCAGCCCGGGGTGGCGGCCTGCGGGTAGAAGTACACGATGACGTTCTTGCCGCGGTAGTCGGCCAGGGAAACCGGCTTGCCCTCGGCGTCGGGCAGCGTGAAATCGGGGGCCGGGGTTCCGGGCTGAAGCTTGACGGTGAGGTTCTGGCTCATGGGAGAGTCCTTCGCTTGGAGGGCGGCTGGAAGTTGGTCTGTGATGCACAACATTCCGGGCGGATCCGGTATTCCGCTGGGCCGCCGCGGACATTGCGCGCCGGCCGACCACCCCGGCTACTTTGCCGCGGGGGACTGGATTTGGGCTGGTGTCAGCTTCATCCAGGGCGAGTCTGGCGCGCCTTCGAGCATGGCCTGAGGGCTGTCCGACTGTGTCCACCACTTGGCTTCGAAGGCGTAGCCGTCGAACAGGATCCGCGAGCCGCGTTTGTAGACCGTCGTCGAGGACCATTCCGGGAACGTGCCGGCGGCGACAGTGGTCCGAGGGCTGGGGCGGTCGCCGGGAAGCACGGGGCCGATGAGTTTCCAGGGAACCGTGGCGCCCTGGTCCACGGGGTTGTCCGGGCTGTCGCCCTGGGTCCACCACTTGGCCTCGTAGACATTGCCGTGCCACACGATCCGGTCGCCACCAACGTAGCGGGCCGACTCGTTCCAGACCGGATACGGGCTGGTGGAGGGGTCATCCGTGACGGTGGGGCTGGGGCTGGCGGACGGCGGCGCGGTCTGGGCGGCGGCGAAACCCGTGGGGATCACGTCCGCACCCAGGACGGTGGAGAACAGCGCGTCGCCCTGGTTGATGCCGCTGCAGCTGTCGGAGACTTTAGCCACGTTCGGGTAGTTGCTCCCGCAGGTACGGTCGCGGTTGAGCGACCACATGGACACCCGGCCCACGCCCTTGGACTTGGCATAGGCGTTGAGCGCGGACGCGTCGTCGAGCGTAAAGACTTCTCCCGCAACATCGTTTTGTCCGATCATCGGGGTGATCCCGAGCCGGCGCCAGGCCGTGTCCGATCCGATGTCCTGGCCGTTCGCGCGGTACAGGGTCTGCAGCTGGGCGTGCGCCGCCTCCGCTGCGGACGCGGACGCGTCATACATGGACTGGCCGGCCGGCTTGCTGCCGCCAAAGTCCATGGTCATGATGTTGACGCCGGTGACGTCGACGCCGGCGCGAAGCGTCCGTGCGACGACGTCGCGCCCTGTCTGGGTCAGCCCGGCCGGATCGGCCGGGAGGGTCAGCCACACATCGAGAGTCTTTCCCATCTTCTTCCGGTCCGCCTGGAGCGCCGCCACGGCCTGGGCCCGGCGGTCGACTGAGGCTGTGTCGGCAAGGGCGGTGCCCTCGATGTCGAGGTCGATGGAGCTCACGTCGTAGCGCTCCACAACATCGCGGTAGGCGCCGGTGAGACGGGCCGGATCGGTGCACCCAACGGCCAGCTCGGTGTTGATGGCGCCGCCGAAGGAAATGGACACGGCTCCGCCGGACTGCCGAAGCCGGGCGATCCGCCGATCCAGATCCAGCTCTGCTTCGGCCGCAGTAAGGCTGTAGGCGGCGCCCCACGACGGCGCGCAGGGGTCACCCTTGTCAGAAACAATGAACGACAGGACCACGCTCTTGGCCTCGGGAGTGGCCGCGGACTCAAACGAGTACCGCGGCGTGGCCGTCACATCCACATAGCCGGAGAAGACCGAAGGAATTGAGGAGGCCGCGTTTGCGTCCTGGAATGAGCGAAGTCCCAAAATAGAGCCACCCGTAAGGGCAGCGACAACAAGCAGCAGAATTCCGAGCCGCAATTTGGAAAGGCGGCGCCCGGGAAAGCGGTTCGACACAGGTATACCCCACTACTTGTCAACGTTTTTACTGCCCCGGCCGCGTGGATCGCGGCCCATCGAAGTACTTTCCAGCCATCTGATGATCACTGGTAAATAGTTAGGGGTCGTGCGCTTAGTATAAGGGCAGGTCAGGACCCGATTTGACGGGAGGATGACCTCCTGTGTGTCCGCTGGGGGCACGCATGACGTGGATGGGGATGCATGTCTAACCTTTTGGCCAATTCGCGGCCGGATGAAATTACGGCCGATGACGAGAGTGCAAAGAGCCGTAAGCGCCAATGGGGTGCGGAACGGCGCTCGGAGCCGTTGGCAATCGTGCACCCCGAACCCTCGCGCCGGAAAATTATTCTCGGCAGGGTCGGCATTCTTGTTACGGTGCTGGCCTGGGTCGGCTATGTGGTGACCACAGTGCTCAGGGCGCTGGTCAATGACCCGACGGCGGGATTCAGATTCCGGGCAGAAGCGGTGTCGTATGTCGTCGTCGTAACATTCCTGACGTTTTCTGCCCTGATGTACCTCCTGGCCCGGCAGGGTGCGCTGAACCGGTTCCGTGAGCACCGCAGGGTTCCCCGCGGCGAGCTGGACCGCCATTTCGTCGATTACGACAAGGCCGTCACCGTGCTTGTGCCCTCGTATGCCGAGGAGCCGCAGGTTGTCCGGGCCACGCTGTGGTCCGCCGCGCTGCAGGAATTCCCGGACCTGTCCGTCGTCCTCTTGCTCGACGACCCGCCGTTCCCCGCGGACCCGCAGGACCAGGAGCGGCTGCAGGCGACACGGGAGCTCGCCGCCGGTATTAACCGGGCCCTCCACGAGCCGGCCGGCCGCCTAAACGCCGCGAGCGACGCGTTCAACCTCCGCGCCAGCAAGGGCAAGGCCGCGGGCGGGCTGCCGGCGCTCATCGCTGAGTACGAGTACGCCGCGGACTGGATCGAGGGCATGGCCGAGACGGAACGGGTGGATGACCACGTCGATGAGTTCTTCGTGGACCTCGTCCTCATGGGCCTCGCCCGTGAACTGCGGCTCGTCCTGACGGCCCTCCACGCGGCACAGGCGCAGGGCACGGAGCCGGAGGTGCCCCGCATGCGGGAGTTGTACGCCCGGCTGACCTGGATCTTCAACGCCCGCGTCTCCACGTTCGAGCGCAAGAAGTACGCCAGCCTGTCGCACGAGGCGAACAAGGCCATGAACCTGAACGCTTACTTGAGCCTGATGGGACACCGCTGGCGGAGCGAACACACCGCCGACGGCACCGTGCTCCGGCCGTCCACCGTGCCGGCTGGCGATGACCTCATCGTCGAGGACAGCACCTACGTCCTGACCCTGGACGCCGATTCGCTGCTGCTGCGGGACTACTGCCTGCGCCTGGTCCACTTCCTGGAGTCGCCCGGAAACGAGCGGGTGGCCGTGACCCAGACGCCATATTCGTCCTTCAGGGGCGCGCCCACCCGGATCGAACGTGTCGCCGGCGCCACCACCGACCTCCAGCACGTCCAGCACCAGGGCATGACGCGGTACGGGTCCACGTTCTGGGTCGGCGCCAACGCCGTCATCCGCAAGGTCGCGCTGGAAGACATCGTGGAAGTCTCCGCCGAAGGCGGGTTCGAAGTGCGGACCTATATCCAGGACCGGACCGTGATCGAAGACACCGAATCGAGTGTGGACCTGGGCCGCGAGGGCTGGGAACTCGTCAACTATCCGGAACGGTTGAGCTACAGCGCAACGCCCCCGGATTTTGGTTCCCTCGTGGTCCAGCGTCGTCGGTGGGCCAACGGCGGCCTCCTGATCCTGCCGAAACTCTGGGACACGATCCGGCACCGCCGGGGCACCGACCAGGCCATGCGTAGCCGGGAAATCATGCTCCGCGTCAACTACATGGCGTCGATCACCTGGGCGAGCTTCGGGCTGCTGTTCCTGCTGGCTTACCCCTACGACAGCAGGCTACTGAGCCCGCTGGTCTTTGCGGCGGCCCTGCCATACTTCCTGGCCATGGGCAGCGACCTGCGTGAATCCGGCCACCGCTTCAGCGACATCTTCCGGATCTACGGGTTCAATCTGGTGCTGATGCCGGTGAACCTCGCCGGCGTCATGAAATCACTGCAGCAGGCCGTCACGGGTGACAAGATCCCGTTTGCGCGGACCCCCAAGGTCAAGGACCGGACGGCCGCCCCGGCGATCTACGTTTTGGCGCCGTACGCCATTGTCGCGTTCTCCCTCTTCACGGTCTGGCGCGATGCCATGCAGCAAAACTGGACCAATGCCGCCTTCGCTGCCTTCAACGCCGTTATGGCCGCGTACGCCATCCGCGCCTACATCGGGCTGCGGAACTCGGTTGTGGACATCTGGCTCGGAGTCCTCAACTGGCTCTACATCAAGCCAAAACAGGCCGCCCCCGCGGCTCCCAGCATCGTTCCCAAGACGCCCGAAGAGGTCAACTGGGAGGGAATCCTCTATTACGGCGACCGCCGCCTCAACCGCGACCTCCGCGGCGGCAAGGACCGGCGCAAGCGGGCCGGAACGCGCTAAGGGCGGCGCGCCGTCGCGGTGCCGGCTTGCCCGACGTCGGTCCCTCAGCGGGCCGCGGGTTGCCGGCGGGCCCAGTCGAACGCCGTGGCCGCGGGCGCCTGGTATTCCAGGCCGATGCGGCCCGCGTAACCGAGTTCGCGGCTGCGGGCGGTCCATGCCGCCAGAGGCAACTGACCGGTCCCGGGGGCTCCTCGGCCGGGGGCGTCAGCGATCTGGATGTGGCCAAAGTCTTTGGCGTGGGCTTCGATCACGGCGTCGACGTCGTCACCGTTGACCGAGAGGTGATAGAAGTCGGCGAGCAGCCTGATGTTCCCGGCACCGGTTTCCTCCTTGACCCTGGCGATGACCCGGAGGGCGTCGTCGGCGGTGCGGAGCGGGTAGTCCGGGGCGCCGCTGACGGGTTCAAGCAGCACGGTGCCGCCGATGCGGGCCACCGCCGCGGCCGCCGCGGCCAGGTTCCGGACTGCCAGTTCGTCCTGGGCCTTGGGGGCGTGCCTCGCCTGCCGGTTGCCGTAGAGAGCGTTGAAGGACGTGCAGCCGAGCCGTCCGCCGATGCCGGCCACCACATCGATGTTGTCCCGGAACTCGTCGGACCGGCCCAGCCAGGACACCAGGCCGCGGTCGCCGGCGGGCATGTCGCCGGCGTTGAAGTTCAGGCCGACCAGCTGGACCCCCGCGTCCGTGATCGCGTGCTCGAAGCGGCTGAGCTCGGCGTCGCCCGGGACGGAGCTGGCGAACGGCCACCAGAACTCGACGGCGTCAAAACCGGCAGCCTTCACCGCGGCCGGGCGCTCCAGGAGCGGCAGCTCGGCGAGCATGATGGAGCAGTTCACCGAAAAGGTCATGAGGGTTCCTTCAGATGCAGGAGCGGCCCTACCGCTTCGTGGGGTCCTTGCGGGCAGCCAGGCCGATCAGCGCCCCGACGGCCACCCCGATCAGGAGCCCGGTAAAAGGCTTGTCGGCCGTGGCCACGCCGATGGCAAAGCCGAGGGCAGCGCCAACCAGCATTCCGATCCACAGCCTCTCGTACTTCACAGCCTCAGGCTAGCAAGGCAACACCCTATAGTCGGATCATGGAACAAAGAATCTTGGGCAAGACCGGTCGGAACGTTTCCATCATCGGGCTGGGCACCTGGCAGCTCGGAGCGGACTGGGGCAACGTGGACCCGGCGCAGGCGCAGGCCATCCTGGCCGCCTCCGCGGAAGCCGGCGTCACGTTCTTCGACACCGCCGACGTCTACGGCGACGGCCGCAGCGAGCAGGCCATCGGCGCCTTCCTGGCGGACAACCCCGGCCTGGATATCACGGTGGCCACCAAAATGGGCCGCCGGATGGAGCAGCGGCCGGAAAACTACAACCTCGCCAACTTCCGCGAATGGACGGACCGGTCCCGGCGGAACCTCGGCGTCGAGCAGCTCGACCTGGTCCAGCTGCACTGCCCGCCCACCGCCGTCTACAGCAACGCCGAGGTGTACGACGCGCTGGACACCCTGGTGGCCGAGGGTGCCATCCGGAACTACGGCGTCAGCGTGGAACGGGCTGACGAAGCCCTCGAGGCCATGCGCCACGACGGCACCGCCACCGTGCAGATCATCCTCAACGCCTTCCGGCTCAAGCCGCTGGACGAGGTGCTGCCCGCGGCGGTGGCCGCCGGCGTCGGCATCATCGCCCGCGTGCCGCTCGCCTCGGGGCTGCTTTCCGGCAAGTACACGGCGGACACGTCCTTCGCGGCGGACGACCACCGGAACTACAACCGCGCCGGCGCGGCGTTCGACGTGGGGGAGACCTTCTCCGGCGTGGACTTCGGGGAGGGCCTCAAGGCGGTGGCCGAGTTCCAGGAACTGGTGCCCGACGGCGTCAGCACCGCCCAGGCGGCCCTCGCCTGGATCGCGGCGCAGGAGGGCGTCAGCACGGTGATCCCGGGGGCCCGGAACGTCGAGCAGGCCCGCGCGAACGCGGAGGCGGCGTCGGTCAGCGGCATTGACTCAACTTTCGACGTCGGCGTCCACGAAATCTACGACCGCTACTTCCGCGAATCCGTCCACCCGCGCTGGTAGGGGGCGGTCCGGTTGGCGCCCCGGCTGTCACTCCGCCGGGTACCAGACCCGGTGGCCGTCGACGCGGGCGAACGAGGTCAGGGTGTGGGGTTTGGCGGACTTTTCACTCATGATGTCCAGCACCTCGGCATTGCGGACCAGGAGCGCGTCACCGATCAGCGAACGGTGGCAGCGCCACGGGACGGCTTCCGCGCACATGATCGCCGCATCGTTGCTCCGCCCGTGCTCCAGCAGCTGGCCGACGGCGGCGGAAAACTCCTCGGTCTGCATGTAATCCGCGTAGCCCCGGAACGAGGCGTTGCGCCAGGCGCCATTGGCACTGTCCTTGCTGGTGTGCCGCAAACCGCCGAGGGATTCCATCCGCCGGTAGGTGATGCCGTTGGCCCGCACGCTCGCTGCGAGTGCGTCCGCGTTGAACTGCGGGTTGTGCCGCGACTTCGGGACGGTGCGGACGTCGATCAGCTTCTTAATGCCGTGGGCCTTGAGGATGCCGATGAATTCGTCGATGGGGTGAGTGGAGTGCCCCACCGTAAAGATGGTCGTGTCCGTCATGTCCCCATGCTAGGGCGGCGCCGGCGCCCGTGCGGAAGTTCCGCGGATAGCCTGGGTGACCCACGAGCCGCCAGGAGGGCAGGTCCGGAATGATTGCACCCTCCATCGAGGACTTTGTGCACCGGCTCGCGTCCGTGGAAACCGGGCCGGGGTGCGCCAACTTTTTCGACCACAGCGAGCCCGCGAATGAGCAGCGCCGGCGCAATCTGGCGATCTACCTGCAGGAACTGCGGGACCGTTCGCCCAAGGTGCTGCTGGTGGGGGAGGCCCCGGGTTTCAGGGGCATGCGGATCACCGGGGTTCCGTTCACCAACCGCCCCATTTTGGAGGGGCCAGCCAACGCTTTTGGCCTGTTCGGACCGGGCAAGGGCTACGTTCTGCCGCCGGACGCTGCGGGCATTGCCGCCGAGCCGACCGCGACGGTGATGTGGGAGGTGCTGGCCGAGCTGGAGTTCCTTCCGCTGCTCTGGAGCGCCTGCCCGTGGCACACCCACGTGCCCGGGCGGCCCCTGTCCAACCGCACCCCCACGGCGTCCGAAGCGGCGCTGGGAACCCCCTTTTGGCAGGCGCTGAAGCAGGAATTTGCGATCGAGACGGTGGTGGCCGTCGGCAACGTGGCGCACCGCAGCCTGCAGCGCAGCGGGCTGGACGTGCCGAAAATCAGGCATCCCGCCCACGGCGGCCGGTCCGGGTTCAAGCGCGGGCTGGAAGAACTGATCGCGTCCGGCGCCGCCCGGTAAGGCTCCAAGTTAGTGTGGGAGAAGTCCATCCGCGGATGAAAGGCAGTGCAATGAGTGATCCGAATGAGCCAAGCAACGACCCCGCCGGCCTGCGCGGTCCCGGCGACCCCGAGGCCGCGAAGGAGCGCCAGCAGCAGGGCGACTCCGACGACGTCGAGGCCCGCCAGCCGCACGCCGAGCCGGGCCACACCGAGCCGGGCCGCGCCGGCAACATCCGCGAGGAACAGCAGACCCAGGCCGCCGGAACGGTGCCCGCGGCGTACATCGGGTCCGGCGACCCGACGTCGGACGACAAGCCGGAAGACGCCGTCGGCGCCGGCGGGTGGGACGACGAGGTCTAGCGCGCAGCACACCGGAAAGCCAAGGGAACCCCTTGGCTTTCCGGTGTAATGGCACTTTCGTGGAAGACGTTCAGTGCCGGAGCGTTGCCACCTCGCTCTTCTCCCAACGGGTCCAGTTGGACCAGTGGTTGCCCACGCGGACGCGGAACGAGACGAGCTGGTAAACCTTTTCCTCGCCGCGGCGGTCAGGGACGAAGCGGTAGCTGTGGACGGTCGTCGACTCGTGGCGCCGGTTGAAGGACTCCCAGAACGTTGAGCCGCCCAGGAAATCGTCGTGCCTGCGGCCGCGCTCGTCTTCATAGCGCAACTGCCTTATCTGCACGGTCCTGTTGTCCCGGCAGTCCACCTTGATGCGGAAATCGACCCAGTGGCTGCGGTCGGTGGGCCTCAACGGGTCGACGGTGCAGCCACCCTGGCGGGTCGACGCGTCAGCCGGTGCGGCCAAGGCGACGGGGCCGCCGATGAGCCCCAGGGTGATGGCCGAGACCAAGGTGAACTTGGCCGCCCGGGGGTGGGACGTGGTTGGTGATGTGGTGATGGACATTTCTTTGGTGCTCCTACTGGAGGATGCGGTTCAAGAGGGTCGGACGGCGTGTGCCCGTCACGATCACGCCGCGGTGGCACCGCAGTCGCGGTGGCACGTCCGTCCAGTTTCGATTAGCTCGCCCGTGCTAAATAGGGCGTCGGCCGGGGGTCTGCGCCAGGGCATTCCCGGTACGTTAATCGTGCGCCTGTGGACCCGCATGCGCCAGCCCCTCCGACGCTTCCGGAAAACCGCTACGGACGCGGACGGGCGCACCCCGGACCCGAGGTGCGCCCGTCCTGAACCGGCGCGGAAACCGCCGCTGCGGCCTACTTGGCCAGGAACCCCAGCAGCACCTTGTTGACCTCGGCGGCGTGGGTCCAGAGCATCCCGTGCGGGGCGCCGTCGATCTCCACGTACTCCGCGTCCGGCAGGGCCTTGGTGAAGCGGCGGCCGGTGACGTCGATCGGCAGGATCCGGTCCGCGGTGCCGTGGACGATCAGGGCCGGGACGTCGATCTTGGGGATGTCGCCGCGGAAGTCGGTGAGCCAGGTGGGCTGCGCGGCAGCGGACGCCGTCGGGCCGCCCGCAGTGGCGAGGTTCCAGCCAGCCCGCATGACTTCCTCGCTGAGCCGCGGTGTGCCCAGGAAGGTGTCGCTGTTGTAGAAGTTCTTGAAGAAGTCGGTGAAGAAGGCGTAGCGGTCGGCCGTGACCGCTTCCATCAGGCCGTCGAACACGGACTGCGGGACGCCGTCGGGGTTGTCCTCGGTCTGCAGCACGTATGGTTCCAGTGAGCCGAGGAAGACGGCCTTGGCCACGCGCGCCGAGCCGTAGCTGCCGAGGTAGCGGCCCACTTCGCCGGTGCCCATCGAGAAGCCCACCAGCACGGCGTCGTTGAGGTCCAAGCCGGTCATCAGGGTGTTCAGGTCGGCGGCGAAGGTGTCGTAGTCGTAGCCGTCGGTGGGCTTGCTGGACTGGCCGAAGCCGCGCCGGTCGTAGGTGATCACGCGGTAGCCGGCGGCCAGGAGCGCGGCGGTCTGTTTCTCCCAGGACGAGCCGTCCAGCGGGTAGCCGTGGATCAGGACCACCGGCTGCCCGGCGCCGTGGTCCTCGTAGTAGAGCTCGACGTCGGTGCTGTTCTCGGTTCCAACCTTGATGTATGCCATGAAGCGATCCTCTCGGTACGGTCTGAAGTCAGTGCGTGCGTCCCGTCGACGGGTCCCACTGTAGGAAACTAACGCCCTTGGGCGGAATGGTGTTCCATGAACTTGCGCAACATACCCCCCGGGGTATAGTGGAGGGGTAGACCCATACCGACAAAGGGAGACACCAGATGTGCCGACAGGTTGCATGCAAGAAGTGCGGCAAGACCACGTGGGCCGGCTGCGGCCAGCACGTGGACCAGGTCATGCGCGGCGTCAAGAGCGCCGACCGCTGCAAGGGCCACGCAGACGAGCCCAAGACCGGCTTCTTCGCCAAGCTCTTCGGCCGCTAGGCACTCCGGGACGCGGACGACGACGGCGGCCGGCACCTGCCGCCGTCGTCCGCGCCGGCCCTTCGACTAAGAGGCTGAGCCCGCCGCGGTATCGCGCCGGGCTCAGCCTCTCGGGGTTTGGACTCAGGAATGGGCTTTCAGCACACTCTTGGGCAGGCGGTGGACGGTGACTGCTCCCACCGGACTGAAAGGATGGAGCGGATCCGGTGTCGAGGACCCGGTCGGACCGCCTAGCCGGGAGTCCCCGACGGCGCTCAGAACGGCGTAAGCGTCTTCCCGTTGCCAGCCATGGTCTTGGACGAGGAAGTGGAACATATCCTCGTAGCCGCGGGTGATGCTTTCCTGCACAGGGTCCCCTAGGCCAACGAAGATCCAGTGCTCGCCGGTTTCAATTCTGGGCGCCCGAAGATTCATCGCCTTGGCGAGTTCGATGCTCACGACGGCTGTTCCCTCAGCCTCAATTGCCACGAAGGAAGACTCCCCCTCCGCCATCAGGGCATGAATATCTCCGATAGAGAGGTAAGCGCCCTCCACCATGACGGGAAGGTAGACCTTCGAGCCCGGCCGGCAGCCAGTCAGGTCCATATTGCCGCCCCCCGCGAAGCTCGGCATGACAGTTGAATTCTCCCCCTCGGCCGGTGCCGTGCCGATACAGCCGATCATGGGCTGGGCATCGAAGATGTGGCGGTCGGTCACGTGCACGCCGTCTGCATCGATAGGGATCCGGCGGGTGAACATCTCCTCGCCCATCACGTGGCGCAGCGCTCCCGTTCCCGGCAGGCTAACGGACCAGCCGAATTCTTTGAGCAGGATCTCGTGAATCGTGACGACCAGGGCATCGCCAGGCTCGGCTCCGTCCACGAAAACCGGTCCCGTGACCGGGTTGATGCCCACGGAAAGTTGGTCCAGGTCGTGATGCTCGTGCAATTCCGCGTACACGGCGTCGTTCGTCTCGAAGGCGATCCGCTCGCCGGTCCCTGGAGCGATCCGAAGCGCGGGCTCCTCGTGTGCGGAGAAAGAGAATTTCCCGTTGGATTTGTCGAGGAAATGATCAGCGGTTACGGTCACGGCTGGGATTCCTTTCCGCTCATGACGAGCTCTGGATCATCGCTGCTGCCGTCCGACAAGTCCGGCGTCCGGCCGGTGAATTTGTAGTAGGAGAAGACAGCAGCGCCCACCACGAGCCAGATAGCGCCGCCGATGCTCCTATAGTCGTCAAATTGCTGTTGATCGTGCTTTTTAGTGGTTGGCTCGCTCAGCTGGTGCGGACGGTGGGAGGCAGGGGTTGGCTGCGTCGTAGGTGGGCGGCCGTTATTGCCAGCCAGGTCCAAGCGAGGACTACGGCTGCTGTGAAGCTAAGAACGATGACGGCTGACGTTGACCCGCTGGCAATGCCGACGAAGGCGGCGAGAAAGAGGATTCCGGTAGCAAGGGAGAATGCTCCGAGCCTCCGGTTTTCGGATGTGTAGAACCGGCGGGCCATAACGCAGCAGGCAGCGATGAAGGCGGCAAAGCCAATCCCTGCGGTAACGAAGTGAAGAAACCCGTGGAGGGACCCGGAGATAGGGGGTCCGGGAGGTGCGCCTTGAGGGAATCCGTTCATGGGATCGGCGGTGAAAATCCCCGCACCCACTAATCCGGCACCGTAGATTCCGACGAGAACCGGCCCCCAGGTGGCTCCTCGTCCGGGGTTGAGTGCGCGACGGAATCCGACGGCGGTCAGGAGGGTTAGGGCGCCGGTGAGGATCAGGTTTGTGGTTTGCATCCAGCCTAGGTCGCCGTTGGCTAGGACGCTGAGGTCGTTATGTGCCGCGTCGAAGCCCGGGCGAAGAAACGCCTGGGCATAGCTGACCAGAAGGTATAGGGGGCCGGCGGTGATGCCACAGGCCAGCAATACCCGCGTGGCAGAGGAGGCGGGCGGGCGTCGTTGGGATCCCTGATGTTCGGTCTGATAGCTGATTTTGGGCATGGTCTATTCCGGTCTGTGGGCGAAATGAATTTGGTGAGAGTGGTCAACGGGTCAGTTGGTGAAGAACCCGCGGAGTTCGGCTGCCATTGCTGCGTCTGAGACTTGGTGTGTTTGGCCCTCGAGGGTGCGGTGAAGGGCCTGGGGGATCGCGGCGGCTGTTGTTGCTTGAGCTGAGGTCATGACCGGGGCGGCTTTTCCACCGACCATGACAAGGGTCGGCACCGTGATTTTGGCGAACCGGCCGGTGGGTGCGGTGAAGTTGTTGGTAACGGCAATTTCATTGGGGAGGGTGTTGGCGGCGTCCTTTTGGCTCTTCCAGATCTTTGGCATGAGGCGCAGCATGAGGGGCACAAATGCAGGGACGCCGATCATCTTGACCAAGAAGTAGGAGACCATCGCGCCGCGCTTGTTTTGGGCGAGCAGTGAGTTCAGGTGCCCGGCGTGGTCGACGGGCGTTCCGTCGACGTTCCCGATTCCCGTGTAGGGGGCCTCGTAGGTGGCGAGCTTGCGCATCGGGATACCCGCCGCTGCTGCTTCGAGGGCGAGGGCCGCACCGGAGGAGATGCCACAGACGTAGGGGTCTCCGCCCGCATGGGTGATGACGGCGGCTAGGTCTTCGATTTCGCGTTCCACGGAGTAGGGCCGTGTATCACCGCTGTCGCCGCGGCCGCGACGGTCGTAGAAGTACACGGTGAAGGAGTCGGCCAGCGTGGTGGCCAGGGCCCGCGCCGGGCCGAAGGACCGGCCGCAGAAGGCGCCGTCAACCAGGACCAGGGAGGGGCCGGAGCCGATGTGTTCGACGGAGATGGGGGTTCCGTCCGCTGAGGTGATCTGGGTGACCTGGCTTTGGGCGGCGCTGGTTTTCATGCTGTGGGCCTTTCGAGGAGGGTGTCGAGTTTGGTGAAGGACAGTATCCATCCGGCGTGGGTCATGTCCCGGATCTCGTCGGTGAACGGGCCTTGATGGAGGGTCATGCGCGTCCGGTCGCCGTGATCGTGGAACTGAAGCCGCAGCACGACGTCGTCCACGGGCCCAGCCTCGGTCAGCGCTGTCAGTTGAATCTCGAGGGATTCCGGTGCCTGAAAGGCGGTGATGCGCCCCCGGATGGGGTGGCTGGCCCCGGTAGCGTTGTCGACCATGGTCAACTCCCACCGGCCCTGCTCCACGAGCTCCACGATGATGCTGTCCACGGGTACGTGAACTCCTTCAGGCCCGAACCATGAGGCGAGGAGTTGGGGTTCGGTCCAGAACCGCCAGACCGTGTCCCTGGGGGCGGCGAAAGAGCGGGAAATGAAAACATCGTGTTCTGTGACTTCCTGCTGGCGCCCCTCAGACATCTCGGCCCTTTCCCGTAGGTGGGGTGTCGCGCTGAAACGAGGCCAGCGCGCCGTCGAGTTTGTCGAAGGACTCACCCCAAAACTTCTTGTACCGCTCCATGTACTCGCTCGCTTCCTTAAGCCGGTCGGGCTCCAGATGACTGAACCGGGCAGTCGCTACCCGGTTCCGGGAGATCAGGCCAGCATTTTCCAATACCTTCAAATGCCTCGAAATCGCCGGTTGGCTGATCCTGAAAGGCGCCGCGAGGTCGGACACCTGCGCGTCACCGTCAGCGAGCCGCTGCAGAATAGCCCGCCGAGTCGGATCGGCCAACGCCGCGAACACTGCACTCAATTCATCAACCATCAAAACCATAACCTTGTCGTTATATAACCTTGTGGTTTTAGAGTAAGTCTGGTTTGAGTAAAGCGTCAAGCCTTGAGTCTCAGCTAACGGCGCCCGGTAACGCATTTGTCCTTGCTGCAGCTGTCGTCGGAGGTGTGCGGCGTGGCATTTCGGCCTGGTCGATGAGCCATTTCCGGTAGGCGCCGGCCAGGGCATCGTTGCGGATATGTCCGCGTTCCAGACGCGAAATGATGGAAACCCATTGACCAAGTTCGCCGGCGACGGTCGTTAAGGTCATGCCGAGGTCTGTCCGCCTGCGGCGGAGGTCGGAGTTGTCGGGTGCGGGCCGGGGATTGGTGATCTGACGGTAGATTTCCCTGGCTGCGTAGCGTTTGAGGCAGCGCATGATTTCGCGTTTGCTCTTTCCCTCTGACGTGCGTTTAGCCACGTACTCCTTGGTCCGTTGGCACGAGCCCATGCGCACCAGAACAACCTGGTGCAAGGCATTATTGGCGCTGCGGTCGCCGCCCCTGCTGAGCCGGTGGCGGGTTGTCTTGCCCGATGAGGCTGGCACCGGGGCGACGCCGACGAGCGAAGCGAACTGGGCCTCGTTCCCCAGACGGTCCGGATTGTCCCCGACGGTGATCAACAACTGGCTGGCCACTTCGGTTCCGACTCCTGGGAGATCACAAAGCATCGGAGCATAGCCGTCCAGGATTTCCTTGAGTGCAGCGTCAGCAGCCGCGATTTCCGTTCCCAGCGCTTGGCATCGGGCTGCCAACGCCTTGAGCGTCAGCAGAGTCACGTACTCGGGGTCAGCCATATGCCCGGAAGGTCTCGTGCGCTGCAGGGCAGGAATCAGCGCTGAGGTGGCCAGCGCCCGGTATTTCGCCCGGATCTTGTCCGGGGCTGAAACGAGGAGCGCCTTGATCTGGTTGATGGCCGCAGTGCGGGCCTTGATGGCTGATGCGCGCCCGGAACGTACGATCCGCAGGCATTCGACGGGGCCGTCTTTGGCCTTAGGGATCGCCTTGGTCCGCCCCTCGAGCACGGACTTGGCGGCCTGGTAGGCATCCAACGGGTCTGACTTCCCTTTGAGGCGACGGGCGGCCCGGTTCGGGCGGTTTACCTCCAGCACGGTGAGCCCTTCACCCCGAAGAGTTCGGGCGAGTTCGGCACCGTAGGAGCCTGTTCCTTCGACCCCGACGGCTACGACTGTGCCGTAGGAAGTGATGAAGTCGATGATTTTCCGGTATCCGGATCCCACGGCCAGGAATTCCCTGTCTGCAAGGGGTTTGCCGTGTTCGTTGATCACGGCTACGTGGTGTGTGTCGGCGTGGGTGTCGATACCCGCGATGACTTTTATTGGTTCGCTTGCCAAGATGGAAATTGCCCCTCAGTCGCGTCGAATGCTGATTGATCGGGCGCGGGCCAGGTGGGCAGACAAAACGGTAATGGGACTGGTCGTATCAGGCTCCTATGAGGTCATGTCCGCCTGGCCCGACACCCCTTTTAACGGACCTTGAGCCGGCGGACAGATCGTCGGGAAGACAGTGCCGCCTGGTACGTCAATTTTTGGCTGGGTCACGCCGGCTCAAGGACTGTTCCAGTATTACCGATTTTGGCCTCGGGAGCCGCGTTGAGCAGGACATAGCCAATGATCAGGAAGCCCAGGATGGGCACCGCAAGATGCAGGAGGTAGTTCTTCGACTTTTTGCGCACGACGTAGTGAACGATGACTGAGAGGTGCAGAAGCAGGAACCCAAACAATGCCCCGAAGTTCACAAGAGCGGAAATGACGTCGATCTGTCCTACGAAGAACAGGACTAGGATCGCCGAGATGGCGGACACCATAATGATGGCGTTCCGGGGTACCTGGCGGGAATCGATCCGGGACAGGAACTTGGGCAGCTGACGGTCTCGGCTCATTGAGTAGAGAAGCCGCGAGGTGGCGGCCTGCGCCGCCATGGCGTTTGCGACGCCGATCGCGAGCACGTTGACGACAAAGAAGGCCGTCATCCAGCCGCTGTTGGAGGCAGCCTCAACGATGGTGAAGAAGGCGTTGCCCACCTCGTCGTCGTTGAATGAGGGGCGGCCTGCCGCCAGGGCGCTGGCCAGCCAAGTCTGCACGATGAACAGGAATGCCACGAGGAACAGTGCCAGAACCATTGCGCGGCCAGCCGCATTGCGGCCGCCGGTAGCCTCCTCCGACATGGTCGAGATGCCGTCAAATCCGAGGAAGCTCAACACTGCGATAGACAGTGCCGAGGCGATCAGCGGGCCCGTGACCTTACTCGCGTCCCAGATCGGGTTCATTGTCAGCTCGGCCCCGGGGACGGTGTGTCCGGCCAGGGCATTGACCGCGATGACGATGAAGATCACGACAAAGATGAGTTCGATCGCAAGGAAGATGCGGTTCATCCGCTTGATGGAGCTGATGCCAAGCAGGTTGACTACGGTGTTGACCGCCACAAAGATCAGCGCCCACAGCCAGCGCGGCGAATCGGGGAAGATCCCCACCATCGACTCGGCGGCGAATACGTACAGCAGCGTCGGGACCAGAAGATAGTCCAGCAGGATTGCCCAGCCCGCGAAGAACCCGGCCGTGGGATGGATTCCGCGTCCTACGTAAGAGAACACAGAGCCGGCGAGCGGGATGGACTTTGCCATTTGCTGATAAGCGAGGGCGGTAAAGATCATAGCGACAAGGCCGATCACGTATACGAGCGGGACCATCCCTCCCGCCGCGTTGTAGACGACGCCGAAGATCGCCCACGGAGCGATCGGCACCATGAAGACGAGTCCGTAGACCAGTAGATCCGTGGTGGAAACCGATCGTTTGAGTTCCTGTTTGTAGCCGAAGGCTTCGAGCTGCTGTTGGGCGCTGAGTTCAGGGGGGCTTGATGAGTTTGCCATCGAGTTCTTTCTGGGAGTGAGGTGGTTGTGGTGGTCCTAGACAAGGGTGTGGTGGTCGTGGCGGGCTAGGTGGGCTGCGATGACGGCCCGGAAAGCCTCGGGTTGTTCGAGGTGTGAGCAGTGGCTTGCCCCGGCGAAGACGTGGCTGGTGACATCTGGAATATTGGCGATGAAAGGTGCCCAGGTAGCAGGGGTTGCTTCGTCATGTTCACCGGCTACCACCAGCGTCGGGGCGGTGACCCGCTCCAACCGGTCGACGATGCTCCAGTTGCGCAGTGTTCCGATGACGTGGAACTCGTTGGGGCCGTTCATTGTGTGGTAGACCGTCGGTTCGGCTTCCATCTGAGCCACGCTCTCCTCGAAATCTGCTGGGAAAGGCGTGGTGCGGCAAACATGGCGCTCGTAGAAGGCCATGGTGGCAGCAGCGTACGCAGGGGAAGTTACCGTGCCCGCGTTCTCGTGGAACGTCAGCGCATCTTGGACATCTCGGGGCAGCCGCTCCCTGAGATCTGTGGCGGCGTCCGCCCACAGCCCCATTGAAGCGGGGGAGTTGCAGATGGATAGGCTCGCCAAACCTGGCGGCTGTCGCACGGCGATTTCCGCGCCCAGCATGCCACCCCAGGACTGCCCGAGAAGATGGAAGTCCTCGATCTGGAAGTGCGCAAGGAGGCTGAGGAACTCATCGACAAACAGCTGCGGAACCCAGAAATCCGCCGGGGCATCGGGTAAATGCGAGCTGTTTCCACAGCCCAACTGGTCGTAAAGGATGACAGTGCGGCCGGTTTCCGTCAGGGCCGCCAGGTTCTGCAGGTAGTTATGAGCCATGCCCGGTCCGCCGTGAAGCACGATAAGGGGGAGAGCTCCAGCTAGGGGGAGATCCGGGGTGAAGATCGCCACCCAGGTCTCCCACTGGCGGAAGGGGACTCTATGTGTTGTGAGGGTTGTCACGCAAAATCCTTTGGTCGGGCGTGAGCATCATCCTTGCGCACTAATGGTCCAATTCCAAGACCTTTTACAAATATGTATAAGTTGGTGCCATGGGCAAGAGCAAAGATGACGGGCCCGAAGGGTCGCTGGACATGCCTCTGGCCGCGATGTCCCGGGCCGATGAAATCACCGACCGGCTAATCACGGCGATTGCGGTAGGCGAATATTTGCCGGGCGCCCGCTTGCCGTCGGAACGCGACCTGGCAAAGTCCTTGCATGTGGGACGGATGACGGTCCGAGCCGCCATTGGCCGTCTCGTCGACCAAGGCTTGCTATCGACACAGCGGGGCCGTGCAGGTGGCTCGTTCGTCCGGGAACAATGGACAGCGGCGTCCAACGCGTCAGTGCAAAGGACTCTCTCGTCCCGCTGGGAATCGCTGCGCGACACCTGCGAGGCCATGGTCCACCTTCACGGCACGATCGCCCGGGCCGCGGCAGAGAACCGGACCGACGCTGACGCTGCTGTGCTCAGGGAGCGGCTGGAAGCCTACCGGGGGGCCGAATCGGGCACCGCCTCCCAAAAGGCCGACGCGAGGCTCCACACGGCTATCGCGGAAGCGTCACACAACCTGACTCTCAAACGCATTCTCCTAGAGCTCGAAGCGCAGATCGGGCTCGCGGCGCCAGCCCATCTCTGGGGTTTCCCTGAGGGCATGCGCGAAATGGAGCTCCGCGCGTTAGCCGATCATGAGCGGCTCGTTGAGGCTATTTGCGCGCAGCGCCAAGCCGAGGCGGCAGCCATAGGGTTAGCGCATGCCCGGATCGACATCGAGTTGCTGGAAGCGGCGCTGAACAGAGCTGGCTCGAACTAGGCGCTGTCCACACTCAGCGCCCGTGACTCACCACGGGCGCGGACGACGACGGCGGCCGTCACCTGCCGCCGTCGTCCGCGCCGGCCTACTAGGCTGGCAACTATGCCGAAGAAAATTACTGTCAGCCTGCCGGACGCAACACTGCGTGAATATCTCCAGCCCCACCCGGATGTCACCGTCCTCGAGTGGGACCTGTCCGGCGAAGCACCGCAGCCGAGCATCGACATCGTCGTACCGCCCTACATGGGCGGCTGGTCCGCGCTGCGCGGGCTGGAGGGCGTGGAGACCGGGCTGGTGCAGAGCCAGTCGATCGGCTACGACGGCGTCGAAGAGGTGCTGCCCGCGGGCCGCGTTTTCGCGAATGCCGCGGGCGTCCACGAGGCGTCCACCGCCGAACTGACCCTGGCCCTGATTCTGGCCAGCCAGCGTGAATTCCCCCGAATGCTGAAAAACCAGCAGGAGGGCCGCTGGGAGAGCCGTCCCACCGCAAGCCTTGCGGACCGGCGCGTGATGATTGTCGGCTACGGCGGCGTCGGCAAGGCGATCGAGGACCGGCTGCTGGCCTTCGAAACCACCGTGACCCGGGTGGCCAGCAAGGCGCGGTCCGATGCGCGCGGCCAGATCCACGGCATCGACGAACTGCACAGCCTGCTGCCGGAGCACGACATCGTGGTGGTGGTGGTTCCGCTCAGCGACTCCACCCGCCACCTGATCGACGACGCCTTCCTCGCCGCCATGCCCGACGGCGCGCTGCTGGTCAACGTCGCCCGCGGGCCGGTCGCGGACACCGAAGCCCTGGTGAAGCACACCGCCTCCGGCCGGATCCGCGCCGCCCTGGACGTCACCGACCCCGAACCGCTGCCGCAGGACCACCCGCTGTGGGCGACTCCCGGCGTCATCATCAGCCCGCACATCGGCGGCGCCACCTCGGCCATGCGCCCGCGGATGGGCAAGCTCCTGCAGCGCCAGATCGAGCTCATGCTCGCGGACGAACCGCCGGCGAACGTGGTGATCGGCGGGTAGCTCAGCGCGGGGCCGCTATTCGGGCTTCCCGGTTCTTTGGGCGAGCTGTTGTACCTGCCCTTGATGCACTTCGGCCAGCCATTCCAAGGGAGCCGACGGACCGAGCCGCGGGTCATCGGGCTCTTCGCCGTCCCGCAACGCCGCCACATACGCCCGGTCCTGCCGGAGTCGCGCCCGCAGCTGCTCGGCTCCCCCGACTGAGCCGTGGCCGGGGACGACGGCGGCGACGTCGCCGGCGATGCCCTCGAAGAGCGTCAGGGCGGCGAGGTAGTCACCGATCGGATCCGCGGCCCTCAGATCGAGGAACGGCATCTGGATGTCGGAAAGCATGTCCCCGGCGACAAGGAGGCCGCGATCCTCGATCAGCAGCGCGGCGTGGCCCGCGGCGTGGGCCCGATGCTCGATGATCCGGACTTTGGGGCCGTCCCAGGGAAGCTGCGCGGCGTCGGCAGGCAGGCCGGTGACAAGGCCCAGAAGTTCCATTGGGATCTCCCCGGCGAACTCCGGCGGCAGCACGCCGGCTACGCGGTCCTTCCAGCCCGGCTGCGACAGCAGCTCCTGGATCGGTGCCGCGCAGCGGGCCGAGGCGTACCGTGGCACGTCGCCGAAGTCCGGGTGCCAGAGCACGTGGTCCCAATGCGGATGCGTCGAAAAGCCTGCCACGACGGGCTGGTCCAACGCGCGAAGGTCGTTCGCGAGGTCCGCCATTTCGCCGCGCGTTATCCCGGGGTCGATGAGCAGCACCCCGGCCCGGCCCTGAACGATGACGGAGTTGCTCTGCAGGAACTCGCTCTGGTGAACCCAAACGCCCTCGGCGACTTGCTTCAACACGGCATGCCTTCCGCTCGTGGTAGCTCCTGCTTCTCGAGACGGTATTCCGGGCGGGAGTGGAGCGCAAGGACTACAGAGCAGAACGGTCAGGATCGGCGCTCCGGCGAGGATGAACGCGATCCAACGCCCGGACCGCGGGCTTCGCCGTTTAGCCAACTTGGTCGCTGACTTTCGAGCTCCGCGACGCTTAGGAATAGTTCGCGGTGATCGTCTTTGCTTCGCCGTTGAGTTGGATCTGACCGCCGTAGGGGATGATCCACTGTGGCCGGGTATGCCCGAACGGGACCCCGATGCAGACGACGGCGTCCGGGTTGTATCGTGCGATTTCGGCGGCGGCCACATCCCGCTGTGCCGCGCGCAACTGAGCCCGTTCGACGGCGGGCGGGATCTGCCCGTGGCTGCTGACGGGTGGCCTGGCGACCATCACGCCGTCGACTGCCTCCAAGACACCACGCTCGCCGAGCGCTCGAATCCACCGCTTAACCCAGTCTGCGGGAGCCAGCAGTTCGCTGGTTTCGAGGAGCAGGATGCTGCCCCGGAGTGCGTCGAGGGCGGGCAGCCTGTCGGCGATGGCCAGCTGGTCGAGGACTTCGATACAGCCGCCCCATGTGGGACCGGAGACGGTGCGTGCCGGACCCGTCCACGTCCAGGGTTCGGTGGGTTCGCGGTCGCCGTATTCGACGAGCGCCCGTGGCTCGAGCCAATCCGGCCCGAAGTCCTCTGATTCCCCCGGATCGGTGACCTCAAGTTCGCCTCCGGTGAGCAGCGCCGCGCGCAGGGAAGCGAGGTGGACGTCGTCCGCACCCGGCCCGGCGCCGAGGTGAACCTGGGTGGAACCGCCGTAATATGCGGGTATCCCAAGGGGCCACAGCCAGTTGAGCAGATTGGTGTTGTCGCTGTAGCCGATGAAGATCTTCGGATCCGCTTCCGCCGCCGCGGCGTCCAGATGCGGCACGACCGTGATCTGGTCGTCGCCGCCGATGGTCGCGAGAATCGCACGGATGCCGGGATCGGCGAACGCCGCATTGATGTCCGCCGCCCGTTCCTCTGGACTGGACCCGAGTTTGCGGGTCGTTGGGAACTCCGCCGGTACCAGGCCAGTGGCCGCAATGAGGCGCCGCATGGCCTGCTCATGCACGGCAGGGGCGAATCCAGGCGCGGCAAAGGACGGCGAGAGGACCGCGACCCGATCGCCCGCGGTGAGCTTCGGAGTGGGCAAGTTCAACTGCGAATGTTCCATCCGCTCATCGAACCAGACTGCGCGCCCGTCCGGCGAACGGGCGCACTGGCCCGGCCCTCAGCTTTTCTTCAGCTCCTCGGCGAGCATCACGAGGATGCCGCTGGGGCCGCGGAGGTACGTGAGTTTGTAGACGTCCTTGTAGGTCGCCACACCGCGGAGCGGATAGCAGCCGTGCCGCGCGGCGATCTCCAGGGCTTGGTCGATGTCCGGGACGGAGAACGCGACCCGGTGCATGCCGATCTGGTTGGGACGGGTGGGCGCCGTCTCGATCGCCTCCGGGTGGATGTATTCAAAGAGCTCGAGGCGGCCACGGCCGTCCGTCGTTTCGAGCATGGCAATGTTGGCGTGATTGCCGTCAAGCCCGACGGCGGTGTCGGTCCATTCGCCGCTGACGGTGTCCCGCCCAACGACCGCCAGACCGAGGTCGGTGAAGAACGCGATCGCCTCGTCGAGGCTGCGCACGGCGATGCCGACGTTCTCAAGTCTGATGTTCATGCTCATCACGCTACCGAGCCGCCCCGGCAGAGATCCAGAGCCGACGGGCTATCCCTCATATAATTGAGCATGCCGATCACGCACCCAGACCAGGGCACCCCCGTCCAGCCGTCCGCCCCCAAACAGTACGGACGCGGGCTGTGAGCGGCGGCCTGGTCGCCCTGCTGGACGACATCGCAGCCCTGGCCAAGATTGCGGCCGCCTCGGTGGACGACGTCGCCGCCGGAGCAGCCAAAGCGGGGGCCAAGGCCGCGGGCGTGGTCATTGACGACGCCGCCGTCACCCCTCAGTACGTGTCCGGGGCGGACCCGTCCCGCGAACTGCCGATGATCAAGAAGATCTTCTGGGGCTCGCTGCGGAACAAACTCCTGATCATCCTGCCGGCGCTGCTGCTCATCAGCGCCTTCATCCCGGGCGTCATCCCGTTCATCCTCATGGCGGGCGGCACCTACCTCTGCTACGAGGGTGCCGAGAAGGTCTGGCACAAGCTCCGCGGACAGCACGACGCCGAGGAAGACACCCCGGCGGTCGACCGCGGGCCGGAGGCGGAGGCCAAGGTCACCAAGGGCGCCATCACCACCGACTTCATCCTTTCCTGCGAGATCATGGTCATCGCGATGAACGAGGTGGCGGCCGAATCCCTGTGGGTTCGGGCCTCCATCCTGGTCGCCGTGGCGATCGCGATCACGGCCGCCGTGTACGGCGCCGTCGCGCTCATCGTCAAGATGGACGACATCGGCCTGCACCTGACCACCAAGGAGTCGGCGGGCTCCCAGCGCTTCGGAGAGCTGCTCGTCAAGGGGATGCCGGCCGTGCTGACCACGATCACCGTCGTCGGGACGGGCGCCATGCTGTGGGTGGGCGGCCACATCATGCTGCAGGGCGCCCACGACCTCGGCTGGCACCTGCCCTATGATCTGGTCCACGCCCTCGAGCACCCTGTAGCTGGGATCCCGGTGGCGGGCGGCTTCCTTGCCTGGCTCGTGAACACCCTGTGCTCGGCCGTCCTGGGGCTCGTCTGGGGCCTCGTCGTGATGGCGGTCCTGCACCCGCTGCTCAAGGTGCTGCCGTTCGGCAAGAAGGAAAGCGGACACACGGACGACGACGTCCGCGCCGCCGTCGACGGCTGAGACACGCCCCCAATTCGCCCTGAGAGGAACCGGTTCCGCTCCCAGCCTCCGGACGTAAACTGGCGTTCGAATCACCGTGCGCGAACCGTGCGTGAACTAGGGACCGAGGAGACCGGATGCTCTGGAAACTGCTCGTCGAATACCTGAGGCCGCAGCGCCGGCTGCTGCTCGCCGTCGTCGTCTTCCAGCTGGCGGCGTCCATCGCCTCGCTGTACCTGCCCACCCTGAACGCGGACATCATCGACCAGGGTGTGGCGCGCGGGGACACGGACTACATCCTGCGCGTCGGCGGCGTGATGCTGATGGTCACCCTGCTGCAGATCGCCTGCACCATCGCCGCCGTCTACTTCGGCGCGAAGGCCGCGATGGCGCTGGGCCGGGACGTGCGCGGGGCGATCTTCACCCGAGTGGCGGAGTTCTCCGAGCAGGAGGTGACCCGGTTCGGTGCGCCCAGCCTGATCACCCGCTCCACCAACGACGTCCAGCAGGTCCAGCAGCTGGTGCTGATGTCCGCCACGCTGATGGTCACCGCGCCCATGCTGAGCATCGGCGGCGTCATCATGGCGGTGCGGCAGGACGTGCAGCTGTCCTGGCTGATCGCGGTCAGCGTGCCGGTGCTGCTCATCGCCGTGGGCCTGATCGTCACCCGGATGGTGCCGCTGTTCCGGCTGATGCAAACCCGGATCGACACGGTCAACCGGGTGCTGCGCGAACAGCTCACCGGCATCCGCGTGGTCCGCGCTTTCGTCCGCGAGGACATCGAGACCGCCCGCTTCGGCCGGGCCAACGAGGACGTCACGGACACCGCGCTGCGCGCCGGCCGGCTGATGGCGCTCGCGTTCCCCACCGTAATGCTGGTGCTCAACGTCTCCTCCGTGGCCGTGATCTGGTTCGGCGCGTTCCGGATCGAGGACGGCTCCATGCAGGTGGGCACCATGATCGCGTTCCTGAGCTACCTGATGCAGATCCTGATGTCCGTCATGATGGCCACCTTCATGGCGATCATGATCCCGCGCGCCGCCGTCTCCGCGGACCGGATCGGCGCGGTGCTGGGCACCGAATCCAGCGTCCGGCCGCCGGAGCACCCGGTCAGCCTCGCCGGTGCAGCCCGCGGCGAGCTGGAGATGCGCGACGTCGGGTTCGCCTACCCGGGTGCCGAGGCGCCGGTCCTCTCGGACGTGGACTTCACCGCCCGCGCCGGGCAGACGACGGCGATCATCGGCTCCACGGGGTCCGGGAAGACCACCCTGGTGAACCTGATGCCGCGGCTCTTCGACGCCACCTCCGGCTCGGTGCGGATCGATGGCGTGGACGTCCGGGAACTGCACCCGGACCTGCTCTGGGGGCACATCGGCCTGGTCCCGCAGAAGCCCTACCTGTTCTCCGGCACGGTCCGCAGCAACCTGCTCTACGGCAAGCCCGACGCCACCGAGGACGAGCTCTGGCGGGCGCTGTCCATCGCGCAGGCGGAGGACTTTGTCCGGGAGATGGAGGGCGGCCTGGACGCGCCCATCTCGCAGGGCGGCACCAACGTCTCTGGCGGGCAGCGGCAGCGGATCGCGATTGCCCGGGCGCTGGTGAAACGCCCCGAGCTCTATATCTTTGACGACTCGTTCTCCTCGCTGGACACCGCCACGGACGCCCGGCTCCGCCAGGCGCTCCGGCAGCACACTGCCGGCGCGACGCTGGTGATCATCGCCCAGCGGGTCTCCAGCATCGTGGACGCGGACCAGATTTTGGTGCTCGACGACGGCCGGATCGTCGCGCACGGCACGCACGAGGAGCTGTTGGAGACCTCGCCGACGTACAACGAGATCGTGAATTCCCAGCTCGCGGCGGAGGAGGCGGTATGAGCAAGGTCGAGTCCCGGACACCCGCTTCCGGCGCTGGGAGCGGAGCCGGCGCCGCCCAGGAGGCCCCGCTGCGGATCCCGCGCCCGCGCGGCGGCCCCGGCCACGGCGGCCCGTTCGCCGGGATGAACATCCCGGCGGAGAAGGCGATGAACTTCGGCCCGTCCGCGAAGCGGCTGCTGGGCGAACTCCGCCCCGAGCGGATCTGGCTGACGCTGGTACTGGCCCTCGCCGTCGTCAGCGTGACGCTGTCCGTGATCGGGCCGCGGCTGCTGGGCGAGGGCACCAACCTGATCTTCGCCGGCGTCGTGTCCAAACAGCTGCCCGCCGGGGTGAGCAAGGCCCAGCTGATCGCGCAGCTGCGGGCCGCGGGGGAGAACCAAAAGGCGGACATGCTCAGCGCCATGGCGCTGACGCCCGGGACCGGGATCGACTTCGCCGCGCTGTCCTCGGTGCTGCTGTGGGCGCTGGTGCTCTATGTGCTCGCCTCGGCGTTTATGTGGATGCAGGCATATATCCTCAACGGCGTGGTGCAGCGCACCGTGTACCGGCTGCGCGAGCGGATCGAGGCGAAAATCAACCGGCTGCCGCTGCGCTATTTCGACACCGTGCAGCGCGGCGAGCTGCTCAGTCGGGTGACCAACGATGTGGACAACATCTCCCAGAGCCTGCAGCAGTCCATCAGCCAGGCGGTGACCTCGGTGCTGACCGTGGCCGGGGTGCTGGTGATGATGGTGATCCTCTCGCCCACGCTGGCCATCATCGCCCTGGTGACCATTCCGCTGACCCTGGTGACGACGACGGTGATCGCCAAGCGCTCGCAGAAGCTGTTTGTGGCGCAGTGGAAGAACACCGGCGAACTGAACGGCCAGATCGAGGAGACCTACACCGGGCACGCACTGGTGAAGGTGTTCGGCCGGCAGCGCGAGGTGGAGGAGACGTTCCGGCAGAAGAACGTGGAGCTGTACCAGGCCAGCTTCGGCGCCCAGTTCATTTCCGGGCTGATCATGCCGGCCATGACGTTCATCGGGAACCTGGTCTATGTGGGGATCGCCGTGGTGGGCGGGCTGCAGGTGGCGTCCGGGGCGATGCAGCTGGGCGATGTGCAGGCGTTCATCCAGTACTCGCGGCAGTTCACCCAGCCGCTGGCCCAGCTGGGCTCGATGGCGAACCTGCTGCAGTCCGGCGTGGCGTCGGCGGAGCGGGTGTTCGAGCTGCTGGACACCGAGGAGCAGTCGCCTGACCCGGTGCCGTCCGTGGCTCCTTCTGGGGGCCGGGGGCGGCTGGTGTTCGAGGACGTGTCCTTTGCCTACTCGCCGGACAAGCCGCTGATTTCCAAGCTGAGCCTGGTGGCGGAGCCGGGGCAGACGGTGGCGATTGTGGGCCCGACCGGGGCGGGCAAGACCACGCTGGTGAACCTGATGATGCGCTTCTACGAACTCGACGCCGGGCGGATCACGCTGGACGGCGTGGACGTCGCCGCGATGTCCCGGCACGCGCTGCGCTCGCGGATGGGGATGGTGCTGCAGGATACGTGGCTGTTCGGCGGGACCATCCGGGACAACATCGCCTACGGCCGGCCGGATGCTTCGGAGGCGGAGATCCTGGAGGCGGCGAAGGCGACGTACGTGGACCGGTTTGTGAAGTCCCTGCCGCAGGGCTACGACACCGTGCTCGACGACGAGGGCGCCAACGTCTCGGCGGGGGAGAAGCAGCTCCTGACGATTGCCCGGGCGTTCCTGGCCCGGCCCTCGGTGCTGATCCTGGACGAGGCGACGTCCTCCGTGGACACCCGCACCGAGGTACTGGTGCAGAAGGCCATGAGCGCGCTGCGGTCCGACCGGACCTCGTTCGTCATCGCGCACCGGCTCTCCACCATCCGCGACGCCGACCTCATCCTGGTGATGGAAGCCGGCCAGATCGTGGAACAGGGGACACACGCGTCACTGCTGGAGGCCGGCGGGGCGTACGCCGCGCTGTACGCGGCGCAGTTCGCGGCTCCGGTGGCTGAGGTTTGAGGGGGCGCTCTCCCTTGGCCGCTAGGCGGAGCCCACGAGCGGACAACCCGCGTGCTTCAATACGGGCCCGCGTCCTAAGGTTCAGCCTCGCGGCCGTTTAGGAGCCGATTCTCGGCGTAATGTGTGACGGCCAACGCTTCCAAAGTCAGCGTGTCTGCTATCCGTCAAACCTCGGGCCCCGATAATCTGCCATGTGCCGCTCAAAGCAACTGGATCTCAGGTGCTGCATCAAGGGGCATCCAATATTCGAAGCGGTCCCTATCCGCTCTCCTGCCAGAAAGATTCTGTTGAAAAGATCGCTCGGACTTACCCTCATGCTGACACTGGCCCTAGCCGGGTGCAGCTCAAGCACCCAGGCAGCGGAGCCTTCGGTGTCGAGCGCCCCCTCCGAGGCACCTACCCCGACGGAGACCACCAGCACTGTCTCAGAAGTGGCCAGCGCCGTAGCTGAAATCCGTCCTCAGCTCACGGAGAACTTCGATGACTTCCGGACAAACCGATGCTCTGGCGTGCTCAGCAGCAGGCAGGCGGGAATAGACGCTGCTACGTGCGTGAGTAGCAAAATCGCCCTTGGTTCCTATGCGAAGGCCCTCAACATCACGCTCGAATCTCTGAAGCCATGGCCAAGCGAGATAGAGTCGCTCACTCAGCAAACCACCGAGCGCTTGAGGACCGTCGCGTCTGCATCAGAAGTAGACGACCCTGGAATGTTCGACACCGCCGCGCTGTTGCTCAACAGCAAGCTGCAAGGATGGGACCCATACCTCTAGTCAGCTTCCAGAGTGGCTCGGCTGCGACGGCCCGGTGGGGCGCCGCATACATCGCATCCCGATCCCGGCCCGAGGGTTCTGCGTTTCAACGCAGTCACCCTCGGCCTCTCCTACCAACATCGAGGCCAACTAGGGATCCCGAACCGCGGTGAAGAAACCGGCCCGATCTTGCACGCCACAGTCTCTTCGCTAGCCACCACCGCTCAGGTCGCTGCCTCCGTGACATGCCTGCTCCGCGACGGCGACAACGGCGCCATTCTCGCGTCCGACGGCGGCTGGCCGCGGTTACATCGGGCGGAGCAACCGCACCGCCGTTGAAGGCGTTTCTGTCTGCGTGTGCTGCTACCGTACGAGAAACAATCACGTGACTATTGGGGGAACCATGTCTGACTTGTCATCCGGCCCTGCGCAAGAACCTGAGAAACCGAAGAAGAAGCCCGTCGGCTTCGCGAGGCATATCGCTTTAGCCTCCACTTGCCTCATCGTCATGGCCATCCTTCCGACTCAGGCGTTCCTAGCCAGTCTGATCCTGGCGGGTGGTGTGCTGTGGGTCTTGCTTGACATCTTGAAGCAGTACAAGAAATCCTTCGGAGCTCCAGCTGAAGGGTTCGGGATAAGTGCCGAGAAAACTTACCGAACGGGCATCGGCGCCCCGCCACTGCCAGCGAACGGACTGAAGCAGTACGCGGATGAGGTGTACCTGGCCAATGTTCAGATGCTCGCCGATCTGCAGAGGTTTGGGGACATGGATACGTTGGACAAGGAACGCCATGTCGCCGAATTGGCGGGCAACATTGCCACGGCGGAGCGGGAGCTTGCTGCGGCGAAAGCCGAGCTCGTGGCGGTCCGAAGCGAAGTCCTTGATGTCCGGCAGGTCGCCGACCGGCACAACATCGGGTTCTACGACTACGAGCATCCCGCTGAGACCTCGGTGAAGCTCGCCGATGAGCTGGCGGCTGTCCGCGCCCGCATCAAAGACAAGCTGCGTGAGAAGACCGCGGTCACCACAGTCTCCGGGTTCACCTTCAACGGTTCCACGAAGGAAGGATCCAAGTTCGTCCGAGACCTTTCCGCGCTGTTGCTGCGCGCCTACAACGCCGAGGCCGAGAACTGCGTTAAGACGGTGAAAGCCGGGAACCTACATACCGCCTCGGCCCGTCTTGAGAAGGCACGTGAGCAGATCGCTAAGCGTGGCACCATGATCGGCCTTCAAATCACTAACGCCTTCCACGCTCTCCGCGAGAAGGAGCTCGAGCTCGCTGCCCGGCACTTGGAGGCCGTAGCCATTCAGAAGCAACTCGAGGCGGAAGCCCGAGCTGAAGCACGTGAGGCGGTCAAAGCCCAGCGCGAATGGGAAGCGCTTAAGGCCAAACAGAAGAAGGAAGTCGATCACTACGCCAATGTGCTTCTCCAGCTCCAGGCATCCGGAGACCTTGAGGGCGTACAGCGCGTACAGGAACAGCTGGACGAAGCCGAGGCGAAGCTTGCCGACGCCGAAGACAACGCTCTGAACACCCGTGCCGGGTACGTGTACGTTATCTCCAACCTGGGAGCCTTCGGGGACGGAGTGGTGAAGATCGGCATGACGCGCCGTCTCAACCCCATGGATCGTGTGCGCGAACTCGGAGATGCTTCCGTTCCGTTCCTCTTTGACGTGCACGCACTCTTCTTCTCAAAGGACGCGGTGGGCATCGAAACCATGCTCCACCAGCACTTCTCTGGCCGGCGGGTGAACCTAGTCAACTTGCGTCGCGAGTACTTCTACGCGACTCCGGCGGCGGTCAAGGAAGCCCTAGTGGAGCATCACGTCGAACTCGTCGAATATCAGGAAAACGCCCCGGCCGAGGAGTTCACCGCTTCTAAAGACTTGCGCGGTGCTAGAGAGCTCGCCGCCGCCAGTGTTTAGGAAATCGCAGGACTCGGACTGCGCCCTGAGTCGTCGGGCCACGCGGAATAGGCCGAGTCTGTCCGCCGACGCATCGGACGGAGTTACTCGGATGCTCGGATTATTTACCTTTGCAGCTGGAAAGTGCATCTGGCGGCCGTGACGATCCTGCAGTTGGAGCGTTCGCCTATACATAAAAGGGCGGGCGAAGGAGCAAAATTTCCCCGGCTGCCGAGGTAGGCCTCGGGATACACTCAGTTTCTCAATACACACATATGTATTTCTAACTACCCAAGAGGGATCGCACTTGACGGAAACAACAGAACGACGGTCCTCTAGGGAGGTTCGCGATTTCGCGGTTAGGGACCTGTCCGGCCCCGCTTCAGCTAGAAGGCTACTGTCCTGGGTAGCTTCTACGCCACTCGAGCAATCAATAGGCTTGGACTTCGAGCATACAGACAAGGTCTATCCCAACGGGGCTGTTCCTTTTGCTTGTGCGCTAGATTTTCTTAAGGAACGAGGACATACCTTCCACATTGGCAAAGTGGGGCATGAACGTTCTCTTGCGCACGTTCTCAACCCTATGAACGTTGCTGATGACCCCGACCACACAGCGCAACTCACGGACGTTGTTTGGAAATACCGGAATGAGAAGGAAGCGGGCGAGCTCACCCGGCGTTTCATGGGTTCCCTCCTGGATCGAATGCCCTGCGAAGAGGGCGTATTCGACACTTTGAACTGGTGTATTTATGAAGTTCTCGACAATGTATTTCAACATAGCCAAGCTTCGTGCGGTTACGTGATGATGCAGCTCCATACAGTCACCAGGCAGTGCGTGATTTCAGTGAGTGATTCGGGAATCGGTATACACCGCGCCATGGGAATGGGGGCAAAAGCAGGTAGATTTTCCTACGACTCCATCAAGACCGCAGATCAGGCAATTGGGCTGGCAGTCCAGCAGGGAATCACGAGTAAGGGCAGTCAAAACCAAGGAAACGGACTATTCGGTCTCAGCCGGTCTGTCGACCTCAATGGTGGTTCGCTCAGTATCCACTCTGGCAAAGGCACTTGGACCTTCAGGGAGCATGCCGTTGCCACGGCTGTCTCCGACGCTCATCGGCCGCTTTTGGACTTGGAATCTCACCACGGCACAACTGTGGATTGGCAGCTTAACTGCGAAACCAAAGTAAGTATCGGTGAGGTTTTGGGTTCTCGATTTTCATCCAGTGACCTTCTTGAATCCATCGAGACGGTTGACGGTTACTACGAACTCGATGCCGCCGAGCTTGAGAGCTCTATCGGCTCGAGGAAAGAGGGCAGCGAAATCCGGACACGAATCATGAACTACTTAAGTGCAGGTGTCCCCCAGATTGTTCTGAACATGACGCATCTCGACACGATTTCCTCAAGTTTCGCGGATGAGGTTCTGGGCAGACTTGCCGTGCAACTCGGGGAGACTGAGTTCGCCAACCGGATAGCGATCCTCGGTGCAAGCACGACAAATCGTCAAATCATTGCTCGGGCGGTCGAGCTTCGAATTGAAACCGAGGGGGCGAAGAGCGACTAGCGACGGACGTCAGCTATGTATCGTCCGGGTCGCGCCGCCGCTCTCATGCGCCTCGCCCCGCCGTTGTGTCTTCAACGCTGGCTGTGGGTCGCGAACCATGACCAATGTCGTCAGGTGCGTTCTGAAGTTTTTCTGACGAAGTTGTAGGCAGCGTCCGGTCGAGCGGCTGGGCTTCAGAACGTCATGGTCTCCGAGCGCACATCGCAAAATCGTGGGCGCCGTGCTTACACGAGCGGCCACGGGTAGCGCATTCCCGTGCGGTCCACTGGCAGCACCCCCGCGACTAGCAAGCGCTGGACGCGGCGCTGCAGGGCGGTGACCTCATCGTCGTCGAGCAGTTCCGCCAGTTCGGCGGGGACGAACTCGGCGAGCGGGGCGATGTCCTCCAGCAGGGCACCGGGGATAGGGTCGCCGGCGAAGTCCCAGATCACGGTGCGCAGCTTGAACGCTGCCGAGAAGCAGAGCCCGTGGTCGATGCCCCAGATTCGGCCATCGTCGCCGCGCAGCACGTGGCCGCTTTTGCGGTCCGTGTTGTTGGCGACGTAGTCGAACAGCGCGATGCGGGCCAGCTCGCGGTGGGTCTCGGGGGCGCCTTCGAACAGGGTGAAGTAGTGCTCCTGGAAGTCGCAGTCGATGAACCACTGCAGCGACCCGACGCCCAGGGGTGCGTCCTCCCGAATGACGGTGAAGGGCACTAAGCCCCAGCCCAGCGATTCGCTGAGCAGGTAGGCGGCAAGTTCGCGCTTATAGAGGCCAGGTTCGAAGTCGGACAACGGCCTTTCTCCGGCTTCCGGTTTGTAGACCGCGTACCCGATGTCCTCGCCGCAGGTGACCTGGACTAGGAACGTCTGGTTGCTGCTGCGCGGGATGAGGCCCAGCAGTTCGATGCTGCCCTCGGTGAGCAGTCTCAGCTCCCGGCCGGACACCGACTGCCCCTATTCATGACGCCCTCAGGCCGCTGAGCGGTTCCGACGTCGAGTTCACCATGTGCACCGCGGGATCCTGGCCGTCCACAAACGTGATGGCCGAGACCGAGCCCGGGCTGATCACAATCCGCTGGAACAGATCCAGCGGCGTGCCCAAGGCGTGGGCGACGGCGGCCTTGATCGGATCGGCGTGCGAAAAGCACACCACCACGCCCCCGGCATGGGCCTCCCGCAGCGCCTCCATCGCCCCGACAATCCGCGCCTGCATCTCCGGAAAGCTCTCACCATTCGGGAAGCGGAAGGCAGACGGGCTGTGCTGCACGGTCTGCCACTCCGGCAGGACCGCCAGGTCCGCGATTGCGGCGCCGGTCCACTGGCCGAAATCACACTCGAGCAGCCCGTTGTCGTGCTTCACTGCCAGACCCGTGCGCACCGCCGTCGGCTCCGCCGTCTCGCAGGCCCGCTCCAGCGGCGAGGAATAGAGGGCGTCCACCGGCAGGCCGGAGAGCCGTTCAGACACCCGCTCGGCCTGGGCCCGGCCGCGGTCGGACAGGTGCAGTCCCGGCGCCCTGCCCGGCAGCACCATGCCCGTCGTCGGGGTCTCCCCGTGGCGCACCAGAAGCAGAAGCGTGCCCTGCGGCGGGGGCTGCGCTGAAGGTCCGGACGTGGGTGCAGTCATCAAGATCCAGCCTAGGCCGCCCAGACGCCCAGTGCGCAGGAATCTCACCAAATCCCTCGATTCCCCGCCGGGTACAGGTCTACGGTGGAGGAGTGAGTGATCGCCCCGAAATCTTCACTGTTGGTGAACTGCGCGCCTCCGGCCACGTTCACAAGGACCTGCGCCGCGAAATCCGCGACAACCTGCTCGCCGCGCTCGCCGCCGGCCGCGACCCGTGGCCCGGGATGTACGGCTTCAGCCGCACCGTCCTGCCCCAGCTCGAACGCGCCCTGCTCGCCGGGCACGACGTCGTCCTGCTCGGCGAACGCGGCCAGGGCAAGACCCGGCTGCTGCGGACCCTGGCCGGGCTGCTGGACGAGTGGTCGCCGGTGATCGAGGACTCGGAACTGAACGAACACCCCTACGAACCCCTCACCGAGCACTCCCGCGCCCGCGTCCTCACCGAGGGGGACCGGCTGCGGGTGGCATGGCGGCACCGCTCCGAACGGTACGTCGAGAAGCTCGCGACGCCGGACACCTCCGTCGCGGACCTGATCGGCGACGTCGACCCGATGCGGGTGGCCGAGGGCCGCCGTCTGGGCGACCCGGAAACCATCCACTACGGTCTGGTGCCGCGCTCCAACCGCGGCATCATCGCCATCAACGAACTCCCGGACCTCGCCGAGCGGATCCAGGTTTCCATGCTCAACGTGATGGAGGAACGCGACATCCAGATCCGCGGCTACGTGCTGCGGCTGCCGCTGGACGTCCTGGTGGTCGCGTCCGCCAACCCGGAGGACTACACGAACCGCGGCAGGATCATCACGCCGCTGCGGGACCGCTTCGGCGCCGAAATCCGCACCCACTACCCGATCGAGCTCGACGACGAGGTGGCCGTCATCCGGCAGGAGGGCCACCTGGTGGCCGGCGTCCCGCCCGTCATCCTCGAAATCCTGGCCCGCTACACCCGGGCGCTGCGGCAGTCACCGGCGATCAACCAGACCTCCGGCGTGTCCGCCCGGTTCGCGATCGCCGGCGCCGAAACCGTCGCCGCGGCCGCCCTGCGCCGCGCCAGCGTGCGCGGCGAGGACCAGGCCATCGCCCGGATCATCGACCTGGACGCCGCCGTGGAAGTCCTCGCCGGGAAGATCGAATTTGAAGCCGGGGAGGAAGGCCGGGAACAGGACATCCTGGACCACCTGCTGCGGATGGCCACCGCCGAAGCCGTCCGGGCGCACTTCCACGGCCTCGACATGGGCGACCTCGTCGCCGCCCTGGACGGCCACACCACGGTGACCACCGGGGAACTGGTCACCGCGCGGGAGTTCCTGGACAACCTCCCGCCGCTGAACGGATCCAGCCTCTACGACGACATCGGCGCGCGCCTCGGCGCGGAAAACGACGGGCAGCGCGCGGCCGCCGTCGAACTGGCCCTGGAAGGCCTCTACCTCGCTCGCCGGATCTCCAAGGACTCCGACGACGAGGCGACCGTCTACGGGTAACGGCACCTAAGGAGGGCCCATGACCGCTCACCACCGGTCCCGCTACAGCCGCTACGCGGGCGGGCCCGATCCGCTCGCGCCGCCGGTGGACCTCGCGGAGGCGCTGGACGCCGTCGCCGAGGACGTGATGGCCGGCTACTCGCCCCGGCACGCCCTGCAGGAGTACCTGCGCCGCGGCGGCCGGAACCGGGAAGGTCTCGACGAGCTCGCCGGCCGCGTCCAGCAGCGGCGCAGGGACCTGTTGGGCCAGCACCGGCTGGACGGCACCCTCAACGAGGTCCAGAAACTGCTGGAGACCGCGGTGCTGGAGGAGCGCAAACAGCTGGCCCGCGACGTGCGGATGGACGACACGGACCGCGCCTTCCGCGAGATGCAGCTGCAGAACCTGCCCAAATCCACGGCGGCGGCGGTCAACGAGCTCGCCTCCTACGATTGGCAGTCCAGCACCGCCCGCGAGGCCTACGAGCAGATCAAGGACCTGCTGGGCCGCGAAATCCTGGACCAGCGGTTCGCCGGGATGAAGGAGGCGCTGGAGGGCGCCACGGAGGAAGACCGCGCGGCCGTCGCCGAGATGCTGGCCGACCTCAACGAACTTCTCGACAAGCATCGCCGCGGCGAGGACACCGACGCGGACTTCCAGGAGTTCATGGCCAACCATGGGCAGCACTTCCCGGAGAACCCGCAGTCGGTCGAGGAGCTAATCGACGCGCTTGCCCAGCGCGCGGCCGCCGCGCAGCGGCTCATGCAGTCCATGTCCGCCGAGCAGCGCGAGGAACTGATGCGGCTTTCCGCCCAGGCGTTCGGATCGCCGGAGCTTATGGCACAGCTGGGTCAACTCGATGCCAACCTGCAGGCGCTGCGCCCCGGGGAGGACTGGTCCGGCTCCGAACGCTTCGAGGGCGAGGAAGGGCTGGGCCTCGGCGACGGCACCGGCGTGCTGCAGGACCTTGCCGAGCTGGATGAGCTGGCGGAACAGCTCTCGCAGTCCTACAACGGCTCCCGCCTGGACGACCTGGACCTGGACGCCCTGGCCCGCCAGCTCGGTCCGGACGCGGCGGTGTCCGCCCGCACTTTGGCGGAGATCGAGCGGGCCATGCACGACGGCGGCTTCCTGCAGCGCGGCGCCGACGGCGACCTGAAGCTCTCCCCGCAGGCCATGCGGCGGCTCGGCCGGTCGCTGCTGCGCGACACCGCCAAGCAACTCTCCGGCCGTCAGGGCCGCCGGGACACGCGCGTGGCCGGGGCGGCGGGCGAGCAGACCGGCTCCAGCCGGCCCTGGGAGTTCGGCAACGCCGAACCGTGGGACGTCACCCGCACCATCACCAACGCCATCCGCCGCACCATCGCCGACGGCCGCGACCCGCGCCACGGCCTGCGCCTGGCCGTGGACGACATCGAGGTCACCGAAACGGAGGCACGCACGCAGGCCGCCGTCGCGCTGTTGGTGGACGTCTCCTTCTCGATGGCCGCCGAGGGGCGCTGGGTGCCGATGAAACGCACCGCGCTCGCCCTGCACCACCTCGTGTCCACCAAGTTCCGCGGCGACCGGCTGCAGCTGATCACGTTCGGACGCTACGCGCAGACCATGGACATCGGCGAGCTCACGGCCCTGCCTGCATTCCGGGAACAGGGCACCAACCTGCACCACGGGCTGCTGCTGGCCGGCCGGTTCTTCCGCCAGCACCCGTCGATGCAGCCGGTCCTGCTGGTGGTGACCGACGGCGAACCCACCGCGCACCTGGAGTCCGACGGCGAGTCGTGGTTCTCGTATCCGCCGGACCCGGAGACCATCCGGGTCACGGTCGCCGAGCTGGACCGGCTGGGCCGCGCCGGCGTCCAGGCCACGTTCTTCCGGCTGGGCAATGATCCGGGCCTGGAACGCTTCGTCGCCCGGATGGCCCGGCGGGTCGACGGCCGGGTGGTGGCGCCTGACACCGGGGACCTGGGTGCCGCCGTCGTCGGGGAGTACCTCCGTGCGCACTTCCGCGGCCGGGCGTACGGGGACGACGACTGGGCGACGTAGGTCAGCTGCCGCCACACCCGCCGTCGGAGGCCGGCCAATGACTGGGATAAGCTCGCTTGCGATCGGAACAAGCAGCGAACCAAACTTTGAGCGGCGGACAATTTCCTTGGATTTACTGGGCGGCATGAGCCTCGACAACCTGCGCATCTTCCCCTGGGTTGCGGCTGCCGTCTTCGCGCTCGCGGCGGGCCTCTGGCGTCCGCGCCGGCTGCATTGGACCGCGCTAGGCTCCGTCCTGCTGTTCGCGGCCCTCAACGCGGGGGCCGGAATCTACATCCTGAACCACTTCGGTGATCCGCGCTGGTCCGGGGGAGAGCAGCCGCTGAGCGCGCCGTCGTTCGCGGGGACGCCCGTCGTGGGCGAATTTCTGGCTCCCCTGGACTCGGCCCTGAACAGCGTGGTGGGCGGGGTGAATGAGTTTCTGGCCTTCAAGCACGCCCTTCCCGTCGCGCTGGACTTCCTGGCCGTGTCCGGCTGGGGCCTGCTGGTGTCGTTCCCGCTGGCCGTGCTCGCTGCCGGCATCAGTTTCGCGATGGCCAGGCGCCGGGCGGCCGAGTTCGGAAAGTACCGCGCCACCGTCGACCGGCTCGAGGATGAGCTCGAACAGATCAAACGGCAGATCTCGTTGATGAATCCCGTCAATACGCCCTAATCGAGCAGGCTCACCACGGCCTGCGCGAACGCGCCCGGGTCCTCCTGCGGGACGTTGTGTCCAATGCGCGGCAGCAGGATTTCGCTGTAGGGGCCGGTGAAATGGTCCCGGTCCTCGCTCGCCGCCGGGCCGCCGACGCCGTCGTCCCCGCTCTCCAGCACCACCGTGGGAACGGTGATGCTCGGCTCCTGGGCAATCAGGTCCTCGAACCGCTGATACCGAGGGTCGCCGTCGGCCAGTCCGTAGCGGTGGCGGTAGGAGTGGATAACGACGTCGACGAAGTTGGGGTTGTGCAGACTCGGGGCGCTGGCGGGAAACGCCTCGCGTGCCCCGACCCAGGACGGCGACCATGTGCGCCACAGCAGCTCGCACAGTTCGTCCCGGTTCCGTTCCAGCCCGCGGCGCCCGCGCTCCGAGTGGAAGTAGTACTGATACCAGTAGCTCCGCTCCCACTCCGGGTTCACCGGCTCGCCGGACCGGGCAAGGTTGTGCATGTTGTAGCCGTTGACGGTGACGAGGCCGGCGACACGGTCGGGCTCCAGCGCCGCCACGATGCAAGCCGCCCGGCCGCCCCAGTCGTAGCCGGCCACGACGGCCTTCTCAATGTTGAGGGCATCCAGGAAGTCGAGCAGATCCTGCGCCAGGGCCGCCTGCTGTCCTGAGCGCATCGTTGCGGGGTCGAGGAAACGCGTCGGGCCGAAGCCGCGAAGGTACGGCGCCAGCACAAAGGCGCCCTCACCGGCGAGGATCGCGGCGACGTCGTCGTAGGCCCGGACGTCGTACGGGAATCCGTGCAGCAGGACCACCGGCGTCCCGCGCGGATCGCCGGTGGACTCGTAGCCGATGTCCAGGACGGGGGTTTGGGCGCGGCCGGAGGAGGTAAAGCTCATAATGCCGGTCCTTCCACTTCGAGTGGGTGGGTCCTAGGCTACGGCATCCGGGCCGTGGGGTTTAGGGCCGCCTGGATCGGGGCGAAATCGCGGTGCGGGCTGCTGCCATTTCCTGTCGAATAGCGGCAGAGTTGTTCGTAGTAAGGGTGAGCGGGCGTCCAGAAGGGGTGCCCCAAACCGCAGGAGATGACTCAAAATGCAGTATTTGCTGTCCGTGATCAACGACAAGCTTGAGCTCGCGCCGTCGGAGGAGATGGCGACCATTGACGAGTTCAACGACCAGCTCCAGGCCGACGGGCACTGGGTCTTCGCCGGCGGCCTCGGATTCCCGGACACGGCGACCGTCATAGACAACCGCAGCGGGGACGCGGTGATGACCGACGGGCCCTTCGTGGAGTCGAAGGAGTACCTCGCCGGGTTCTGGATCATTGAGGCTCCCGATCTCGACGTCGCCCTGAAGCTCGCCGCCGAGGGATCGAAGGCCTGCAACCGGAAAATCGAGGTGCGGCCGTTCCTGTGAACGGAGCCGACATCGGCGGCGCCGTCAGCCAGGCCTACCGGGAGAACTGGGCCCGGGTGGTAGCCGCCCTGACCCGCCGCTTCGGCGACCTCGACCTCGCAGAGGAGTCGGCGGCCGAGGCGTTTGCCACTGCCGTTGAGCGGTGGCCGTCCGACGGCGTCCCCGCCAACCCCGGCGCCTGGCTGACCACCACGGCCAAGCGCAAGGCCATCGACCGGCTCCGGCGCGAGAACAAACGCGACGGCAAACACCAGGAGGCCCAGTTGGTGTTCGACGACGACCCTCCCGAACCTCCCTCCGCCATCGACGACGACCGGCTCCGGCTAATCTTCACCTGCTGCCACCCGGCCCTAGCCCTGCCGGCCCGCGTGGCCCTGACCCTGCGGATGGTGGGCGGGCTTACCGTGCCGGAGATCGCCCGGGCCTTCCTGGTGCAGGAGAGCGCCATGGGGCAGCGGATCACCCGCGCCAAGGCCAAGATCAAGGCCGCGCGGATCCCGTATCGCGTGCCGGCCGCCGAGGACCTGCCGGGGCGTGTCTCCGGCGTGCTCGCCGTGCTCTACCTGGTCTTCAACGAGGGCTATCTGGCGACGGGACCCGACACCGACCCCGTCCGCTCCGAGCTGACCGCCGAGGCCATCCGGCTCACCCGCCTGCTCCGCGGCCTGATGCCCGACGACGGCGAGGTGGCCGGGCTGCTGGCCCTGATGCTCCTGACCGAGGCTCGCAGCGCTGCCCGGGTCTCGGCAGGCGGCGAGCTGGTGACCCTTGACGAGCAGGCCCGGGGAACCTGGGACGCGGCGCTGATCGCCGAAGGCCACCGCCTGGTGCGGGAGCGCCTGGCGTCCGGGGCTGCGCCGGGGCCGTACCAGCTGCTCGCGGCGATCAACGCCGTTCACACCTCTGCCCGCGACTTCCGTGACACCGACTGGTCACAGATCGTCGCGCTCTACGACCAGCTGGTGGCCATCGACCCGTCGCCGATCGTCGCGCTCAACCGCGCCGTCGCGGTGGGGGAACTGGACGGGCCGCAGGTGGCCTTGGCCGCCGTCGACCGACTTGAATCCGACCTGGCCGGGTATCACGCATACCACGCCACCCGCGCGGAGCTGCTGCGGAGGCTGGGCCGCGCCCTGGAGGCGCGGGCGGCGTACGAGAAAGCCATCGAACTGGCCGGCAACTCGGCCGAGGCTGCGACACTACGGCGCCGCCGGGACCAGCTGGGGTCGTGAACCAAGCGGGGGCGCTCGGTTTTCGCTAGTTCGATCTCCGAAGGGCTTTCGGCTGCTGAATGGCACGGGCAACCTGGTGCTCGGGCCAAGTGATCTCTAGATCGAAGAACCGATGATCGCAAACGGGACTATGCGGTCCCCTGGCACGACAAAGCCCCCGGCGAACCGCCGGGGGCTTTGTACTTTTCCTCTGAATGTCCTATTTGACGGCTACGAAGACCTTGTCGGCGAGCATGCCGGGCCGGACGGCGAGGACACCTTTGCCTGCCGTTGCGCTCGGCACTTCGAAGGCCTTGTTGCCAGTTGCGGTGGCGTTCTTGTAGAGCGTGCTCGTGGTGTTGATGGGTTTCGGCGGGACGGCAATGCTGCGGAGTCCGTCCACAGTCGTCCCATCAGCTGTGACGTAATCGACTGAGATGAAGGCAGGCATCTGCCCGTCGGCGTCGTCGCCGACATAAGTCGCGGAGTAGTTCACCATCATGTACTCCGAACCCTTTGCCGGCGGGTCATTGAATTGGTTGGCCGCGATAACGGCCTTAGAAGCGTTAAGGGTGACCGAGTTGATGACGATGCGCCAGTCTTTTGATTCGATAACCGAGCCGATAGGGTATGGATTCTCGCGGGTTCCAGTATCGGCAGCCGACGTCTCCTGTGCTGCTCCACTGTTGGCGCCTGCTTGGTTGGACGGCGTGACGACTTTGGTGTCCCCGCTGCCAATGGCGTTGTGGACCGAAGTGGTTACGACAGAAAAGAACACAGCGAACCCAACGATGGTTCCCACGATCGAGGCGATCAACGCGGCAATGCCCATCGATCGGCAGAAGGATCCATCCCACGATGAGAGCGCCAGGGATGCAGGCGAAGATGAAGCCGATAACGGCTGCAATAAGAGCGATGAGACCGACGACGTTCAACGGCTTTTTCGGCTTCGTCGGCTGACCTGGGAGCATCTGCGCTGGTGCCCCACCGGGCTCCGTAAGAAGTGTTTGTTGTGACTGGTGGGGCGAAGACTGCTGTGAGCCCGCCCCAGGGAGCTCTGGTGTTGTCATGGCCCAACTATGGCAGACACTAGAGGTCACGCCTCTCACACGACACGACGTTACGGGGGACCGAATTTTGAGCTCAAGCGCCCGTGCGGGAGCTGGAGCCGGGCATCGCCGGCCACCCGCGCCGAGCTGCTGCGGAGGCTTGGCCGCGTCCGGGAGGCTCGTGATGCGTATGAGAAAGCCATCGAACTGGTGGGCAACTCGGCCAAGGCCCCCACCCTACGTCGCCGCCGGGACCAGCTTGGGTCCTGAGCCGGCTTGGCCGCTAGGGCTGTTACCGTGTGGGTGGCCCAACTGCGGCCATGTTGAGAGTGTTCGGAAGGTAGATCCCATGGCAATTGATCTCGATTGTTCCATCTGCGACACCGACGAACACGTTGTGCTGGTCGAGCGGCTGACTGGGAGCGAGCGCAAGCTCCAGTGCGGACACTGCGGACACGAGTGGCTCCGCGGGGAACCGGAGCGGCAGAAGATCCCGCTGCCGACCCTCGAGGACATCAAGAAGCGTTTCCCAAAGCCCGGGGACGTCGATCCCGAGAAGTTCGCACGGGCGAACGAACTCAAGGCGGAGTTCCTGAAAAGGGAACCCGAGCCGGAGCCCAACGTTGCCCCGTACTGGGCCAAGTACCAGCAGGTCTTCAGCGCCCAGGGCCTGCCCAAAGCGGATCCTCTGGATCTCAAGGGGTTCGCCAACTCCAACGTGGGCGCCAACCCAGGGAATATGTCCGTCTTCAATGAGGCCTGGAACGATATGGGGGCTGAGGCCGGCGCGGCACAGGTCCGCAATGCAGTCGAGTATCTGCTTCGTGGCACATCGCCCGTCGATCTGGAGGACCGCCTCACCGCTCTCATCAAGGGCACCACACCCTCTGCGATGAAGGGTTTCAAGGAGTCGCTCCTGACGAAGGTGCTGTGCGTCGTCGATCCAGAGCGGTTCCTGACGATTCTCATGTACACCGGCGTGGCCGGGAAGCGGGAGATTGCACGCTCGCTCTGGGGTCTCGAACTGCCGGATCCCGAGAGGGTGGACTGGACGATTGGACGCCTCATCCTGTGGAGCAACGACTTGCTGATTGCCCTGCTCGGCGACGGATTCCGACACCAGCAGCACGCTGCAGAGTTCCTGTGGTGGGCCAAAGACAAGGCTTAGAGGGAACTGCTCCCACGCGTTCACCGGCGATGTCCGGTGAGGGATCTTCCGAAGGAATCTTCAGGCTGGCCGACTCGCCGTCCATCTTGACCGCCACTTCAGAACCTACACTCAATGCTGTGGCTACATATAAACCTGCCGAACTCGCTCGCGAACTCGGCTACACCAACGAGCAGCGACCGGGAAAGGTAGTCAGGGACTATCTTCGCTGGAAATACCCCGACCACCCGAAGTACCAGAGGTGGGAACTCGACGAGGTCCAGGCCGATGACGTTCGCGTGAACGTCCCTAGGAAGCGTTGAATCTTGGGTCCTGTAGCTTACCCGCAAGCGGACCGGCGGCGTGAAGCTTGTGCTTCAACGCCGTCGTGCCAGCCCCACCAGCACCTTTCCGCACCGCGACGACGGCGCTGACTTCTGTTAGCCGACAGAGTCTTCGGGAGGATGCTGGCCGACCTGAATCGTGGCGTCGAACCGCTCCGGGTCTTCGAGGTAATTCAGGGAAGTGACTTCGCCAGTTCGCTTGTCGACCAGTGTGGAGCCTCGGCCGATGAGTTGGCAACTGCAGTCACCGTCAAAGACGAGCCGGCGGCCACCGTCGACGAGACACCAGGCGCGGTCGTCTTGGAAACCGTAGTCGGCAACGACATATTCACCGCATTCGTCCGTTACCCACGTCGGACCGATCGATTCGAGAGCGATCTGCCGTGCTCGTTCGAAAGTAATCATGCACCGGAGCCTACTGCGTCTGGTGCGGTGACTCGGTCCAGTTGCGATAGATCGCCCGGGGCCGAACCAACAGAGGCCAGCGGCTTCGACTGGCCTTAATGTACTCAGCCACACGCTAATTTGAGACAGCCAACCGGACTCCGTCGCCGAAGGGCGGCGCGCGTCCGCAACTTCGAAGCTGGCTGCAGGGGTTGGGGTGCAGGCTTTGGACGCTGAGGTCAGTACCTCAAACTGCTGATTGGGGCGGATATTGGAGGCACTAAGGTGGTTCATTTGATTCGCTTCCTGATTTCGTGTGTCGGTGATGTCGATATCCATGCGATTCGGGCATAAAAAAGACCGCACGCGGGCGGTCTGCTGCCTTGACTGCTTCGCGCTAGGCGAAAAATTCTCGACTCATCATGGCGTTGAAGACGTCATGCGTCACCTGTTCCTGTTCTTCCGCTTCGATGCGGCTCCGCAAATTCCCGTGCATGGCTAGAACCTCCTCGTAACGGTTGTCTTCGGACAGTTCCAGCGATCGGTAGGGACTGCCCTTCATGTCAACGTTGATACTCTCGGAGAGCAGGGCGTCTGCCAACGCTTCGAGGACAACGAGGGCGGGTCGACGCCCGAACGTTTCCTCCAGATCCTGCGGGCGAAGGCCTTCGCCGTGGGCGGTGGAGATGGTCGCCCAGCCGCCATGAAGCGGCAGCGAGTCCAAGTCCGTGGTGCTCAACCCCGTATCCTCAAGCGGAATCGTCAGTCCAGCCACCAGGTGCTTGCCGTCCATCCCAAAGGCGACGTTGTCACCGAGCATCCCTGCAACGACGACCGGATACATGTTTACCTCGAGCAACGGAAGACCGTGTTCGTCCTCGCCGGCAACCACGAATTCCATCTCAAAGCTGCCGTTGACGTGCAGTTGGTGGCCGTTGTTGTGGATTGTCATCATGTCCTCTTTCGTTTGTGGATCGCCGGCAAAAAATGAAGAAACTCTGGTCGCCAGAGTGGACAGAGCCTCTTCACTATTTATGTTTTGGAACCGTGATGGAGCAACGGGTTCTATTCCCTTTGCCAATGACTACAGATTGCAATGACTTCCGTTTCACATTCAATTCGAAATGGACGAAGTTGGCGCCACAATCCGTTGCACGCCTCGGAGGCGATCTGCGGTCGGTCTTGAGGCTCCACCTTGACCACGCGGCGGGCGCCGGGGCCATAATCGGGCTAGGCGCCAGAGCGGTGCCACTCAGACGAGCCGACGGATAGCGCCCCCGAAGAAGGAGTCGACGCCATGACCAAGTACCTGATCTCGTTTCCGAGTGCCGCCATGGTTTTCCCCGAGGAAGAGCTACAGTCCGTAGCGGATGCGTCGCACGCGGTGGTCCAGGAGGCGAAGGACGCAGGCGTCTGGGTGTTCGGCGGCGGCATCGACGAGAGCATCCCGCCCGTCATGGTCGACGGCGACGGGACCGTGCGCGAGGGCACCTACCCGCAGACGGCGCAGCTTGAAGGCGGCTATTCGGTGCTGGAGTTGCCCTCGTACCAGGCGGCCTTGGAGTGGGCAGCGAAGATCGCGGCCTCCTGCCGTTGCGCGCAGGAGGTGCGGGCTTTCCAGTACGACCCCGCCAGCTGACGGCGCCAGCCTTATCCGCGCGGCCTACGCGGCCCCGTGCCAGACTTTCAGCCATGGAGCCTATGGATTGCCTGGTCATCTACGTCCCCACCGACGCTGCGCACGCCGTCCGGCAGGCCATTGGCGATGCCGGGGCGGGCAGGCTGGGCAACTACTCACACTGCTCGTTCAGCCTCGAAGGGACCGGGCGCTTCACGCCGCTGCCGGGCGCGACCCCGGCCATCGGCGCCCTCGGTTCCCCTGAGGAAGTCCCGGAAACGCGGATCGAAGCCATTTATCCGCGGTCCCGGCGGAACGCCGTCGTCAGCGCGGCACTGTCCGCGCACCCGTACGAGACGCCGGCCTTCATGACCTTTCCAATCGATGCCAGCCTGCCTGACGGAACCGGTCCCGCGTCCTAGCGGCCGTCCACCAACGGCGATACACCGGCATCCGTCCCCGCGTACGACGCCGAGACCCGGCGGTAGACCGGGGCCAGGAAGGCCAGCAGCGCGGCCGCAATAAGGATGATTCCTGAGATCAGGAACACCAGGGCGATACCGCGGGATGTCCCCTCTCCCAGCAGCGGGGCTAGTTGGGCGGCCCCCTCAGCGGACCGCGCGTACGGGATGATCCAGACCTGGGCGATCGGCGCGATCAGGAACGCTGTGATCGGCGCGGCGGCGGATTCGAAGGCCATGGCAAATCCAAACACGCGCCCCTGCCGCTGCAGCGGCACCACCCGCTGGATGACGGTCTGCTCGGCGGCCTCGACGACAGGCACCAGGACCAGGTACAGCCAGATGCCGGCGACGTACAGCCAGGCCCACTCCCGGAGCGTGAAGACCGCGCCGAGGAGGCCCATCAGGATCACTGCGAGGAGCATGGTGCGCAACGGGTTGGATCCCAGTCCGAATTTGTTGACCAGCGCCCCTCCTACGATGAAGCCGGTGGCACCCAGTGCCAGGAACGTGCCCCACAGTTCTACCGGGAACATTTCCAGGCCGTAGGGGTCCATCAAGGCCATGTAGACGCCGCCGATGAAATTGTTGAACGTGGAGAAGAGAATCAGCGCGAACAGTCCGGCAACGGCGGCGACGGCGGCGAGGGAGCCCCGCAGGTCAAAGCCGCCCTGCGCGTCCGTGGCGGCAGCGCGGACCTCCTCGGGCATGCGCAGGGTGAGCACGTGGGCGAAGGCCAGCGCGGTGAGCACCACGGCCACGACAATCGTCCAGCCCATGCCCAGTAGCCCGACCGACACACCGGAAAACACCGAGGTGACGATGAACATCAGCCCCTGCACCATCCCGACCAGCCCGTTGGCGTTGGCCCGCCGGTCCGGGTCGATCAGGATAGTCACCGTGGCCGCGAGCGCGATGTTGCGCATGTTCTCCACCACGGCGCCGAGCAGGACGATCAGCATGAATGTCCAGAACCACGGCTGCGTCAGGTCCAGCAGCGAGTCGGCGGGCGTCAGCAGGAACATCACCCCCGAAAGCACGAACATCGCGAGGGTGAAGGCGGCGGCAAAACGCATGACGGCCAGCTTGCGGTAGCGGTCGACGTACGTGCCGAAGCTGATGCTGGAAAGGGCGATCAGCAGCATGTACGCGCCGCCGACTACTCCGGTGGCGATCACGTTGCGCGTCCCCAAATACACCCAGAATGTCAGCGCAAACCACAGGTAACTGGTGGTGATGTTGGCCAGGCCGGTGTTCAGCAGGATCCCGTAGAAGGTGCGGGAGCGCTGCTTCGAACTTCGCAAGGGGGCGTCGACGGCGTCGGGGGCCACAGCGGTGTGCGGCGGGACCGGTTCGTGCTCGGTCATGCGTCCCAGTGTAATGACGACCGGCCGGTAGGAACACAGCGGCGGCACGGCGGATACAGGCTGCGCTGTTACGGCCGGGTCAGTCGGCGGGCAGGGCCCGCCGACGGCGAACTGCGACGGTCCGGGCACCCAGCCCTGCCAGGGCGAGGACGAAGGCCAGCAGGACGAGGGGTCCTGCCCCGCCCGCGGGTCCCAGGGTGGCCGCCAGGATCTGCCGGCTCATCAACAGCATCTCCTGCAGGTCGCCCGCCGCCACGCGCGTTCCGAGCACGTAATTGACGGAGATAAACAGGGCCGGAACCACCCACAACAGGGCCAGGTCCACCAGCCACACCACGGCACGACGCGCAGGGCGAAGGCCGCACCACGCCAAAGCGCAGCCGACCAGGATGGCGGGAATCCAGCGAGCGGCCGTCGGCACGGCTGCCGGGATGTTGAGGGGCCCGACGACGCCCGCAACCCACTCCACCAGCCACGACGCAAACGGCGCCGCCATGAGTCCGACGCCCAGTGCGACCGGGGCCCGCGACGTCGACGAGACCAGCAGGAGGGCGACGAGGGCCGCCGCGACGGACAGGACCACGCCCGCCAGCAGGCCGGCGAAGTACAGGCGGGCCATCGTTCCGCCCGCGAGTCCGCCGTCGAGCACGGTGAAGGACTGGACGGACGCGGTGACCTGGACACCGAGAACCCCGGCTGCCGCGCACCACGTCGCCAGTCGGCGTCGGGCGGGGGACCAGAGACGCACCGCGAGTCCGGCCGCCGCGCCGCCTACCGTGAGGAGGGCGACGATGGTGGTGAGCTTGTACTGGCTGAGCGGCAGAAGCGACGCCGGCATCCGGTCCGGAGCGACGTCGGCGGCCCACAGGTTCTGCAGGGGCAGTTGTGCCCCGGTGATTAACCAGGGGCCCAATCCGAGAAGCCCTGCCAGGATGCCGATCAGCCCGCCCTGCATTGCGTCCCGGGCGGGGGCGTGGCCCGGCCCGTTGTCGGAGACCGTCAGTTCCGTTGCTTGCGGGCCCACGAGGCTCCTTGGTCTGAGGGTGAGGGGGACCGGTGCAAGAGCTGCCAGCCCATCGGAATACTATACCGAATGGATTAACCGGCTCCGGGTGGACTCTAGAGGGGGCGTATCAGGCCGCGGAGTGCTCACGCACCCGCGCGAGCCATTCAACGATCAGGGCTTGAGCCAGGGCGGGCTGCTCATGCAACAATGCATGGCCGGCGTGATCGAGGACGGCCAGGGTGCAGCGCGGGTACTGCCCCGCGAGATCGGCCGGGGCGGCGTAACCGGCGGTGGAATCCTGCCGTCCCGCCAGGATCAGGACGGGATGCGGATAGGTCTTCACACTCTGCGGGCGCTCCTGCAGTTCCCAGCGCGAAAAAATCCGCGTCAGGGCGGATTCGTCAACGAGCGGCGCCGCCGGGGCCACGGCGTCCCGGAACCGGCGCAGCGTTTCAGCCGTCTGGACCACGAAGTAGCCGCGGTAGGAAGCCTCGAGTTCCGGGCTGAGCTCGACGCCAAGGCCGGCCGATGACACAAGGATCTTGTGTTCAGGCACGTTGCCGGTGCGGGCCCCCATCGGGCAGACCAGCGCCAGCCCGATCACCTGCTCCGGTCTGTGCTGGGCAACGGCACGGGCTAGGTACCCGCCATAGGAGTGGCCTATGACAAGAAGAGGTCCAGCCCCGATGGTGTTGTCGATGAAGCCGAGCAGGAGGTCCAGGACATCATCGTTGCTGGCGAGGGCCGCTGGCGCCGGCGTGAGGCCCATCCCCGGCAGGTCAGGGTGCAGGCGCCGAAACCCAGGAGCTGCAGTGAAGACCGGTTCGAGGGCGTGGGCCATTTCGCGGTGGTCCACGCCAACGCCGTGCAATGCGAGAACCGGCGTACCGCTGCCGGACTCGACGTAATGCACAGGAACACCGCGGACCGTAGCCTCCATCCAGCCAGTGTAGAGCGCGGGGCTACGCGCGTCCCTTCAGGATCAGGTTCCAGTACACCCGAGGAAAGATGTCGCGGTCCACCACCCAGGATGCGCGGCTCTCTTTCCACGTTGGCACCTTCGGAATGGAGGGCATGGGCCGGTATTCGTCGTCGAACTCGGCGAAGGCTGTGTCACGGCAAGACGCGGGAGCTGCTGCACGGTTTGGCTGGTCGCCCAAGCGGGGGCCTTGCGGTACGGGCGTACAATAATGATAGAGTCCGCCGCGTTGAGCACCCGCTCCCAGGAGCGCGTATGGCCGTGGATCCGTTCCAGCTTCTACTGGAACAGGAATAAGGGACACCAGATGCCAACCAGTCCGTCTTCGCTTCCGGAACGCAGTCATGGCAGGCCCGGGATTTCGTGTTCCGGCCCCGACGGCAACAGGGCCACCGGAGCTTCAGGCGAGAAGCGGATGCCGGAGATCCGACGCCTGGCCATGACCATCATTGGGGCATTGATGGCGGACGCCGACCCGGAGCGTGAGCGCGAAAGACAACATCTCAGCGGACTCGTGGAAACGTATCCCGGCCAGCCGGATGTGGCGCTGGCACAACATTTGTTGGCCGTCAGACGCCCCCTATTCGATGATCAGAATGGCTGGACGGCGGCCGGCCCCCGTTCTCCGGAATCCAGCGCAAACAGGGAACAGGGCCGATAGTTCCAGCCTCGACGGTCTGCCTCGATAGCGATTCGCGATCGAGGCAGACCGTCGTTTGACGCCTACCGGCTGCTCACCTTGCCGAACAGCTTGGCGAGGGGTGCAAGCACGAGCGGCCGGGCGGCGTACCACCCGGCCGTGGTGATGGCGATGGCGGCCGCGAAGAGCCAGAACCCCACCCAGTTCATCTCGTCGGTGCCGGCGAACATGTGGTTCAGGTTGCGCAGCGCACCGGTCGCGAACACCAGGAACACGTGGACCAGGATGAACAGCACGAAAAACAGCATTGTCGGGAAGTGGAGCGCGCGCGCCACCTCCACCGGGTAGACCTTGTTCAGCGTCGTCGCGTTCTTGGGCCAGAACTCGCTCATGCGAGCCCCCGTGATTGCCGCGAGCGGGGCCGCGACGAACACCACGAGGAAGTACATCAGCTGCTGCAGGCTGTTGTAGTTCACCCAGCCGTTCTCGACCGGCCAGTCCAGTGTCATGTACTGCAGGAGTGCAGAGAGCGCATTCGGGAACACCTCCCAGCTGGTCGGGACGATCCGCATCCAACGGCCCGAGGCGAACAGCAGCACCGCGAAGATGAGCCCGTTGGCCAGCCATATGACGTCGAGCGACTGGTGCAGCCAAAGGTTGATGCTGATCTTCTTACCACCGCGCTTAGGGGTCCAGAACGCGGGCGGTTTCTGCTGCGTGCGCACCTGGTAGCCGGAGCGGATGATGAGCACCATCAGGAAAATGTTCAGGAAGTGCGTCCACTGCGCCCACCACGGGAAGCCGGTCTCGGCGGTGTCGGGCAGGCCATATTCGCCGGGGTACCTCTCGAGGAACTCCGGCACGCCCGGCAGCGTGGTCACTCCGCGCGCGGCGAGGACAAGAACTGCGGCGGCGGCCACGGCGACGACGGCGAGCTTGACCCACTGGGCCGGGGTGCGGGAGCCGTAGAGCTTTGCTGCGGCCTTCGGCCTTCCGGGCTTTGCGGGCTTTTCGACGGCGACGACGGGCGTTGCCACGGGTGCCGGAGCGGCCGCGGCCGCGGGGGATGCGGGGACCGGTTCGTTCGGCGGCGCCGGTGGCTCCGCTTGGGCAGTGGTCTCCGCGATGACGACGGCGGCAGCCGGGGCAGGAGCCGCGGTAACAGGTTCCGGGGCCGCCTGCACCGCAGCGACAGGAGCGGGGCTTGCAGCACGCGCCGGAGCGGGGCCTGCCGGAGGCCACGGTTCACCGCCGGGGACGCGGGGGAGCCCGCGGCGCAGCTGGGTGGACCCCGCCGCCGTCGTCTGCGCGGCTGGTGCGGTGACCGGAGCAGCCGCCGACGACGTCGCCGTTGGTTCCGTTTGGGGGGTCGCAGCGGCGAGCTTCGCTTGCGCGACCGGCGCGGCCGGCGTCGGCGCAGGCTCGCCGCCTGGGGCCGGAGCCTCTGACACGGATGCCACCGGTGCCGCGACCTCGCCGGCGGGCGGCCAGGGCTCGCCGCCCGGCACCCGCGGCAAGCCCCGGCGAAGCTGCCGCCCGCCCGCAGCTGCTGCCGGGACGTCCACGGCAGGAGCGCTGACTGCGGGCACCGGAGCGGACAGCGCCGTCGTATCTGGTGCCGTTTCCTGCGCAGCAGCCGCGGAGGAAAGCAGGCGCGCGGGTGCTTGGCCTGCTGGCGGCCAGGGCTCGCCGCCCGGCACGCGCGGAAGGCCCCGTCGGATGGACCCGGAATGAGTTGCCATCGCTATTTCTTCCGGGCCTCAAGGGCGCTGATCAGCTGAGGGACAACCTTGAACACGTCGCCCACCACGCCGAAGTCGGCGATCTCGAAGATCGGCGCGTCCGCGTCCTTGTTGATGGCGATGATCGTCTTGGCGGTCTGCATGCCGGCCCGGTGCTGGATCGCGCCGGAAATACCAAGCGCGATATACAACTGGGAGGACACCGAAACCCCGGTCTGCCCGACCTGCTGCGATTGCGGAACGAAGCCTGCGTCCACCGCGGCACGCGAAGCACCAACGGCAGCGCCGAGCGTATCGGCGAGCTGATCAACGAGGGCGAACTGTTCGGCCGACCCGAGGCCGCGGCCACCGGCGACAACCTTCGCGGCACCGCGCAGCTCCGGCCGCGAGGTGGCGGCGACGGCCTCCTCGAAGGAGTCGACCCGCGCTGCCGGCTTCCCGGAGGGCGTCACCGCCAGGGTTTCCGACGCCGGCGGCTGGGCCGCAGCACGCGCTTCGATGGAGCCCTGGCGGACCGTGATGACCGGCGCCCCAAACGTGGCCGTCGACGTCACGTTGTAGGCGCCGCCGTAGACGGAGTGGTGTGCCACCACGCCCTCGTCATCGCGGGACACACCGACGGCATCGACGCACACCGCTGCCCGTGACCGGGCGGCGTACCGGCCGGCCAGGTCCCGTCCGTTCAGGGAATGCGAAATCAGGATGGCGTCCGGCTGCACCTGCTCCGCCGCGGCGGCAAGCGCGTCGACGCCCGGCACGCCCAGCGCGGACGGATCCGTAGACTCTGCGATCAGCACGCGGGCGGCCCCCAGGTCCGCGGCCTCCGCGGCGGCGGCCGTTCCGGCGCCGGGCTCGGCAAGCACCAGGGCAACCGGCGTGCCCACCGCGGCGGCAGCGCCGAAGAGCCCGGCCGCAGCCTTCTCAAGTTCACCGGAAGCCAGGGCTTCCACGACGACGAGGATTGCGTCACGAGGGAATTCAGTCATGTCGTTACTCCTACGCCAGTCGGTTTTCGATCAGGAAGTCGGCCAGCTTCTCGCCGGCATCACCCTCGTCGACGATCTTGACGCCGGCAGCGTGCGGGGGCTTCTCGGCCACCGCCAGCATGATCGACCGCGCCGCGTCCGGGTTGTCGGCCGAGATCCCGAGGTCGCCAAGGGTCAGCACCTCAAGGGGCTTCTTCTTCGCGGCCATGATTCCCTTGAAGTTGGGGAAGCGCGGCCCGGGAAGCGCCTCGGTAATGGAAATAACCGCAGGCAGCTTCGCCGATACCTGCTGCACGCCGGATTCCACGCCCCGGGTCCCGGACACCGCGCCGTCGCTGATCTCCACGGCGCTGAGACCGGAAGCAAGCGGCACGTCAAGCAGCTCGGCGAGCATCGCGGGAATCATGCCGCCGGATCCATCGGTGGAGACGTTGCCGGTGATGACCAGGTCAAACTCGACGCGGCGGATCGCGGCTGCGAGGGTTTCGGCGGTAAGCCCCAGGTCAGCGCCCCGGAGCGCCTCGTCAGAGACGTGGACGGCGCTCGCCGCACCCATCGCCAGCCCCTTGCGGATGGTGGCCGTCGCGCCCTCGGGAGCGAGGGAAAGGAGGGTCACCTCGGTGCCCTCGTTCGCGTCGGCATACGTCAGGGCCAGCTCCAGGGCCCGCTCGCCGATCTCATCAATGACTGTCTCGCTGGCTTCACGGTCGGCGAGGCCTGTTTCAAGGTTCAGTTTTCGGTCCCCGTAGGTGTCGGGGACCTCCTTGACTAGGACGATAATCTTCATCGATGACTCTTCCTGTGGCGGGCATGTCTCCGGAGGGGACACGTCGGATCTCCCTAGAGTCTACGAAAGCGAAGCCCGGCCTGGCTGACCGGTCCCGTGTCGCGAACCGGCGGGCCGGGACTTTGCCCTCTTTTGTCAGGACCGCCCGGCGTTCGGATACCGTCTGCTCGTGCCCCTGTGTTTCGTCGGCGAGTCGACGGCATGCGTCGGACTAGGGCAAGCGCGATGGGCGCAGCAGCGTCGGTTCGCCCGCGCGGTCCGGGTCAAGCGGGACCGGACTGATCAGCACTGCCGGGCCGCGGTGCAGGACCCCGTCCGAAAGCACCTGGCACCGCACACCGCCCCGCCCGCGCATAGCTTTGTGGGCGCCCGGGGCGAGCATCGCATCCATCCAGGCGCACGGATGGGCCGGCCGCCCGGCCTTGAGCCGCACCAGCTCGCCGCCGGATTCCAACGCGAATTCGTGACCGAGCAGCGGGGCCAGGTGGGCTCCCCTGATGTGCACATTGCGACGTGTGAGCAGTGGGTCAAGGGCTGCCGTTCCCAGCTCTGCGGCGATGGCTTCGAGGGCCTCGACGGCGAACACGGTGACGGCGGCATCCATGTGCGCGGCCTTGCCGAAGAACCGGTCGCCGACGATGCCCTTGCCGGCCACGAACGTGGCCTGCTCGGCGTCTGCGGTGGGGACGTCGGCTGCGCCCTCCCGTGCGCGGCCGAAGTAGGCGTGCGCGGGCGACACGAGCAGGTGCAGGATTTCGACGTCGTACCTATAGCTAGCCGTCATTCCACCAAGTTATCGCCTCGCGGGGTCCCGGACGTTCTTTGGCTTAGAGGTAATCAGGGGCGGGTTCCAGCTCGAAGTAATCCTCGAGGGTGGGGAAGTCCTTCATCTCCTGGGCGATGGCCTTTCCCACGAAACGCAGGTGCCAAGGCTCGTAGGTGTAGCCGGTAACGTCCTCGGCCCCCGCGGGGTAGCGGATGATGAATCCATAGCTCGCGGCATTCGCGGCCGCCCACTTACCGGCCGGGGTGTTTGCGAAGCAGGCCTGCAGGGCGCAGACCCCACTGGCGTTGCCGATGTCCATCGCCAGCCCGGTCTGGTGTTCGCTGAAGCCGGGCCGCGCGGCGAGGGTATCGGCCGTTGCCTGGCCGTACTGGCGCACGTAGCCGTCGTAGAGGCTTGCCTGCTGGCTGTAAGAACGGTAGCCGCTGACCGGAATGATGTTCACGCCGGCCGACTTGGCGGCTTTGGCTAACTGTTTGTAGGCGTCCGCGGCCTCGGTCCGCAGCTGTTCCCCCTGGACCCTGACCAGCCGGGCCGGCACGTAGGTGGCGGGGTTCAACGGCCGGTGTTTGTTGACCACCACCTGCAGGCTGGAGGCGGAGTCGATGTCGTAGCCCGTCGAGGCTACAGCCGGCACTGATGGTGCGATCATGCCGAGCGTGAGCAGCAGCCCCGCCAGTGCGCCTGTCATCCTGCTGATTCGCTTGAGCACCATGGCCTCCAGAAGTGTCCGGAACAGATGCGGGGAACCTTACCGGTCGGCACGGCGGGAGTCGAGGGCATTTATCTCCGGGGACCCGGGACGAAATCCTCATGCGGCGGCTGCCCAACCGCGCCACCATGTTGGTATGAACGCTGAAACGCCGAAGCCGGCGGAGCTGAACCTTCCCCAGGCCTTCCTGCTGTTGGCAACGAACGACAAAGACGGCAAACCGGAGGTGCCGGTGTTTGCACTCAGAACCACGCTGGCGGGGGCAATCTTGGCCGAGCTGGAGCTGATCGGTGCCATCGAGCTGCAGGGGAAGAACGTCCGGGCTACCCGCGCCGCCCCGCCGACGGATTTCCAGCACGAGCTGGAGCTCATCCGCGGCAAATCACGGCCTCACACTCCCAAACGGTGGGTCGCCATGCTGGAGGGCCGCGCCGAAGTGCAGCGTGTCTACGAGCGGATGGCGGCACTGGGCATCGTGGAACATGTCGGCGAAAAACACCTCGGCGTGTTCCGGTCCACCCGGTACCCCGAGGTGGACCACGCTTCGAAAGCTGCGCTTCTGAAGAAGCTCGAGGCCGCCCTCAGCGGTCCGCCGCCGGCCCCCGGCGCACCTGATGCGAAAACGTCCGACGCCGGGGCGCCTCCTTCGACGGGGCCCGGCGCCGGGACGTCTCCTTCGACGGTGCCCGACGCCGGGACGTCTCCTTCGACGGGGCCCGACGCCGGGACGTCCGCGGCAGGGACGCCCGTGGCCGGGACGCCCACCGGGGCCGGCACGCCGGCTGCGCCCGCGCCCGACGCTAGGACCACGGCGCTGATTGCCCTGCTGCAAGCGGCCGGCCTGTTCGGCAAGCTCTTCCCGGCGGCAGACCGAGTCCGCGCCGACGAGTTGGCCAAGGACTACTGGCCCGCCCGAGCCGTGGAGGACGAGCTGCGGATGATCAGACTGGCCCAGGAAGAAGCCGCAACCCTCTAGGCCGCCGGATGGCTGGCGTCTCGGCGTGAAGGACGCGGGATTACTCCTGGCTGACGATGTCGACCGAGATCTCCACCGCCGGAACGGTTCCTCTGTTCTCCAGCCAGTGAAGAGTTTCCCTATCCTCGGGCCATCCTGCCCCCGGCCCGTAGTCCGTAGCGACTCCATTCCGGTGGTCGGTGATCGTTCCCTGCAGAATGTAGACGAGGCCAGGCCGGCCTTTGTGGTCGTGAACCGGACCGAAGACGCCGCCCGGCTCGATGGTCACCATCCGCATTCGAAGCTGGCGCCCTGCCATGCCCTCGATCTCCGGGCCAAGGTCAACCGTGGCAAGCAACTCCGACTTAACACCTTTGGTCTCCGGTGCCGTGTGGTCCTGGCTCATCATGTTGCCCCTGTCTGCCGCAGGCGAGTGGGTTGGCGGCCGATGGTCGGCCTTACTGGCAGGTCTACTCCGAATGCGGCGGCTGCATCAAGACCGTTACTGTCGTCGGCAGGAGGGGACAGCCGTTCGCGACAGGTTCCCTGTGCCGCGGCGGGCGGAACTGGGCCTGCTGCATCAGCACGAATCACTGACGCGCTAGCTCTGCATTCGCCTGGCCGCCGTGGCAGAGCTACTCAAGCAGGCCGCCGCTGGTCCAGCGCTTGAGCGCGAGCTTCTCGGCGTCGTCGAACTCCATGAGCGCCACCCGGCACAACTCCTCGACATTCCTCGTCTACGCCGCCGCCAGCTCTGGCGCAGGCAGCTCGTCGGTGAGCGGAATCCCTGCGTATCCAAGGCCCTGGAGGACGAAGTTCACGGCGGCCCGGGAGACCGGTTGGCCCCCCGCGACGCAGTCGTCCCTGACGGCTTTGGCGAGCTCAGCGCGGTTAGGGAGGTGGTCGCGCAATTTTGCTTCCAGTGACCAAAAGACCTGCCGGTACTGGTCAGAGGAGAGCGCGGGCACATCGGTTACCCGAATGACTTGTTCCTCGATGGCCGGCCGGGCTTCGGCCGCCCGGGGGAGCAGATCCGGTGAAAACCGTTCGGCATCCCAGACCCAACCCGGCGACGGTGTCGACGCATACGCGATGCCGGGGCCGGCCTGCGCGATCCAGGCACCGAACTTGCCGTGGCCGTCCCAGTCAGTTTTGAGGGAGGGTCCGAAATTAGCGCACGGTGCGCCGCCACCGAACCCGTGACCGGGCCTGGCGCAGCCCGCACCAAGGCGAGAACCTCGGCGACGGCGGCCGACGCGGGGCCGGGGGCGACCGGTGCCGCGGGGCGGCTCCCGGCGGGTCTGGCCGAGCGCACCAGTCGGGGTGCGTCGGCTGCGGTGCCATTGAGGAGGGCCACGAAGTCGTGGGATTCAACGACACCGTCCGCCATCTCCCGGTAGGCGAAGGCAACGGCGCCGGCCGCGATCACCGTAGTCATCCGGTCTGCGGCGCGGAAGCGCTGGACCAATGACGTGAAATCGGCGTCCGCCGACGCCACGAAGAACTCCTCAATATGCGCCGCGCCGGACAGGGCATCCATCGCATCCAGCACCAGGTTGATGTCCGTGCTGCTCTTGCCGCGCTGCGTGAGGGAGGGGCAGTCGATCACGCGAAACCCCGCCCGGGTCCAATACGGCCGGTACTTGGAGTAGATGACCGGATTTAGGTAGCAATTGCGGATGAGGAAGCGGCGGGAATCATCACCCGAAACGCCGTCCGCCAGCGCCTCCGTCCAGTGCTTGGGATCCTCAGCGAATCTCTTCGCAGCCGCCGGGTCCAGCGCCTGCAGACCTGTGTAGACGTTGTCGAAGTCCACAAACATCGCGGCGCGGATCCCTGGCCGTCTGGACTCATTGAGAGGTTCGGTCATTGGCTCAGTTTGCCAGCAGGAACGCGGCGCGGACCAGAAGGGTTTGCGCGCGTTGCGCCGATGACCTGCGGCGACGCTTCCCCGCGCCGTGGGCCCGCCGGGCTACTATGGGGTGAACCCGTCGACTACTTCTGCGCCAGAGCCATGTTCTGCGGCCGGCGACAGCTAGCCGATGAACGCGCCTGAGTGGTGACAGGACACGCGAAGACGCGCCTCCGCCGTCGGGCTCGAAATCGGCGGGGTCAAAGGGTTGAAGTTGAAAAGGTTTGGTGGGCAGATGGCGTCTGGGGCAGCAGTACGCAATAACGTGCGGGCATACGGGCCTGAAGGCGGCCCGGTCCTGGTATTTGCCCACGGTTTCGGCACCGACCAGACCATGTGGGCCCGGATCCTGCCCTGGTTCACCGACCGCTACCGGGTGGTCCTGCTGGACCATGTGGGCTCCGGGGGCTCGGACCAGTTCGCCTACGATTCGGCCACCTACTCCACGCTGGATGCCTACGTCGATGACCTGATGGAGGTCTGCGCCGGCCTGGACTTGGCGGACGCCACGCTGGTCGGCCACAGCGTCGGCTCCATGATGGCCGTCAGCGCAGCCGTCCGGGACCAGGGCCGCCGCTTCGGCCGCCTTGTCCTGCTCACAGCGTCGCCCAGTTATCTCGACCACCCTGAGGACGGCTACGTAGGAGGGTTCACCAGCCAGGACCTCGACGACGTCTTCGAATCCCTGGACGCCAACTACGTTGTCTGGGCGGAGCAGATGGCGCCGGTCTACATGAACGCGCCGCACGCCCCGGAACTGGACCGCGAAATCCAGGGCAGCTTCGGCCGGATCAGCCCCCGCATCGCCCGGGACTTTGCCCGGGTGGCGTTCCTCTCCGATGTCCGGCACCTGCTGGCCGATGTCACCGTCCCCGTGCTGGTCCTGCAAAGCACCGACGACGTCGTCACCCCGGACCACGTGGGAACCTACCTTCAGAAGGAGCTCCCCAACAGCACCCTGGTCCGGCTCGCGGCCACCGGCCACTTCCCGCAAAGCAGCGCGCCGGAGGAGACCGCCGCCGCCATCCTCGAATACTTGAAGCAGCCATGAGCCCGGCGACGACCGAAGCCGTCGACTACGGGCAGCTGTTCCACCAGGCGCCCGCCGGCTACGTCATGGCCGCCACCGACGGAACCATCCTGGCCGCGAACGCCACGCTGTGCGCCTGGACCGGGGCCGAAGCCGGCGCCCTCGCCGGAACGCGGGTGCTGGACCTCATGCCGGCCGGTGACCGGCTGATGTACCGGACGCATGCCGGACCGAAGCTGGAACGCGACGGCCACCTTGCCGAGCTTTCGATCGAGATCCTGGGTCCCGACGGGCAGCGCCGGCCGGTGCTGCTCTCGGTGACCCGGACCGCGGACGGGGCCGAACCGCGGGACCTGATGATCTTCTTCGCAGCCCCGGAGCGTCGCCGCTACGAGCGCGAACTGGCCAGCGCGCACCGGCAGCTCGAGGACGCCGAGGCGGAGCGCGCGAAGCTTCTCCGGGAAGCGCACCACCGGGCGCTCCACGATCCGCTGACCGGCCTGCCGAACCGGCGGCAGCTGCAGGAAACCCTGCTGGCGGCCCTGGCCCGCGCCGGCGAGCAGCGCATCCGAGTGGGCGTGCTGTTCTGCGACGTCAACAACTTCAAGCAGGTGAATGACACCCTGGGCCACGCGGCCGGGGACCAGGTCCTGGAGCACGTGGCCCGGATGCTCGCCGGGGCCGTGCGCGGCGCGGACACGGTTACGCGCTACAGCGGCGACGAGTTCGTGGTCCTGATCCCCTGGCTGGAGCACGCGGGGGAACTTGACGCGGTGGCCGGTCGGGTCCGGGACTGCGTCACTGAGGCCATCACCGTCGCGGGCACGGAGCTCCGGCTGGGCATGTCCGTCGGCCGGGCCGAAACGGCCGTGCCCGAGCACGCCGGGGCGGCCGAGTATGAGGAGCTGGCCAAGGCCCTGCTCATCGCCGCCGACCAGGACATGTACCGGGTCAAGACCGCAACGCGCGGCAGCCTGCGCGAGGCTCCCGACGTCGTCGCCTAACCGCGCGCCGGTGCCGCGACGGAGCCCCGGCGGATCAGCTCGGCCGTAAACACCGGCGCGGCCGCAGGCGCCTTCCGGCCCTCCATCTGCCGGATCAGGGCCGCGGCTGCGGCTACGCCCATCTCGTACACTGGCTGCGCGATGACCGTAAGTGGAGGCGTGGTGAGCCGCGTCCAGGCGAAGTCGTCGTACATGAGGAAAGAAACATCCTCCGGAATCGACAGGCCGAGCTCCTGGATAGCCTCGACCACACTCAGCCCGATCAACCCGTCGGAGGCGATGATCGCCGTCGCCGGGTCCGGGCGTTGCAGCAGCTCGCGGGTGATCTTGCGGATCGACTCGTCATCGCCGGCGTTGAGGCGGATCAGATCATCCGGCGGCTGCAGGCCAGCGTCCGCGAACGCGCGTTGCAGGCCGGCGCGCCGGTCCGAAATCTGGGACGAATCCAACGGCATCCCCTCGCGGTACGGCTCGTCCGTCCGGAGCGTGGAGATGAAGGCGATTCTGCGGTGGCCGGTATTGATCAGGTAACTCGTGGACTCATGGGAGATATCCTCCATGTCGACGGCGATGGTGTCGACATCGAGCCCGGGCGCCTTGCGGTCCAGCAGGACCAGCGGACGGCCCGACTCGTGAACGCGCCGCAGGTGTTGCGTCTCGACCGAAGACGCGGGCGCCACGATCAAACCGTCCACGCGCTTGTCCAGCAGCACCCTCACGGCATCGATTTCCGCGGCTGTGTCCTCGTCGGTGTTGATCAGGATGACGTTGTAGCCGCTGCGCTTGGCGGTATCCGTAATGCCCCGGGTGGCGAGGCCGAAATGGGGGTTCTCGATGTCGCCCACCACCACCCCGATGGTGTGCGACTTTCCCGTGTTCATGCTGCGGGCGAGCTCATTAGGCCGGTAGTCAAGCTCCTCGGCGGCGGCCAGCACCCGCTCGCGCACGTCCTCGCTCACGGCGCCGTAGTTGCCCAGGGCACGGGCCGCCTGGGCCTTGGACACCTGGGCAGCCCGGGCGACGTCGGCGACGGTGACATCGCGGCGCCGGGAAGCATCACTCTTCATGACGGCCTTTCGTAGCGGACCCTTGACGCCCCATGTGGCTTCGATTACATTTCTAGCAATCGATGTGAGTCCGGTCTCAATCCTAGGGACTGAGACCGGACTCAGCAAGACCCGCATCGGCCCTTACCCACTACGGGGCACACTGCCCGCCTACCCGCTCCCCACCCCATGATTGGAAAACGCTGTGAACACAGGAAACAAGCTGCGCCCCGGGGCGCTCATTGCCGCTGCTGTTGCCGCGGTTCTCGCACTGTCCGGCTGCGGCGGAGCCTCCTCCGCCTCGTCGTCGCCGGCGGACAACCCCTACGGTCTGATCGAGCCAGGCACCATTCGTGTAGCCAGCCTCGGTGACTCCAAGCCCTACACCTTCGCCGACGCGCAGGGTAACTTCACCGGCTTCGACGTCGAACTCTTCAAGGATGTCGCCCACCGCGCCGGTATCGACAAGGTCGTCTTTACCGGTCAGGACTTCTCCGGGCTGCTCGCCGCCGTCGCCAACGGCCAGTTCGACGCCGGCGTCGCGGCGATCGGCATCACAGACAAGCGCAAGCAAACCGTCGACTTCTCGGATGGCTACCTGGCGGGCTACCTGACCGTCATCACCACCAAGAACTCGGGCATCGCCAACGCTGACGCGCTCGCCGGAAAACGCCTCGGGGTCGTGCAGGGAACGCTCCAGGAGGCCTACGCCGTCAAGAACTTCACCTCGGCCAGCCTGGTGCGCTTCCCGGACAACAACACCGCTATTTCTGCCGTCAACAGCGGATCCGTGGACGCCCACTTCCTGGACTACGAGGCAGCCAAGGCCTACGAAGAGAAATACGGACTGGTCAGCGCGGCGGACATCCCGTCCTTCGACGCCCCCGCCGGGTTCGCCGTGGCGAAGGGCAAGACGGCCTTCAAGGACGCGCTGAACAAGGGACTGTCCGCCGCCATGGAGGACGGCACCTGGAAGAAGCTGTACCAGAAGTGGTTCCCGGGATCGCCGATGCCCAAGCAGTACCTGCCGAAGGCCGAGCAGGCGGCAAGCCCGTCGCCGAGCCCCACGTCCAGCAAGTAAGCCGCACGGCGGACACCTCCGGCAGCCGCCCCGCTGCCACCTGACCGGGCGGGCCGCACCACGCGGCCCGCCCGGGATCCACAAGCTACCTACGTCTGAGAGACACCATGGACTGGTTAAGCACCATCACCCGCACCTTTTTCGACTTCGGCGCAATGGCCGAAGTGCTGCCCCAGCTTCTGGGAGTCGGCCTCCTCAACACCCTCATAATCTCCGTCGCCGCCACCATCCTCGGTGTCGCCCTCGGCATGGTCGTCGCCGTGATGGGGATATCCCCGTCCGCCTGGCTCCGTGTCCCGGCCCGGATCTACACGGACCTGTTCCGCGGGCTGCCGGCGATCCTGACCATCCTGCTGATCGGCCAGGGATTCGCCCGCATCAGCCAGTCGATATTCGGCCCCTCGCCCTACCCCCTGGGAATCATCGCGCTGAGCCTGATTGCCAGTGCCTACATTGGCGAGATCTTCCGCGCCGGTATCCAGAGCGTGGACAAAGGCCAGGGCGAAGCCTGCCGGGCGCTGGGCATGAGCTACGCGAAATCGATGGCCCTGGTGGTTGTCCCGCAGGGTGTCCGCCGGGTCCTGCCCGCCTTGGTCAACCAGTTCATCGCCATTGTGAAGGACTCCTCGCTGGTCTACTTCCTGGGCATGCTGGTCTCCGAACGGGAGCTGTTCCGCGTCGGCCAGGATGCCGCCGTCCTCTCCGGCAACCTCTCCCCGCTGGTCCTGGCCGGGATCTTCTACCTGGTGGTCACGGTCCCGCTGACCCACCTGGTCAACTACTTCGACAACCGCTTCCGCACCGGCCGACGCCGCCCAGCCGCCCCCAGCAGCGGCCTCAAGGAAGTCAACGAACTCGCCGCGGCCTCACCGCTGACCACCGGGAGCAACACATGAGCCTCGCAAGCAACACCGCCAGCAATACCGCGCCGGACCTTGAGACCTTCCACGGTTCCAGCCTGGAACTGAGAAACCTGACCATGGCCTACGGGGACATCGAGGTGCTCCGGAACGTCAGCCTCAACGTTGCGCCGGGCACCACCACCTGCATCATCGGGCCCTCCGGCTCCGGCAAGTCCACCCTGCTCCGCGGGGTCAACCGGCTGCACGAACCCAAAAGCGGGGACGTGCTCCTGGCCGGTGAGAGCGCCCTGGAGGTTAAACCGGATCTCCTGCGGGCCCGCATCGGCATGGTCTTCCAGCACTTCAACCTCTTTCCGGACCACACCGCCCTTGAGAACGTCGCCCTGGCGCTGTGGAGCGTAAAGGGAATGCCGAAAGCCGAAGCGCGGGAACGCGCCCGCCGCCGCCTCGCCGAAGTGGGCCTCGCCGAGCGCGCCGACCACCGTCCCCGGGACCTCTCCGGCGGTCAGCAGCAGCGCGTCGCAATCGCCCGCGCCCTGGCCATGGAACCGGAAGTCATGCTCTTCGACGAGGCCACCAGCGCGCTGGATCCGGAACTGGTCAAGGGCGTGCTGAACCTCATGGCGGGACTGGGCCGCCGCGGCATGACCATGTTGGTGGTCACGCACGAGATGGGGTTCGCCCGCAAAGTCGCCGATCAGGTCGTCTTTATGGACGAAGGCGAAGTCGTCGAATCCGGCACCCCCGCCCAGCTCTTCGACAACCCGCAGAGCGAACGGCTCCAGCGGTTCCTCTCGGAGGTGCTGTGATGGGCAGCGGCGCAGCGGAGCCCATCCGTACCGCCGTCGTCGGCTTCGGTGTCTCCGGCAAGGTCTTCCACGCGCCGCTGATCGCGGCTCATCCCGGCTACTCTCTGGACGTCATTGTCACCGCGGATCCGGCCCGTGCCGGGGAGGCGGCCAGGCTCTACCCGCACGCCCGGATCGTGCCGACGCCGGAGGCACTGTTCACCCTCGCCGGAAGCTTGGACCTGGTTGTTCTCGGGACGCCTCCGCAAACCCACTACGACCTCGCCGCAACGGCAATGGACCGCGGCCTGCACCTCGTGGTGGACAAACCATTCGTCACCAGCCCGGCCGACGGTGAAGCTCTCATCTCCCGGGCGGCCGACGCCGGCGTGCAGCTCACGGTCTTTCAGAACCGGCGCTGGGACGCCGACTTCCTGACGCTCCGGGAACTGGTTAGGAAAGGAGCGCTGGGCGACGTCCGCAGCTTCGAGTCGCGCTTTGAGTGGTGGCGGCCGGACGGATTCGGGAACTGGCGGGACACTGCAGCGGCGTCCGACGGCGGCGGCATCCTCAACGACCTGGGCGCCCACCTGATCGACCAAGCCGTCCAGCTGTTCGGTCCCGTCGCGGAGAGCTATGGGGAGACCGCCAACCACGGACACCCAGACGGCGCCGATACCGAAGCCTTCGTGTCCCTGCTCCACGAATCCGGAGTCCGCTCACGGCTCTGGATGAACGGCATGGCGGCCCGGGTCGGCCCGCGATTCCACGTTCTGGGCTCCAGGGCCGGGTACACCAAGTGGGGACTGGACAGTCAGGAACCCGCGCTGGCAGGCGGCATGTTGCCGTCGGATCCGGCCTACGGCGTGGAGCCCGAGGACTCTTGGGGGGTCCTCGGCGTAGACGGAACCTCCGAGGCGGTGCCTGCCCGGCCGGGCGCTTACCCCGAGTTCTATACCCGGCTGGCCGCGGCGCTCCGAGGGGAGGGCCCGCTGCCGGTCGACCCCGAGGAGTCACTTGAGGTCCTGAGGGTTATCGACAACCTCCGCGCCTTCGCCTAGCCATACCTCGCGCCGCCCGGGCAATGCCAGCGCGAAATTTCAAGCACCCATTACGGAACGAAAGGGAGACCCATGTCCTCCACGCCCTCAACCAAACGAGTCGCCGTCATCGGCGGCGGTATCCTCGGCGTCTCCACCGCCGTCCACTTGCTCCGCGAAGGGGCCTCGGTGGTCCTGCTGAGCGAACACGGCCTGGCCAGCGAGGCCACCGGCCGCTCGCTGTCCTGGCTGAACTCCGCCGGAGAACGCTCCACCCCGTACCACCAACTCCGGGTCGCCGGCGTGGACCGCTACCGAACCCTCTTCGCTGCGGATCCGGACCGGGACTGGCTGCAGTTCGGCGGCGGCCTCATGTGGCACGCCGCGGGACAGCAGGCTGCCACCCTCGCCCGCCATGACTACGAGGAGTCCATCGGCTACAACTCCAAACTGCTGGCGCCCGAACAACTCCCTTCAGCCGTTCCCGGCGTCGACCCGGATGCCGTGCCCGAGAGTGCCATCTTCAACCCCGGCGAGGGGTGGGTCAGCCTGCCTGAACTGGTGGAGTTTCTGATGGAGGAGTTCCACGAGCTGGGCGGGGAACTGGTGCTCAATGCCGGCAAGGTCTCCGTCGCGGTCGACGCCGGGCGGGCCAGCGGCGTGCAGACGGCCGCTGGCGATACTTACGCAGCGGATGCCATCCTGGTGGCGTGCGGCGCCGCGACGCCCGCAGTCGTCGCTCCCCTGGGCGTTGACATCCCCAACGCTTCCCCGGTCTCCATGCTGGTTCTGACCAAGCCAGTGGATCACGGACTGAAGGCCGTGCTGAACACCCCGCGGGCGGCCGTGCGGCCAAACCCCGGAAACGCCCTGGCCCTGGACCACGACTGGTACGAAGAGCACATCAGCGAACACGCCGACGGTACCTTCAGCATTTCCGACGACGTGGTTCAGGAACTCGCCGATGAAGCGTCCAAGCTGATCGCCGGCCATCCTGAGCTCAAGCCGGCCTCGTGGAAGATCGGGTACAAGCCCATCCCGGGCGACGGCGAACCGGTCCTTGGGGAGCTCGGCCAGGTGCCAGGTTGCTTCGTGGCCTTCACCCACTCGGGGGCGACGCTTGGCCTTATTGCCGGCGAACTCCTCGCGGGCGAGATCATGACCGGGAAGAAGCACCCCATGCTCGCCACCTTCCGGCCGGCCAGGTTCTCCTGACCGGTGGGCGGCTGAGCCGCCCGCTCGGAAACGCGACGACGACGGCGGGAGCCTCCCGTCGTCGTCGTCGTTTAGTGCTGCGTTGTGTTCTTAGGCGGAGGCCGAGTCCAGGTTGGCCGCGCCGTGGTTCAGGCTGAGCGTGAAGGTGTTCGGGCCGCTGGCGTGGACCGCGATGTTGGACTTCGCGGTGTTGTGCCGGACCGAGAGATCGTGGACCAGGGCGTCCAGCTCGTGATGCATCGTGGAGCGGTCCCAGAGCTTGTGGGTGACAGCGTTGGCAGTTTCAAACGTCATTGTTCAGTGCTTCCATTCATGAATCCGGGTGTCCGGCTGCCGCACCGATGCGGAGCCGCCGTAGGCCAAACCAGGAACGCCTGAGACCGTGGGCAGCTCTGCGAGCTCACCGGTTTGGCCTCATTGCGTCCACCAGGATGGTGCCCCTGATTCGATTCGGACGCGGAGCGTCGGAGCGAACCTCGGGGCTGCGCGGGCGGGGATTCGAGCCCCTGCCTGCCTTTTCATGATGCACAGCGCCGAGTGGCCGGCTCAAGCCAGAGGGCGATTATTGCGGGTGAGACTGGTCACAGACGCAGACGGCAGGTGCCGGATGGGCGCGGCGTTGAACAAATCTGATCGGATCCGGTGTCGCATGGGCGGACCACCGATTGCCGCGTGCAAGAATCACTGCGTGAATACCCCCGAACCAGCGATCGTCGACTGGCCTTCGCTGCTGTTCGCGCTTCTTATCGATTCGCTTCTGGTCTGGGCTCCGACCGTAGTGCTGTTCGTACTCGCGCCCGGCCGCTGGATCCCTCTTGTCTTGATCCTCTTCACCGCCTTGGCCACCAACTGGGCGCTCTATGCCCGCGGGACTTCGCTTGGCAGCTACCTTGGCGGCTTCCGGCTTCGTACCCGCCATGGCCAGCCGCCGGGGCCGGCCTACGGGCTGATCCTCACAGCGCTGACCTTCCTGTCCATATTCGTAATTGCCGCAGTCATCGCCGTCAGCTTCACCCCGAGTGGCAATGCGTCCAGCCCGCTGGGCAGGCCGGAAAGCCACCCCCTCTTCGGAGAACGAATCCGGCGCAGGCGCTTCCTGCAGTCCGCGGACGACTACTGGGAACGCTGGGCGGGTTGAATCCGGCGGCCCCAAAGACCATCGAGCAGGCGCATTACTTGCAGCGGGCGCTCGAAGGTGGCGAAGTGGCCGCAGCGCGGGATCGTCACCAGTTGGGCGTGCGGGACCACTTCGCCCAAACGGTGCAGATCGGACTGCGGGGTGAAGACATCCACGTCCCCGCGGGTCGCCAGCACCGGGCAGCGGATGCTGCGCCACCGGTTCAAGTCGTAGTGGGCCGCGGCCCGGGCGGCGGCGGAGAAGCTTGCCGGGCGGGCGTCATCGCCAAGCCCGCGCACAACCCCTGCGGGGATGGCTGCGGGAGCTGCGAAAAACGGGGACATCAGTGGCCGCATCACGGGAGCCCTGCCGGTCGCACGTACCAGCGCTGACCCGGCCGGGCCGAGGGCCGCCAGGGTGCGCATGAGCAGGAGCATGCCCACGAACGCCGGGAGCCTGACGAGGCCGCGCAGCGGGTTCCGGGCCGCCTCGGACACACCGAAGGTGGTAGCCGAAATGGCGGCGACGCTGACCACCTGCTCGGGCCAGGCCGCGGCGATATGCAGCGCGAGGAAGCCTCCCATGGAGTGCCCCACCAGATTCCACCGACGGTACCCGAGCGAGTCGAGGATCCCCGCGACAGCCCGGCCCGCGGCATCGATGCTGAAGTGTTCCATCCGGGCATTTTCGGTGGATCCACCCCAGCCCGGCAGGTCGATCAGCACCCGCGCCCGGTCCGGCACTCCGGCGAGCAAGGGCTGGAAGGTGGTCCAGGATCCCGCGGCGCCGTGAAGGTACACGTCCGCAGTAGCCGACGCCGGCCCTCGTTGCTTGAGGCCCGACTGGACATGCACAGTGCAGGGACCCAGTTCCGTCGGGAGGACATGCCGCCACAGCATTGTTGCCTCGGCGGCAGTCGTTTCCTGCTGAACGCGCATGGGCCCCTCTGCTTTCGGTCTCCATGTTGATTCGGAGCCGAGCTGGTGCCGGACCGGACGCGCGGCGCCTATCGAACCGATCGAATGGGCGGCAGGCAACAGGCGCCGGGTGACCTCAGACGTCGATGGTGACGACGGCGCGTTCCCCTGTTGCATCCGCCCGCGCTCCGGTTTCCGAGCTGACGGCCCGTGAGACGCAGCAGCACATCTTCGCCGCAGCCTGCTGCTGGCGCTCGCTGTAGAACACGTCGCGGTGGTCGACGGTGCCCTGCAGGCCCAGCAGCCGCACTTCACAGAGTCCGCACTCGCCCTTGCGGCAATCGAACATCATGTCCACTCCCGCGCCCTCGAGGGCTTCCAGCATGGACTCGCCGGGACCGACGGTCGTCTCCACGCCCAGCCGGGGGACGCGGACGACGAACTCCTCCGGGTCGAACCACCCGCTGTTGCCGAAGGTCTCGTACCTCAGGTTCGGCACGCTCAGGCCTCGCGTGTCCCAGCCGCGTTTCACCGCGTCCATGAGCCGGATCGGTCCGCACATGTAGAGCTCCGTCTCCGGATCCACCCCGGCCAGCAACTCATCGACCTTCAGCGCCGTGCCCTCGTCATCCACGTGCACCCGCAGCGCGTCACCGTGCAGCGCTTCCAGCTGGGGCAGGTAGGCCATGGCGGCGCGGCTGCGGCCGGCGTAGACCAGGGTGTAGTCCGCCTTGATGTTGCGCAGCACCCGCGCCATGTTGACCATCGCGGTGATCCCGATGCCCCCGGCCAGCAGCACGTAGCGCGGGGCGCCCACCCGGAGCGGGAAGTTCTGCAGCGGCTGGGTGATCTCCAGTTGGTCCCCGACTTCCAGGCCCTGCATGAAGACCGAGCCGCCCCGGGACTGCGGCGCCCGGAAGACGCTGATGGCCACGCGCCGGCCATCCTCGCTGGAATCCACCACGGAGTAGGAGCGCTTGTGGCGTTCCCCGTTGATCGTGACCATGACGTCGATATGCGAGCCGGGCTCCGCCTTCTTCGGTAGCGACTGGGACAGGACCAGGCGCCGGGTTTCGGCGGTGACGGACTCCGCCTCGACGACGGTTCCGGTCTGCCAGACTTCGATGTTGCTTGCTGCCATGACTTTCTTCTAACTTCTCGCTGGGCTGGAGGGGTCCGGGCTGGACGGGTCTGGGGTCGGTCAGACGGCGGGAATGAGCCGGCCCTCGGCGGCGAGCTGGCGCTCGATCAGCCTGCGGACCCACATCCCGCCGGCGTCGATGTTGAGGTTGTAGAACTCGTAGTCCGGGTTCGCGTCGATCGCCTCCTGCTGCGCCTTGAGCATGGCCTCGTCCTCGCCGAAGACGCCGTGGACGCCGTTGCGAAGCTGGGTGGTGATCAGCTGGCTCTCCAGCCGGTAGTTGCGCATGAAAGCCCAGAAGTAGTGGCAGGTCTTGGCGGTTTCGGGGGAGATGGTGTTCATGACGAAGCCGTTCACGCCCTGGCTGCGGTCGCCCTCCGGCGCCCCGGTGCCCGCCTTCGCGACGCCGACGTCGATGTTGATCGTCGACGGCGACTGGAAGGTGATGATCTGCCAGCGGTCCACCTTGCCCTCGAAGCCAGGGAACTTGTCGCGCATGTTCTTGAGCCAGAACGGCGGCGCGTCGATGTCGAGCATCCAGCGGGACACGGTGACGGTGTTGCCGTCCTGGGTCACCTTAAAATCGGACTCGCTCAGTTCGTCCTGCCCGATCGAGGACGAATGGACGAACTCCTCGTGGGTGAGGTCCATCAGGTTATCCAGCACCAATTGGAAGTTGCACGGGGCAAAGATGGTCTCGCCGTCGCCGGCCCATTCATCCGAGCTCATCTGGTGCATGTCCGGGACCAATGTGGGGTCGGCCTGGGTCGGATCGCCCAGCCAGACCCAGACATACCGGTACCTTTCGATTACCGGGAAGGACGGGACCGTGGCGCTGGGGTTGATGGTTTCCTGCGCCGGCATCGAGACACAGCGGCCGGCGGAGTTGTAAACGATGCCGTGATACGGGCACTGGATCTCATCCCCGGCAAGCGTCTTGCCCATGGACAGCGGAGCCAGCCGGTGCCAGCATGCGTCCGCCAGCGCCACGGCCTTGCCGTCCTCCGTGCGGTACAGGGCGAGCGGGCGGTCCGCGATCCGCCGGGACATCGGCTTCCGGGTCACTTCATGGTCCCAGGCGGCTACATACCAGGCATTAAGCGGGTACCCCAGCACCTTGTTGGTTGTCGAACTAACGGACTGCATCATCGCGGTCATGTCATTCCTTCGCTATATCTATCTACATAGGTAGTGGTCTGCGTCACAGCATAACTATGTTCATAGGTAGTGGCAAGGGGTGAGTTTCCGACGGCGGGCGTGCCGGGGCATGCGAAAGGCCCGGAAGCCCTGCGGCTTCCGGGCCGTTCTCCGGTCAGGATTCCAGTTTGTCGATCAGTTCCAAGCCGCGCCTGGCCCACTGGATTTCGGCGTTGGCGCGCTCGATCATGCCCTCGTAGGTGAAGATCTTGTAGCCGGCAATCTTGGCCCTATCGGCTTCAGGCGCCGCCTCCAGGCGGGTTGCCAGGATGGGATTGCTCCGGTCCTCCAGGGCGGCAATCATCTCCTGCCACTGCTGTGCGCGCGAGGAGTGGTAGGCGATGTGCGCCTGCATCTGCGCCCGCGCGGCATCCGGCTCGGCCCACTCCAGGTATGCCGCCTTGAGGTGGATCGGGTCCCGCTCGCGGGTGTAGTCGAGGGTGGTGTTGATCCAGGCGCGGAAGGCCTCAACGCCCTCCGGGGTGATGTGGTAGCGCTTCTTCTTGCCCTTCTTCCCCCAGGCTTCCTCGACGCCGCGCAGCAGGCCGTCCTTTTCCATGCGGCGGAGCTCCGGGTAGATCTGCGAGTCCGGAGCGTGCCAGACGTAGCCGACGGATTGTTCGAACTGCTTGAATACGTCGTAGCCCGTCAGGGGCTGGGACGTCAGCAGGGCAAGCAGGGCGTAGCGCAGACTCACCTCGCCACCGGTCCTTTCCATCGGGCCCGTCGGCCGCATCGCGACATACGGGCCCTGCTTCATCAAAACTCTTGTCAACTAACTATGTTCATAGTTAGGCTGTGTCTCACGCCACATCTAGCTATCAGTATAGATAGTTGTCCGGCTACCGGGAGTTCGACGACGATCCCCGGCGGCGGGCTTTGGCACCGAAGGCGCACACCCGCCGTTCGGCACGCAACTTTGTACCCGCCCGGACTGTCCGCGGCCTCCAGAAAGTAGTCTCATGCAACTCCAAGAACGCATCGACGCGTCCCGCATGTCCCTGTACCAATGGCTGATCGTCGGATTGTGCATCATCCTTAACGCCCTCGACGGCTTCGACGTTCTGGCCATGGCTTTCACGGCCAACAGCGTCACGCGCGAGTTCGGCCTCAGCGGGGCCGAGCTGGGCATCCTGCTGAGCTCCGGCCTGGTCGGCATGGCCATCGGGTCGCTGGGCCTTGCACCGTTCGCCGACGTCATCGGCCGCCGGCCCATGGTCCTGGTCTCCGTTGGCCTTGCCACCGCCGGCATGCTGCTCGCCTCACTTGCACATTCGGCAGTGGAGTTGGGGATCTGGCGCGTCGTCACGGGCCTGGGCATCGGCGGCATCCTGGCCTGCACCAACGTGATCGCCAGCGAATACTCCTCCAAACGTTGGCGCGGGCTGGCCATCAGCATCTACACGGCCGGCTACGGCATCGGCGCGACGCTGGGCGGCGCTGCCGCGGTCTCCCTCCAGGCAAACTTCGGCTGGCGCTCGGTCTTCGTGTTCGGCGGCATTTGCACCGGCGTCGTCCTGGTCCTGCTGGCGGTCCTGCTGCCTGAATCGGTGGACTTCCTGACCAGCCGTCGCCCGCGCAACGTCCTCGATCGCCTCAACAAGATTGCCCGCAAGATCGGCCAGCCCGAACTGACCCAGATCCCCGCGTCCGCCGCAGTGGCGCTGCACAGGAACAAGCTTTCCGAACTCTTCACCGCCGGCAACCGCCGTTCCACCTGGCTCGTCTGGCTGGCCTTCTTTGCCACCATGTTCGGGTTCTACTTCGTGAACAGCTGGACGCCGCGGCTGCTCGTCACCGCCGGCATGACCGAGAGTCAGGGCGTGATCGGCGGCCTCATGCTCACCCTGGGTGGCACCTTCGGCTCCCTGCTCTACGGCCTGCTCACCATCCGCTGGAACAGCCGCAAGGTGATGATCGCGTTTGCGGTCCTCTCGGCCGCCACCATGGTGATGTTCATTTCCACCGCGGGCATCCTCGCCCTGGCGTTCGTCGCGGGCGGCGTCGTCGGCATGCTGATCAACGGCTGCATCGCCGGCATGTACACCATCACCCCCGCCCTGTACGGCGCGTCCGTCCGGAGCACCGGCGTCGGCTGGGCGATCGGAATCGGCCGCGTCGGCGCCATCGTCGCCCCGCTCATCACAGGCGCCCTGCTGGACGCGCACTGGACAGCTTCCATGCTGTACATGGGCGTCGGCGCCGTGGTTCTCGTGGCGGGCGGCGCCGTAGCGGCGATGCGCCCGGCGCGGCAGGAGCCGGTTGCGCAGGACGACGTGGCGGAGGAAGTCCCGCTGTCCGTCTGACCGGAATTCGGCCGGCGCGGTTGCCGGCAAACCACGCAAGCGGACGACGGCGGGAAGCTCCCGCCGTCGTCCGCCTGCGTTTTGAGGGTCTCCCGGGGCGGCGGGGCTGCCTCCAGCCCCCGGGAACACGGCGAACTACGCCGTTGTTATTAACAGCGGACCTAAAATGACTAAGAGATATACAGCACTGATAATCCCGGCCCGGATCAGCGAACCTGTCCGGGTGGAAACCATCGAAACCGACCAGCGAACCCTACAAGGGCTGGTGGGCGGAGACCTTGAAAGAGTCAGCCGCGGAAACTGGCACGTCTACCTCAACGCCGAAGGCGTGATTACCCAGCTCCCGGCGAACCTGCGCGCCGCCCAACTGATGAACGACTGCGGCCTGGACCTTGCCGGCGTCGCGCGGGGCACCGCCGTGATCCTCGGCCATGGTGGCCATGGCGAGGACGCCGACGTCCCTGAGCACCTGATCCGGCTCGCGGAAGAGTTCTTTGACACCCGGCTGATCGCCTGAGCAGGGACCGGCAGCGCGGCTGACGGTCGCGCCGTAACCACGGCCGCTCCGTCCAGCCCGCTAGTCTTCAGCTCATGGTGCCGGAAATCCCCCTCGCGTTCTGTGCAGTGCTCGGCGCACTTGCCGTGTTTCAGTTGCTGCTGATCGTCGGGCTGCCGCTCGGCCGGTTTGCCTGGGGCGGCCAACGCGCGGTGCTTCCGGCGCGGCTCCGCGTCGGAAGTGCCGTGTCGATCGTCGTTTACGCTGCCTTTGCGCTGATTGCCCTGGACCGGGCGGAATTGATTTCGGTCCTGCCGGCGCCCTCCATTGCGGTGGTGGCAATGTGGGTGATCGCGGCCTATTTGCTGTCCAGCGTCCTGCCCAACCTTGCCTCAAAGAGCAAGGACGAACGGCGTGTCATGGTCCCGGTGTCCCTTGTGCTGGCCGGCCTGGCGTTCCTGGTAGCCCTGGGCTGAGCTGCGCGGGGCTGGGCCAGGGCGTCGGCCTTAGCCGGCCAGAAAGCTCTCGACAGCAGTGAACGCCTGGACCTGGGCCGACAAGGAAGCGCGCCAATCGTTCGGAATTTGCAGGGAGTGGTCGGCACCCGGGATTTCGACGAACGTGCCTGCAGTCTCGGATAAGCCGTCGATAACCCATAGCTTGTCTTTGGAGCCGCCGATCAGCAGATCACGTTTCCGAGTGCCGGTAAGCGTTCTCCGAATCACCCCATCCGTGAGGATAGGCGTAAGCCAAACACCCGGTACTTGAGCCTCTTCTGCCCAAGGAATAGCGAGGGTTCCAAATGATTTGGCCACGATGAGCCGTTCGGCGGCGCGCGGGGCCCCGGATAACGCTTGTTCGACCGCCCGGGCGGCGAAGCCGCGGGGATCATCGCCGGGCTCGTCGTCCTCGGTCCAGCGGATTCCGTGAACTTGCCATCCGCGGTCCTTCAGCTGCTCCGCGGGCCAGAACAGCAGGGGAGATTCGACTTTGTAGCCCGCCCCCGGGACAAGCACGGCGACCTTGGGTTCACCTTGGGGATCGGACGCGCAGCCTGGCCAGAGGAAGGTCTCCATGTCGAAGATCCTAGGGTGTTTGATTCCTGGAGGCGGGTATTGCGCTTCCATGAGCCAGCACAGAGACGCCACCCGGCCATCGCCGGGTGGCGTCTCTGGATGGCCGCCCGCCTTCGGCAGGTCGCGGCGCGTGTTACCTCCGCCGGCTGGGGTCGCCGTCGTTGTTGGTGATCGACGCAACCGCGCCGGTCTGTTCATCGAGCAGCACCTTGCCGGTGCGCTGCTTGTTGAAGTTGAACATGCCATTCACCGAGCCGGCGGTGGCGTCGGCGGAGGCGTCGCCGATCCGGCCGGTGTGCCAGTTGTCCTCGATGAAACGCAGGATCGAGGCCTGGTCAGTCTCGGTGTGGTCCACGAAGTTCTTTTTCGCAAAGGGGGAAATAACGACCAGCGGCTGGCGCGGGCCCGGGCCGCAGCGGTCGGCATAACCGCCGGCCATCGGGACGCCGCTGGCCGCGGCGCCCTGGCACCACGCGGCGTCGTCGGCACTGTTGGAAGAGTTCTTCACCTTGGCGGCGACGTGGTCGTACCAGCCGTCCGAGTCGTCGTAGGCGAGCACCACGGCCGTGTTCTCCCAGTTCTTGGACTTCTGGATCTGGTTGACGGTGTTGGTGATGAACTTCTGCTCGTCGACCGGGTCGGAGTAGGCGGCGTGGCCGTCCTGGTACATCCCCGCCTTCAGGAAGGAGACGGCCGGCATGTTGTCGGTATTGACCACCTTGTTGAAATCGGTGAGGTCGTACTGGTGGTTGGCCCTGCCGTTGTGGCCGATCTCTGCGTCCGACGCCGGCGCCACGTGGTGCGGGTTGGCGGTGGACGCGTAGTACTGGAACGGCTGGTGGTGGGGGGAGTAGTCAACGACGCTGGCGCCGGCGGCGTTCGTGTGGCTGGACAGGCACGACGCCGGGGTGGTTCCGGTCGCGGGCGTGGTCGGTGTGAAGCCGCCCTGGAACCAGCCCCAGGACGTGCCCTTTGCGCTGAGCAGGTCGCCGATGTTCTTGCCGTTCATGCCGGCCAGGTTGCCAGCCTTGGCGTGGCTGTTGTTCGAGCAATCGTCATAGACCGGGTCCGGGTCGTTGATGACCGTGCCAACGCCGTTCGCGTCTGGCTGGCGGACAGTGCTGCTGCCGCCCGCCGGCGTGGCCACGGGCTGCCCGGCCGCAGTGTATTCGGTGGCCCCGTGGGTCTGGCCGGAGACCAGGTTGAGCGCGCCCGGGGTGGAGGGCCCGAAAACGGTGCTGAAGTGGTTGTCGCTCATGGCGTAGTTCTGGGCGTAGTTCCAGATGCCCGTGACGGTGTTTCCGTCGTAGTAGTCCATCGTCAACCCGGGGCGGCCGTACTGGTTGGTACCGCAGGAGTCCCGGCTGGTGTACTCAACGAATTTGTCCATCGCGCCGCCGTTGTAGGCCTTCTGCTCGGCGCCGTAGTTGTGGTCCTGGTCGCAGGTGACGGCCTGCATGGGCGAAAGCCGGGCCGGCTGCGCGGCGTTCGGGTTGTCCGGAGCCAGCAGGCCCGCGGTGGCGAGCGTGTTGATCTTCTTCGGCGTGTTCTTGGCCGCGGTGAACGCAGCCGCCTTGGTGCCGGTGCCCTGCTGGGTTTCACCGGGAATGTTGGCGGCCTTCGGATAGGTGGCGAAGTAGTGGTCGAACGAGACGTTTTCCTGGAAGATCACCACCACATGCTTGATCGGCGTTGCGGTTCCTTCGTGTTTTTCGCCGGCGGATGCCGGGCCCACGCCAACGCCGATCAGGCCGGCGGCCAGCGCCGATGCCGCCAGAGCGGTGGCGCTCGTGGCGGCAACGAAGCGTTTACGGGTGAAGCGGTTAGGGGAGAAGTGCTGCAAGGGGGTATCCAATCGTTTCTTTTCCAAGGCGTTGGGCGCGCTACTTGGCGGGGGCGACGGTGGCTTCGTAGGTGAGGATCTCGGTGCCGTTGCCCTCGTCACCGTTGTCCGGGGCCAGCTTCAAGGTGAGGTGGTTCCCGTCGGCGGTCATTTTGAACGGGTTGCGTGTTCCCACGTGCCCGGCGGTGGACCACTGCTGGAACGGGACGTCGCGGGTCACGCTGCGGGACTTGAGATCGATCATGGCCATCCCGCCGAGTTCGTAGCTGGCGCCGGGGCCGCCAGCTCCGGGGGCCTGCGGGAGGTTGGTGATGCCCCCACAGAGCATCTTCGAGGTCGGCACGTACTGGCAGTCCTGGTAGTCGATGAAGTAGTTCGGGTTCTGCCAGGTGGAGAGCTGCCTGCCGCGCAGGTCCCATTCGGCGAAGCGCCGCGATCCCCAGGTGTTGCCCACGAGGTGGCCGGTCTGCTTGTCCATGACGATGCCTCCGAAGTGGTCTTTCACCTCGAACTGCTTGTGCACGTCGAGGGTTTTTGCGTCCACCCGGTAGATGATGGCGCCGCTGCTGGGCCGGTACTGGGCAACAGGAACCCAGACGTTGGCGCCGTCGAAGTCGATGCCGCCGGGGTGGTACATGTCGCCCTCGCCCAGGATGATGTCCTTCTGCAGATTCCCGGCCTTGTCCATGACGAACAAGTGGCCGACGCCCTTGCCCGCCGTGCGGTCGAATCCTCCCTGCGGGGACGGGAACTTTGTGGTCGGCTCGATGATCTGCACGGCCGAGAGGAAGATGTGGTCCTGGCTGAAAGCGATTCCTTCCGTGTGGTACGTCGGAAACTTCAGCTTCAGCTTGCCGGTCTGCTGCCAGTTCGTGCTGCGGTCGACGCCGTTAAAGGCCTCGGCCAGCGCGCTGTCCGTTTCGCGGTGGCTGCCGGAACCGGCGTTGTTTGCGTTGGGCCGATCGTTGGTGCCGGCGGCCTGGGCTGCCGCCGTGCCGCCGATTGCGGACGCCGCCAGGACGAAGGCTGCGGCGGCCGTGAGGATGCCTCGGGTTCGAGTCGCGCTCATGGGGGAGCCTCTCAATGGATGGTTCTCAACAGGACCACCCCAAGTTACTTATCGGTAATGAACCCTTGATGGAGGGCTGGTAAACAGCCGGCTTCCCCCATGGCGGCCGCTTTGCCGGCAAACGGTCGAGGATGGAGGCACTCTTCTGCGCCGTGTTGTCCACGCGAGCGGACTGAGCGCGCCTAGAATTGGCCAGATGATGCCAGAACCAATCCGCGCCGCGAACGGGAAGAATTCCCTCCGCATCAGCGACGGCATCATCGAGTCCGTCTGGGCCCCCGGCTCGTTTGTCGACGTCGGTGACGCCCGGGATGCCATGCGGGCCACCGAGTTGATCAGCCAGGGCCGGCAGATGCCGATGCTCTCCGTCATGACTGACGTGGAAATCAGCGCCGCCGCCCGGTACGAGTTCGCCAAGTCTGTCGACGTTCTCGCCATTGCGGTCCTTGGCTCCAGCGCTGTCGACCGCGTCGTGGCCGCTGCCACGAGCCGGGACACAAAATACCCTCACGAATTCTTCACCTCTCGGCCCGACGCCGTCGCGTGGCTGAGCGGCTTTATCGAGAGCCCGGCAGAACTTGGGACGGACGACCTGGAAGCCTCGGTTCCCAGGCCCGCCTCGCACTAGCAGCCGACCGCCCTCGCCGCTGCCTCGATTTCGCACACCCGCGCCAAATAGCCCGGAACTGCTACGCTCCACGTATCGGGCCGGACCTGCGGCTACGGGTTGAGGAACGGCCGGCAGCAACTTCAGTTGTGAGCGAGGGAATCAGCATGACGGTTGCCGAAATCCAAGTGGACCAGCGCGTGATCGGGATCGACTCGCGGCGCTTCGCCTCGGTGGAGAAAGCGCTCGTGGAGCTGATTACCAACAGCGACGACAGCTACGCGCGGCTCGAAAAGGCCGGCGCCCACGTCAGTGGCCGGATCCATCTCCGGTACGAGCGGCACCTCACCGGGGCCGTGCTGATGGTCAGCGACCAGGCGGAAGGGATGTCCTTCGATCAGGCCGGCCGGATCCTCAGCTACGGCGGCGCGCACAGCCCGCTCGCGCGCGGCGAGGGTGATGGCCGCGGCTACTTCGGCCGCGGCCTCAAGCAAGCGATCTTCGGCCTGGGCCACGGTTGGATCGAGACCATCCAGGGCGGCCGCTTCACCCGGATCGACGTCTTCCGCGGCGAGAACGGCGGCTACCTCTACGACGACGGCGGCGAGGACCGCCGCGCGTTCCCGGCCGACTACGCCCGGCTGGGGATCGACGAAGCACCGGCTGCCAGCGGCACCCGGGTGAGCATCGTCGTCGACAATCCCCGCGTCCGGATCACCCAGTACAGCACCCTGCTGCAGTCCCTGTCCGACAACTTCTACCTGCGTGCGGTGCTGGGCCGGCGCAGCGTGGAGCTGGAGCACGGCCAGCCCGGATCGGGCGAGCACAGAAGTGAGCCGGTAAGGTTCCAGGAGCCGCCTGCGGACCTGCTGCTCGGCCCGGACCAGGGCGGAAGCGTCAGCTTTGAAGGCCGGGCGTATCCGTTCACCCTGACGTTGAAACGTGCCACAGGGACCGAGCTGACACTCAAGGGAGACGAGCGCACCAACGGCCTCGTCGTTCTGTCCGGGATGGCCGCACTGGATTGCCAGCTGTTCGCGTTCGAAAACCAGGTGGGCACCGAATACCTCTTCGGCGTCGTATCCTGTGACGCGCTGACCGGGATGCTGGGCCGCGGCCGGGCGATCATCAGCGACGAACGCGAGGGACTGAACCCCCGGGACCCCTTTGTGGCGGCGTTTTCCGAGGCGGTCAGCCGGATGATCGCCGGCGCCGTGCAGGCCGAGAAGGAAAAGCTCACGCATCTTGAGCGCGCCACCACCTCCGGGCGCACCGCCGAAATGATCGAGCACCTGCTGCAGCACATGAACGAGGCCGCCGTCGTCGACCTGGGGCTGGAAACCTCCCCGGCGCCCGGTGGCGGCTCCCCTGCGGGGGAGCGGCCCGCGGCGTTGCGCTTCACCACCCCCTTCTACTACCGTCCGCCGGGGCATCCGTTCCGTGTTTCCCTGCTGCTGGATCCGGCCCGGTTGCCCGACGGAATGCTCACGTTCGAGGTGGACCTGCCCGGCACGCTGCGGATCGAACCGGAACCTGTCCCGATCGCCGTCGGCGCGCTGGGGGAGGCGCGGCGGCTCGAATGGACCGTGACGGGGGAGCGGCCGGACGAACGGGGCCAGGTGACCGTCCGGGCCGGCGACTACTGGGCGTTGTGCGAAATCGTCATCGCCGAACACGCCTCGCACCGCAGTGCCGACCAGCCCCCGCATCATGCGGTGCCCGCCGATGCGCCGGTGCAGCCGGCGGCGCACCCGGAGGCCCGCCGCCCGAGCCGGGACCACGGCGTCGACCTCTTCACCGGCTACGAGTTTCGCAGCCTGCACAACAGTGCCGACCGTGCCGTCTACAGCGTGGACGAACGGAAGGTCATCATCAATACCGCTGCGCCCACGGTCCAGCTGTACGTTGACGGCCGCGGACGCTTCCGCGATTCGGCGCGCCTTTTGTTGGCCGAACTCTTCCTGGACGTGATCGCGGACGAGCTAGCCCGGCGCCGCGTGGAGCAGCACGGCCACGCCGGAGACCTCGAAGCTTTCAGGAGAGCCAAGCGGGACATCATCGGCCGCTACGGCAGCGACATCCACCGGACGTTCCTGGGGTGAGGCGCACGGCCACCCATTGACACTCCTTTGGCGCGGGCCTATTCTACAACCAAATGGTTGTAGATCAGTTGAGTGACGAAGCAGTCGACCGCTTGTTCCAGGCGTTCGCCGACTCGACCCGCCGCGACATCGTGCGCCGCGTGACGGTGGGGGAGTACTCCGTTTCCGGGCTCGCCGCGCTCTACGCCATGAGTTTCGCCGCCGTACAGAAGCATGTGGCGGTGCTGGAACGCGCTTCCCTGGTGACCAAGGAGAAGCGCGGAAGGGAGCAGATTGTGCGGGCCAACCACGCGGGCTTGTACAAGGCCCGCAGTCTGCTCGATGAGTACGAGGTCATTTGGCGGCAGCGGACCGAACGGATCGCCGACTTGCTGGGCCAAGCGGATCCACAAGCCAACGAGAAGTCAGCAGGCAAGGCAGAAACCAGCGGAGCAGAAGCATAGGAAGGGTTCGACATGACAGTCATCAGTTCAGTCAAGAATCTTGAGGCCCTGAGCCTCAGCGTCGTCGCGGAGTTCGACGCCGGCGTCGAGCGCGTCTGGCAGATCTGGGCGGATCCGCGCCAGCTCGAGCGCTGGTGGGGCCCGCCCACCTGGCCGGCCACCTTCGAGAAGCACGACTTTGTCCCCGGCGGCGAGGCGAGCTACTACATGACGGGACCGGACGGGGAGAAAGCCCGCGGCTGGTGGCGCTTCGTCGCCATCGATGCCCCTCGCGGCCTGGAGTTCGACGACGGCTTCTCGGACGACAATGGCGAGCCGGTGGCCGAGATGGGCACGATCCATGGCGTCGTGACGCTGGAGCCGACCGGCGACCGCACCCGGATGACCGTGCTGTCCACCTTCGAGACGGAGGAGCAGATGGAGAAGATCGTCGCCATGGGCATGGAGGAGGGCATGAAGGGCGCCCTCGGCCAGGTGGACGCGATCCTCGCCGAGCACGCCAACGCCTGAGCGACGGGCGAACGTGCCAGAGCATTAACCAGGAGGACGACGGCGGAACTCAGCCCGCCGTCGTCCTCTGGCTTTGAACTAGTTGTTCAAGGCCGCGTACAGGTTCAGGCTGGCCGAGAACACCAGCCACGAAACGTAGGGCAGCATCAGCACCCCGGCAGTCGTGCTGATCGGCCCGAAGTGCAGCACGGCCACGGTCGCAAACGCGGCGTGGGCGGCGATCACAAGCAGCGCCAGCCACAGGGCCGCGGTGCCCATCACCGGATAGAGGCCGAAGAACATCAGCGGCCACAAAAGGTTCAGCAGCAGCAGCCCGCCGTAGACTCTGAGCGCCTCGCGGCGCGGGAAGAGCCGTTGCCGCCACACCAGCCACGCCGCCACGGCCATGGCCGCGTAAAGTACCAGCCACGCCGAGCCGAACATCCACCCCGGCGGGGTCCACGGCGCCGTGTCCGCGGCCGCGTACCAGTCGCTGTTCATCCTGATCGGCAGCGAACCGATTAGCGATACGGCCAAGGAAGCCGCCAGAAAACCGATGAGGGCCGCAATCTGCTGCCGCGGCGGGCGGGTGCCGGGGGCACGGGTGCCCGGGGCGCTTTGTTCAACGTTCAAGAGCACTGACCCACTGTGGACAACCGTGCGCCCTCCCGTCAAACTACGACGGCGGGACCTTGCGCAGTCGTCACCGTCATCTACGTCTGGAAGGACATCATGGGCAACGAAGCTTCATGGCAGGAAACCATCACTCCGGGCCGTTTTGCCGGCAGGACCGTTATCGTCACGGGCGCCGGCTCCGGCATCGGCCTGGCCACCGCGCTGCGCGTCGCGAAGGAGGGCGGCAAGGTCATCGCGGCGGACATCAGCAAGGAACGTCTGGATGACCTCGTGACCCGGAACGCGGGTCTGGATCTTGTGCCGGTGGCCGGCGACATCTCCACCGAGGAAACGGTCGCCGCCGTCGTGGCCGCCGCGGGCGGCCGCGTGGACGCGCTCGCGAACGTCGCAGGCATCATGGACAACTTCGCCCCGATCCACGAGGTGGACGACGCCGTCTGGGAGCGGGTCTTCCGGATCAACGTCACCGCCCTGATGCGCCTGACCCGCGCCGTTGTGCCGCTGATGCTCGAGGCCGGCACCGGCTCCGTGGTCAATGTGACTTCCGAGGCCGGCCTGCGGGGGTCCGCCGCCGGCGCCGCCTATACCGCGTCCAAGCACGCCGTCGTCGGCCTGACCAAGAACTCCACGGTGATGTACGGGCCGAAGGGGCTGCGCTTCAACGCGGTGGCGCCCGGGGCAACGATCACCAACATCGTCGCCGACTGGGGCTCCCAGCTGGCCGCCGAGCGGCTGGGCCCGCTGATGGGCGCCAACATCCCGACCCCGGCCACAGCGGCGCAGCTGGCGGCCTCGATCACCTTCCTGCTCGGCGACGACGGCACCAACGTCAACGGTGCCATCCTTGCGTCCGACGGCGGCTGGTCCGCGCTGTAGGACGCCCAACTGACTGGCAGTAGTTGTCGTTTTGAGGGCTCATAACGACAACAACTGCCAGCTAGTTGGGTGGGCGGGGCCCGGGATTCGCCCTCAGCCCGAAGTTCGCGAAATGATGTGGGCATGGAGCATACCGACCAGCAGCCCTGGGTGAAGAACTACCAGCCGGGCGTCCCGGCCGAGATCGAATTGCCCACGGAGTCGCTCGTCGCGATGCTGGAGCGGTCCGTGGCCGAGGCCGGAACCGCCCCCGCGCTGGAATTCTTCGGCCGCCGGACCAGCTACTCGGAGCTCGGCGAGCAGGTGGACCGGGCCGCCGAGGGGCTTCGCCGACTTGGTGTCCGGGCCGGCGACCGGGTCGCGCTGATCCTGCCGAACTGCCCACAGCACGTCGTCGCCTTTTACGCGGTGCTGCGCCTGGGCGCCGTCGTCGTCGAACATAACCCGCTGTACACCTCCCGCGAACTGCGGCACCAGTTCGAGGACCACCAGGCCCGCGTCGTGATCGCCTGGGACAAGGCCGCCGCCGCCATCCGCGAGTTCCCCGCAGACATCGAAATCGACCACGTGGTCTCGGTCAACCTGCTTGAGGCGTTCCCTGCGGCTAAGCGCCTGGCCTTGGCCCTGCCGGTCCAGAAGCTGCGCGAAGCGCGGGCCTCGCTGACCGCCCCAGCGCCAGGAACCACGCCGTGGAAGCAGCTCCTGGGCCACGGCAGGATCGACCCCGCGCACCCGCGTCCCTCGGTGAACGACCTCGCCGCGATCCAGTACACCTCGGGCACCACCGGGCGGCCCAAGGGTGCGATGCTCACTCACTTCAACCTGTACTCCAACGCCCTGCAGGGGGAAGCCTGGATGGCCGGCGCGGAGTACCGCAAGGAAGTGTTCTACGCGATCCTGCCGATGTTCCACGCCTTCGGCATGACGCTGTATCTGACCTACGGCATCCGCAAGCAGGGCCTGCTGGTCCTGTTCCCCAAGTTCGACCCGGACCTGGTGCTGGACGCGATGAAGAAGTCGCCCGCCACCGTGTACTGCGCGGTCCCGCCGATCTACGAGCGCACCGCGATGGCCGCGAAGGAGAAGGGCGTCTCGCTGCGCTCCTGCAAGTACTGCATCTCCGGCGCCATGAACTTGCCGGACCATGTCGTGGAGCTCTGGGAATCCGTCTCCGGCGGCCTGCTGGTGGAGGGCTACGGCATGACCGAATCCTCCCCCGTGGCGCTCGGCAACCCCTTCCACCCCACCCGCCGCACCGGGACCATCGGCGTCCCGTTCCCGTCGACCCTGATGAAGGTCGTCGACGTCGACGACCCGACCGTGGAGGTCCCCCAGGGCCAGCCGGGCGAGCTGCTGATCAAGGGGCCACAGGTCTTCCAGGGCTACTGGAACAACCCCGAGGAAACCGCGAAAACCCTCACCGCCGACGGCTGGCTGCGCACCGGCGACGTCGTGACCGTGGACCCGGACGGCTTCACCACCGTGGTGGACCGGGCCAAGGAACTCATCATCACCGGCGGTTTCAACGTGTCGCCCACCGAGGTGGAAGCGGTGCTGCGCCTGCACCCGGATGTCAGGGACGCCGCCGTCGTGGGCAAGCCGCTGGAGCGCGGCGGAGAAATGGTGGTGGCCGCCGTCGAACTTGAACCGGGCACCGCACTGGACGAAGACGCCCTCCGCGCCCACTGCCGCGAGCACCTCGCCGGCTACAAGGTCCCGCGCCGGATCGTCCCGGTGCCGGATCTTCCCCGCTCCATGCTCGGCAAAATCCTCCGCAAGCAGGTCCGCGAACAAGTCGTGCCGGGACTGTAGCCATGGGAGCCTCCGCAGCGATCGACTTCACCTCCGAAGTGCCCCGTCCCGGTGACCTCAACGTGTCATGGATCCACGGCTCGGAGTCGGCGAAACACAACACGGACCCCGACCTCCAGGTGCACGCCTATGACGAGCACACCTTCGTGCTGCGCCAGAACATGGCGGTCAACTACGAGGCGCCGTTCATGTTCCTGCTGTTCGGCGACGCCCGGGCCGTGCTGATCGACACCGGCGCCACGGCCTCCGCGGAGTTCTTCCCGCTGCGCCGCGTCGTCGACGGACTGATCGACGCCTGGCTGGCCGAGCACCCCCGTGAGGACTATGGGCTGCTGGTCCTGCACACCCATCCGCACGGTGACCATGTTGCGGGCGATGCCCAGTTCGCGGGCCGGCCGGGCACCCTTGTGGTGGATGCTGAGCAGCGCAGCGCGTGGGAGTTCTTCGGATTTGAGGACGACGACGGCGGTCCCGCCGGCGGTCCCACAGGCGGTCGCGCAGACCGGCGGTCCCGGGTGGATCTGGGCGGCCGGGTCCTGGAGTGCTGGCCCAGCCCGGGACACCACAGCGCCGCCGTCACGTTCTACGACCCGTACACCGGCATCCTGCTCACCGGAGACACCGTTTACCCCGGGCGCCTCTACATCCACGACTGGCCGGCGTTTGTGGACACGATCGACCGGCTGATCCGGTTCTGCGCCGCGCACCCCGTCAGCCATGTCATCGGCTGCCACATCGAAATGTCTCGGGAACCCGGCGTCGACTACCCGATCTACACCACCCACCAGCCGGACGAACCGCCGCTGCAGATGTCGGTGGAGCAGCTACAGGAGCTCGGCCGGGCGATCGACGTCGTCGGCGGGCGTCCCGGCCGCCATGTCTTCCCCGGCTTCGTGCTCTGCCTGAACAACTGAAAAGCCCCCGAGATGGCACCTCGCGGCAATGTTTGGGCGCAACACTGCCGCGAACTGTAATCTCGCTGCGCGCGGCGAGGGGCCAAGGGGCCTGTTGTCAGCGCCCCCGCAGGGACGCGGCAGCGGGTACTCCGGGCGGGAATTCGGGCAGCGCCCCGGCGGGCGTGTGGAAGATCCACAGCGAGAGCGCACGGTGGACGGCCCAGTCGTCGTCGGCTGCCCGCAGGGAGGCGACCTGGGATCCGTCCGGTTGCTCCGTGAGCCTGACGACCCGCAGCGGGACCGGGTCCGCCTCCGGCAGCCGGAGCATGATCACGCCGGACGCTGGAAGTGTTCCGTGCGGGAAACGGACGGCCGCGCCACCCACTGAAATGTCCAGAAGTTCACCCCTGGTGCCCGCTGCCTCCACCGGCGCCGCGACTTCCACGCGATAGGCGTTGCGGCGGGAGGTGGCGAATTCGACGGCCCGGATCCGCCGTGTGCCCAGAACCAGAACAGCGCCGGCCAGCACCAGCCACGCGCCCGACGCCACCGTGGAACCTGCCGTGGTGCGCCAGGGAACCAGTCCGGCCAGCCCGGCCGCAGCGTAGAGAATGACTGCGGTGATCAGGACAACCATCACGATTAGGATGCGTGGCGTGCGGCCGCGGAGCCGTGAATCCGCGGCTCCCTTAGGTGTGACCTGGAACTCGAGGACGTTGCGGGACATAAGCCACCAGAAACATGCCAGGCCCACCGGTACGCGGAAGATCCGCAAAGCGAAGGCTGTGGGCCAGTGGATTTCGTTCCGCATGAGTTGCTTCGAACCCCAAAGCCGCACTGTGAACATGACCAGGAAGACCCCGAGGAACAAAAGGGGCCCGGCGGTGGAGGTCTGCGCCCCGGAAACCATGATCAGGACCGGAATCAGGAAGGCCACAAGCGTTGCGATGCCCTCCAGCCACCACAGCGTGCCGTTGAGGTACTCGTGGTAATTCCGCCACGACATCCAGCCCTTTGCAGCCCACAACTTCTCGTGCACGAGGATCTGCATCGCCCCCATGCCCCAGCGCCGGCGCTGCAGCAGGTACTGGTCCGGCGTCGCCGGTGCAAGCCCGACGGCGAGGGTCTGGTGGTGGTAGACGGTCCGCCAGCCGCGCCGGATGAGTTTCAGCGTGGTGTGCATGTCCTCGGTGATGGTTTCGGTGGCGACGCCGCCCACCTCTTCCAGCGCACTCACACGCAACAACGACGTCGACCCGCACCAGAACGGTCCTGCGCCGAGGACGTTACGGGAGGCCATGAGGACGTTGAAGAAAGTGCCCTGCTCGCCGGTGATGCCATCGTCGTCGAACGCGCCGCCGTTGTAGAACGACTGCGGACCCTGGATCAGGGCGACCTCTGGGTCCTCGAACCAGCCCAGGGTAGCGGTGAGGAAAGTCGGAAGCGGAACATGATCGCAGTCGAGCACCGCAATGATGTCTATGCCGGGGCCGCCCGCGGCACGGTCTGCGGCCATCAGGCCCAGGGCGTGGTTCATGTTGCCGGCCTTGGCATGGTCGTGGACCTCGCGGCGGACATACCGGGCGCCGTAGGCCGCGCACATTTCCTCCACCCAGGGCCGGTCACCGTCGTCGAGAACCCACGTTTCGTGCGCCGGGGCAAGCTCACAGGCCGCCGCCACCGTGGGCGTTAGGACTTCGATGGGCTCGTTGTACGTGGGGATCAGGACTGCCACCCGCATGCCGTTGGGGGCTTCGGCCACAGGGGCCGGCGGGTGGCTGTCGATGTTCCACACGGACCACGCCTTCAGGATCAGGCCAGCCAGCGGCAGGGCCTCGAAGGTCAACAGAATCCAGGCGATGGTCAGGTTCCACTCGCCAGACGGCAGCGTGAACAGCAGGCGCCAGGCCAGGTACAGGACCAGGGCAACGATGGCGGCGATGCCGCCCACGTGGGCCAGCCGACGGGACCTGGGCGCCTCCGGCCCGGGGGGTCCCAGCCGGGCGGCCCAGCCTGCAATACCCGCTCGGGTCAGCGACGTGGCGTCGAGTGGCGCAGGGCGGGATGGCGGTGCCGCACTGGTGTTGGCGGCGGGTGGTTCTTCAGACGGCGCGCTTTCGGAGCGCAGCCGCAGGGCCTCACGGGGCACCTGATCTCCCTCAGCTAGATCGGCTGCTAAAAATCTGATCATAGCTGCGGGGCGGCGCGCCCGGCTGAGGGTGCCGTTTTTCCTTGCAGAAAACTGCGGCTGTGCCGCGGGCGGGCCGTTTTTGCGGGGCCGTTTTCGCGGGGTGCCCGCGCGGTTGCGAGCCTAGTGAACTGCGATGGTCTCCGCTTCCTCGGGCTCGACAAAGCTGCACGCGCCCGGATGGCGGACCGGCAGGGTGCAGGTGCGCCCGGTGGGCAGATGGACGTTGGCGCAGCGGCCGGCCATGGCCACGTCTTCCCGGACATGGGTGACGTGCGTGCTGCTCAGCTCGTGGGGCGAAGCGCCGCCGCTGGAGGGCAGGGGGCTGTCGGACGGATTGTGCTCTTGGCTGTTCACGGCTGAGACTCCTTGGGATCTGCTGTGCAGGAAGGGTTCTGTGCTAATCCGAAGTCACCAGCCTCGCACGGGCGGATTAACGCCGCGTTACCGGGGGGTTAGGTTCCCGTCTCATCGCTGCCGCACCTTTTGCCGCCGCCTTGATTTGCGCATACTTGAACCCAGATTTGGGATTCCGGCAGCCGGGAAGGACGGTGGCTCATGAGCGGCGGGGGAGGCTCGGCGTTCCGGCGCCGGGTGGAACGGGCGGCCGAGTTGCGCTCCATCCGGGCCAGCGGCAGCACGGTTCAGGAGAACGACGAGTTGAGCGCCGCCGAGGAGGAACTCAGGCAAAAACGCGCAAAGGTAGACGACGCGGCCAAGGCCGAATACCTGATCCGCGACGCCATGGCGCAGGGGAAGTTCGACAACCTGAAGTACGCGGGCAAACCCATCCCGGGCCTCGGCGAAGTCTACGACCCGGACTGGTGGGTGAAGGGTTTGCTCCAGCGCGAGAACATCACCGGCCTGGGCCCGACGGCGATCCTGCTCCGCACGGAGGACGCCGGACTCGACGCCCGCCTGGATGCCCAGTTCACGGAGAAACAGGTGCGCGATATCCTGGCCGACTTCAACGCCCGCGTGGTCGACGCCCGCCGGCAGCTTCAAGGCGGGCCGCCGGTCATCACCAAGACCCGTGACGTCGACGCCGAGGTGGCCCGCTGGCGCGACCGCCGGGCGGCCCGGGCCGCCGTCGTGGCCCCGGCCGAGCCGGAACCGCAACGGCCTTGGTGGCGCCGGCTCTGGAAGCGCAGCTAGAACGCTGTGGTCCCGAGCGTCCAACCAGCGTAGCCTGCGATTAGAAGAACCCATCGCGCAATTGCGCGTCGGCACGAGGCGGGCGATGCCCATGAAAAAGTTGGGAACCGAGGGCAGCCAAAGCCCGCGGCCGGCGGATTCGGCCGAACCGGGGCAGCCGCCACCTGCCCGGTTGCGCCTGGGCTCCGCCTTGGCGTTTGCCGGCTTCGCGGTCTCCGTGGTTGCCGGGCTGTTTCATGCCGATTCGGCCAGCGCGAACGACCACCCGGCGACCTTCGCCGAGTACGCCCGAAGCGGCATCTGGACCGCGGTCCACCTGGGTCAGTTCGCCGGTATGGCGCTTCTGGTCGCCGGGTTGCTGGTCCTGCTGATGATGCTGAAGGCGCCGGAGGGGCCGATTGCCTGGGCGGCGCGGTTCGGTGCTGTTGCGGCCGTGACCGCGCTGGCGCTGTACGCCGCGCTGCAGGCCGTCGACGGGGTGGCCCTCAAGCAGGCCGTGGACGCCTGGGCTGCCGCGGCGGAACCGGAGAAGGCAGCCCGCTTTGCGACCGCCGAGGGTGTCCGGTGGCTGGAGTGGGGCATGCGGAGCTACCAGAGCTATGTGCTGGGCGCCGCGCTGGTCCTGACCGGCGCCGTGGTTGTCGGCGCGGGCGGGTCCGCGCGACTGGCCGGATATCCGATGGCGGTCTCCGGGCTGGCCTACCTTGCCCAGGGCTGGATCATCGGCTCCGAGGGATTCTCGGCGGCAAACACCATTCCCACGCTGGCAGGAATAGCCCTGATCCTGGTGTGGTCCGTGTGGCTGCTGGTTGTTGCCTGGCCGAAGCGGGCGCCGTCCCTCGGCCGCACGCCACGGTGAACCCGGCGGTTCAGGCTGCGCGAAGTGGCAGTTCACGGCAGTGTCCAGGCGGAACACTGCCGTGAACTGTCACCTCGGCGGGCTAGTGCGCGCGGACGGTGCGCGGCGCCTTCGCCAGGTTTTCCCGCAGTTCGGCCGCATTCTGGCGGACGACGTAGGCCGGGCGGTCCCGTTCCACGCGCCAGCTTTCGGAGAGCGGGCCGATGTTGACGGTGTCGAAGCCGAACTCGTCGTAGAGCCGCGTCACAAGCTCCGCCGCCTCCGGGAAGTCGCTCGCGGTGGCCAGTGCGCGGCGGTTCTCCGTGCCGGCCGGGGTGCCGTCGGTGGCGATCTGGGTGGACATGATGTGGTTGAAGCCCTTGGCGACCTTGGATTTGGGCAAGTGCTCCTGGAGCAGCCCCGAGGTGGTGGCCTCGCCGTTGTCGAGCGCCGGGAACCGTCCGTCGCGCTCCCAGTAGTAGTTGTTCGTGTCGACCACGATCTTGCCCGCAAGCGGTTCCGCCGGGATGTCCTTGATGTTCTTCAGCGGGACCGTGACGACGGCGAAATCGCCGGCCGCCGCAGCCTCCGCCGCGGTTGCCGCGCGGGCATGCGGGCCCAGTTCGGCGACGAGTTCCGCCAGGGTTTCCGGCCCCCGGGAGTTGCTGATCACGACGTCGTAGCCGAGCTGGACCGCCTTCCGGGCGAGCTGGCTGCCAATGTGTCCTGCACCGATGATTCCGATTGTTGTCATATCCGGGCTAACGGCATCCCGGCCGCGGATATTTCAGGGGACGCGGGCCGGGCGTGGCGGGCCGCAGTTCAGGGGTGCAACCAGCCTTGCTCGAAGTCCGGGTGGTCGTAATAGGGCAACGCCAAGGCCTGCAGGGAGCGCTCCATCCAGTCCAGCGACCGCGGCGCCCAGTGGGCCTCCTGGAGTGAGTCGCTGACCATCGAGGCCAGCGCCGACTGCCGAGCCGCTTCGACGACGCCGATCAGCCTCCGCTTTGCCTCGCATTCGAGCAGCAGCCGTTGTTCGTACCATTCGCCGGATTTGGAGACGGTCCGGTCGCTGAGGAGTGTCCGGGCTGCCGCCTCGTCCTCGGAAATGCGCTCGGACAGAAACTCAACAATGTCCACAAACCGAGGGTACGCGCGGCGGGCGGACTTGGCATCACCCGAGCAGGTCGTCCTCGTAGCACCAGCGCCAGTCCTCGCCCGGTTCGATGCTGCGCATGACGGGGTGGCCGGTCGCTTCGAAGTGCCGGGAGGCGTGCGTGCCGGGGGAGGAATCGCAGCAGCCCACGTTCCCGCACGCCAGGCACATCCTGAGGTGTACCGGCGTCGTGCCTTCGCGGCGGCAGTCCGCGCAGAAGGGCTCGTGCGGAACGTCGGGGTCGGGTGCGGACTCGAGGTGGCCGCATACCCCGCCGGGCCTCGCGATCCCTTCGCCGCCGCCCTCGGCGGGGGTGTCCAGCTCCTCAAGCGAGATGTCCAGCATGGATTCCTCAACGTCCAGCCGGTCCAGAACCTCGCTGAGAACCTCGTGGGCGTAGGCGCCGCCGCGCCGCAGTTCCAGCACCTTGGCCCGTTCGGCTTCCAGCATGGCGAGCCGCAGCTGGGCATAGCGCTGGCTGGGGGTTGCGGCCTCCGAGGTCGGCCGGCCGAGCCGCTCCCAGGCCGCCAGCCCGCGCTCCTGGGTGCGCCGCTTGAGCATGGCCACCACCTCCGGCGGGTCGTTGTCGGTGCGCAGTTCCTGCAGCCGCTCCACCCCGGCCGCGGTAGCCAGCTGCATCAGGGACGCCTGGTTCAGGGCATCCTCGCGCTGGTCCGGGCCCTGGACCCGGAGCAGCCGGACCAGTGCCGGCAGGGTGAAGCCCTGCAACGCCAGCGTCCCGCCGACCACCACCATCGCGGCCAGGATCAGCACGGACCGGTGCTCCAGGTCCGCGGGCAGCACCAGCACCGCGGCCAGCGTCACCACCCCGCGCATCCCGGCCCAGGACACGATCGCGGCGAACTGCCACGGCGGCGCCGGGTCATCGCGCCGCACGCTCGGAATCAGCCGGGGCAGGTATGTCGCCGGGAAGACCCACACCGGCCGGAGCAGCAACACCGCCAGCAGAATCACCGCGCAGCCCGCCCAGATCCGGCCGGCGCCAAGCGAGTCGTCCTGGATGCCCTCGATGATGGTCCGGACCTGCAGTCCGATCAGCAGGAACACGGAGTTTTCCAGCAGGAACTGCACCGTGTTCCAGTTACTTCGCTGGCTCAGCCGGGCCGCGCCGTTGGGCATGGACGGCGCTTTGGTTCCCATTACGAGCCCGGTGACGACGACGGCGAGGACACCGGAAGCGTGGATCGCCTCGGCCGGAAGGTAGGCGACGAACGGGGCCATCAGCGATGTCGAGGTGTTGATCGCGACGTTGCGGATCCGCTTGCGGAGCTCGGTCAGCACGTAGGCGGCAGCCAGGCCGACCACCAGCCCGCCGCCGGCCGCGAGCAGGAAGCCGCCGGCGATCCCGGCCGCGGACACGGTCCCGGCGATCGCCGCGATGGCGGCGCGCAGGCAGACCAGCGCGGTGGCGTCGTTGACCAGGGATTCGCCCTCCAGGATGGTAACAATCCGGCGGGGCATGCCCACCTTCCGGGCGATGGCCGTCGCGGCCACGGCATCCGGCGGTGCGACGACGGCGCCCAGGGCGATCGCGGCGGCCAGCGGGATTTCCGGGAACAGCCACCAGACCACGAAGCCGACGGCGAGGGTTCCGAAGATGACGTAGCCCACCGAGAGCAGCGCGATGGCGCGGCGGTTGGAACCGAAATCGAAGAGCGAGGTCCGCAAGGCGGCGGCGTAAAGCAGTGGGGGCAACAGCCCGACGAGGACCAGCTCCGGGTTCAGCTCAATGCGCGGGACAAAGGGGAGGAAGGACCCCGCGACGCCGGCCAGCACCAGCAGCAGGGGAACGGAAACGTTGAGCTTCCGGCCCAGTGCGCTGCCGGCACAGACAACGGCCACGAGAACCAGCAGTCCGAGGGCGAGTTCCATGAGGCCATTCTGTCAGGCGGTTGATTCGGCCGTGCTCCGTGCCCGGCCGCGCTTAGGCGAGGCTGTCTTCCTTGACGCGCTCCTGCTGGCCGTGCGGTGCAGCGGCGGCGTGGTGCGCCTGGGCGTGGTGGCCGAACGGGTTGAAGCGGCTGTGGGCCAGGCCGTCGAATTCGTAGGCGGTTTCGGCGTGCTCGGAGCGGTCCACGCCGGCCACCTCGGCTTCGTGGCTGACACGGAAACCGACGGCCTTGTGGATCGCGAGCCCGATGACCGCCGTGGCCAGGCCGGACAGCGTGAAAGTGATCAGCACGGCGACCGTCTGGGCGACCAGCTGGTGCAGGCCGCCGCCGTAGAAGAGCCCTCCGCCATGTCCGTCCGCCGGCAGGGCGATGAGGCCGAGCGCGAGCGTGCCGATCAGCCCGCCGCCGAGGTGGACGCCGACGACGTCGAGCGAGTCATCGAAGCCGAACTTGTACTTCAAGTCCACGAACACGCAGCAGGCGGCGCCGGCCACCAGGCCCAGTCCGACGGCGGCGAGCGGGCTGACGTTGGCGCAGGAGGGAGTGATCGCGACGAGGCCGGCCACCACGCCGGAGGCCGCACCGAGCGAGGTGGGGTGGCCGTGGCGGACCTTTTCGACCACGAGCCAGCTCAGCATGGCGGCCGCGGGGGCGGCGAGGGTGTTGACCCAGATCAGGCCCGCCTGTTCCACCGTCGTCGCGGCACCGGCGTTGAAGCCGAACCAGCCGAACCAGAGGATCCCGGCGCCGAGCATGATGAACGGGATGTTGTGCGGGCGGTGTGCCGGGTCCTTGCCGAAGCCGTGGCGGTTGCCCAGGATCAGGACCAGGACCAGGGCGGCGGTGCCGGAGCTGATTTCCACCACGGTGCCGCCGGCGAAGTCGATCACCTGGCCGAAGACGGAACTCACGGCACCGCCGGCGCTCATCAGCCCGCCGCCCCAGACCATGAAGGCCAGCGGGCAGTAGACGACGGTGATCCAAACCGGAACGAAGAGCGCCCAGGCGGTGAACTTGGCGCGGTCGGCGATGGCGCCGCTGATCAGGGCGACGGTGATGATCGCGAAGGTTGCGCTGAAGCCGGCCTTGAGGAGGTCGGGGGAGCCCATGAGCCTGGCCAGCCCGAAGTTGGCGAAGGGATCCCCGAAGATGCCCAGGAAGCCCTTGCCGGTGGTCATCGAGTAGCCCCAGAGTACCCAAACGACACCCACGATGCCGGCCGAGACGAAGCTCATCATGATCATGTTCAGGGAGGCCTTGGCCCGGGTCATGCCGCCGTAAAAGAGCCCGAGGGCGGGGGTCATCAGCAGCACTAGGGCTGCCGAGAACATGATCCAGACGTTTCCCGCGGTGAGTTCCACCTGCGTTCCCTTCCAACAAATCGCCGTACCGGGACACCTCGCCGCCGGTCCCCAACCGGGTTCAATCCTCCCGGCGGCGTGTTTCAGGCAGTCGGGCGCAACGTTGCGGGGAAGTTACAGAAATCGTCCCTTCGTGAAGGGCGCGTGTCGGGTTTGTTTCCGGGAGGTAAACGGCGGCTATCCGGCGCGGTTCCCCCGCCGTTTCGACGGTTCCGTGCACACCGGACGTTTCCTAGCGTCGAACCGGCAGGGAACCGTCGAAACGGGTGCCGGCCGGCTGCGGAAGAATCGGGCGGGAGCGTGGGCATCAGTCTGCCAACTGTCCGGAATCCCGGACACAAGCGCCGGCTACCCCCGTGATGCAGATCACGGGACGTGCTCAGATGGACGGACAAACCCACCCAGATCTCTAGTGAGGACGAGCATGCAAGCTTCGACACGAACGGAAACCGCCGGGCGGCGCGTCGAGCGCCGCTCCATCGACTTCGTTCCGGAAAATGAACGCCACGGATCTCCCGGGCAGCAGTTCACGCTGTGGTTCGGGGCGAACATGCAGATTACGGCGATCGTCGACGGCGCCCTTGCCGTGCTGTTCGGCGCCGATGCGCTCTGGGCAATTCTGGGGCTTCTGATCGGCAATCTGCTCGGCGGCGCGGTGATGGCTCTGCACGCGGCCCAGGGACCGAAGCTCGGCCTGCCGCAGATGATCTCCAGCCGGGCTCAGTTCGGCGTCTTCGGGGCGGTGATTCCGCTGGTGCTCGTCATCATCATGTACCTCGGCTTCGCGGCGACCGGTACCGTCCTCGCAGGCCAGGCCATTGATCAAATCACCCGCACCGGAACCCCCGCCGTGGGCATGGTGATCTTCGGCGCGCTAACGGTGCTTGTGGCCACGCTGGGCTACAAGTACATCCACGTGCTGGGCCGCATCTCGACCGTCATCGGCGTACTGGGTTTCACCTACCTTGGCATCCGGCTCTTCGCGAGCCAGGACGTCGGGGCCCTTCTCGCCTCCGGCACCTTCGAGTTCCCCACTTTTCTGCTCGCCATCTCGCTGGGCGCCGGCTGGCAGCTGACCTACGGTCCCTACGTCGCGGACTACTCGCGCTACCTGCCCTCGAAAACCCCGGCACGGAAGACCTTCCTGGCCGCTTTCCTCGGCACCGTGCTGGGCTCCCAGTGGTCCATGACGCTCGGCGCGCTGTTCGCGTCGCTGGCGCTGCCCAAGGGCCAGCGGTTCCTGGACGGCCAGGTTGCCTTCCTGGGCAACCTCAGCGGCGGCGGCCTGATCGCCGTCGTCATCTACCTGGTCATTGTGACCGGGAAGCTGACAGTCAACACCCTGAACGCCTACGGCGGCTACATGACCATGCTGACGTCCGTCACGGCCTTCACCCGCAAGACCGCCGCCCCGTCGCGGACCCGGTTCGCCTACGTGATCGGCTTCATCGGACTCACCGTGCTGATCGCCATGCTGGCCTCCCCGGACTTCCTCGCCAACTTCAAGAACTTCGTGCTGCTGCTGCTTATGGTCTTCATCCCCTGGAGCTCCATCAACCTCGTGGATTACTACCTGATCTCCAAGGAAAAGGTCGACATCCCGGCCCTGTACGACCCGAACGGCCGCTACGGGCGGTGGAACAAGACGGCGCTGATCTCCTACGCGATCGGCATCGCCGCCCAGATTCCGTTCCTGGCGCAGACGCTCTACACCGGCCCGATGACCAAGGTGCTGGGTGGATCCGACATCTCGTGGCTGGTGGGCCTTGTGGTCACCGCCCTGGTGTTCTACCCCCTGGCCAAGCGCAACTCCAACGCGCCCGCAGAGATGATCTATCCGAACGACGCCGGCGTCGCGGCGGAGCCGCCGGCCGGACGGCTCGCAGGCGCTCCGGTGGCCTGACCCGCCGTCGGCTCCCGCTCCGCCGTTTCGACGGTTCCGTGCACCCTCGACGTATCCAAACGTCGATTCGGCAGGGAACCGTCGAAACGGACAGCGTGGCTGCGGCGGCGCCTCAGAGCCGGGTGATTTGAGTCAGATAGCCGTAGTACTTCGCACCGGCCGGCCGGAGCGGATCTCCAATGAACCCGAAGTCCGGGTGCCGGCTGTTGTACGACTCGGCGGTGTCCAGGAACTGCTGGGTGACCTCCGCGCCCGATCCTTGGCAGGCTCCCTGGTCGATGCACAGGGCCACTGCGCCTGCCACTGCCGGACTGGCGAAGCTGGTGCCATGGTTCACGCCGTAGCCACCGGGCACGGTGGACAGGATGCACACACCCGGCGCGGCGACCGTGTGCTCCATGTCCCTGGCGTTGACGGCGAAGTTCGAGAAGAACGCCGGCCGGTCGTCCAACTGTCCGAGGCGCCGCCAGTCATCACGGCCGCACAGGCTGGCAGCGAGTCCGTCGGGCTTTCCGTCGAAGTCCGCCATGGCGGTCGCGGTCAGCACCTCGTGGTAGGCCGCGGGGACCGTCCCGGCGAGGTCCGCGGCCGAGTTTCCGGCTGCGACGGCGTACGCCACGCCGGCCCTGACCGAGCGGCAGATCGCGTAGTGCATCGGGTCGGTGCCCTTGCCGCAGTTGGCGGTGTCGGAGCCCGGGCCGCCGATGCTGATATTGGCGACGGCGATGTCGTTGTCCTCGTTGTCGTCCTTGTGGGTTGAGGTCACCCAGTCAATGGCGCAGATCAGGCTCTCCTCGGTGATGGAACCGGTGTTGGAGACGACCCGTACGGACCAGAGCGGGGTGCCCGGTGCCACGCCGATGATGCCGGAGCCGTTGTTGCGGGCACCGATGACACCGGCCACCGACGTGCCGTGGCCAAGCACGTCAATGGGCGTCACTTCGACCGGTTTCCCGGAGGTGCAGTCGATCCCTCCCTGGACGTTCAGGTCGGGGTGCTTGCCGTCGATGCCGCTGTCGATGACCGCCACATTGACTGCGGAGCCATTTTCATTGCCAGTGCCGGCACGTACGGCGTCCTTGGCCGCTTCCGGATCGCCGCCGATCCGTTGCCACCACAACGGAGCGATCTCGGTGTTGGGTGTGGTGGGCTCTTCGGGCTCCTCGAAGTGCCGGCCGAGCGTGACGAAATCGACGCTGGGATCGGCGGCGAGGTTCTTGGCCTGGCTGGCCGTCATGGTGCCGGCGTAGCCGCTCACAGCGCTCCGGTACACGTTGGAGCCACTGAAACCGAACTTGGCCTGCTGGGCCGCGGCCAAGGCCCCGGCATCGCCGGTGCCGTCCTTGAGCACGACAATGTAGCTTTGTGCCGGTTCGGCGGCGGCAGAAGGCGCAGCGGCCGCCAGGCCCCCGCCCGTTACCAGCAGGAGGGCTGCCAGGCCGCCCACGAAGCGCCGCGGCCGTGTGCCGTCCGGCGGGGGAGCAGCAGCGCCGGGCCGGGGACGGCGCCAGCCGGGATCCACGAATGTTTTTTGCACGTGCGGGAAAAGATTGCGGATAGTGGTAAACATCGTGGCCTCCCAGTAAGCATGGTGCTTTTCGAGTGCCCCCCGTCCATATGGTAGGCCCTGCAGCGTGGATTAATCAGGGGCTATCGGACTCCGCGTCCGGCGGCCGGCGGCAGCGGCGGCTACGCCAGAGGGATTTCCAGGCACCTTTCGCCGGCATTCCAGCTGCTTCCGGTGCCCAGCTCCCCGCACAGCCGGGACATCCGGTCCGCGACATCCCGGGCGTCTCGGACTGCCAACCGGGCCTGGAAGTCGGCGATGAGGGTGGGAAACAAGCGCAGCTGCCGCGGCGCCCCGCCGTCGGCCTCCAGCAGGAAGATGAAGGAAAAGTCGTTGCGCTCCTCGGGGTCCACCGCATAGTCATCGACGAAGTCCCCGGCGCCGTAGATGATCGGCCGGTTCCGGTACACCTCGACGCCGCGGAAGATATGCGGCGAATGCCCGAACACGACGTCGGCGCCCGCGTCGACCAGCTGCCGCGCCAGTGCGCGATGCTCGGGCGGGGCGCCGGAGCCCCAGTTGCCGCCCCAATGCGCCGAAACGACGAGCAGCTGGACACGCGACTTGGTCCGCTCCACCAACTCGAGCAGCTGCCCGACCCGCTCCCCGCGGTCTGCAACAGGGACGTAGTACACGCCTGGGGACCCGGGCGCTGCCTCCCAGTCCGGCTGGTTGTCCGTAAACGCCACGAACCCGACGGCGGTGCCGCCGACCCTGCGGACGGCCGGGCGCCGGGCCGAGGCCGGGTCCGTGCCAGCGCCCGCATGCAGGATCCCGTGCCGGTCCAGTGCAGGCAGCATTTCCCGCAGGGCGTCCGGACCGTAATCGAGGACGTGGTTGTTGGCGAGCGACACCAGGTCGATCTGCGCGGAGACCAGGCTGCGCACGTTCTTCAGGTCGCTGCGGAAGGTGAAGACCTTGCCGGGCTCGGGTCTGCCGCCGTCGGCCAGCACGCATTCCAGGTTGGCGATCCTCACGTCCGCCCGCCGCAGGACCGGCAGCGTGTCACCCCAGGGATAGGCGGGACCGGCGGTCTTCAGGTAGTCGTTGACCAGCCGGCCGAGCATGACGTCGCCCAGGAACGCGATCTGCATGGCACCAGCATGGACCGCCGGCCGGGCAAGCGAAAGGACGACGGCGGAACATTCCCCCGTCGTCCCCTCGCGATGCCCTAGGCGCGGAGGCTGCGGCCCAGATTCGCGTACTTTTCGAGCCGGCGCGGAATGAGTTCGCCGATCCCGGAGGCCGAGACCAGGGAGAGCTCGTATTCAATTGCCTGTCCCATCCGCCGGCAGAACGCCCGGGCCTCCAACGCGGCGTCGGGGCGTTCGTCAACGATGTGGTCTATTAGTCCGTTGGCGTGCAGGGCCGCGACGTTGACGCCCTGGGATGCGGACATCGCCGGCGCAAACTCGGTGCTGCGGTGCACGATGGCGCTTGCTCCCTCGGGCGGCAGCGGGGACAGCCAGGCATGCTGGGCTGCCACGGTCCGGTCGGCCGGCAGCAGCGCCAACGCACCGCCTCCGGCGCCCTGCCCCAGCAGCACCGAGACGGAGGGCGACCGCAAGCCGATGAGGTCATGGAGGGACCGGGCAATTTCGCCGGCCAAGCCGCCTTCTTCGGCTTCCTTGGACAGCGCCGCGCCGCCGGTGTCGATGACCGTCAGCAGGGGCAGGCCCAGCTCCTCCGCCAGCCGCATGCCGCGCCGCGCCTCACGGAGGGAAGCCGGTCCCATGGCCGTCTGCTGCGACGGCCTCGGCCGCGAGTGGCCGAGTACGACGCAGGACCTCTCGCCAAAACGGGCCAAGGCCAGCAGCAGCCCGGGGTCCTTCTCGCCCTGGCCGGTGCCGTTGAGCGGCAGGACGTCCCGTGCCCCGTGGGCCAGGAGCTGGCGGAGGTCGGGCCGGCGGGGATTCCGCGAAATCTCAATCGAGGTCCAGGCCCCGGCGTCCGAGGGGGCCACGCTGAGAGTCGGCGGCGGACCCACCGGCGCCGGGGAGCCGGGGCTGAGGATATCCAGCGCACGGTTGACGATATCGGGCAGTTGCCCCGGCGGAACCACCGCGTCGACGAGTCCTTTGTCGAAGAGGTTCTCCGCCACCTGGACGTTCTCCGGGAAGGGCGTGCCGTGCAGCGCCTCGTAGACCCGCGGGCCAAGAAACCCCAGAAGCGCGGCTGGTTCCGCCACGGTGATGTGGCCGAGCGAACCCCAGGAAGCCATCACGCCGCCGGTGGTGGGGTGGCGCAGATACACGAGGTAGGGAAAGCCTGCCTGCCGGTGTGCGCGGACGGCGGCGGTGATCTTGATCATCGACAGGAACGCCAGCGTCCCCTCCTGCATCCGCGTGCCGCCGGACGCAGGTCCCGCCAGCAGAGGCAGGCCTTCCGCGGTGGCCCTTTCGACAGCCAGGACGATTCGTTCGGCCGCGGCGGCCCCGATCGAACCCGCGAGGAAACGGAATTCGCTGACGATCACGGCGACCCGGCGGCCGCGGATCAACCCTTCACCGGTGAGGACTGATTCGTCCACGCCGGATTTCTCACGGGCCGCCGCCAGCTCCGCCCGGTAGGCGGGGCTTGGATCCGGGTCAGTCACCGGTTTGTCCCAGCTGCGGTAGGAGCCCGGGTCCAGCACCGTGGCTATCAGCGCAGTGGCATCGAGGTGCCGGACCTTCTGCTCTGCCAGCATGTCAGTGCCCGCCCCGGCCCTGGGCGCCGGCCGCCGTCGGGACGCCCGAAGCGCTGTCCAGCCAGCGGCGGATGTTGCCTCCGTCCTGGTCCAGCAGGGGTGGGGCGCTGTGCGATGTCAGGGTGGTCTCCCGTGCGTCGCCCGGGTCGAAGAACCGCAGCGGGGGGCCGGGCAGGCTGATTTTTCCCAGGACCTGGTGGTCGACGTCGATCACCAGGCCCTGCGAGTGGACCTGCTCCCACTGGTAGACCTCGTCCAGGGTCCGTACCTTTCCGGCCGGGATGCCCACCTCGTTCAGCCTGGCCAGCAGGGGCTCGGCTTCATAGCCGGCAAAGGCGTCCTCGACCGCGTCAATGACCTTTTCGCGGTTGCGCACCCGGTCAGCGTTGGTGGCGAACTCCGGCCGGGTGGTGTCGATCCCGAACGCGCCGGCGAAGCTCTTCCACAGCTTCTCGCTGCCCACACTGATCTGCACCTTGCCCTGGCGGCAATGGAACAGCCCGTAGGGGGCGATGGATGGGTGGTGGTTACCCTGTGCCTGCGGCAAGTCCCCGGCGACGGTCTGCCGCGTGCCCTGGAACGCATGCACCCCGATCAGGGCCGAAAGCAGGGAGGTCCGGACGATCTGCCCCTTGCCCGTCCTTTCGCGCTGCAGCAGTGCGGCGAGGGTGCCGAAGGCCCCGTACATCCCGGAGAGCAGGTCGGCGATCGGCACCCCCACCCGCTGCGGATCGTCAGGCCCGGAACCGGTGAGGGACATCAGCCCGGCCTCACCCTGCAGGATCTGGTCGTAGCCGCTGCGGGCGGCCTCCGGCCCGTCATGCCCAAAGCCGGTGATCGACAGGATCACGAGTGCCGGGTTCAACGCATGCATTTCCGACGTCGAGAATCCGAGCCGGTCCAGGACGCCGGGGCGGAAGTTCTCCACCACGACGTCGGCCTTCGTGAGCAGTTCCCGCAGGATCTGGCGCCCGTCGTCGCTCTTCAAATCCAGGGCGATGGACTCCTTGTTGCGGTTGCAGGACAGGAAGTACGTGGCCTGCGGGTCGTCCTCGGGGCCTACGAAGGGCGGTCCCCAGCCGCGGGTGTCGTCCCCGGTGCCGGGGTTTTCAACCTTGATTACCCGAGCGCCGAGATCCGCCAGCATCATCCCGGCGTGCGGGCCGGCAAGGGCACGGCTGAGGTCCACCACGAGGTAGCCGGCCAGCGGGCCAGCGTTGGGGAGGTCGGATTCCTTGCTCATAATCGATCCTTTTCTTTTCAGTTCCAGGGTGTGCAGTGCGTGCGCCGGCATCGGCCGGGGGCAGCTACATCCAGCCGGGGACAACCATGACAAGCCAGGCGATGGCCGGCCCCGCGACGACGACGATGCCGCTGTAGGCGAGGATCTGCTTGTAGAACTTGTCCTTGTCCACGTCCTCCGGAGCGTTGGCCAGCACCAGGGCGCCGTTGGTGGAGAACGGCGAGACGTCCACGATCGTGGAGGAGACGGCCAGCGCGGCGATCACGCCGATGGCGCCGATTTCGCCGCTGGCCAGGAACGGGACTGCCAGCGGGATGAGCGCGGCCAGGATGGCGGTGGAGGAGGCGAAGGCGGAGACGATGCCGCCGATGTAGCAGATCAGCAGGGCCGCGAGCAGCGGCATGCCGAGGTCGGCGACGCTGTTGGAGACGAACTTGATGGTGCCGGCCTCTTCGAGCACGCCGACGAAGGTCAACATGCCGCAGATGAGCAGGACGGTGGACCAGCTGATCTTGTTCACTGCCCCCTTCTGGGCCTCGGGTGAGACCAGGGCCAGGATGATGGCGATCGTGATGGAGACGAATCCGACGTCGACCTTGAACCCGAGTGAGATCACGGCCAGCGCGATCAGGCCGAGGACGGTGACCAGCTGCGGAACGGTCGCCCGGGCGCCGGCGGAGGTGGCGGCGGTACTGTCGGCAGACGAACCCGCGCTGCTGCCCTTGGCGGACACGCTGGCGGGGGAGATGTCCGAACCTGAGCCCTGCAGGGTGACGCCGGCCGTGCGGGCGCCGACGCTGACTTTCATGCGGGTCTCGGCCGCCTGCTCGATGAGCCGGCCGGTCTTGGAGGAGAGCAGCTTGTTACCGCCAAGGACAACGAACAGCACAAGCGCGATGACGAGGTTGAAGAAGAAGCTCGCCAGGAAGATAGCCATCGGGCTCGCCGCAAGGTCCGTCTTGGCGATGATGCCGTTGACCGTGACGCCGTAGACGGCGATCGGCGAGAAACCGCCTGCCTGGGCGCCGTGGATCACCATCATGCCCATCATCAGCGGGTTGATCTTGTGCTTCGCGGCAAAGCTCAGGGCGATCGGCGCGATGATGGCGACGGCGGCCGGGGACAGGGCGCCGACGGCGGTGATCAGCGCGGTGATGGCGAACATGACCCACGGAATGAGGGCGACCTTGCTGCCCACCATCCGCACGGCGCCCCGGACCAGAAGGTCAATGGTGCCGTTGTTCTGTGCGATGGCGAAGAGGTAGGTCACCCCGACGATCGTCAGGAACAGCCCGCCGGGGAAATTGGCCAGAATCTCGTTGGTGGACATGCCAAGGAAAACCGAGCCAAGCAGGAAGGCGCCGACAAAGGCCAGCGCACCCATGTTGAGGGGCAGCACCGTGGCCAGCAGGAACATCACCGCCAAGACGATGATGGAAAGCACGGGAGCGGACATCTTTGTTCCTCCGGGGACTAGTGTGATGTGGATTACAGGACTACTGGCCTAGCCTCTTAGACACTAGGTGAGTTTGTCAATACGCCTCAGGGATAGGATGGGGGAGTCGCTACGTCGGGAGGATGTTGGAGATGGCAAAGAAGTCTGAGGTCCCGGAGATTTCCCGTGTGTCCAGGCCGCGTCTGTACGAGCAGCTCGTGGCGCAGCTCCTGGACTTCATCGAGTCGGCCCAACTGGGCCCCGGCGACCTCCTGCCGGCCGAGCGGGACCTGGCCGAACGGCTCGGGGTCTCCCGCGCCACGCTGGCCCAGGCGCTCGTGGCGCTGGAGGTGCTTGGCGTGATTGACGTCCAGCACGGCACCGGAGCCGTCCTGGTGTACCGCCCCAACGTCCCCGCGGTGATCAAGGGCCTGCGCGAACACCGCAGCAGGCTTCCCGAGATCGTCGAGGCCCGCAGCACGTTGGAGGTCAAGCTCGCCGAACTAGCGGCCGCGCGGCGGACGGACCAGGACATGCAGGCGATTGACGCGGCGATTGACGTCATGGCCGAGGAGGTGGCCGCAGGCTCAAAGGGTGCGCGCGGGGATGAACTCTTCCATCAGGCCGTCACGGCCGCCGCCCACTCCGCGGTCCTGGGCCAGCTGATGGCCTTTATCGCTGAAATGATCCTGGAGACCCGGATCGAATCCCTCGGACAACCGGGGCGCCCCGAGCAGTCCATTGCCTCACACCGGAAGATTGCGGATGCCATCCGGGCGCAGGATGCCGCAGGCGCCGCCGAAGCCATGTTGGCCCACATCGACATGGTGTCCGACGTCGACCTGCTCAAGTAGTCGGAGCACCGGCGGCAGGGGCTGTTAAGACCTCCGCCGGGTAACCGGAATTAGAGGAGGCGATGCCGCCGGGGACCGGGGCTGTGGGGACTAGCCGTTGTAGCCCTCCACCTGCGTGACCGGGCGGGCCTCCGCATCGTCGGGATTCTCGCCGTATTGCCTCTTCGCCCGCCGTTGCCGCAGCAGGTCCCAGCACTGGTCGAGGTCCTCCTCGAGCTGCCTGAGCCGAAGCCGGTCCGGCACGTGGTCATGGTCGGCGCTCGCGGACTCGGCCTGTTCCCGGAGCTCACGTTCCTCGTCCACAAGGGCGGTGATGCGCTGGAGGATGTCCCGTTCGTCCATGGTGTCCTACTTCCTGCGGTCCTGAAGCTGTGGATACACGCCAGCGTAATCACGGGCGTGCGTCGTGACCAGAGGGCGCGCAGTGAGCGGACCCCGCCGGCGACGGGGCCCACTCGCTGAGCCTTCCGAACTGAGCCTTCCGATGCGAACCGGCTCTAGCCGTCCCGGCGCTGCAGTACGAGCCGCAGCGCTAGCAGGAGGCCGCCGCCGCACAGAAGGGCCAGCGCCACAAGGTGTAACCCGTCAGTGGTTCCCGTCATAGCCAACATGCCCGCTCCGGAGGCCGGAGCCTCGAGCCGCGCGGCCACGCCGGCAGGATGAGCAGCCTGGCCGGTCGACGGGAACTCCGCCGTCGGGAGGGTGCCCTGCATTCCGACGGCAGCGCCGGAACCGTCCGCGTTGCCTCCCGCTTCGCCTCCGGCGTCCAAGCCCGGCGGCGTGACGGCCTCTTCAGTTCCGGCCTCCGTTGGGACTCCCGCAGAGGCCTCGGAGTCGCCGAGGACCCCGATCGAGGCCGCCCCGAGCGTCACCGGTGCGGTGGCGGGTGCGATGACCTGGGTGCCGGACAGGGTTCCGTCTTCGCCGGAGGTGGTGTTTCCGCCGGCGTCGGCCGGTGCCGGTGCGGTGGTCCCGCCGGTGGTCCCCTCGGTGGTGGCGGCGGAGTCGCCGAGGATCCCGATCGACGTCGCCCCGAGCGTCACCGGTGCGGTGACGGGKGCGATGACCTGGGTGCCGGACAGGGTTCCGTCTTCGCCGGAGGTGGTGCTCCCGTCGGCGCTGGCCGGTGCCGGTGCTGTGGTCCCGCCGGTGGTCCCCTCGGTGGTGGCGGCGGAGTCGCCGAGGGTCCCGATCGGGGTCGCCCCGAGCGTCACCGGTGCGGTGACAGGTGAAGCGACCTGCGTGCCGGACAGGGTTCCGTCTTCGCCGGAGGTGGTGTTTCCGCCGGCGCTGGCCGGCGCCGGCGCTGTGGTCCCGCCGGTGGTGGCGGCGGAGTCGCCGAGGGTCCCGATCGACGTCGCCCCGAGCGTCACCGGGGCGATGACCTGGGTGCCGGAGGCGAGGCCGTCGCTTCCGGAGGTTGTATCCGCCGCGCAGGCGACGGAGGTTCCGAGGGCCAGGAGGCCGCCGGCAAAGAGGGTGCCAAGCAGCCCTCTGCGCAAGTTCGTATGCATGATGTTTTCTCCTGAAGATGTTGGTGTTGCGGACTGCATGGGCAGTCCGATGAGCCGTGGTCCGCCCGTTGCGGGGCAGAGGGGCTCCAACTAGTCGGGAGAAGATCCGGGGTCGAAAGACGCCGGTTTGGAAGCTTGGGGCAGCGGTTTGGTGGCCTCGCTCACGCCGGGCGGCGGTCGAAGCTGGAAGGGTGCGGTCACGGTGGCTGCACTCGGTCCGGACGGAGACTGGCTACTGCCCGCCCCCCAACCAGACACCCCGGGGACAACGCTAGGGAGTTCCTCACCGCCGAGGTCGCCGCCCGGCTGAAGTGGGGCGACGGATCCGCCTACTGCAGGCGGCACGGGGAGGGTCCCTGACTGTGGGGGGCTGTACTCATCGGCTGCCGGCGTGGGGACTGCTGCGGCGTCGGCACGGGTGGCGTTCGGGTGCGAGGTCGCGGCCCCGCCCGTTCGTGCAGGCGTCGCGTCAAGTCGGGCGGCCTCCGGCCCCGCGGGGGCGGGCGGCGCAGAGGCGACGGGAGGCAGTGGGAGCGCCTGCGCGCCGGTCAGCACATCCCCCAGCGGCTCCACCGCGGGAGCGGTGGCGGGCAGCGCCTCGGTCGCGACGGGGATGATGGTCCCCACCAGGGCGGCGGCACCGGTGTCCACCAGTTCGACGGCGGGGGAAGCCAGGTCGGTCACCGTGCTCGCGGGAACAACCGCTGGCGCTGCGGGAATTGAGGCAATAACCCTTTCAACGGAGCCCGCGACCTGCCCCAAAACCGGGGACAACAGCCCAGAGCTGTCGCCCCCGGCACTTCGGGACGCTGACCTGCTCGCGGATTCCGGCGGGGTAGACGGAGAGGAAGATGCTGCGTTCAGGCCCCCCGGAATTTCCAGGTCCGTGCCGGTCTCTGCGCTGGCGGCTGTTGCGGAAAGTGCCAGCCACAGCGCCGTCGCTGCACCGGCCAGCAACACGGGTCGAAGCAGGCGCGGGGCGCGCCCGAAAGATCGTTCGTGCAACACGTGCAACACCCCCCAGGTGCGGCGCATAGGTCGAGACGATTAGTTCGGCATCTTCCGTCACCATAGCCACAGCAGCAACGGGAAGTCCATAGAAATGCAACAAATCAACCACATAGTCAGCTTGCTTATTATTTTCCTGTTTCCTAGAGTTGACTGGGTAAGGCACCAATCTCTCCGCGTGGGACATGAACGGCCGAACGGCTCTTGGACCCTCGCGCTGGCTAGAGGAGGACACATGTCGGAACACAACATCGCAGGCAAGAAGGTCGCGTTTCTGCTGACGGACGGCGTTGAGCAGATCGAGCTGACCAGCCCGTGGAACGCGGTCAAGGACGCGGGCGGCGAACCCACCCTGGTGGCGCCCAAGAGCGGAAAGCTGCAGGGCTATGACGGCACGGAAAAGGGTGAGACCTTCGACGTCGACCTGACCGTCGACCAGGCCAACGCCTCCGACTTCCATGCCCTCGTGATTCCCGGCGGCGTCGTAAACGCCGACCACCTCCGCGTCGACAAAGGTGCCCAAGCCTTCGCCCGCGGCTTCTTTGAACAGCACAAGCCGGTGGCCTCGATCTGCCACGGCCCCTGGTTGCTGATCGACGCCGGCGTCGTGAGCGGTCGGAACCTCACCTCGTACCACACGCTTCAGACCGACCTGAAGAACGCGGGCGCGAACTGGACGGATGAGGAAGTGGTGGTGGACCAGGGCCTCGTGACGAGCCGGAACCCGGACGATCTGCCGGCGTTCAACGACAAGCTGCTCGAAGAAATCGCCGAAGGGGAGCACGCCGGCCAGACCGCCTAGGCGGCCTCCGACGGGAGCCGCCGCCGGGGACAGCTCCCTGGCGGCGGGCGGGCCCTATGAAGACTGCACGGTTTCGGGCAGGATATGCCTGTACGCTGCGGCGGAGCGGGCGTTGATTTCGCCCGCACCGCCGCCACCCGCTACCAAGGAGTCCCGGATATGACCACGCTTAACCCTTACCTTGGCTTCCGCGACAACGCGCGGGAGGCCATGACCTTCTACCAGTCTGTGTTTGGCGGCGAGCTGAATATGAGCACCTTCGCGGAATTCCAGGCCAGCGAGGACCCTGCCGAGCAGGACAAGATCATGCACGCCATGCTGACCGGCGAAAAGGGGCTGGTGCTGATGGGTGCCGACACCCCGAACAGCATGGACTACACCCCCGGCAACAACTTCTCGGTGTCCCTCAGCGGCACCGACGAGGCTGAATTGCGCGGCTACTGGGACAAGCTGTCAGATGGCGGCACCGTGACGATGCCGCTGGAGAAGGCCCCGTGGGGAGACACCTTCGGCATGTGCAAGGACAAGTTCGGAGTGGACTGGCTCGTCAACATCGCGCCGGCCGCCAGCTAGGCCGGCCGGCGGCGGCTGCTCAGTCCGGCGTGGTGTCGGTGGTGAGGCCGCGGTCGTCCGCTGTCTTTTCGTCGTCTTCCTCTGCCGGTCCAGGCACCGTCTGCGAGTCGCTCTTGCCCGGTGCGTGCGTTCCGGACGTGCCGGATTCCGGAGCGCCCGCCGCCGTCTGGGGAGTGTCAATGCCGCTACCTTCGCGCGGGACGGGCTTCTGGGCGCCCTCCACACCGTCATTCACGATGTCCTCGGGCTCGACTGGCTTGTTGCTCATGCGTTCCTCCGATGGTGGGTCCGTGGGTTTCACCCCCGGATGGTCACACCAAACTACAGTGGAGGCATGCCCTAGTACAGCCGGCCGCAGTACGCTCTGGCGCGCGACTTCCGCCGGGACTAGAGTCTGGCCATGGACCAGGATCCGGTGGCAACGAACCCGGGCTTGTACCGGGTGGTATTCGAGAATGAACGGGTGCGCGTGCTGGAGTACACGGACCAGCCCGGGGAAAATACCGTCGAGCATTCTCATCCCGACAGCGTGATGATCACGCTCAGCAGCTTCCGCCGCCGGCTCTCCGCCCACGGCCGGGAGGTCGACGTCGAACTTCCCTCCGGGCTGGCGCGCTGGCTGCCCGCGCAGTCCCACTCGGGCGAGAACACCGGCGACACCGAGACCCACACAATCTTCGTCGAGCTCAAGGAGGCTGCCCCGGAGCGGGAAAGCACCGAAGAGCCCCTCGGTCCGGCGCCCAGCTAGCGGCGCCAGCCTTTTCGCCGTTTCGCCGTTTCGCCGTTTCGACGGTTCCCTGCGCACACGACGTTTCCGCGATACGGACCGGCAGGGAACCGTCGAAATGGGTCCGGGGCGCCCGGGGCCAGCGAGAGTCTGTCAGTATGCTTACTAGACACTGAACAGAAACGAGACCCACCATGAGCACGCCCGTGCGGATCGAGGTCGAGGCCGCTGGCCATCTGGGCCACGTCTTTGCCTCCCGGCGGCCGGCCGGAACGCAGGCGGCTGCACCCGCCGTCGTACTCCTCCACGGGATCGGGGCCTCACACCGCTACCTGCGCCGCCTGCACGGGCTGCTAGCTGACTCCGTTGACACGTTCTCGATCGACTTGCCGGGCTTCGGGGCCACGCCCACGCCGGAGCACACGCTCACCGTTGCGGAGCAGGCCACCTACCTCCTGGGCGCGCTCGAGCAGCTGGGAGTGCTGGAGTTCGTGGTGGTGGGGCACTCGATGGGGACCCAGTTCGCGGTGGAAGCCGCCCTGCAGCAGCCGCAGCGGATACCCCATGTGGTGCTGATGGGTCCGGTGGTCAATGACAAGCGGCCGACCGTAGCGCAGCAGGCCCTGGCACTGGGCCGGGACTGCCTGTTCTTCGAGAGCCCGTCCTCCAACGCCTTGGTTTTCACCGACTATCTCCGCTGCGGACCGGTCTGGTACCTGAAGAACCTGCGGATCATGATGGACTACCGCCTCGAGGAGCGGATCGGCGCGGTGAGCGCCCCCGTCCTCGTGCTGCGGGGCGCGAACGACCCCGTGGCCCCGGTGGACTGGTGCCGCCGGCTTGCCGGACGGGCGGCCACCGGACAGTTCGAAGAGATCCCAGGAACCGGGCACGTGGTCCAGCACAACCGTGCCGTCGAGGTTGCCGGCTCCATCCTTGCCTTCGCCGGCATCGCAGCTGATGAAAGCGAAGCGCCGCAAGGATTCACCGCGTGAGCACGCTCGTCCAGATCGCCGGCTGGTGGGCCCGGGACTATGCCTACGCCGTCGGCCGGCAGCTGCGCAGTGCGGTCTCCCGCGTCAGTCCCGACGAATTCCTCAGCGGCACCGGACGGCCCGTCGTCGTCATCCCCGGCATCTACGAGGACTGGCGGTTTATGCTGCCGCTGATCCGGGAGCTGCACGAGGCAGGGCACCCGGTGCACGTGGTGACCGTGCTGCAGCGCAACCGGCTCGCGGTACCGAAGGCGGCGGCACTGATCGCCGACTACCTCCACGAGAGGGACCTCAGGGACACGATGATTGTGGCGCACAGCAAGGGCGGGCTGATCGGCAAGTACACGATGATGTCGCTGGACCAGACGCGGCGCATCACCCGGATGGTGGCGGTGTGCTCCCCGTTCTTGGGTTCCCGATACGCAAGCTACATGCTGTTGCCGAGCCTGCGGGCGTTGTCGCCGCGCAACGCCGTCACCTTGCAGCTGTCCCGCGAGCAGAGCGTCAACGAACGCATCACCTCCGTCTACGGCCTCTTCGATCCGCACATCCCGGAGGGCAGCGTGCTTCCCGGAGCGCGGAACGTCCAGCTGGATACCGGCGGCCATTTCCGGATCCTTGCCGACGAGGACACCATCCGCACCGTGCTGGCAGAAGCGGGCGCACCGGCCCCGGTGTGAGGGGTCCGGGGCCTAGTCCTCGAAGTGGGTCCGCGTCGGGCCCTGGCCCAGACCGTCCACGATGGCGGAGGCGACGGCGTGAAGCTTGACGTTGCGGGTGCTTGATGCGGTCTTTAGCAGCTCGAAGGCCTCGGCCTGGCTGCACCGGTTCTGCGCCATGATGATGCCGACCGCGACGTCGATCGCGGTGCGCGTCTCCAGCGTCGCCTTGAGGTTGTCGGCCGTCTCGCTGAAGTGCGCGAAACGCACTGCCAGCCCCAGAGCCATGGTCGTTTGTCGCACGAAGATGCTCGCCAGCTCCTGGGCGCGTTCGTCAAAGCGGTGGGGACGGTGTGAATACAGGTTCAGCGCGGCGCGGGTTTCGCCGTCGAGCAGGAACGGTACGGCGAGGATGGAGCGCATGCCGTGCTCCCGGACCATGGCGGCGCACTGCGGCCAGCGCGTGTCATCATCGAGGTCGGCAATGTATACCGTTTCCTGTTCGCGGGAGGCCGTCACGCAGGGGCCGTCGCTGAAGCCGTACTGGATTTCGTCCATGGCCTGCGCAGCCGTACTGCTGCTGGCCACGGTGGCGGCTTTCCGTTGCCGGAGCAGCGTAATTCCACACAGGACTTCGTCGCCGGGCTCGGATAGGCTGCGCGCCGAGACGCGGGCTAATTCGCCGAGGAATTCCTCCACGTCGGCGCTGTTCAACACGAGCTGATGCAAGTGCTGGTTGATCGATGTTGCGGTTGACTCGCTTACCACTATTCCTTGATGCCGTTTCGCTCGGGTCGAATCGAGCCGGCGAGGCGGAACGCACCACAGCAGCGAAAGAGGGCGGTGGTAGCGGCAGCGAAGCCGGATCGAAGAAACTATCCAACGGCCTTCTGCTAAACCGTACCGGGAAAAATTATATACAGGACTTTGCAGCCGTTTTGCCGGGACATTCGCCGGATCCTTTCGGCGGATTCGCCGCGGGGCCGGCAGCCCGGCCGCGAGCCTTCCCCGACCCAAATGACTCCCGGCGGCTCCCGACGTAGTCTTAGCGGTATCTCGAGGTAGTCGGACGGATTCTGTATGTCACAGCTCGAAACCAGGGAGTCCGCCTCCCCGCCGCTCACCATCGCGGACGCCGCCGGCACCGAGGCGGGCACAGTGCTCGCCCGGCTGGGTTCAGCTGCGGGTGGCATAAGCGAAGCGGAAGCGGCGGAGCGGCTTGCCATGCTGGGGCCGAATGCGGTCCGCACGCATGAGGCAAGCGGCTGGTCCGTGCTGGGCCGGCAATTCCGCAGCCCCATCCTGATCCTCCTGCTCGTCACCGCCGGGCTCTCGCTCTTCCTGGGGGACGCCACCAACTCGATCGTCATCGGCGTGATCCTGCTTGTCAGTGTGGGCCTGGGCTTCAGCAACGAATTCCGGGCCGAGCGCGCCGCGGAGGCGCTGCATTCACGGGTCACGCACACCGCCGTCGTGCTCCGCGACGGCACCGCGCGCGAGGTGGACGTGACCGCCCTGGTGCCTGGCGACGTCGTGCAGCTGGGCCTGGGCGCAATCATCCCGGCCGACCTGCGCCTGCTGACGGTCAAGGACCTGCTCTGCGACGAAAGCATCCTGACCGGGGAGTCGCTGCCGGTGGGCAAGGATCCCGCGCCGGTGGCCGGCGGCGTCGCCCTGGGGGACCTGACGTCCTGCTTGTTCATGGGCACCGTCATCCAGTCCGGCAGCTGCACCGGGGTGGTGGTGGCGACCGGCGGCCGGGCGGAGTTCGGCCGGATTGCGCTCGGCCTGGGCGAACGGCAGCCGCAGACCGAATTCCAGCTCGGGCTCAAGCGATTCTCCTTCCTGCTGCTGCAGGTGGCCATCGCACTGACTTCGCTCATCTTCATCGCCAACCTGCTGCTGCAGCGGCCGGTGATCGAGTCGCTGCTGTTCTCCCTGGCCATCGCCGTCGGAATCACCCCGCAGCTGCTGCCCGCCGTCGTCAGCACGAGCCTGGCCACCGGCACCCGCCAGCTGGCCAAACGCAAAGTGCTGGTCAAGCGGCTGGTCTGCATCGAGGACCTCGGCGACATGGACATCCTGGTCACGGACAAGACCGGAACCCTGACAGAGGGCAGGATCAGCTTCACGGCGGCCCTGCCGGTGGCGGCCGGCGTGTCCGCGGATAAGCTGTTCAGCCTGGGGCTGCTGGCCACCGAGGCGGACTACGCGGAGGCGAAACGGTCCGTCGTCGGGCAAAACCCGCTGGACGCCGCGCTCTGGCAGTCCCCGCAGGCGTTGGCATTCGAACCTTCGCGCTATGAACGGCTCGACGTGATCGACTTTGACCACCAGCGCCGGCGGACCAGCGTGCTGGTCCGCGAAGCCGGCGGCCCCGCCTGGATCATCACCAAGGGCTCGCCGGAGGACGTCCTGGCCCTGTGCGGCGCCACGCCCGCCAAGGTGCAGGCCCTGCTGGACGAACAGTTCGACGCCGGTTCGCGCGTGGTGGCCGTGGCCACCCGGGACGCCGCCGGCATGGAGGACATGTCCCCGGCTGACGAGAAGGACCTGGTCCTGGCCGGCTTCCTGGTCTTCCTCGACCGGCCCAAGGCGAATGCGCGGGAGTCCCTGGACCGGCTGGAGGGGCTGGGAATTACGGTCAAGATTGCCACCGGGGACAACGCGAAGGTGGCCGAGCGGGTCTGCGACGAACTCGGTGTGCTCTCCGGCGGGACCATTACCGGCGCCGAGGCGGAGGCGATGTCCGACCCGGAGTTGAGCGCGGCGGCCCGCGAGGCCAGCATTTTCGCCCGCGTCTCGCCGGAGCAGAAGGCCCGGATCATCCGGCTGCTGCGCCAGAGCGGCGGCGCGGTCGGGTTCATGGGCGACGGCGTCAACGATGCGCTCGCGCTGCACCAGGCCGACATCGGCGTCTCCGTGGACAGCGCCACCGACGTCGCCAAGGACGCCGCCGACGTCGTGCTGCTGGACAAGGACCTCGGCGTGCTGGCCGACGGCGTCATGGAAGGCCGGCGGATCTTCGCCAACACCATCAAGTACGTGCTGATGGGCACCTCCAGCAACTTCGGCAACATGTTCAGCGCCGCAACAGCCTCCGTGGTGCTGAGCTTCCTGCCGATGCTGCCGGGGCAGATCCTGCTCAACAACCTGCTCTACGACACCGGCCAGCTGGCCATCCCGGGGGACCGGGTGGACAAGGAGCAGCTGCTGGCACCGGCGCACTGGAACATATCCTTCATCCGGCGCTTCATGTTCCTCTTCGGCCCGATCAGCTCGGTGTTCGACTTCGCGACGTTCGCCCTGATGCTCTTTGTCTTCGATGCGGTGCCGGGGGAGTTCCGGGCCGGCTGGTTCATCGAGTCGATCGCGACCCAGACGCTGATCATCTTTGCGATCCGGACCCGCCGAGTGCCCTTCCTGCGCAGCCGGCCGTCGCTCGGACTGCTCGGCGCGTCGCTGGGCGTGGTGGCCCTGGGGGTCTTCCTTCCGCTGTCCCCGCTGGCGGCGGTCCTGGGCTTCGATCCGCTGCCGGTTCCGTTCTTCCTGGCCCTGCTGGGCATGACCGTGGTGTACCTGGTGCTGGTGGAGCTGGCCAAGCAGTGGTTCTTCTCCCGGGCGGCGCAGCAACCGGCCGCACCGGTGTTGCCGAGGGTCCGGCGCCGGGGCAAGGACCACCATGTGGCCCGCCGCGCCGCACGCTTCAGCACCACGGAACCGGCCACCCGTCACGCACGCAGGGCCCCGCTGGCACCCCGCCGGGGACGGTCGGTCCGGCGCAAACGAAACCGGGTACAAGGGCCCTCACATCCCGGGAACTCCTGACGGATAGTGGGATGAAACGGCCAACTTGGTCCGATGCCCGGCCTGCGGAGCGCAGCGCCGGATGAGCCCGGCGGCCGGCGCCCGATTGGAAAGCCAAGACAATGAGCATTTTTGAAGACAGGGTTGATGCCGGGCGGCAACTGGGGCGGCGGCTCGCGGATCTGCGCGGCAAGGACATTGTGGTCCTCGGCCTGCCCCGCGGCGGCGTCCCGGTCGCCTTCGAGGTGGCCGCGGCCCTGGACGCACCGCTGGACGTGATTGTGGTCCGGAAGCTCGGGCTGCCCTACCAGCCGGAACTTGCCATGGGGGCGATCGGGGAGGGCGGCGCGAGGGTGCTGGAAGAGCATGTGCTGGCCCAGGCAAGGGTGAGCGAGCAGGAGCTGCAGGCAGTCGAGAACCGCGAACGGGCCGTGCTGGAGAACCGGGTGGCGCGGTTCCGGAAGGGGCGCGCGCGCCAGGACCTGACCGGCCGCATCGCGGTGATCGTCGACGACGGAATCGCCACCGGCTCCACTGCCCGGGTCGCCTGCCGCATCGCCCGCAAACTGGGCGCCGCCCGGGTGATCCTGGCCGTGCCCGTCGCCCCGGCGGACACCCTGGCGAGCCTGAGCGAACCCGACGAGGTGGTCTGCCTGGCCACTCCCCGGCACTTCGCCGCCGTCGGATACCACTACCGCGACTTCTCGCCCACCGAGGACGACGAGGTGATCCAGCTGCTCGACGCCGCCGCCCGGCGCCTGAAGGACTCGCCGCGTCCGGCCGGGACGACGGCGGTCTCCGAGGACCCGGTGGAATTCGACGAAGAGGTGGAGATCCCGTCCCGGGGTGTCCGGCTGCAGGGCCATCTGCACCTGCCCGTGCCGGCCCGCGCTGTGGTGGTGTTCGCCCACGGGAGCGGCAGCAGCCGGCACAGCCCGCGGAACCGCTTCGTGGCCAGCCTGCTCCAGCGCGCCGGGCTGGGCACCCTGCTGCTGGACCTGCTCACGCCGGGGGAGGAGCGCAACCGCGCCAACGTCTTCGACATCGAGTTGCTGGCGCGCCGGCTGTCCTCGGCCACCGACTGGCTCGCCACCCGCGAGGACACCGCCTCCTGCGCCGTCGGATATTTCGGGGCGAGTACCGGGGCGGGCGCCGCGCTGTGGTCCGCCTCCGAACCCTCCGCACGGATCGCCGCCGTCGTTTCCCGCGGCGGCCGTCCCGACCTGGCCGGCCCGAGGCTTTCCGCCGTCCGCGCGCCGACCCTGCTGATCGTGGGCAGCTTCGACTATGAGGTGCTTGAACTCAACCGCAAGGCCAAAGCGATGATGCGGTGCCCCAACCAGCTGGCTGTGGTCCAGGGCGCCACGCACCTGTTCGAGGAGCCCGGCACGCTGGCCGCGGCGGCCATCCTGGCCAGGGACTGGTTCGCCAAGTACCTCCTGCCCGTGTCCGAACCGACCCCACCAGCCAGGAGTGAGCCATGAGCTACACGTACACCGCCGTCCTCCCGCTGAGCTGGGCGGACGCCGTCGAGAAGACCCGGGCCGCCCTCGCGGGCCAAGGCTTTGGGATCCTCTCCGAGATCAACGTCCGCGACACCTTTGCCGCCAAGCTTGGGGAGGACGCCGCGCAGGCCCTGGGCGACTACGTGATCCTCGGGGCCCGCAACCCGCAGCTGGCAAGCCGCGCCCTGGCGGCCGAGCCGGAAATGGGCGCCCTGCTGCCGTGCAATGTGGTGGTCCGGCGCGGCCCGGGCGCCGCCGATACGACGGTGGACGTGATCGATCCCCAGACCATGGTGCAAGTCAGCGACAGCCCCGCGGTCCGTGAGGTGGCGGACGACGCCGGCGCCCGGCTCCGTGCCGCCCTGGCCCAGCTGTCGGCGGACGCCTAGGTGGGTGCCGTCCGCGGCTAGTCCGACGCCGGCGACGTTCCTCCCCGGTTCATCCGGTCCGCAGCCGGGGGAAGCCCGGCCCCCGCGGGGAACCGCGGCCCGTGTGGGGCCCGGGCCGCCAACAACCGGGCGGGAACGCCTCGGTCAGTCCCGTTAGGGTGCGTTACTCGCTGTGGCCTTGGTCGCGGCTCATCGAGCCCTCCGCCGGCGGCGTCTCACCCGGCGGGACACCCCCGCCCGGCTCCAGCCCGGTAATCTTGCCGCTGAGTGGATCGGGATTGGGCGAAGCTCCCTGGTCGGCGGCCTGGGGCTCCTGATCGCCGCGCTGCGCCGCGTTCGGCACCCTCTGTGGACGCGCGGACCCGCCACCCGGTTTTGGCGGATCGGGGTTGGCCGGGTCATTTTCCGGATGGTACGTGCTCATGGTTATGCCTTCCCTGGTTACGGTAACTCTGGGTGCTTAATAAGCATGCTGATTATCCTAGCCGTCCGGACGTGGATCCGGCCATGAAAGGTCAACGGGGGTCGGAGGAAGGAGCTCCTAGGCGCCGTGGGTCTTGTGCTGCCCGTTGTGGCGGGCGCGGAACGCGTACACCAGCAAGGCGATCCCGGCCAGGATCATGGCGGACGGGAGGGCGAAGTCCACGGCGATGAGCACGGCCGTCGCCTGCAGAGCGAAGGCCCCGCCAAGTACGGCGAGGACTGCCGCCGGGACCAGGGGCCACTTCATCCGGCCGGTGTTGTCTGGGGTCCGGACCGGAACCAGGGAAAGCAGCCCGAAGGTGGCCGCCAGCCCGAGGAACAGGACGGCGGCCACAGGTGTGCCCTGCAGTTCCTGCGGTAGGGCCACGACGATGGCCAGCGTGAACATCACCCCGCACGGGATCAGGGCCCACCAGTTGGCCCGTTCGCGCAGATAGACCGCGGCGAATCCGGCCGCCATGAACAGGAAAAGGAAGGCGCCGCCCGCGCGGCCGTCCGTGAGTTGCGTGGCGGTGATGACCGCGGCCAGGCCCAGGAACACCGAGCCGGGGATTGCCGCCCACCAGTTCTCCCGGCCCCGGAAAAAGAGGGACAGGAACAGCACGCCCACCGCGGCGAAGATGAGCGGCGCCAGATAGGCGGCGCTCTCGACGATGCCGAGCACATCCAGCAGCCACAGCACACCGACCGTCATCAGGACAATGCCGGCGAGAATGCTGGTCCTTGCCGATTTCACCGCGGCCCTCCCCGGCGGCGCCTGCTGCGGGGCCGGCGCCGCTCCACGCGGGAGCGGATTCCCAGCAGCATCCGACGCTCCATCAGGAACTGCAGCGGTTCAAGCACGACGCGCAGCGGGATGCCCAGCGGCAGCGGCGAGTAGTCATAGCGGGTCCGCGAGAGCAACCGGGTGCTGCGGGCACCGAGCGGCTGCAGCACGAAGGTCCAGCCCAGTTCCAGGCGAGGTCCGGTCAGGCGGCGTCCCTCCGCCGCGGGATGCCCGGTGATGTGATCTGTGATGTGCCCGGTGATGTGCCCGGTGCGCGGATCCATGGTGCCGCCCAGGGCCAGCACCGCCCCCGGTTCGAGCCGCCGGACCGGGATGCCGGCGCCGGGGGCGAGCGGAATGGTGTCTCCGACAGAGAGCTGTTGAAATTCGGGCAGGATCCGATCCGCACTGTGCATGCCCAGCCCCACCGCATTCTCCAGGGCGTCATAGCTGTACATCCCGCCGCGGCCGGACCCCAGCTGGACGAGCCACGGCCACACCACGGCGGGCAGCGCGGCGATGTTGACGGCCCGTGTGCTTTGCAGGCGCGCGGTGGGTACCAGTTCATCGCCCGGCAGGGGGCCGGCCGCTTCCTGGGCGGTCGCTCCCCAGTGCAGCAGGCGGGGCCGTACGGCGAGCACGTAGCCTGCGGCCGCCGCCGCGGCAGCCAGCGCCGCGAGCGGCCCTTTCAACCGGGCGGGCAAGCGGGGCGCAGCCGTGCGGCCTGCGTTCATTCGGTCGGCTGGCCTTCGCCGGCCTCCTGGCCGACCACCAGCACCGGGCAATGGGCGTGGGCCGCACAGGCGCCGCTGACCGACCCCATCACCTGGGCGAGGAAGCCGCCCTGGCCGCGCCGTCCCACCACAAGCAGTTGCGCGTCCTTGCTCTCCTCGATCAGCACCTTGGCTGGCGGCCCGAACTTGATCTGCCGGCTCAGCTGCTCCGGGCGGGAGTTGCCGAAGGCCCGTTCCAGCGACTGTTCCACCAGGCGCTTGGCGGTCTCCTCGAGCTCGCCTGGCGAGGCGGTGCGTTCTTCCGGCAGGTGGGACGCGAGGAAGAAATCCGAGGTGCCCAGGCACGTGATGACCTCCAGCGGGGCGTTCAGGCTGGTGGCCATGCGCCCGGCGAGCCGGAGTGCCGTCGTTGAAAACTCGGAGCCGTCCACGCCCACGACTATCCGCTGATCTCCGCTCATGGCACCCACCCTGCCCCGTCACCGCGGCAGTGCCTAGGGCCAAAGGTCACCGCGGCGGCGCGCCCCGGCGGGTGCGGCGTGCACCGGGGACGCCGTCCGATCTAGGGTGGGGGGGACGGCAGCCGCCCCGACGACCGAGGAGACCTTGATGAGAATTGCAGTTACCGGAGGAAGCGGAAAGCTCGGCAGGAACGTGGTCCGCAGGCTCACCGACGACGGCCACCAGGTCACCAACCTGGACCAAGCGGGCGAGCGGGAGCACGGATTCACCCGCGTGGACCTGCGCAACTACGGCCAGGTCGTCGACGTCATCCTCGGCCTGGATGACCGGCATGAAGGCTTCGACGCAATCGTGCACCTGGCCGCCATCCCGGCCCCGGGCCTCGCTCCCGACGCCGCGACCTTCGAGAACAACATGCAGGCCACCTACAACGTGTTCCAGGCCGCGCGCCGGGCCGGCATCAAGAAGATTGTCTACGCCTCCAGCGAGACGGTGCTGGGACTGCCGTTCGACGTCGACCCTCCCTACATCCCGGTGGACGAGGAATACCCGGCCCGGCCGGAAAGCACCTACTCGCTGGTCAAGCACCTCGAAGAGCAGATGGCGATCCAGCTGACCCGCTGGGACCCCACGCTGAGCATTACCGGCCTGCGGTTCTCCAACGTGATGGACCCGGAGGACTACGAGGAGTTCCCGTCGTTCGACGCCGATGCCTCGCTGCGCAAATGGAACCTCTGGGGCTACATTGATGGCCGCGACGGCGCGCAGGCCGTGGCTCGGGCGCTGGAGCACGGCAAGCCGGGCTTCGAGGCCTTCATCATCGCCAACGAGGACACCGTGATGAGCCGCCCCAGCAGCGAGTTGGCCGCCGAGGTGTTCCCCAACGTCAAGGTGGTCAAGGAACTCGGCGAGCACGAGACGATGCTCTCGATCGACAAGGCCAAACGGCTCCTGGGCTACGCCCCGGAGCACAGCTGGCGGAACTACCACTCGCTGCGCACCACGCCCACCGAGGACTGAAGCGCGGCCTGACCCCCACCGACCACTGAGGAGTTCCATGCAATACCGCACCCTGGGCAACAGCGGCGCCGTTGTCTCCAACTATGCGCTGGGCACCATGACCTTCGGCGCCGAGGCCAGTGAGGAGCAGTCCCGCGCCATCCTGGACGCCTACTTCGAGGCCGGCGGCAACTTCATCGACACTGCCGACGTTTACAGCTCGGGGGTGTCGGAGGAAATCATCGGCCGGTGGCTGGCCGAACGGCCCGAGCTCCGGGACCGGGCCGTCGTGGCGACGAAGGGACGCTTCCCGATGGGCCAGGCACCCAACGACGTCGGGACCTCCCGCCGTCACCTGGCCCGGGCGTTGGATGACTCGCTGCGCCGGCTCGGCGTCGAGCAGATCGACCTTTACCAGCTGCACGCGTGGGATCCGGTGACCCCGCTGGAGGAGACCCTCCGGTTCCTGCACGACGCCGTCAGCAGCGGCAAGATCGCCTACTACGGCTTCTCCAACTTCCTGGGCTGGCAGCTGACCAAGGCCGTCCACGTGGCCAGGGCCCAGGGCTGGAGCGCGCCCGTGACACTGCAGCCGCAGTACAGCCTGCTGGTCCGCGAGATCGAGTCGGAAATCGTCCCGGCAGCGCTCGACGCCGGCATCGGCCTGCTGCCCTGGTCGCCTTTGGGCGGCGGCTGGCTGTCCGGCAAGTACAAGCGCGACCAGCCGCCCGCCGGCGCCACCCGGCTCGGCGAAAATCCCAAACGCGGGATGGAGGCGTGGGAGGCCCGCAACGGTGACCCGCGGACCTGGGACGTAATTGCCGAGGTGCAGGAAACGGCGGGGCGGCACGGCGTGAGCCCGTCCCAGGTGGCGCTCGCGTGGCTGGCGGACCGGCCGGCGGTCACCTCGGTGATCCTGGGGGCGCGGAGCACCGAGCAGCTCGCGGACAACCTGGCGGCAGCGGAGCTCCGGCTTACCGACGCTGAGACGGATCGGCTGACCGAGGTCAGCCAGCCCCGCGTCGGCGTCTATCCCTACGGGCCCATGGCGCAGGAGCAGCGCCGCCGAAAGCTCGAGGGCGGTCGCTAAAGGATCAGCGCGGGGCCAGCTCGAGCCCTGGAATCCGCCGGGCCCCAACATGGGCCGTATCTGACCCCGCGTCGTGGTTCTTAGGCCGGACCGCCCTGGTGGCTGGACCAGATGTCGCCGATCTCCTCGGTGGACTGCTCCACGATCCGTCGCATCGCCGCGTGCGCGGTGTCCATCTCGCCGCGCTGGATGGCGCTGGCCACGTCCACGTGCAGCTGGAGCGCCTCGTGCTGGGGCAGGTGCGGCATCAGGCCGTGCTCGGTGCGGCCGGTGAGGACCTCGGCAACCAGGTTGTGCAGCTGCGAAAACATCGGGTTGCCCGAGGCCCGGAGCACGGAGGCATGGAACTCGATGTCGAGCCGCAGGAACTCGTCCTGGTTCCCGCGCTGCCCGGCCGCCCAGAGCCGCGCGGCCTGGGCGACGAGATCGCTGCCGGTGTCCCAGGAAGCCCGTTCGGCCGCCAGCCGGGCCGCCTGCGGCTCGATCGCGCCGCGGAGTTCGTTCAGCGCCCGCAACTGGTCCACCCGCCTGGATGAGGCCAGCCGCCAGCGGATCACCTGCGGGTCGTAAAGGTTCCAGGACTCCTCCGGCTGCACCACCGTGCCCAGCCGGCGCCGGGATTCCAGCATGCCCATCGAGGAGAGCACCCGGGTGGCCTCCCGCACCACCGAGCGCGACACGCTGTGCTGCGCCTCCAGCTCGTCCAGGCGGAGGATCGAGTGCGGCGCCAGGCTCCCCTCGGCAATAGCCAGCCCCAGGGTCTGGACGAGCACGGAGTGCAGGTCTGCTGAAGACTCCGCCTTTGGGGTTTGCATGAATAAATCATACGGGTGGGCGCAAGGGGTTGTTTAAGTCTGCTTTATTTCTCTAAGATCGCTCCAGAGCAGATGTAAAGATGCATCCGCGGGTGGCTGGAGCCTGATCCGGCCCTGAAGACAAGGGAGTCGTAATGAAGCGACGTTCAATTGTGAAGTACGCGGCCGTAGCCGCGGCGCTGTCGCTCGGGCTGACCGCCTGCGGCGGCGGTGGCGGCGACGCCAAGGCCGCCGGCACGGTCCGGGTCACGCTGGCCAACCACGTATGGACCGAGGGCATCAAGGCCGCCATTCCGGAATTCGAAAAGGCGACCGGCCTCAAGGTCGAACTCACCCAGCTCGGCGAAGACCAGCTTTCGGACCAGTACAACGTCAAGCTCAACGCCGGCAGCGACGAGATCGACGTGATGATGTACCGTCCGCTGCAGGAGGGCAAGGCGTTCGCCAAGAACGGCTACCTCGCTGACCTGACGTCCAAGGTCTCCTCGGACGCGAACTGGGACTGGAAGGACTACCAGGAAGGACCCGTCAAGGCCACCACGGTGGACGGCAAGGTCGTCGGCGTCCCGATCATCACCGAACGCGAAGTCCTTTACTACCGCAAGGACCTGCTGCAGGCCGCCGGCATCCAGGTCCCCAAGACCATGGACGAGCTCGAGGCCGCCGCCAAGAAGATTTCCGCCGCCAACCCGGACACCGCCGGCTTCGTGGCCCGCACCGGCAAGTCCGCGGCCGTGACCCAGTTCTCCAGCTTCCTCTACAGCTTCGGCGGTGACTTCACCGACGCCGACGGCAAGTCCGCCGTCGGCAGTGACGCAGCGAAGAAGGCCTACTCCTTCTACGGCGGCCTGATCAAGAACTACGGCCCCAAGAACGTCAGCACCGACATGAGCTGGCCCGAGGCGATGGCAATCTTCACCCAGGGCAAGGCCGCCTTCTACACCGAAGCGGACTCGCTCTACAAGAACGCCACCGATCCGGCCAAGTCCAAGGTCGCGGACAAGGTCGGCTTTGCCCAGCTGCCCGCCGGCCCCGCCGGTTCCAAGCCGTACAACATCCCGTCGTGGGGCCTGGCCGTCAACCAGGCGTCCGGCAACCAGGACAACGCCTGGAAGTTCATCCAGTGGGCCACCAGCAAGGAACGCACGCTGGCAGCACAGAAGGCCGGCGTCCCCGGTCCGCGTGCCTCGGTCTGGGCCGACCCGGCCGGAACCTCCACCTACCCGAAGGACCTGGCCGAGGCCATCGCCGCCAGCGCCAAGGCCGGTGTGGGCCACGACCGTCCCCAGGTTGTCACCGTGGGCAAGGCCCGCGAGATCGTCGGTGCCCCGATCGTCGCCACCATCACCGGGGGCGACGCCTCGGCAGCGGCTGACACCGCCAACGACGCCTTCCAGAAGTTCCTGGACAGCGAAAAGAAGTAGCGCTCCGGCGCACCGCGCCTACGCAACTGCTTCGCAAACTGCGTCACAAACTGTGACGCGAACTGCCTGACGCAACACTGCCCGGCGGGACGGCTGCCCAGCCGCCGTCCCGCCGCGGCAACGCTCTTCACTTCACCCCCAACTCCTTAGGTGAACCATGTCTGTACTGAACACCTCCCGCGGCGGCACCACCCGCGGCGCCGGCCGCAGCGCGGCCCGCACGCCCGGCCCGGGGGAGAACTTCTCCGCCTGGGCCAACCGGCACCGCAAGTGGCTTTTCGCCGCGCCCGCCATGATCTTCGTGGGCGTCCTGATCATCTTCCCGCTGGCCTGGACGCTGTACCTGAGCCTGACCGACTCGCAGGGGTCGGTCCGCGCCGCATCCGAGTTCATCGGCCTGGAGAACTACGTAACGGTACTCTCCGACGTCGAACGGTTCTGGCCCGCCGTCGGCCGCACGCTGTCCTTCACCGGCGTCGCCCTGGTCTGCGAGGTCGTTCTGGGCATGGGCATCGCCCTGCTGCTGTGGCGGCCCTTCCGCGGCGAAAAATGGGTGCGGGTCGCCATCCTGCTGCCGCTCGTCGCCACCCCGGTGGCCGTCGGCATGATGTGGCGGCTGATCTTCGACCCGAACATCGGCTTCGTCAACCAGCTGCTCGGCATGATCGGCATCCCGCCGCAGCCGTGGCTGTCCGGCCAGGACACCGCCCTGGGCACCACGATCTTCATGGACATCTGGCAGTGGACCCCGATGGTCGTGCTGATCCTGCTCGCCGGCCTGACCTCGCTCTCCGAGGAACCGGACGAGGCCGCCCGGATGGACGGCGCCAACGCCGCCCAGCGCTTCTTCTTCATCACCCTGCCGCTGATGATGCCGACCGTAATCGTCGCCATCCTGCTGCGCGGCATCGACGCCCTGAAGACCTTCGACATCCTCTACGCCACCAAGGGCAAGGGCGGCGGCTCCTTCCACGAGGTGGAGACCCTCAACGTCTACGCCTACGGCCTGAGCTTCGACTACAACCAGTACGGGCTCTCCTCCGCGGTGCTGATCCTGTTCTTCATGATCATCATCGGCACCATGTGGCTGCTGACCATGCGCAAGAAAGCGGTAAGCAAATGACCGTCCAGACCCAAGACACTCAATCCCGGACCGCAGCCGCCCGGCAGGCACCGGCCCCGCGCCGCCGCAAGCCGCTGGCCACCCGCGCCTACAAGGTGTTCCGTGTTGCCGCCCTGGTCGCGGTGGTGCTGTTCCTGGTCGCGCCGCTGATCTGGATGCTGCTGGCGTCCTTCAAGACCAACGTGGACATTTACGACACGGCCAAGTCGTTCGTCTTCACTCCCACTGGCGAGAACTACGCCAACGTGCTGCAGCGGAACAACTACTTCGTCTTCATCTTCAACAGCTTCTGGGTGGCGTTCGTCTCCACCGCACTGTCGCTGGTCCTTGGCGTCCCGGCGGCCTACGCGATGAGCCGCTTCACCATGCACCGCTCGGCCCTGGTGGTCCTGATGGCCCGCGTCATCCCGGGCGTCTCGCTGCTGGTGCCCTGGTACTACGTCTTCTCCAACCTGAAGATGGTGGGCGGCTTCGAGGTGCTGATCCTCAGCCACATGTTCGTCGCGCTGCCGCTGATCGTCTACATCATGATGAGCTACTTCGATTCGCTGCCGCTGGAGCTGGAGGAATCGGCCCAGGTTGACGGCCTCACCCCGATCGGCGCGTTCCGCCGCATCACGCTGCCGCTGTCCGTCTCCGGCATCGCCACCGCCGGCATCCTGTCCTTCATCTTCTCGTGGAACAACTTCATGTTCGCCCTGGTGCTCTCCGGCTCCAAGACCAAGACCCTGCCGGTGGCGATCTTCGACTTCGTCTCCTACGCCAGCATCGACTGGGGCGGGCTGATGGCGGCCGCCACGGTGGTCACCATCCCGATCATGATCATTGCGCTCTTCACGCAGAAGTACATCGTCTCCGGTCTGACCGCCGGTGCGACCAAGGGCTAGGCAGCACATGACACGCATCAGCAGGATTGAAACCTTCCTCGTCGCGCCGCGCTGGCTCTTCGTCCGGATCGAAACCGACAGCGGGATCGTCGGCTGGGGCGAGGCCAGCTGCGAGGGCCGCAGCGAAACGGTGCGCACCGCCGTCGACCAGCTCTCCGAGCTGCTGATCGGCAACGACGCACTCCGGATCGAGGACCACTGGCAGGTCATGACCAAGGGCTCCTTCTACCGGGGCGGGCCCATCCTGGCCAGCGCTGTCTCCGGTCTGGACCAGGCGCTGTGGGACATCGCGGGGAAGCACTTCAACACCCCCGTGCACCAGCTCCTGGGCGGCCACGTCCGCGACCGGATCCGGATGTACGGCTGGGTGGGCGGGGACGAGCCGAACGAGGTGGCGGACCAGATCAGCGCCCAGCTGGAGGTAGGTCTCACCGCGGTGAAGATGAACGCCAGCGGCCGGATGAGCCCGATCGCCTCCGTCGCCGAACTCGACGGCGTCGTCCGCCGGGTCGCCGCCGCCCGCGAGGTGCTCGGTGACCACCGCGACGTCGCCGTCGACTTCCACGGCCGCTTTAGCCTGGCCAACGCCCGGCGCGTGGCGCCGCTGCTGGAACCGTACCGGCCCTTCTTCCTCGAAGAACCCGTGGTCCCGGAAAACACCCACCTGCTCCGGGAGTTCACCTCATCGACCACGACGCCGGTCTCCACCGGCGAGCGGCTCTACAGCCGGCAGGAATTCCTGCCCGCGCTGCAGGCCGGCATCGCCGTGGCCCAGCCGGACCTCTCACACGCCGGCGGCATCACCGAGGTCCGCAAAATCGCCTCGCTTGCCGAAATCTACGAGGTCCAGCTGGCCCCGCACTGCCCGCTCGGCCCGCTGGCGCTCGCTGCCTGCCTGCAGGTGGGCTTCGCGACGCCCAACTTCCTGATCCAGGAGCAAAGCATCGGCATCCACTACAACCAGGGCGCCGAGGTCCTTGACTACGTGGTGGACAAGAGTCCGCTGAAATTCGTCGACGGCCACATCGAACGGCTGACCGGGCCTGGCCTGGGCATCGAGATCGATGAGGCCGTGGTCCGTGCAGCGGACAAGCGCGGCCACGCCTGGCGCGGACCGGTCTGGCGCCACCCCGACGGCGCCTTCGCAGAATGGTGAATGACATGACCTCCGAACCCACCCCCGAGAACCTGCTGGCCGGAATCCGTGAGACCCGCCTCGTGGCGATCGTGCGCGGCACCGACGGCGGGGCCGCCGCCAAGGCTGCCCTCGCGGCCATGGAGGAAGGCTTCCGCTACGTCGAGATCGCCCTGACCACCCCTGACGCGCTGGCCGCGATCCGCACGGTCCGCGCCGCCGCACCCGCCGGCTGCTTCGTCGGGGCCGGCACCGTCCTCACCGCCGCGGACGTGGAAGACGTCGCCGGCGCCGGCGGACAGTTCATGGTGACGCCTTCGCTCGCTAGCTCCATCCAGGAAGCCGCCCGCCTGCGGATCCCCGTTCTGGCCGGGGCCCTCACCCCCAGCGAGGCCTACGAGGCGATGAACCGCGGTGCCACCGCCGTGAAGCTCTTCCCCGCCTCCATCGGCGGTCCCGGCTACCTCAAGGCACTCCGCGACCCCTTCCCCGGCATCCCGTTCATCGCCGTGGGCGGCGTCGGGCTCGACGAGGCAGCCGGGTACTGGGACGCCGGCGCTATCGCCGTCGGACTCGGCGGCCCGCTGTTCGGCGACGCCGGCTCGGGCGGGAACCTTGCCCCGATGCGCGAACGGGCCCGCGCCTTCGTCGACCTGGCGTCCGGATACGGCCGGCGGATGGCCGCGGAGCCTGCGCGGTGACCGTCGACCTGCTCACCCTGGGCGAATCGATGGTCTCGCTGCGCTCCGCGGGGCCGCTGTCCGCCGGCGGCAGCCTCGGCATGCACGTGGCCGGGGCGGAGTCCAACGTCGCCGTCGGCGTCGCCCGGCTGGGCCACAGTGTTGCCTGGGCCGGCGTCGTCGGCGCGGACCCGCATGGTGAGTTCATCCTCCGGCAGCTGCGCTCCGAGGGCATCGCGGTGCAGCACCGGGTGGATGCGGCCCGGGCCACCGGGGTGATGTTCCTGGAACGGCGCACGGCGGACATCAGCCGGGCCTACTACTACCGGGCCGGTTCCGCCGGGTCCACGATCAGCCGCGAGGACGTGGACCGGGCCTTCGCCGCCGGCCCGCGCGTCCTGCACCTGACAGGTATCACCGCCGCCCTGAGCCCGGATGCCCGGCGTGCCGTCGAATACGCGGCCGCGCGCGGCGCAGCCGAAGGCCTGGTGGTCTCCCTCGACGTCAACTACCGCAGCAAACTGTGGTCCCGTGACGAGGCCCGCGCCGTCCTCACCCCGATCGCCCGGCACGCGACCGTCCTGGTCGCCTCCGACGACGAACTCGGGCTGGTCGCCGGCATGGGGGTCGCAGGCCTGGGGGACGCCGGCAGCGGGGCATGTCCCGAAGCCGCCGAACTGGCCATGGCCGCCGAGCTCCTGGACCGCGGTGTCCGGGAGGTCGTGGTCAAGCGCGGCGCCGCCGGCGCCGGGGTCCACACCGCAGCCGGCCGCTGGGAGGCCCCCGCCGTGCCGGTGACCAGTATCGACACCGTCGGAGCGGGGGACGCCTTCACCGCGGGCTATCTTTCCGCCCTGCTCGACGGCGGCGACGTCGCCGCCCGCCTCAAGCGCGGCACCCTCGCCGGCGCCTTTGCGGTCAGCACCGCCGGTGACTGCGAGGGCCTCCCCAGCGCCGCGGAACTGGCGCTGCTGGATACCGCCCCGGACGGAAGCACCCAGCGCTAAGACCCCCACCCTCCCGGAACCATCCCGGAATCCCTCCCGACCGACACCGAAAGCCTGGACCAGCCGTGAAAATCATTGCCGCCGAAGTCTTTGTGACCAGCCCCTCCCGCAACTTCGTCACGTTGCGGATCACCACCGAGGACGGTGTCACCGGTATCGGCGACGCCACCCTCAACGGCCGTGAGCTGGCCGTCGCCGCGTACCTGAAGGAGCATGTTGCGCAGCTGCTGATCGGCAAGGACCCGCACCGGATCGAGGACACCTGGCAGTTCCTCTACCGGTCCTCGTACTGGCGCCGCGGCCCCGTCACAATGGCCGCGATCGCCGCCGTCGACATGGCGCTCTGGGACATCAAGGGCAAGCTGGCCGGCATGCCGGTCTACCAGCTGCTGGGCGGGGCGTCCCGGAACGGCCTGCGCGCGTACGGCCACGCCTCCGGCTCGGACCTGGAATCGCTGTTCGACTCGGTCCGCGAACACCTGGAGCTGGGCTACAAGTCGATCCGGATCCAGACCGCCGTGCCCGGCATCAAGGCCGTGTACGGGGTCGCGGCGCAGGCCCAGGCATCGGGGGAGCGGTACGACTACGAACCCGCCGGGCGCGGTGCGTTCCCGCAGGAGGAGGACTGGGACACCCGCGCCTACCTGCGGCACCTGCCGACGGTGTTCGAGGCGGTCCGGAACGAGTTCGGACCGGAAATCCCACTGCTGCACGACGGGCACCACCGGATGACGCCGATCCAGGCCGCGAAGCTGGGCAAGGCGCTGGAACCCTACGACCTGTTCTGGCTGGAGGACTGCACCCCGGCGGAAAACCAGGAGGCGCTGCGCCTGGTCCGACAGCACACCACCACGCCGCTGGCCATCGGTGAAATCTTCAACACCGTGTACGACTACCAGACCATCATCAAGGAACAGCTGATCGATTACGTCCGGGCCGCCTCCACGCACTTCGGCGGTATCTCGCCGCTGAAGAAAGTCATGGACTTCGCCGCGCAGTACCAGATCAAGTCCGGCTTCCACGGCCCCACGGACATCTCCCCGGTCGGGTTCGCCGCGCAGCTGCACGTGGGCCTGGCCATCCACAACTACGGGATCCAGGAATACATGCAGCACTCGGATGCAACCAACGAGGTCTTCGAGCAGTCCATGACCTTCGTTGACGGCTACCTGCACCCGGGGGAGACCCCCGGCATCGGCGTCGAGTTCAACGAGGAGGCCGCCGCGGCCTACCCGTACCAGCAGGCCTACCTGCCCTACAACCGCCTCGTCGACGGCACCGTCCATGACTGGTAGTCGGCCACGGCTGGTGAACCGCCGCTGAAGCCAAAAGGTCCCGGGCGGCGATTCGCAGCTCAGCCGCCCGGGACCTGGTCTGGTTAGCGGCCGGGGCGCGTCGTCCCCGGCCCGCCGCGCCCGCGGCCTAGCGGACGACTTCCCGGGTCATCCCGAAGGGGACCTGGTCCGAAAGTGCGGCCGTGTAGTGCCCCGGCTTGTGCCGGGTCAGCAGGATGCCGTGGGTGCCGGTGAGCATGGCGAGCCGCTGCAGCCCCTGGACGGCGTCGTTGAGCCGGTCGTCCAAGAGTTGGCGATTGTCGACCTGGATCTCGATGCATTCGCTTGCTGTCGTCATCGCACTGTCTTTCCGGGAGGTGGTCGCCGCGGGGCCAACGGCTGAAGCGAGGATAACGTCTGATTTAAATGTGAGTCAAATCACCACGCGGGCACGCCGCCGTCCGTTTCCGGAGCCTAGGTCAGCACCGTGAAACCGGCCCCCGGATAGCGCACCCCGTTGACCTGCGGCTGCAGCGCGTGGTCGCCGGGGTGGTGGACCCGGGTGGTCATCTGGCGGAAGGCATGGCGCTTCGAAAATGTCCTGGATTCACCCGGCCCGAGGACGGCCGTGCCGAGCTTGAACACTTTGTCCGCGAGGACGCCGTTGGCTTTGGCGTAGTGCACCACGTAGTCGACGGCGATGCGGGCCTCCGCCGGGCCGGTGTTGGCGACGTCGAAATCGAATCCCAGGTCTCCCGGCAGTTCCACGACGGTGCGGTCGAGCCGGGGAGGCGTCACGGCGAGCGACGCCGGCGCGAAGCCGAGCAGCTCCAGCGCGCCGGGGTGGGCCTTCTTGACCAGGGTCCGCAGGCCGTGGCGGACCACCCTGGCGGTGTTCGCGTCCGGCTCCGCCAGCCAGCGCGCTGCGGCGGCGACCACTTCGTCGGGGGCATGCCGGGCCAGGTCGTTCAGGTGGTTGGCCACCGACCGCCGGACGTCCTCGACCGGGTCGCGGTACAGGGCGTCCAGGATCGGGAGGGTTGCCGCCGGCCGGGCCGTGAGTCCGGGAACACGGATTGCCCACGGCAGGTACGCCCGGGTGCCCTCGCTGGCGAGCCGTCGGACCTGCCAGTCGGGGTGGCTGGTCCAGCGCTGGATGACCGTCAGGGCCCGGTCGAGGTCCGCATCCAGGAGCCGCCGGATGGCGAATTCACCCGTGAGCCGCGGAGTCAGCTCGGCGAGCAGCGACAAGCAGTCCTCGAAATCGGCGGGGCCCCTCCGGGCAAGGGCGAGGGTGGCGGCCGCCTCGCTGACCGGCCAGATCATCCAGCCGGTGAAGTCCGGGTCCTTCAGCGCCTGGCGGAAGACCGCCGCCGCAGCGGTGTAGTCGGCGGGCAGATCGGTGAGCAGGGCGCTGCTGAGCAGGTCGGTGCGTTCGCGCAGGCCCAGCCCGTCCAGCTGCCCGGCCGTGCCGGCCAGTTGCGGGAAGCGGCGGCCGGGGGAAGCAGCGGCAAGGATCCGTCCCAGCGAGCCGACCACCCCGGGGTTGATCAGTTCGTTCATGACACCCATGGGTTCAGGCTACCGGCGGGAACGGCGCGGGACCGGCTGCCGGTCCGACGCGCCCGCGGCGCGGGAACCGGGATATTCTTCACGTTGGGAATGTCCACACACGGCGCAGAGGCGGATACGGCAATGGCAGAGCAGAAAACCGGGCAATCCGGCTGGTGGCGGGTCTTCCATGACAAGTTTGTGGTGGAGGAGCGCTACATGAGCGTGGATGCGCGGCGGAATCTGTACCGGATCGCCGTCGGGCTTATGGTCGTCGGCGTCGTGGCGTTCATTGCCATCCTGGTTAGCGTGCTGCAGCACGGCGGTATCACCGCCGTTGACGAGCCGGTGCGCTCCGGGCTCGTGGCCCTGCGCGGGGAGCCGGCCACGACCATCATGATCATCCTGGCCATTGTCTTCGGACCCATCGGCCTGCCGATCATCATCCTGGTGTTCACGGTGGCGTGGGGGCTGCTGGCCAAGCACGCCTGGCGGCCGATGGTGCTGGCCGGTGGCATGCTGACCGGGGTCATCCTGGCCCAGATCATCGGCCGGTCGGTCGGCCGGCAGCGCCCGCCGGTGGACCTTATGCTCTTCGGGGCTGACTCCACGTTCTCGTTCCCGTCAGGCCACGTCCTGGGCGCCTGTGACTTCCTGCTGATCACCACGTTCCTGATCTTTTCCCGCCGCAAGAACCCGAAAGCCGCCGTCGCGGGCTTCGCCGTAGCCGGCATCGGGATCTTCTTCGCCGCGCTCAGCCGGCTGTACCTCGGCTACCACTGGACCACCGATGCCCTTGCCTCGCTGTCCATCTCGTTCGTGATCCTGGGCGCCGTGATCCTGCTGGACACCTGGCGGACCGCCAGGATCCCGGGGGAGCGGATCACCGGTGAACTCTCCAAGCAGGAGACCGGCGCGGAGTAGGCGCCGGCGAAGACGGGGCGCGCTGCCGGTCAGCGCGCCCCGCGTCGTTTAAGCTCCGCACGGAGCTTGGCATTAGCCGTTTCCAGTTCCAGCACCTTGGCGACGCCGGCGAGGTTCAGCCCCTCGTCCAGCAGCTCACTGATCCGCCGCAGCACCACCAGATCCGTCTCGCTGTACTGCCGCGTTCCGCCCGCCGTGCGGTCCGGGGTCAGGAGTCCCCTGCGCTCGTAAAGCCGGATGTTCTGCGGCCCGGTCCCGACCAGCTGAGCCACCACGGAGATCGCGTACACCCCGACGTCCGCTTCACGTTCCGCCATGGCTCACGTCCCTTCGTGTGGTCGAAAAATTTCCTGTTGCATCAGTTTGGCACTGGTGCTATAAAAAATCTATATCCACCACCACAGATAACCGAGTGGGCTGGATAGGCAGGAAGATTCAAGACTCTCGTATGAAGGAGTGGGAAATGATGTTGATGCGTACGGACCCGTTCCGTGAATTGGACCGGCTGACCCAGCAAGTCTTCGGAACGGCGGCGCGGCCCGCCGCCATGCCGATGGACGCGTGGCAGGAGGACGGCGAATTCGTCGTCGCGTTCGATCTTCCCGGCGTCAATGTTGACTCGGTGGATCTCGACATCGAGCGCAACGTCCTGACCGTCAGGGCCGAACGGCGCGACCCGACGCAGCCCAACGTTGAATTGATCGCCTCGGAACGGCCGCGCGGAGTATTCAGCCGCCAGCTGATCCTGGGCGACACGCTGGACACCGACAAGGTCAAGGCGAGCTACGCCGACGGCGTCCTGACGCTCCGGATTCCGGTGTTGGAGCAGGCCAAGCCGCGGAAGATTGAAATCACGCACACGCAGGACAAGATGCAGGAGATCGGGAAGTAACAGCGCCGGCGGCGGACGCTTCGGACCGCTGGCGGTGCGGGGATCCGGCCGGCCGGAACGTGCGGCCGGATCCCCGCCTGATCGGCCCGAGCCCCGTCCGGCCAGCCAGGAGGTGAGCCGATGAACCGCGACCCGCGCGGCTTCTACGCCGCGTTGCACGTCGCGCCGGATGCGTCTCCGGCCGAGATCCAGCGCTCCTTCCGCGCGCTGATGCGCCGCCGCCATCCCGACGTCGAAGCGGCCGCCGGTGCGGCGTCCGGAGGCGGCCCGGATGCCCGGCCCGGCGCCGGGTCTGACGGCGGGGAGGAGGCGCGCCGCATCCTTGAGTCGTTCTCGGTGCTGCGGAATCCTGACGCGCGGGCCGCCTATGACGCCGCCGGTTCCGCGGCCCGGCCGGCCCGCCCGGCCCGCGTGGCAGACACCGGGGGCACCGCCGCCGGCCGCACCGCCGTCGGCCGGGACATTCCGGTGCGGCACCACCGAGGCGGGCAGCCGGTGCTGCGCGTGACCCCGGTGCGGTGGGAGCGGGGGCCGGAGTGACGCGGGAACCAGGGGCGGTGCCGCGTGCCGCACCAGGCAGGAAGCACCAGGCAGGAAGCAGCAGGCAGGAATACAAGAAAATGGAGGATAGCCATGAGCGCATGGCGGCGTTACGATTCGCACCTGATGCCCGCGTTCCACGAGCGGTTCGAGGAGAGGTGGGGCGAAGGAACCGCGCCCTTCCTTGACCCGGAGGCCCACGAACTGCCCCTTCCGCGCGCACAGTGGATCAATGTGGACACCGGCGCCGCGCTGGCGGTGGTGCCCATCTGGGCCGCCGAGGACAGCCAGCACCGCTCCTTCGGGGTGTTCTATCTACCGCCCGCCGGGGACATCTGGGTGCTCCGGCCCGGGTTTACCGGCTACCTTGAGCCCGCGGCGGACGAGGCGGAGCAACTCCTGAGCCTGCGGAATGACGCGTTCAAGAAGGCCGTCGCCCATGCCAAGGAGTTCCTCTTCGGGCCGGAGGAGTCCACCTACTAGGGCGCCGGGCTCAGGGGGCGGAGGCGCCGGACACACCGGCGGAGGTGCCGGCGCCGGTTGTGGCGTGGGCGCCCGCCGGGGCCTAAAATCAATCAACCACCAGCGCAACTGCATAGGGGATCCGCCAATGAATGCTTCCGCCCACGATCTGGCCGCTCTGCTGCCGGCCGATTTCACCATGGGCGTGGCGACCGCCGCCTTCCAGATCGAGGGGGCGCTGGACGAGGACGGGCGCGGACCTTCGGGATGGGATGTCTTTGCGGCTACCCCGGGCTCGATCGTCAATGATCACAGCCCCGCCATGGCCTGCGACCATTACCACCGGATGCCCGAAGATGTGGCGCTGATGAAGGAGCTGGGGATCGATTCCTACCGGTTCTCGCTGTCCTGGCCCCGCATCCAGCCCGGCGGCAGCGGTCCGGTGAATCCCAAGGGCCTGGACTTCTATGACCGCCTGATCGACCTGCTGCTGGCCAACGGGATCTCGCCGATGGCCACCCTGTACCACTGGGACACGCCGCTGGAGCTGGACGAGGCCGGCGGCTGGATGAACCGGGACACCGCCTACCGGCTGGGGGAATTCGCCGCCATCGCCGCCGCGGCCTACGGGGACCGGGTGGCCCGCTGGGTGACCATCAACGAACCGGCCACGGTGAGTGCCAACGGCTACATGCTGGGCGTGCACTCCCCGGGCGAAGCGCACATGCTCAAGGCGCTGCCGAGCGTCCACCACCAGCTGCTGGGCCACGGGCTCGCGATGCAGGCGCTGCGGGCGGCGAAGGTGCCCGGTGAAATCGGCCTCACCAATGTCTATTCACCGATGGTCCCGGCCTCGGCCAACCCGCTGGACAAGGTCAGCGCCGGGCTGATGGACATGGCCCAGAACCGCCTGTACGCGGACCCGGTGCTGCTGGGCAAGTATCCGGACGCCATCAGGGCCGCCACTTTCTTCTCCTCCTTCAGCCCGTCCAGCGAGGACATGGAACTGATTTCGCAGCCGCTGGACTTCTACGGGCTGAACTACTACATGCCCACCCGGGTGGCGGCCGGACCCGGCGAGGGCACCGTGCCCCAGGGCATGGCCGAGGCCATGGGCAATGACCTCAACGGCGGCGGGTCCGGAACCCCGTTCCACATCGAGAGCTTCCCGGACACCGAGATCACCGCCTACGGCTGGCCGATCAAGCCCGACTACATGGCCGTGGCGCTCGCGGAAATGGCCGAACGCTACCCGGAACTGCCGCCGGTCTACATCACCGAGGGCGGCGCAAGTTTCGAGGATCTGGAGATCCACGACGCCGAAGGCCGCCTCATCGTCCCGGATGAGCGCCGCGTGCGGTACCTTGCCGAGCACATCGGGGCGGCCATCGAGGCGACCTCACCCGGCGGCTCCGCAGAGTCGATCGAGCTGCGCGGCTACTACGTGTGGTCGCTGCTGGACAACTTTGAATGGTCCGCCGGCTACAAGCAGCAGTTCGGCCTGCTGCACGTGGACCGTGACACCATGATCCGCACGCCGAAGGCCTCCTACTACTGGATCCGGGAGCTCATGGCGGCCCGGAAGAGGGACGCCGGGGCAGCTGCGATGGTCGCGGGCGACGGCGGCACGGCGGACAGCGCCACCGCCGACGTCGAAACCCCCGAAGCAGGAACCGCGGCCGAAGCCCCGGCGGCCGGCTAGAGGATCTCCAGCTCCTGCAGGCGCTTGGCCATGCCGGCGCCGTCGGGCGAGTAGACCCACGGGACGCTGGAGCCCGTGTGGTCGCCGGTCTCGGAATGTCCGCCCGCCAGCACGGCCTCGCCGGTGGAGAGCTGGCGGATGCCGATCGCGGCGACCCGGTCTCCGTGCTCCCGGGCGAACTGCGAATAGATGGCCTCGTCGTGCTGGCCGTTGTCGCCGAAGAGGAGCCAGCGCATGTTGGGGAACTCCTTGGCCAGCAGTTCCAGGTTCCGGCGCTTGTGTTCCTGGCCGCTGCGGAACCAGCGGTCGTGGGTGAGGCCCCAGTCGGTCAGCAGCAGGGTTCCGGAGGGGTACATGTTGCGCGTGATGAAGCGGGCCAGCGTCGGGGCGGCGTTCCAAGGGCCGGTGGACAGGTAGATCACCGGCGCCTCGGGGTGTTCCACCAGCAGCCGGTCCATCAGGACGGCCATGCCCGGGGTCGCCATCCGGGCCCGTTCGTTGAGCACAAAGGTGTTCCACAGGGCCAGGAACGGCCGGGGGAGTGCCGTGACCATGATCGTGTCGTCAATGTCCGAGACGATGCCAAGGGTGGTGTCCGGGGAGATGACATAGATCATCGCCTCCGCAGGCTCGGTCCCTTCGGCCCGCAGCACGGCGCGGTGCCAGCCGGGCGTAAGTGAAACCGGGACCACGGTGTCCACGATGCCACCGCGGTCGGCATGCACCCGGGTGGTGATGCCGCCGATCTCGATCTCCACCTCAATGAACTGGATCGGGACAGACGTAAACGCGCGCCAGCCGCGGACATTCTGGTTGCCGTTCTGCGCCGCCTGCTCCGCCCGGCTGCCGGGTGTGGGCTTGCTCGTGAGCAGGACGCGGCCCAGTACCCGGACCCACTCGGTGGAGCCGTAGCCCTGGTAGGCGATGGTTTGCGGGCTGAACTTCCAGCGCCTGGCTGCCTTCAGGCGGAGGTGGTTGACCGAGTCCGAGACCCAGTGGGCCAGCCGGAAGGCCTGGCTGCCCGAGACTTTCCTGTCCGGCTGCGGTTGCTGCGCTGGTTCCTGCGAGGCCAATTCCATAACTCCACTCTCCCACAGCGGCGCGTCCTGCCGGCGATTGGTCCGCCGGTCAGGCGTCGCCCAGCAGTTCACGCAGCCTGGTGGCGTTGCGCACGGCGTTGCCGCCGCCGTCGTTGTTGAAATAGGCGTAGACGTCCTTGCCCGACGCCAGCCACTCGCGGGTCCGTTCCGCCCACCAGCCAAGTTCCTGGTCGGAGTAGGAGCCGGCGTAGAGGTGGTCCCGGTCGGGCCCGTGCAGCCGGACGTAGACGAACCCGGCGGTAGCACGCAGGATGCACGGCAGCTGCGCGCCGCTCATGACGCAGTAGGCAGCGCCGTGCCGTTCGAGCAGCTCATAGACCGCCGGGTGGTCCCAGCTGGGGTGGCGGAACTCCACGCTCACGCGGATCCACTCCGGCAGGGCGGCCAGGAAGTAGCCCAGACGGGCGTCGTCGCGCGCGAAATCCGGCGGCAGCTGGACCAGCAGCACGGCCCGCTTGTCACCGAGTTCGTGCCAGCAGCGGGTGATCCGCTCCGCCCAGACCTCCGGGCCGTAGAGTTTCTTGCCGTGGGTCAGGCCCCGCGGCGCCTTGACGGACATGGTGAAGCCCTCCGGCAGGCGGCGCTGCCACCCGGCGAAGGAGCTCTCCCGCGGCCAGCGGTAGAAACTCGCATTCAGCTCCACCGTGGTGAAGCGCGATGCGTAATGGGCCAGCCGGTCCCGTGCCGGCAGCCCGGGCGGATAGAGCACGTTCTCCCAGTGGTCGTAGCTCCAGCCGCTGGTTCCGATGTGCGCCACGCCGTGGCGGTGTACCCCGTAGTCCTGTTCCGGCATGTTGGGATCCTAGTGCCGGCAGGCCGCCCGTCCCAGCCCCCACGCAGCGGAACCCGTTGCCCCGCGCAGCGACATCCGGTGCCCGCGCAGCGACATCCGCCCCGCAATCCGCCCCGCAATCTGCCACGTCGTCCTCGGCCGCCAGCACGGCGTGTGGCACTGTAAGACCCATGGCACGTATCGAGGATTACGCAATGGTCGGCGATCTGCACACCGCCGCATTGATCAGCACGGAAGGCTCCATCGACTGGCTGTGCCTGCCCCGCTTCGACTCGCCGGCCTGCTTCAACGCCCTGCTGGACAGCCCCAAGGCCGGCCGCTGGCTGCTCGCGCCCGCGTCCGGCGGCGAATGCACCCGGCGGCACTACCGCAAGAACACCCTCATCCTGGAAACCGAATGGGAAACCGGCGAGGGCAAGGTCAAGGTGATCGACTTCATGTCGCCCCGCGACGGCGCGGCGGACATCGTGCGGATCGTGGTGGGGATCCGCGGCACGGTACGGATGCGCGGCGAGCTGGCCCTGCGCTTCGACTACGGCCACATCGTCCCCTGGGTGCGCCGCGACGAGCACGGGATCCACGCCGTGGCCGGCCCCGACGCCGCATACCTGGTCACCGAGGCCCCGCTCCGGGGCGAGCACATGCAGACCGCCAGCGACTTCACCGTCAAGGCTGGCCAGCGCATTCCCTTCGTGCTGACCTGGGCACCCAGCCACCTCGGCCGCCCGCGCAAGGTGGATCCGGAAGGCGTGCTTGAAGCCACCGAATCGTTCTGGCAGCAGTGGTCGGCCAAGTGCCGGGTCACCGGCCCGTACCGCGATGCCGTGCTGCGCTCGCTGATCACCCTCAAGGCCCTGACCTTCGCCCCGACCGGCGGCATCGTGGCCGCCGTGACCACGTCGCTGCCGGAGGAGCTCGGCGGGGAACGCAACTGGGACTACCGCTACTGCTGGCTGCGGGACGCGACCCTGACGCTGCAGGCCCTGCTCGCCTCGGGCTACTCGGAGGAGGCCGCCGCGTGGCGTAACTGGCTGCTGCGCGCGGTGGCGGGGGATCCGGCCGATCTGCAGATCATGTACGGCCTGCACGGCGAGCGAAGGCTGCCGGAAATGACGCTGGACTGGCTGGCCGGCTATGAGGGGTCGGCGCCGGTGCGGATCGGCAATGCCGCAGCCGGGCAACTGCAGCTGGACGTCTGGGGCGAGGTCCTGGACTGCCTGGCCCTGACCCGGAGTTCACTGCTGCACGACGGCGATGACTCCTGGGACGTCCAGGTGGCGCTGATGGAGCATCTGGAGACCGCCTGGACCCGGCCGGACAACGGTCTCTGGGAGATGCGCGGACCGCGCCGGCATTTCACCCACTCCAAGGTGATGGCCTGGGTGGCGGCGGACCGCATGGTCAAGGGCGTCCGGGATTCCGGCCTCCCCGGCCCGGCGGATCGCTGGGAAGCGCTCCGCGACACGATCCACGCCGACGTGATGGCCAACGGTTTCGACGCCGAACGCAACACCTTCGTCCAGTCCTACGGCCGGCCCGAACTGGACGCCAGCCTGCTGCTGATCCCGCGCGTGGGGTTCCTGGCTCCGGATGATCCGCGGGTGGTCGGCACCATCGAGGCGGTGCAGCGGGAGCTCACCCATGACGGCTTTGTGCTGCGCTACCGGCAGGAACAGAGCGACGACGGCGTGCCGGGCGGCGAAGGCGTCTTCCTCGCGTGTTCGTTCTGGCTGGTGGAGGCGCTGCTGGGTGCGGGTCGGCGCCGCGAGGCAAGGGAGCTGTTCGAACGGCTGCTGGCGCTGCGCAACGACGTCGGGCTGCTGAGCGAGGAATGGGACGTTCAGGAGGCGCGCCAACTGGGGAACACCCCGCAGGCCTTCAGCCACTTCGCACTGGTGCGCAGCGCACTCGAACTGCAGGCCGACGGCCACTGACGGCATGCTCCAACGGTGCCCTGGCACCGGCTGACGGCGGCGAAATCCGCCGGACCGGGACCGGCCGCCGGACTTTCTTCCAGAGCTTAGATAAGTATACTTACTAATATCCCCGCACGGGGTGCAGGATTGAAGGAGTATGCAATGGCTGGATATTTCGAGCTCGTGGATGCGCCCGACGGCGGCTACCGGATTCGGATGATGGACGCTGCCGGCGGCCTGATGGCCGTCTCGGTCACGTTCCCCACCAAACGCGCGGCCGTGGCAGGGATTGCCCAGGCGCGGGAGATCGCCGGAACCGGCCTGATCCGTGACCGCAGCGGCGACGGCCAGTCCGCAGTGATGGCCTCGCTGGCGAAGCGGCGGACCGGCGGCGGCACTGGACGCGGCTCCTCGCTCTCCGGCGGCACCCTGGCGGCCACGAAGCGCACCCGTGCCCACCACTGACCCGTCGTCGGCCGGGCAGCACCAGGCCGCAGTCCTCTTCGACGTCGACGGAACCTTGGTCGACTCCTCCTACATCCACACGCTCGCGTGGTGGCAGGCCTTCCGGCAGGCCGGCTACGACGTGCCGATGGCCAGCATCCACCGCTCGGTGGGAATGGGCGGGGACAGGATCCTTGACCGCCTGCTGCCGGAAGACCGCGATCCCGACGGCGACGCCGACATCATGACCTCCCACGCCGCGGTGTTCTCCACCTTCTGGCCCTCGCTCCGGCGGCTCGACGGCGCCCGGGACCTGCTGGCGCAATGCTTCGACGCCGGCCTCGCCGTCGCCCTCGCGTCCTCGGCAAGGGACCGCGACCTGGAGATTCTCCGCACCACCATCGACGCCGACGCCTACATCCACGCCGCCACCAGCTCGGCTGACGCGAAGGAAAGCAAGCCCGCGCCGGACATCCTCGTCGCGGCGCTCAAGGCCGTCGGCGTCCCCGCCGGCAACGCCGTATACGTGGGGGACGCCGTCTGGGATATTTACGCTGCCGGGAAGCTGGACATCCCGGCGATCGGGCTCACCTGCGGGGGCACCAGCGAAGCCGAACTCCGCGAAGCCGGCGCCGTGGAGGTCTATGAAAGCCCGCGCGCGCTGCTGGACAACCTCGCCGGCAGTGCCATCGGCAAGCTGGCCGCGCGCGTCCGCGGCAGCTGACCCACCGGCCCTGCCGGGCTGCGCTCCGACTCTTCCTTCCAAATTTTTCCCTCCAGACCGCGACCGAAAGGCAAGCACATGAAGGCACTTACTTGGCAGGGCAAACGTTCTGTGAGCGTTGAAGAAGTTCCCGACCCGGTGATCCAGGAACCCACCGACGCGATCGTACGCATCACGTCGACGGCGATCTGCGGCTCCGACCTGCACCTCTACGAAGTCCTCAGCCCCTACATGCACAAGGGCGACATCATCGGCCACGAGCCGATGGGCGTCGTCGTGGAAGTGGGCAGCGCCGTCACCAACCTGGCCAAGGGCGACCGCGTGGTCATCCCGTTCAACATCTCCTGCGGCCACTGCTTTATGTGCAGCCAGGGCCTGCAGTCCCAGTGCGAGACGACGCAGGTCAAGGAAAAGGGCTCCGGAGCCTCGCTCTTCGGCTTCTCCGAGCTGTACGGCTCCGTGCCGGGCGGGCAGGCGGAGTACCTGCGGGTGCCGCACGCTGACTACGGACCCATCAAGGTGGGGGCGGAACTCCCGGACGAACGCTACCTCTTCCTCTCGGACATCCTGCCGACCGCCTGGCAGGGCGTGAAGTACGCCGACGTGCCCGAGGGAGGCACCCTCGCGGTGATGGGCCTGGGGCCGGTGGGACAGTTCGCGTCCCGGATCGGCAAGCACTTCGGCCTGCGCGTCATCGGCGTCGACCCGGTGCCCGAGCGCCGGGCGATGGCGGAACGGCACGGCATCGAGACCCTGGATTACTCCAAGGGCGTCGCCGACGAACTGCGCTCCATGACGCAGGGCCGGGGTGCCGATTCGGTGGTGGACGCCGTCGGGATGGAAGCCCATGACTCGCCCGTGGCCTCGTTCGCCCAGCACGCGGCCGGGCTGCTGCCGGAGAAGCTGGCCCAGAAGGCCTTCGAGACCGTCGGGGTGGACCGGCTCTCCGCGCTCCACACAGCGCTGGACGCAGTCCGGCGCGGCGGCACCGTCTCCCTCAGCGGCGTGTACGGCGGAACGGCCTCCCCGATGCCGCTGATGCACATGTTCGACAAGCAGATCCAGCTGCGAATGGGCCAGTGCAACGTCCGGCGCTGGACCGAGGACCTGCTGCCGCTGGTGGAGTCGGACGCGGACCCGCTGGGTGTCATGGACCTCGTGACCCACCAGGCCAGCCTGGATGAGGCCCCCGCGATGTACGAGAAGTTCCAGAAGAAGCAGGACGGCTGCATCAAGGTGGTGCTGAAGCCCTGACCGGACCTGGCGGTGAGCCCCGCGGCCGCCTCAGCGGGCGGGAAACTTCCTCCAGAGCTTCAGGAAGGCCCGCTCCGAGGCGGCCGCCAGGTGCTCTTCCTTGGCGTGCAGCCTGCCGTAGCTGAAGCCGTTCTCCCCGCTGCGCAGCGCCCGGCCGCCCAGCTCGGCCAGCCGTTCGCGGGCCACGACGCTGTCCTGGTGCAGGCCCAGGAGCTGCTGGATCCGCCGGGCCGACTTGGCCAACCGCCTCGCGCCGCGGCGCTTCTTCCTGTCCGGCGCCAATCCATCGGGGGCCACCTTCGGCAGTGACAAGGCCAGCTCCGCGGAGTACCGCAGCCGTTTTGCCGCTTTGCGGACCTCATGCAGGCCCGCATTCCGGGCGGCGCCGCCGTCGTCGGCCGTGGGTGGAAGGGCCTTCACCGCGCGCTTCAAACGACGCCGGTCCTTGGCTACCAGCTTGCCGAACCTCGTCCCGGGAGCGCCGGCGGCCTTCGGCGACAGGGGCGCGTCGGCCAGGAATTGGTCCAGGGCCGCCAGCAGACGGGGGTAGCGCTCGTTCCCGAGCGCCTCGAGGACCGCTTCGAACCCGGCGGCCTCAAGTGCGTCGAGCTCCTCGTCGATCCGGATGGCGGCCGGGCCCTGCGGCCCGGACAGCGAGCGCAGCGCCTCGGGCTCCTGGGCGAGCAGCGTGGCCAGCCTTTCGTGGACCACGCCAGGGTCTCGGGCCGCCCCGAGCAGTCCCGAGAGCCACCGCAGTTCGGCGCGGAGCGGTTCCACCGCGTCGTCGTCGAACAACGGCCGGCCCGAAGCCAGCAGCGAGCGGAGGCGGCGCGCCGCAACACGCATCTGATGGACGGCTTCGGGTTGCTTCGACCGGACTCCGGGCGCATGCTGGCGCAGTTCAGCGAGCTGCTGTCCAAGATAGGCCAGCAAGGCTTCGCCCGCGGTGGTTGCCACGCTTCACTCTACGTCTTGGCGCAAGCCCCTGCAGGGCCGAGAGATGGCAGATCGCGGCAATGTTTGTCCCGGGCACTGCCGCGACGTGCCATCTCGGCATAGGCTGTCCGGGACCGGAATCGACCACGCCACCCTAGGAGCCCCGCATGACACACCAGCGCCACCTCGGCCGGGTCGCCGTCGTCACCGGAGCGGGTTCCGGGATCGGGCGGGCGGTGGCTCGGCTCATGCTGGCCGACGGCTACCGCGTGGTGCTGGCCGGCCGGCGGGAGAAACCGCTGCTGGAGACCGCGGCCGGGCACGCGCAGGCGCTCGCGTTTCCCTGCGACATCTCCCGGCCCGGCGACGTCGAACGGCTCTTCGCCGTAGCGCTTGAGCAGTGGGGCAGGGTGGACGTGCTGTTCAACAACGCCGGCGTGTTCGGCCCCGCGGCCTCGGTGGACGAGATCAGCGTCGAGGACTGGGAGGCCACGGTGGCCGTGAACCTGACCGGCTCCATGCTGTGCGCCGCCGCCGCAGTCCGGGCCATGAAGGCGCAGTCGCCGCAGGGCGGCCGGATCATCAACAACGGCTCCATCGCGGCGCACTCACCCCGCCCCCGCACCGTGGCCTACACGGTCACCAAGCACGCCATTACCGGGCTGACCAAGAGCATTGACCTCGACGGCCGCGGCTTCGGCATCAGCTGCGGGCAGATCGACATCGGCAACGCCGCGACGGAGCTAATGGACGAGATTGGCGTAGGCGACGGCGCGCTCCAGGCCGACGGCAGCCGCCGGCCGGAGCCGACGTTCCCCGTCGAGGACGCGGCCCGCGCCGTGCTGCTGATGGCCGGCATGCCTGCCTCCGCCAGTGTGGGATCCCTCGTCATCACGGCCGCCGGGATGCCGTTCATCGGCCGCGGCTGACTCGTTAGGGCGGGCCTCGTGCCGCTGGCGCCTGGCCTACCGGCGTGCCTAGAGCGGCAGCAGCCCGGACAGGTCGGCCCGCAGGCCCGAGGCGGCCACCCGGCTGGATTCGACGGCGTCGGCCCAGCTGAGTCGGCCGGTGACCATGGCAAGCCAGGTGGCGGCGTCGCATTCAATGACGTTAGGGGGAGTGCCGCGGGTGTGGCGCGGGCCCTCGACGCACTGGGTGACGCCGAAGGGCGGCACGCGGACCTCCACCGAGTTGCCGGGGGCCCGGGCGGTGACTTCCTCGAGGGAGTAGCGCACCGCCGTCGCGAGCGTATCGCGGGGTACTGCCGGGACCTCAGGCGCAGCGGCGCCGGAGGGCTCGGGCGCCGCAGCGTCGGAGGGCTCGGGCGCGGCGGCGTTCCGCCAGGCGGCCAGCGCGGCGCGGCCCTCATCCACCGGGATCCGGCGCCGTGACACAGCCACGGCCTAGTCCAGCAGCGCCGAGACGGCGTGGCCGAGCCGGATCTTGCCGACCGGCCGGCCGCCGCCCAGCACCGGGTCAACCACCTTTTCCAGCACGGAAGAAACCTCCGGGATCTCGACGGCGCCCGCGGCGGCGAGCAGGGTCAGGCCCACGAGCGTCGTGGCGCGGACGTTGCCGTCCAGGACCTTGATCGCCACCGAGACGCCCTGCGGGGTGGCCATGACCAGCACGCCCTCGGCGCCGATCTTGGCGATGATTCCGAGCTCGTCCATCACGATCGTGTTGGCCTGGCCCCGGCCCTGCACGGCCCACGGGTAGTCCAGCATGGACGTCGCGATCGTGGCGGCGCGGGCGTTGGAGTTGTTGTCCCCCGGAGCCTTGGCCAGCCGCGAGAAGGCACGGGCCAGGCCGGTGAGCGACACCGCGGCCACCGGGGCGCCGCAGCCGTCGATGCCGAGGTGGGCGATCCGCTCGCCGCAGTACTCCTCGATCACGGAACGGATGCGCTGCTGCAGGGGGTGGTTGGGTTCCAGGTAGCTGTGCGTGTCCCAGCCGTTCTCCGTGCAGGCCCACAGAAAAGCCGCGTGCTTCCCGGAACAGTTGAAAGCCAGCCGGGATTTTCCGCGCTCCGTCTGAACCAGCCAGGTCCGGGCCGTCTCGTCCTCGGGCCAGGCGGCGGGGCACTGGAGTTGGTCCTCCTTGACGCCGGCAGCCTTCAGCATGCCCTCCACCACGTCCATGTGGTCGAGCGAGCCGACGTGGCTGCCGCAGGCGATCGCCACCTGGGCGCCGCGCAGCGGAACGCCGGACTGCATCGAGGCGAGCGCCTGCAGGGGTTTGAGCGTGGAGCGCGCGTAGATCGGCGTCGTTATGTCGCCGAGTTCGGTGACCACGTTGCCGTCCGCGGCCATCACGACGGCGGAGCCGATGTGGCGGGACTCGATGAAACCGCTGCGTTCAACAACTGCCAGTTCGACGGCGGACTCAACAGTGAAGGTGGCATGCGGGTTCAAGGGCATGCTGCAAGTCTATGGTGCGTTGCGGGCCCAGCCCGGTTACTCCACGGTGACCATGACAGACTGCCAGCCGGAAGCGCCGTCGGGCACGGGATCGGCGCGCTTGTCCGTCTGGACCTCGCCGGTGCCGTCGGTGGCGCGGACCTTGATGTAGTGCGGTCCCGGGGTTGCCTCCCAGTCGAAGGACCACTGCCGCCAGGTCACCACGGAGGCCTCCGCCGAGAGCACGGCCGCCGTCCACGGGCCGTTGTCGATCTGGACCTCCACCTTGGTGATGCCGCGGGTCTGCGCCCAGGCGGTGCCGCCGATTGCGACCTTTCCGGCGGCGACCTTGGCGAAGGACTTGGGGACCTCCACCCGGGCCATGGTCTTGATCGGGCCGCGCTCGGACCAGCCGCGCTGCGTCCAGTAGGCCTTGTTGTCCGCGAAGCGGGTCACTTCCAGGTCAACCACCCATTTGGTGGCCGAGACGAAGCCGTACAGCCCGGGGACCACCATGCGGACCGGGTAGCCGTGCTCCAGCGGAAGGGGCTCGCCGTTCATGCCGATCGCCAGCATCGCGTCGCGGTCATCCTGCAGGACCTCCAGCGGAGTGGAGGCGCTGAACCCGTCGACGGACGTGGAGAGCACCATGTCCGCGCCGTCCTTGGGCCGGGCCATCTTCAGCACGTCACGAATGGGCATGCCCAGCCATTTGGCGTTGCCGGCCAAGTTCCCGCCGACGGGGTTGGAGACGCAAGTCAGCGAGACGTGGGATTCGATCAGCTGCGCGTCCAGCAGGTCCTGGAAGCTGAGCCGCACTTCCTGTTCCACCAGGCCGTGGATCCGCAATTCCCAGGACCGGGCGTCGATTTCCGGCACGCTGAGCGCGGTGTCGATCCGGTAGAAATCCTTGTTCGGCGTGAGCCACGGGGTGACGCCGGGGGCCTTGGACTGGACGCCGGCGGGCACGGCGGCGGCGGCCTTGGCGGGGGCGGGCAGCTGCAGGGCTTCGCGGGCCTGGGCCACGTTGCTGCGGGCGGCGCTCAGGAGCCGTCCGCCCGTTGCAGCTGCGGCGGCAGCGACGGCGGTGATTCCGCTGGCGGTGAAGAAGGCGCGGCGGCTGGTGGCGGGACGGTCCGGCTCCTTGGCGCCGAGGTCCGACGCCACCTCCGGCCATTCCCGGGTCCGCCACAGCTTGCTGATCAGGAACCGGAGCACAACCAGGCCGGCCACGGTGCCGATCAGCGAAGGGATGGCGTCCAGCGGTTCCACACTGGCCCGGGTCACCACACTGGCCACGATCACCGCGCCCAGCAGCAACACGCCGGCCACGCCCAGAGCCCACTTGCGGAAGGCGACAATGCCCAGCACGCAGGCCAGCAGCAGGATGGTCAGGCCCATCCCCACGAACAGGGCGGCCTTGTCATTCGTGCCGAAGGTTGCGATGGCGAAGTCCTTCATCCACGGCGGAGTGAAATCGATGAAGGTCGAGCCCAGGGCGATCAGCGGCGTCGCGCGGGCCGTGAAGAAGGCGCCGATCAGCTCCGCGACGGCCAGCACGACGGCGGCCGAGACTACCCCGGCCAGCGCGGCCAGGGCGGTGGGGCCGGAGAAGAGTGCGGGCCGCTTCCTTCTCTGGTTCCCGGGCTGGGGGGTAGTGCCGGGCTGCGGGGTGCTGGGCGTCTTCATACAGGATGTTCGGAGCGGCGGAGCCCGCGGATTGTCCGGCCGGGGCGTGGGATGGGCATGCCTGGTGGACGGGGCGGCTTCCCCGGCGACGCACATGCCCATCCTTGGGCGTGAGGGATGGGCATATGCGCATTATGTCCAGTGGTTCCGGCGTGGAGTGGGCATGTCCCGTGGAGCTCGGGTCCGGAATGGCACGTCGTGTGGACTGGGCGGCTTCCAGGGACGGGCATGCCCATCCTTGGGCGTGAGGGATGGGCATATGCGCATTATGTCCAGTGGCTGCGGCGTGGAGTGGGCATGTCCGCTGGAACCCGGGCCCGTGGAGTGGGCATGTCCGCTGCAACCGTGGCCTGTGCGCAAATCCGGCGTGAGGAGTGGGCATGTCCGGTGGCAGTCACAGCTTAGGAGCCTGCAGGGTCCACAAAGTACCCTTGGGAACTGTGAAGGTACTTGTCATCGGCCCCGGCGGCCGCGAACACGCCATTGTCCGATCCTTGCTCGCCGACCCCAATGTTTCCGAGGTCCACGCGGCCCCGGGCAACGCCGGTATCAGCAAGCTGGTCCCCACACACGCCATCGACGCGAACAACCCCGACGCCGTCGCCGCGCTGGCTACCAAGCTCGCCGTCGACCTCGTGGTGGTCGGTCCGGAAGCCCCGCTGGCCGCGGGTGTCTCCGATGCCGTCCGCGACGCCGGGATCCCGGTGTTCGGCCCCAGCAAGGCCGCCGCCCAGCTTGAGGCCTCCAAGGCGTTCGCCAAGGAAGTCATGGCCGAGGCCGGCGTGCCCACCGCGATGGCCCGGGTGGCCTCCAACGCCGAGGAAGCCGCCGACGCGCTCGACACCTTCGGCGCCCCCTACGTCGTGAAGGATGACGGGCTCGCCGCCGGCAAGGGCGTCGTCGTCACCCGCAACCGGGACGAGGCGCTGGCGCACGCGCAGAGCTGCTTCGACGCCGGCGGCACCGTGGTGATCGAGGAATTCCTTGACGGCCCCGAGGTCTCCGTGTTTGTCCTCTGCGACGGCAGCACCACCGTGGCGCTCTCCCCGGCACAGGATTTCAAGCGCATCTTCGACAACGACGAAGGCCCCAACACGGGCGGCATGGGCGCCTACAGCCCGCTCGATTGGGCCCCCGAAGGCCTCGTCCAGGAGGTCATCGACCGGGTCGCGCAGCCCACCGTCAACCAGATGGCCCACCGCGGCACCCCGTTCGTCGGCGTGCTCTTCGTCGGCCTCGCCCTGACCTCCCGCGGCACCCGCGTCATCGAGTTCAACGTCCGGTTCGGCGACCCGGAAACCCAGGCCGTCCTGGCCCGGCTCAAGACGCCGCTCGGCGGCCTGCTGATGGCCGCCGCCAAGGGCGAACTGGACAAGGTCCAGCCGCTGCGCTGGTCCAAGGAGTCAGCGGTCGCCGTCGTCGTCGCCGCCGAAAACTATCCCGGCACGCCCCGGACCGGGGACCGGATCCGCGGCCTGAAGAAGGTCGAAGCCATTGAGGGCGTGCACGTGATCCATGCCGGCACCAAGCTCGACGACGAGGGCAAGGTCGTCTCCGCGGGCGGCCGCGTCCTCGCCGTGGTGGCGCTCGGGACGGACCTCGTGGAGGCCCGCGAACGGGCGTACGACGGCGTCGAACTCGTCCAGCTCGACGGCGGCCAGTTCCGTACCGACATCGGCGGCAAAGCCGCCCGCGGCGAAATCAAGGTGACGGCGCCCGGCACAGCGGCTGCCGCGGCCGCCGCGGCGAAAGCGAAGGCCTGAGCATGAACGCAACTGAATCCGCGATGCCCACCGGCGGCCTGCACACCGAGACGCTGGACCTGCCCGGCTGGAAGCACGTCTACTCCGGCAAGGTCCGCGACCTCTACGTCCCGGCGGACGCGTCCATCACCGAACGCGTCGGCCACGAGTGCGTCCTGGTTGTCGCGAGCGACCGCATCAGCGCCTACGACCATGTCCTCGCGAGCGAGATCCCGGACAAGGGGCGCATCCTCACCCAGCTGAGCCTGTGGTGGTTCGAGCAGCTGGGCGTGGAGCACCACGTGCTCGCGTCCACGGTCGACGGCGGCGTTCCCGCGGCGGTCGAGGGCCGCGCGATGATCTGCAAGAAGCTGGACATGTTCCCGGTGGAATGCATCGCCCGCGGCTACCTGACCGGCTCCGGGCTGGCCGAATACCGGCACTCCGGGACCGTGTGCAGCATTCCGCTGCCGGCCGGCCTGGTGGACGGGTCCCGGCTTGCCGAGGCCATCTTCACCCCCTCCGCGAAGGCCGAGGTGGGCGAGCACGACGAGAACATCACCTACGACGCCGTGGTCGCGCTGGTGGGCCCGGACATCGCTGGCCGGCTCCGCGAGCTGACCCTGGAGATCTACACCAAGGCCGAGGAGATCGCCCGCGGCCGCGGCATCATCCTGGCCGACACCAAGGTCGAATTCGGCATCGACGCCGCGACCGGCGTCATCACGCTCGGCGACGAGGTCCTGACCCCCGACTCCTCGCGGTTCTGGGATGCCGCCACCTATGAGCCGGGCAAGGCACAGCCGTCATATGACAAGCAATACGTGCGCGACTGGCTGACGTCGGCCGAATCGGGCTGGGACAAGTCCTCCGACACGCCGCCGCCGGCGCTGCCGGCCGACGTCGTCGCCCGCACCCGCAGCCGCTACGTGGAAGCTTACGAGTTGCTGACGGGCCGGGCCTTCGCCTAGCCGTCCGCCTTCGCCTGGCGCCCGGCCGTCCGCCTAGCTTCCGGCGGCGGCGGCTTCGGCGCGGCGCTGGGCCAGCCGGATTTCCAGCACGGCGTCCATGGCCTGCTGGACCCGGTCCGAGGCCCCGGCCGCGCTGAACTCCTTTTGCGCTTCCTCGAGATAGACGAGGGCTTCCTCGGACTCGCCGGCGGCCTTGAGCGCCTTGCCGAGCAGCAGGGCCACCTCGCCGGCGACGTGTTTGGCCAGCGAATCCCGTTCGGCGTGGATTTCCCGCAGCTTCTGTACCGCGCCGACGATGTCCCCGGTGAGGTACAGCCAGCGTGCCCGGATGAAGGCCACCTCGAGCCGGTCGGTCTTGTTGCCGCCCACGATCGAGAGGGCCAGCTCGGCGCGCTCGATCGAGGACAGGGTTTCCGGTTCGACGATCCCGGAGGACAGACGGACCGCGGCGGAAGCCTTGTTAAACCGGGCCCAGAGGTCGATGTCGTTCGCCGGGGAGAGCAGCTTGGCCGCCTTCTCGTGGTACTTGATGCCTTCGGCGTAGTCATGCCGCATGAACGCGACGTTCCCGATCACCCAGGCGACCTCTCCGGCCAGCTGGGAGATGGACTGGTCATCCATCTGGTCGTTCATGTCCTGGCAGTACTGCCACGCCTCATCGAGCCGGCCGCTTTCGGCGAGGGCGCCGATCAGGGCGCGCAGCGCGCCGATGATCAGGGTGGAGCCCTTAGGCAGCTGGGCGCAGAGCCGCACCGCTTCCTGGGCGTGCTCGACGGCGACCGCCAGCTGGCCCTGGCCGTGGCACACGGCGGCAAGCATCTGCCGGGCGCGCACCCCGAGGCCGGCCGATTCGGCAGCCATCGGGTGGTCCAGCAGCCGCTGTACCAGGTTCTGGCATTCCTTGAGCTGGCCCTGCTTCATCAGGCATTCGGCCTGCATGTAGGTCATGTTCCACCAGGCGCTGGTGTTCTTCCCCTCCAGCGCGATCTGGGCGGCCGTGGCGGCGTGGCTGGCGGCCAGCGGATAGTCGCGCAGATCCCAGGCCTGCCGCGCATACAGCCCGGCGAGCACGTATTCGGCGTCGCTGACGGACACGGGCTGGCTCCAGGCCTCCAGCGCCTTGGGGGCGAGCTCCAGCCGGCGGGCGAGCTCTTCGATGACATCCGCGGTCGGTTCACGGCGGCCGGTCTCCAGTAGCGAGATGTAGCTGGGTGAAAACAGGTCCTTACCCAGTTCGGCCTGGGTGAGGCCGCGTTCCAGCCGTTCCGCTCGGAGTTTTTCCCCGAATCCGTTCCCCACGGGATCCTCCTAATTCCGGACAGTCGATGTACTAAATGCTTGACAGTCTCTGTGCAAGTAATTTTACAATGTATGTCAACAAGGGCTGGTGCTGGCTTTGTAACTTTCCGAATCGTATTTCCGACTCGTATTGAGGAACCCACATGTTTAAGAAGATTGCTGCCTCTGTCGCCTTGGCTGGGGCTCTGGCGTTCTCCGCAGCGGCTCCCGCAGTGCTGTCAGTAAGTGCCATCGGTAACTGGCCGGACCCCATGAGCAACAGCACCCTGGCGATCGGCAACTGGCCCGATCCCATGAGCTCGAGCAATGGCACCCTCTCGGCCATCGGCAACTGGCCGGACCCGATGTCCAACTCCACCAACATCGGCAACTGGCCGGACCCGATGTAACCAACGCTCCAGGCAGCCCCGGGACACCCAAGGTGTGTCCCGGGGCTGTTCTTTGCCCCGGTCCCTCCGTCGATTGCTCCGAAGCGGACCCTTATGACGGGTCTAAACGGCGGTTGCGGAGCAGTCGATGGGGTACGGCGGCGGTGGACGGTGCGGGCGCCGTCGGAAGGGCGCAAATATCGCCGGCACACAAAAGAGGGCCTTCCGATTGGAAGACCCTCTTTAGATTGGTCGGGATGACAGGATTTGAACCTGCGACCTCGTCGTCCCGAACGACGCGCGCTACCAAGCTGCGCCACATCCCGATCCGTTACTTCAAAAGCAACTTCACAAGAGTATCCGATTCCGGCCCCGGATGCGAAATCGGCGCCGTCGAAGCGCCGCCCGAGCTTCGCCGAAGCGCCACCGGAGCGGAGGAATCAGACGAGCGAGTCCTTCCAAGCGCCGTGCAGCTTGGCGAAGCGCCCGCCGCCGCCGATCAGCTCCGCCGGTGTGCCGTCCTCCACCACCCGGCCGTCATGGACCACGAGCACCCGGTCCGCGGTCTCCACGGTGGAGAGCCGATGCGCGATGATCAACGCCGTGCGGCCCGCCTCGCCGGAGCTGACGCCCTGCAGCAGGCTCGCCAGCCCGGCCTGGACCATCCGCTCGGACGGGATGTCCAGCGAGGACGTCGCCTCGTCGAGGATCAGGACGGCGGGCCGGGCCAGGAAGGCCCGGGCAAAGCTGATCAGCTGGCGCTGCCCGGCCGAGACCCGGCCGCCGCGCTTGTTGACGTCGGTGTCGTAGCCCTCCGGGAGAGCCGAGATGAACTCGTGGGCGCCGACGGCCTTTGCGGCGTCCTCGATCTCCTGCCGGGAGGCCTCGGGCCGGCCCAGGGCGATGTTGTCCGCCACCGATCCGCTGAACAGGAAGGCCTCCTGGGTGACCATGACGACGTTCCGGCGCAGGTCCGCCGTCGTCAGCTGCCGCAGGTCCACGCCGTCGAGCGTGAGCGAGCCGGAGGAGACGTCGTAGAAGCGGGCGATCAGCTTGGCCAGCGTCGACTTACCGGCCCCGGTCTGGCCCACCAGCGCGACCGTCTGGCCCGCGGGAATATGCAGGTCCATGGCCGGGATGATGACCGGGCCGTCGCCGTAGCGGAACTCGACGTTCTCGAAATCGATGCTGCCCTTCGCCTCGGGCAGGGCCACGGGGTTTTTCGGCGGCCGGACGGTGGGTATTTCCTCCAGCAGCCCGGAGACCTTTTCCAGCGCCGCCTGGGCGCTCTGGAAGGAGTTGTAGAACATCGCCATCTGGTCCACCGGCTGGAAGAACCGCTTGGTGGACAGGATCAGGGCCAGCAGCACGCCGACGGCGAGCTCGCCGCTGAGGACGCGGAAGCCGCCGGAAAGCAGCACGACCGCGACGCAGACGTTCCCGATCAGCACCAGGCCGGGCTGGAAGACGCCGTTGAGGTTGATGGAGCGGACGGTGACCTTGCGGTACTCCTCGGAGAGTTCGGCGTAGCGCTCGGCGTTCTGGCGCTCCTTGCGGAAGGCCTTGACCGCACGGATACCGGTCATGGTCTCGACGAAGTGCACAATCAGCCGGGCCGAGACGACGCGGGATTCGCGGAACGCTATCTGCGAGTGCTTCTGGTACCAGCGGGCCAGGAAGTACATCGGCACGCCGGCCGCGAGCACCAGCAGCCCGCTGCGCCAGTCCAGGGCAAACACCGTGACGGCGGTGAAGATCATGAACAGCATCCCGGAGGCGAGCGAGCTGACCCCCGAGTCGAGGAGTTCGCGCAGGGCCTCAAGATCCGAGGTCTGCCGGGCGATGATGCGTCCCGAGGTGTACTTCTCGTGGAATTCCAGGCTCAGCCGCTGGGTCTGCCGGAAGACCCGCACGCGCAGGTCCAGCAGCATCGCCTGGCTCAGGCGCGCCGTCGAGGTCACGTACAGGGCGGTGAGCCCGGCGGTCGCGACGGCCGCGGCGAGGTACGCGACGCCGGCCAGCACCAGCGGGAGGTTGTCCCCGGCGCGCAGGGCAGGCAGGGCGTGGTCAATGCCGAAGGCAATCAGGGCCGGCCCGGCGACGCGGGCGGCCTGGGACAGCACGACGGCGGCGATGGTCAGCCAGAAACGCAGGCGGACGGGACGGATCAGCGAGCCGAGCAGGGCCAGGGAGCGGCGCCGGACGGCCTTGCTCTCGGATTTGGAAAGGTGGGCGTTGTCCTCGTTGGCGGTGCCGAAGGTGGCCGTGCTCATCGCGACACCTCCTCGGCCTCGAGGGCGGACAATTCGGAGTCCAGGTCCCTAGGTTCCGGGTCCAGGCTGGCGATCACGTAGCGGTAGTGGCTGTTCTCCGCGAGCAGTTCGGTGTGGGTGCCGACGGCGGAGATCCGGCCGTCCTGCAGCAGGGCCACGCGGTCGGCCAGGGCCACGGTGGAGGGACGGTGGGCCACGATCAGGGTGGTGGTGTCAGCGAGCACCTCACGGAGCCTTGCCTCGACGAGTTCCTCGGTGTTCACGTCCAGCGCGGAGAGCGGATCGTCCAGGACCAGCACCTTCGGCTGGGCCGCGACGGCCCGTGCCAGGGCGATGCGCTGCCGCTGGCCGCCGGAGAGGCTGAGGCCCTCCTCGCCGATCAGGGTGTCCAGTCCCTCCGGCAGGGAGTAGGCGAAGTGGGCCTGGGCGGTGTCCAGCGCCTCGGCCAGAATCTGCTCCCGGCGCTCCTCCGTCTCGTGCCCCTGCACGCCGAGGAGCACGTTGTCCCGGACGGAGTTGGAAAACAGGGTGGTGTCCTCGAAGGCGACGGCGACGACGGTGCGCAGCTCCTCCACGCTGAAGTCGCGCAGGTCCACGCCGTCGATCGTGACGGAGCCCGCCGTGACCTCGAACAGGCGCGGCACCAGCTGCAGCAGGGCACTCTTGCCGCTGCCGGTGATGCCCACCAGGGCCATGGTCTCGCCGGGGCGGATGTCAAGGCTGATGTCCTTGAGGATCGGCTTGTCCGGTGCGTCCTCGAAGGCGAAGGTGGCGTTGTGGAAGCCCAGGGCGCCCTTGAGCTCGGCAGGCCGGCGCGGCTGCGGCGGGCTGGTGATGGTGTTGACCGAGTCCATTACCTCAAAGTGCCGGTCCACGGCGGACTTGGCGGTGAGCGCCATCGCCAGCAGCATGCCGCAGAACTCCACCGGTGCGGCGATCACGGCGGCGGTGGCGAAAAAGGCCACGAGCGAGCCGATGCTCAGCTGCCCGTCGGCCGCGAGCATGACGCCGACGACGAGCCCGGCACCGAGGGCGAGTTCTGGCAGCAAGGTGACGACGAGGCTAAAGGCGGCCAGGTGCTTGGCCTTCGCGATCTCGGTCTGGCGCAGTTCCTCGGCCTGTTCATTGAAATTTTCGAGCGCCTCGCGGCTGCGTCCGAAGGCTTTGAGCACGCGGATGCCGTGGACGGACTCCTCGACCGTGGTGGCGAGGTCTCCGGCCTGGTCCTGGCTGCGGCGGGCCACCTTGCTGAAGCGGGTCCGGAACCGGAAGCCGTAGATCATGATCGGCACGGCGGCGGCCAGGAAGATCAGGGCCAGCTGCCAGCTCATGGAGAACATCACGACGACGCCGATCACCACGGTCAGCGTGGTGACCACGAGCATGATCGCCCCGAACGCCATCCAGCGCCGGAGGAAGTTCAGGTCTGTCATGGCGCGCGAGAGCAGCTGACCGGAACCCCAGCGGTCATGGAAGGAGACGGTCAGGTCCTGCAGATGGTCGTAGAGCGACACCCGCATCCGGGTTTCCACCGTGGTGGCCGGGTTGATGACGAATTGGCGGCGCAGTGCCACCAGCCCGGCTTCGGCGATGCCCAGCAGCAGGATCACGGTCGAGGCGATCCAGACGGCCTGGCTGCTGCCGCCGGGCCTCAGCCAGTCGTTGATGAGTACGCGCAGCACCTGGGGGATGGCCAGGGCGACGACGCTGGCCAGCAGGGCGGACAGCAGGCCCATGACCAGCCGCGGCATGATCGGTCTGACGTGCGGATAGAGACGGCTGATTGATGAGAAAAACGGAGTCTGCTTGGCCATGCCTGCTTCTTAACTGCAACTGCGAAATGGATTACGCAACTGGATGTAGTTTCCTGTAGCAACTACCCTAGGCCATCGCGTGACCCGGTTCACAGGATATCGGGCCGTTCCGGAATCTGTCCCAGTAATTATGTTCCGCAATGGCACGGGGAGGTGCGGGCTTTCCCTGGGGACATGCTCATCGCTCGGCATGCCAGCGGGACATGCCCATTCCTCGGCGGCTCGGCGGGACATGCCCGTTTTTCGATGGCACGAGTTCGAGGCATGCCCGCTCCTCGAGCACACGGGTTCGGGACATGCCCATTCCGCGGCCGCTCAGTCGAGCATGCTCATTCTTCGCGACCGCCCCTGGGGGACATGTCCATCCCTGGACGCCGGGAGTGGGCAAGATGCCGTTATGTCCATCCCTGGGCGGGAAGACAGGGCATGTCCCACGGGGAGCAAGTGCCGGGATTGGGCATGTCCCGCGGAGAGTCAGGGCGCGAACATTGGGCATGTCCCTCCGGAGCTGGCGCGGGGGAGGGGCCGACGGGCTCAGGGCCGGGCGGTGAGGGTGAGCAGCACGGCCTCGGGCTTGCAGGCGATCCGGACCGGGGCGAAGCGTGAGGTGCCGATTCCGCCGGAGACGTTGACCGGCGTCGTGCGTCCGTTGCTTTCCCAGTCGTGCAGTCCCTTGGCACGCCAGGTGGGCAGGTCGCAGTTGGCCACGAGGGCGCCGTAGCCGGGGACGCAGATCTGGCCGCCATGAGTGTGGCCGGCCAGCAGCAGGTCCGCGGCGTCCTCGGTGAAGTGGTCCAGCACCCGCTGGTAGGGGGCATGCGCGACGGCGATCCGCAGGTGCGGTTTGGCGTCCTGGCCCTTGGTGCCGCGCGGCCAGCCGGCGTAGCGCTCGAGGCGAAGGTGCGGGTCGTCGACGCCGGAGAAGTCCACGCGCAGGCCCTTGATCACGAGCGACTGGCAGCGGTTGGTCAGATCCACCCAGCCGCCCATGCCGAAGCCTGACCGGAGCCGCGGCCAGTCGAGCTCGACGGGGTCGGGGCGCGATTTGGACGGCCCCAGCAGGTAGGATGCCGGGTTCTTCAGCCGCGGCGCGAAGTAGTCGTTCGAGCCGGGGACGAAGACTCCCGGGAACTCCATCAGCGGCCGCAGCGCCTCCAGCAGGGGATCGACTGCCTTGGCGTGGCTGAGGTTGTCGCCGGTGTTCACCACCAGGTCCGGCTCCAGCCCGGCGAGGGAGCGCAGCCACGCGGCCTTGCGGGTCTGGCCGGGGACGAAATGGATGTCGCTCAGGTGCAGCACGCGGAGCGGCCCGTACCCCGCCGGCAGGATGGCGAGCGACTCTTCCCGCAGCACGAACTGGTTCTTCTCCCACAACCCGTAGCCGGCAGCGGCGGCGCCCGCGGCGGCGCCGGCGGCGGCGGTTACGGCAAAGCCGCGCCCGATGCTTCGGGCGCGGCTGGCCAGGGTGGTTCCGGCGGTCACTACTTGTTCTTCGGGGGGTCGACGGGCTTGGCCGGGGCCTTGGGCGCGGGGGATGACGGCGCCGGTGCCGGGTTCTGCGTCGCCGGCGGCATGAAGTTGTTGTTCCGGCCCGCGTCGTTGTTGGTCGGCTGCTGGTACGGCTCGGACAGCAGGTTCGACGGCGGTTCCGGGAACGGCTCGGCGCCGTGCGAGGGGGCGATCTCGGCCATGAACTTGGAGAACATCGGCCCGGCGATCATGTAACCGTCGATGCCTTCGTAAAACTGGCCGTTGACAGTGATGTTCTGCCCGGAGCGTCCCTGGTCGCCGAGCGGGTCGCCAAACCAGGCCGCCGTCGCCAGACCGGTGGTGTGCCCGACCACCCAGGTGGAGCCGTTGTTGTTCGAGGTACCGGTCTTCGCCGCGATCGGGAAGTTTGTCACAGTGGAAATGCGCGGCTGGATGAGCGAGCCGGAGCCCCGGTTCAAGACTTCCTGCAGCGCGTAGTTCACACCGCGCGCAACCTCGGGCTTGAGGGCGTCCCGGCAGTTCGTGGCCTGGGCGGGCAGCTTGGCCCCGGTCGCATCCGTCACGGAGGTGATGGCGATCGGCTCGCAGTAGCGGCCGTCGTTGGCGAAGGTGGCGAAGGCGCTGGCCATGGTCAGCGGCGCGGTCTGGGTGGAGCCGAGGAGGTTCGACAGCATCGACATGTTGATCTTCGGGTTCGGTTCCTTGATCCTCCCGTTCGCATCCAACACAATCTTCTGGTTCTGGTCACGGGTGGGCAGGCCGGAGTGCAGTCCTGCCGCGTCCACGATCTTTTGGATCCCGCAGAAGTCGAGCTGCGCGGCCGAGGCGAAGGTAATGGTGTTGATCGAGTTGTAGAGACCCTTCAGCACCGTCATGGGCCTGTAGTAGTCCGGCTCCGCGTTCTGGAGGTCCTCGGCGGCACCCAGTTGCGCGTCGTGTTCCGGGGTGCTGTAGGCGCCCGTGGTGACGCCGCAGGAGTTCCGCCACTGGAAGTCCAACGGGTAGCGGCGCACGGAGCCGTCCACCACGGTATTCATGGACTTGCCCTCGTCCAGCCATTCGGCGAAAGTGAACGGCTTCATAGTGGAGCCCGGCTGGGCGCCGCCGAGGCCATTAAGGTCATTGCCCTTGTCGTCGTACTTGTCGACGTTAAAGTTCAGCTGGGTGTCGAACTTGCCCTTGCCCGGCAGCCAGGACGTGTTCTGGGCCATGTTGGTAATCTTGCCCGTCCCCGGCTCCACGGAGACCAGGGCTGCACCCCACTTGTTCGGGTTCGCACCGGCAGCGGCGTCGACCTGCGCCTGCGCGACCTCCTGTGCCTTGGGCTCCAGCGTGGTCTTGATGGTCAGGCCGCCGCGGAAAATCTTGCGCTCGCGTTCCTTGGTGTCCGCCCCGTACGCCGGGTTGTTGAGCAGGAGGTGCAGCACGTAATCGCAGAAGTACGGCGACGTCGGCGAGTAGGCGCAGCCCTGGCGCGGCTGGGTCACCTTGGTCTTGACCGGGGTGGCGACGGCGGCGTCGTACTGCGCCTGTTTGATCTTGCCCTGCGAGAGCATGGCCTTGAGGACCAGGTTGCGGCGGACCTTCGCGTTGTCCGGGTTGGTGATCGGGTCATAGAAGGACGGGCTGTTCACAACGCCGGCCAGGAGCGCGGCCTGCGGCAGCGTCAGATTCTTGGCCGAGGTGCTGAAGAACAGCCGGGAGGCCGCCTCGATGCCGTAGGCGTCGCGGTTGAAGAAGACGATGTTCAGGTAGCCCTCAAGGATCTGTTCCTTGGTGAACTTCTTCTCCAGCGCGATTGCCAGTTTCATCTCGCGGAGCTTGTCGCCGACGCCCTTGTTGACACCGTTCAGCAGGACCTGGTCGCCCTTGCCCTCGGACTCCAGGGAGGAGTTGATGACGTTGTTCACGTACTGCTGGGTGATGGTCGAGGCGCCCTGCTTGTTCCCGCGCGCGGTGGCGACGAGCGCGCGGAGAATACCGGTGGTGTCGACGCCGCCGTGCTCGTAGAAGCGGCTGTCCTCGATGGCGATCACCGCGTCCTTGATGTACGGCGACATCTGGTCCAGCGACACGCGGGTGCGGTTCTCAAGATAGAGGTTGGCGATGACGCTGCCATCCGCGGCCAGGATCTTGGTCGACTGGCTCGGCGGGTCGACCTTCAGCTCGGCCGGCAGGGTTTCGAAGAACTTGATCGAACCGCTTGCTGCGTTGCCGGAGACGGCGGCCGCAGGGACCAGCAGGCCCGCCATCAGGACACCACAAATCGCGCTCACGCCCAGGAAAAGGATTAGCTTTCCGAGGGTGGTGGCCGTGTCGAATAAAGGGTTCTTACCAGTCGCCATGTTTTCCACTTTACCGGCAAGGACTAGGCTTTACTTCATGACCAAATGGGAGTACGCCACGATTCCGCTCATTATCCACGCGACAAAGCAGATCCTGGACCAGTGGGGAGACGACGGCTGGGAGCTCGTCCAGGTTGTTCCGGGCCCCGATGGAAACGGCCTGGTTGCCTACTTGAAGCGGGAGAAGAACTAGCCATGAGCATCCCCGAAACGGCGGCTCCGGCACAGGCCACGAGCCCCGCCAACACGGCCCAAAGTGACGCCGGCACCGGCGCGTCGTCCGCCGTCGAACAGCGCCTGGCCGAGCTCGGCCTGACCCTTCCCGAGGTTGCCGCCCCGGTGGCCGCCTACGTTCCGGCCGTCATCTCCGGCAACCACGTGTACACCTCCGGCCAGCTGCCTTTCATCAACGGCAAGCTTGAAGCCACCGGCAAGGTCTCCTCTGGGACCGAAGGGACCTCGGACGAGTCGACTGTGTCCCCGGAGTCGGCCAAGCGCTACGCCGAGGTCTGCGCCGTCAACGCGCTGGCCGCCGTGAAGAGCGTCATTGGGGACCTGGACCGGATCACCCGGATCGTCAAGGTGGTCGGTTTCGTCTCTTCCGATCCATCGTTCACCGGCCAGCCCGGCGTCATCAACGGCGCCTCCGAGCTCCTGGGCAAAGTCCTTGGCGACGCCGGCCAGCACGCACGTTCCGCCGTCGGCGTTTCAGTTCTGCCGCTCGACTCTCCGGTCGAAGTCGAACTGATCGCCGAATTCGCCTAGAGGGCCGGTCGCTTCCCTTGCCGCACTTAGCACGACGCCTGTTTAGCCTTCCCCCGGATCTTGAGGGGGCAGCCCGCAGCTGGCTTGAACACGGCGAGCGGACCCCCCGTGCCCCCCGCTACGCCTCCTCCGTGGTCCTGCTGCGGGATTCGCCCACCGGCCTGGAGACCTGGCTGGGCTACCGGCCCGGGTCCTCGCCGCTGGGCGTCCTCGCCTTTCCCGGCGGCTCGCTCGAGACGTCCGACGACGACGCCGTGGGCTGGCTTGGCCCCTCGCCACAGTGGTGGGCCGAGCAGATGGGCACGTCCGACGTCGGCCTGGCGCGACGTCACGTGGTGGGCGCCATCCGTGAGCTGTTCGAGGAGACCGGAGTCCTGCTGGCCGGTCCGGACCTGTCGACCACGGTGGAGGCGACGTCCACGGCCGAGTGGATGCGCGCCCGGGAGGCCGTCGCCGACCAGGAAAAGTCCTTCACCGACGTGCTCGCCAAGCGCGGGCTTTCGGTGCGGACCGATCTGCTCAAGCCGCTGGTGAACTGGCTCAGCCCCGACTTCGCCCACCGACGCTTCAACACCCGGTACTTTGCCGCGACCATCCCGATGAACCAGCAGCCCTCGCTGCTGGCCAGCAAGGGTGTCTGGGCGCGCTGGGTGTGCGTCCGCAAGGTCATTGCCGAGCGCGACACGACGGCGCTGGGCGATGAGGTGGGCCAGCCCAACACCGTGGGGCTGAAGCTCGGCCAGCTGCTGGTCCCGGGCTCGGAGATCATGCTGGAGAAGATGGCCGCCGCTAACGGCTGCATCGCCTACCTCAGCTACAAGCGCAAGGCCCACGCCTATCAGCCGGCCCTGGTGGAGGAAGACGGCCGGCTCATGCTGGAAGTCGAGGCCGCCAAGACCGTCGCCGGGGAACCGCAGCGGGAACGGTAGGGTCGGCCGCTTCGGCCCGACCATTGGACATGCCCATCGTTGGCGCCGGGGAATGGGCATGCCCGCCCGGACCTGAGCCCGCCGCGGGACATGCCCATCGTTGGCGCCGGGCAATGGGCATATTGGGTATATGTCCATCCCTGGCGTGCAGGGATGAGCATGTCCGCCGGGCCTTCGCTCAAGGGCAGGACACGCCAGCTGGAGCCTCGCCTCGACCACCGGACATGTCTATTGAGCCAGTTGGGCATTGGACATAGTGGGTATGTGCCCACTCGTGGCATCCAAGAATGGACATGTCCCGCGGGAGCGTTGGCGAAGGATGGACATGTCCCGCCGGCCAGACCCAGATTCCGTGACGCCGGAAGAAGCCGAGAACAACACCTAAAACCGCAGAGGGCCGGCCCGTGAAAACGGGCCGGCCCTCTGTGTCTAAGGCTTGTGTCGCGGCTGTGCCTAGCGGGAGCGCTGGCGGAGGCGCTGCATGTCGAGAATCACGACGGCGCGCGCCTCGAGGCGCAGCCAGCCGCGCTGGACGAACTCGGCCAGGGCCTTGTTGACGGTCTCGCGGGAGGCGCCGACCAGCTGGGCCAGTTCTTCCTGGGTGAGTTCGTGGGCCACCAGGACACCGTCCGTCGCCGGGCGGCCAAAGCGGTCGGCCAAGTCCAGCAGCGCCTTGGCCACGCGGCCCGGGACGTCCGAGAAGACAAGGTCGGACAGCGAATCGTTGGTGCGGCGCAGGCGCCGTGCCAGGGCCTGGAGCAGCTGGGCCGAGACCTCGGGGCGGGTGCGCAGGAGGGCGTTGAGGCTCTCGTTCTTCAGCCCGGCCAGGCGGGTCTCGGAGACGGCGGTGGCCGTTGCGGTGCGCGGGCTCGGGTCGAACAGCGCCATTTCGCCGAACAATTCGCCCGGGCCGAGGATGGCGAGCAGCGACTCGCGGCCGTCGGGGGACGTGCGGCCGAGCTTCACTTTGCCGGAGACGATGAAGTAGAGCTGGTCACCCTGGTCGCCTTCCCGGAATACCGAGGCTCCGCGTGAGAGGTCCACCTCGGTGAGTTCGTCCGTCAGCAGACGGAACGCCTCGTCGTCGAGCGTGGCGAAAAGGGGTGCGCGTCGCAATACCTCGATATCCATGAAATCTCCTGACTTACTGTGTCGGCTGGGGCGCTTCAGCCATTGTTTCAGAATTTTGAGGCTTCTGTGACGTACTTGGCACCGAAACGCGTGAAACGCCGGGCGGGTGACGGTCCGGGCCGCCTTGGGCCCCCGGCAAACTGTCAGTCCGCGCCGGTAGAATGGGGTTCCTACCAGTCACTAAGGAGCCCCGGTGTTCGGCTTGACCATCTTGGACCTGGCGTTGATTCTGACGCTCTTGTCCTACCTGATCTATGGCCTGCGCAACGGCTTCCTGGTGACGCTGGGCGGAATCGCCGGGTTCGCGGCGGGCGCCGTGGCCGCCTTCCTGTCTGTCCCGATCGTCAGCGACCTCGTCGACGATCCCGGCTGGCGGCTCACCGCGATCATTGCCACGGCCGTGCTGCTGATGATGCTGGGGCACGGCCTCGGCACCATGATCGGGCGGCGCATCCGCAGCGTCGTCAAAATCAGTCCGCTCCGACTTGCCGACCGGGTGGTGGGCGGCGGGGTCAACCTCGCCGTGTCCGCCCTCGTGATGTCCATGTTGGCCTTCAGTATCAGCGCCCTCGGCGTTCCCTTTGTTTCCCAACAGTTGGCCGACTCCAAGGTGATCGGTTTCATCGACGGCGTCACCCCCACGCCGCTGAAGACGTCGATGGCGCAGTTGCGTTCGGCCGTGATCGGCGATGGCATCCCGACCCTGTTCGAGGGTGTCGGCGGACGGGCCGTGCCCGTGCCCGACGCCAGCACCGACACCCCTCCCCTGAACAAGGCCGCCGCCTCCGTGCTCAAGATTGCCGGGACGGCCTACCAGTGCGGCCAGAACCAGACCGGAACGGGCTTTGTGGTCTCGCCCGGCCGGGTCGTGACGAACGCCCACGTGGTGGCCGGCGTCCCGGAGCCCGTTGTCGAGGTCCCGGGCGGCGGAGCCCTCCCCGGCCGGGTCGTTTACTTCGACAGCCGGCATGACCTCGCCGTCCTGGCTGTGGACGGGCTGCGCGCCGCGCCGTTGTCGCTGGGCCGCGACCTTCCGGCCGGCAGCCCGGCGGCGTTCGCGGGCTACCCGCACGGCGGTCCGTTCCAGTCCAAGCCGGCCACGGTGCGGGACATCACCACCGTCCTGGTCCCGGACATCTACGGCAACAACGCCGCTGCCGAGGATGTCTACCGGCTCGCGGGCGACGTGCAGCCGGGGAACTCCGGCGGTCCGTTGCTGACCACGGGCGGCCAGGTGGCCGGCGTCGTCTTCGCGAAATCCACCTCCGAGCCCTCGCTGGGCTTCGCCATCACCATGAACGACCTCGGCCCCGTGGCCGCAAAGGCCCCCGGGCTGGGCGACGCCGTCTCTCCGGGCCAGTGCATTAAGAAATAGTCGGCGGCAGGAAACCGGCGGGAACCGCCGGTTGGCGCCGTCAGGCCGGGGCCGCTTCGATCCACTCCAGGCTCTGGCCGTGCGGGCCGGCCATGGCCACGGGCAGGCCGTCCTCCAGCAGCAGGAAGCGGCCGCGGAGTCGGGATTCGTCCATTTCGGGAACCACGCTGGAGCCGTCCGCCTGCAGGATGACCGTGTGGCCCTCGTTCGAGATCCAGTGGCAGCCCCGGTCCGCGGCCAGCAGGGCGATGGTGTCGCGGAAACGTTCGCGGCCGGCGGCGTCGAGGTACGCCATGACGGCGCTGTGGAAGACCACCAGGGCGGTCTCCGGCGGCGCCTGCTGCGCCAATGACACAAGCTGTTCGTTGAGGTCCCCGGCCACCAGCAGCGGCGGATCCGTCCGTGCGACGGCGATCGCCTGGCGCAGCCGCTCGCGGCGGAAGTCCTGCTCCGGCCAGATCAGCGCCTCCAGCCAGGCGACGTCGTCGGGGTCCCGGATGTCCAAAGGGTTCAAATCGATGCCGGCGCGCCACACCACCGCGGGCAGCGCGGCCGGCAGCGGCACCGGGCCGGCCGTGGCGCACCGCAGCACGGGATAAGTCCCGGGCGCGGCACCGGCGGGGAGCAGCCGCGTCACGGCGCCGGAGCCGTCGTCGAACTCGTAGCCGTAGCGGTCCGGGTACAGCGTCAGTCCTGCCGAAGCGCCGACCTCGATGAGGGCCAGCGGGCGTCCCTCCGCGGCGGCGATCCGGGCCAGGGACGGGAGCAGGGCGGCGCAACGGCCGGCCTCGTTTGTCTGGGTGGACCGGGAGAGGACGATCCGGGAGACCCCGTCCCAGTGGGTATCCAGGAAGTCCCGGAACCCGGCGTAGGGGCCGATCCGGGCGCCGAGGAATCGGGCGGCGGCCAGCATCAGCAGCGGCTGGCGCTTGTTGTGCGGCCACTCGTCGATGCGCCGGATCAGCTCGGGGTCGTCCGCGATGGCCGTGGACCACTCCGCATAGCACGCGGAGTTGCCGGGCGCGTCAATGGTGCCGAAATGGCGGTACCAGTCGGCTGTCCCCGGGGGCTCCGGCGCGGGGGACATGATCAGCCCCGGCCCGCGTTCAGCTCGGCGAGGTACTCGACGGCGAAGCGGTACCCGAGGATGCCCGCGCCGGCGATCACGGCCTTGCTGATGTCCGAAAGATAGGAATGGTGCCGGAACGCTTCCCGGGCGTGCACGTTGGTGATGTGCACCTCGACGGCGGGCAGCTGCACGGCCGTTATTGCGTCCCGGATCGCCACCGAGGTGTGCGTGTAGGCGCCGGCGTTCAGGACGATGCCCACCGCCTTCCCGCGGGCGGCGTGGATGGCGTCCACGAGTGCGCCCTCATGGTTGGACTGGAAGCACTCGACGTCGAGCCCGTGCGCCGCTCCGGTGTCCTTGGCGAGCTGTTCGACGTCGGCCAGTGTGGCCGTGCCGTACTTTTCGGGCTCACGGGTGCCGAGCAGGTTCAGGTTGGGCCCGTTCAGGACCAGGATGGTGCCGCGACGGGCGTCCGAGGGGGTGGCTTCGCTCATGCCTGCCAATGTATCGCGTTGGGCCGGACCGTACCCTGCTGTTTCTTGCGGAGTTCATCAATCACGGTCAGGTCCGCGCCCGGCAGGGGTCCCCGGACCGGTTGCGAGCCGTTCTATCCGCCGCATTGCCAGGGCGCAGACCGGCAGGTAGGCCGGGGCCCACCAGGGCACGGTGAAGGTGAGCAGACAGCCGTCGTCCTGCGGGGTTACCCGGTGGCCGGTGGCCGGGATGCCCGCAACGGACCATGACCAGTACCGGCCGGCGTCAAACCCTGTCACGGTGTACGGGAGCGCTAGCCCCAGGACGGTGCGTACCTTTCCGCGGCTGCCGGGCGCGAGTCCCGGGACGGCACCCGCATCGGTGGCAGGTTCGACGCCGGTGATCGATGGCCCCCACGCCGGCCACTTCCCGGTGTCAGTGAGCAGCTTCCACACCACGCCGGCGGGCGCGGCAACCCGGCGCGAAACGGAGAATGTCACCCGGGCGGGCCCAGGACGGCCAGCGCGGCGCGGTGGCCGCTGACAAGCGCGCCCTGAATGGAAGCCGTCTCCCGGTGGTCGCCGCAGACGGTGATCCCGTCCGGGCCCTCCACGGGTTGCCGGGTCCGCGGCGGCGGTGGCTGGACGGGCAGGGCGTGCGCGATTTCGTGCCTTGCCACCAGCTCCCAGCCGGCCGTGGAGCAACCGAAAATGTCCCCGGCGTGCCGGAGGACGTCCGCGTCGCTGGGAACCGGCCGGCCCGCGCCGAACAGGGCAGAGGTCTGGATCAGGTGCCGGCCGGCAGGCGCGTAACTTGGTGCCGAGTTGGAGATGACGGCCGCGTTGAGCAGCGGTCCGCCGGGGCGGGTGCGGCCGTCGATGCAGAGCATGCGCGCGTCGGTGGGTGCCGAGTCGGCGGCGAACCAGTGTGTGAGCACTCCCTTCATGGCGGGCGCCTCGCTCCCGGCGAGCCTGGCCGCGTCGACCGGATCGGCGGCGAGAACGACGTGGCGGGCCCGGATGGCGGTCCCCGCGGCGGTGACCAGGGCCCCGTTCCCGTCCGGCGTGATCTTCTCCACCCGGGTGGAGGTGCGGACCGGGGCGGCCAGGGCATCCGCCAGCTGCCGCGGGAGGGCCTGCATGCCCTCGCGCGGCAGTCCGGGAACCCCGGCCGCGAAGACGCGTACCAGCTGCAAGGCAAAGTTGTTGGAGGTGCTGCCCTCGTCCTCCAGCAGTACGCCGGCGAGGAACCGCTCCACCACGGTGCGCAGTTCGCCCGAGCAGCCGGCCCGGTCGAGGGCGTCGCGCAACGCAACATCCTGGCCGCTCCGCCGAAGGGGCCCGGCGAAGGCCGGGACGGCCCAGCGCAGCAGCCCCACGACGGCGCGGGGGCTGAGAATTCCGCTGCGGAGGGTCTGCAGGATGAGCCCCGGCTCCCGCAGGGGGTGGGCCAGGACCGCCAGGTTGTCCGGCAGCCGGACCCGGAGGCCGGCACCGAAGGCCTGCAGCGCCAGGGCGTCCACGTCGACCCACTGCCGGACCGCCGGGTACGCGGGGTTCAGGACCTGAAAGCCGCGGTCCACGAGGAAACCGTCCACCCGGTCCGTACGGATCCTGCCCCCGACGGCGTCGGAGGCCTCCCAAACCACGACCTCGCGCCCGGCGGCCTGCAGTTCCCGGGCGCACTGCAACCCGGCCAGGCCGGCCCCGACCACCAGCACCTCGCACGAATCCGTCATGGCCGCATGATTCCGTTCCGTGCAGCCCCGCCCAGGTCCGTGCTCACTTCTTGAGCGAGTGCGCGATCTGTGCCATCACGGTGTTGTCGGCCAGGGTGGTGGCATCGCCCACCTCGCGGCCCTCGGCCACGTCTTTCAGCAGCCGGCGCATGATCTTGCCGGAGCGGGTCTTGGGCAGTTCCGGCACCACGAGGATGGTCTTGGGCTTGGCGATCGGGCCGATCTCCTTGCTCACATGGTTGCGGAGCTCCTGGACGATCGCGTCGCCCGAGTTGACCGCGTCCCCGCGCAGGATCACGAACGCCACGACGGCCTGCCCGGTGGTCTCGTCCGCCGCGCCCACGACGGCGGCTTCCGCCACGGCCGGGTGGGACACGAGGGCGGATTCGATCTCGGCGGTGGAGAGCCGGTGGCCGGAGATGTTCATGACATCGTCCACCCGGCCGAGCAGCCAGATGTCGCCGTCGTCGTCCTTCTTGGCGCCGTCGCCGGCGAAGTACATCGTTTCGAAGCGGGACCAGTAGGTGTCCTTGAACCGCTCCGGATCACCCCAGATGCCGCGCAGCATGGCGGGCCACGGCTCGCGGATGACGAGGTAGCCGCCGGCGCCGTTGGGCACCGACTCGCCGGCTTCGTCGACGACGTCCACGGCGATGCCGGGCAGCGGGACCTGGGCGGAGCCCGGCTTGGTCGCGGTAACTCCGGGAAGCGGCGCGATCATCTGCGCGCCGGTTTCGGTCTGCCACCAGGTGTCCACGATCGGGGCCGGGTTCTCCTTCTTCTCCCCGTTCTTCCCGGCGTTGGCGCCGATGACCTCCCGGTACCACATCCACGCCTCGGGGTTGATGGGTTCGCCCACCGAGCCCAGGACGCGGATCGAGGACAGGTCCGACTTCGCCGGGATTTCCTTGCCCCACTTCATGAAGGTGCGGATGGCGGTGGGGGCGGTGTAGAGAATGGAGACCTTGTACTTCTCCACGATCTCCCACCAGCGGCCCTGGTGCGGGGAGTCGGGGGTGCCCTCATACATCACCTGGGTGGCTCCGTTGATGAGCGGCGCGTAGGCGACGTAGGAGTGGCCGGTGATCCAGCCGACGTCGGCCGTGCACCAGTAGACATCCGTTTCCGGGTGCAGGTCGAAGACCGCCTTGTGCGTGTAGGCGCCCTGGGTGAGGTAGCCGCCGGTGGTGTGCAGGATGCCCTTGGGCTTGCCGGTGGTTCCGGAGGTGTAGAGGATGAACAGCGGGTGTTCGGCGTCGTGGCCGACGGCGGTGTGCTCGGAGGACGCGGCGCCGACCGTGTCGGACCACCAGTGGTCCCGGCCCTCGTGCCAGTCGACGTCCTGGCCGTTGCGCTTGACCACCACGACGTTCTGGACGGTGTGCCCGGAACCGTCGCCCTCGTGGGCCAGCGCCTCGTCGACGGCCGGCTTGAGGGCGCTGGGCTTGCCGCGGCGGTAGGTGCCGTCGGCGGTGACCACGAGCTTGGCCTCGGCGTCGTCGATCCGGGAGCGGAGCGCCTCGGCGGAGAAGCCGCCGAACACCACCGAGTGGATCGCCCCGATCCGGGCGCAGGCCAGCAGGGTGATGACGGCTTCGGGGATCATCGGCAGGTACACGGCCACGCGGTCACCCTTGGCCACGCCGAGGGATTCGAACGCGTTGGCGGCTTTCTTGACCTCTTCGGTGAGCTGCGCGTAGGTGTAGCTGCGTGTGTCGCCGGGCTCGCCCTCGAAATAGATGGCAACCCGGTCCCCGTTTCCGGCCTCGACGTGCCGGTCCAGGGCGTTGTACGCGGCATTGATCTCGCCGCCGACGAACCACTTGGCGAACGGCGGGTCGGACCAGTCCAACGTCTGGGTGAAGTCCTTGCTCCAGCTCAGCAGCCCGCGGGCCTGCTTGGCCCAGAAGGCCGGCCGGTCCGCGTCGGCCTCGGCGTAGTCGGCGGCGGTGACCACGGCGTTGGCAGCGAATTCGGCCGAGGGGGCGAACCTGCGGTTCTCCTGCGACAGGTTTTCGAACGCATCGCCCTGCCTGGGCGTCTGAGTCGTGGTGGCGGAGCCGGGGGTCTGCTGGGACATGGTGAACCTCATCATTCATCGATCCGTGCTGCACGGAACGTCCGTGGCCGCCGCGGCGCCGGACCGCTTGCGCGGCATCGGGCATCGGCTGGTCACGGGCGTACCGCAAAGAGCTGTTCCGAAATACACACTAACGCCCGGGTGCGACAGAACGTGTGCCCCGTCACAAAGGGCGCCGTGAGCGGTGTTTATTAAGCGCCGAGTGGTCCGGGTGCGGGCACGGCCGGCCCGGATCGGCGTCGCACCCCGGTTTACGCGCAGGGCGAAAGGGGCCGCGCACTGGTGCTGGAGTGACGTCCGGGCAGTAGTGATCGGTCCTGCACTTGGCTAGGCTGAGATGGAGTTGTGACATCCGATGGGGGCAACAGGACCGCTGGCGGTCCTGTTTTTGCCTGCCGTTAGGCGGCACTGTCCAGAGTGCGGCCATGCTAAGGAGAACAGAATGAACGAGCAAAGCAACGGGCAGCTCCATGCGCCCTCCCGCACCGAAGGCCAGACAGGGCCGGCGCAGTCCAGCGGGCGGGGGGAACAGCCACGCTTTACCGTGGACAAGCCGAACTCGAAGAACAACGAGGCCGTCCTGGGGCCTTTCACGGTCCGCGACCTCACCGTCTTCGGCTCCACGCTGGTGCTCTTCATCGCCTCCCTGATTCCGATGTTCGCCGAGCGCTACAACCTGTGGAACCTGGGCAGCCTCTTCTTCCTCGGCCTCGGCGTGCTGCTGCCGGTGATCGTCGCTGCGCTTTTCGTGGCGCGACGGGTCAGCCCGGGCACGAAAATCCGGATCGGCTCCCTCTCGATTGACCAGTTCGCCTCCGTTGTGGCGTCCTTCAGCCTGGCCTTCTTTTTCCTGGCGACCGCCGGCGCGTTCGTGCCGAGCCTCCTGCTGGGCCTCGTCGGCGCGCTCGGCCTCTTCACCGCGACCGTACTGGCGCGGCTGATTCCCAGCCTCGCCGGTGATTTCCTGCACCGCGCCGAAGTCCCCGCCCACGTTGTGGCACGCGAAGCCGCGGAGCCGGTCCGCAAGCCGCGTGCCCCCAAGGCTGCCAGCGACGCCAAGACTCCCAGGGCGGGAGGCGGCGCGCTGGCTGGTTGGGCCAAGCGCATAGCCCCCGGCAAGCAGGCGGGCGAGGCCCAGGTCGCGCCGCAGGCCCACGAAGCCCACGGGGCATCGACGGGTGCCGCTGCCGGCACCGCGGCCGGTGCTGCTGCAGGTGCCGCCGGTGCCGCTGCCGCGTACGCCCGTCCCACGGCTGCCGAGCCGGCCACCCAGGCGCACGGCGTCGTTCCTTCCGCCTCACCGGAGCAGACCGCTTCCGCGTCCCCGGCGCCGACCGCTGCCGCCTCCCCGTCCCCGACTGCGGCGTACGCCCCGTCTGCCGCAGGAGAAGCGGTGCCTTCTGCCGCCGAGCAGACCCAGGCTGCCACGGCGCCCGCCGCGTCCGCTCCGGCAGAGTCCCCTGTCACCTCTCCGGTCACCTCTCCGGCCTCCGCCGCGCAGGGCGCGGGTCTGGAAGCGACCCAGGCGGCCAGCATCCCGGCGGGGGCATCGGCCGCGGCACCTTCCGCCGCAAGCCATGAAGCCCCCACCGCCCTCACCCCGCAGGTCCGTTCGCAGGAACCGATCGGCGCCACCGTGGACCCCGCAAGCCGTCCCGAGAGCGAGGCGGCCCAGCCTGCCTACGAGGCCTTCTGGTTCGCCGTCGCCCAGCCCCGCACCGCGGTGGACGAGCGCAGCGGCGCCCCGGCGTTCGTCGTCGAACCCGGCGGCTGGGTCCTCGCCCTTGAGGACCGCGGCCACGAGTTCCTGGTCCAGCACACGGACGGCCGCGTCGGCGTGCTCCGGGACCTCAGCAACATCGAACGCGGCTAGCCGGACCGTGGCCACCGAACCCGGCAACGCGAAACCCGGCAGGGCGAAAACCGGCACAGCCAAAACCGGCACAGCGAAGCCCCGTGCGCAGGCTGGCGGGGAGACGCTGCTGGGGCTCAAGCGCCGCGCCCGCCGGATCAACAAGGCACTGGCCGAGCAGTATCCCTATGCGCATGCTGAGCTGGATTTCCGCAGCCCGTTCGAACTGGTCGTGGCCACGGTGCTCTCGGCCCAGACCACGGACGTGCTGGTCAACCAGATCACGCCGCTGCTGTTCGCCCGGTACCCGGATGCCCGCAGCATGGCCGAGGCCGAGCCCGCCGACCTGGAAGCCATCATCAAACCCACCGGGTTCTTCCGGGCCAAGGCGCGGAACCTGATGGCGCTGGGCACCAAGCTTGTCGACGACTACGACGGCGAGGTGCCCGGCCGGCTGGAAGACCTGGTGAAGCTGCCCGGCGTCGGACGGAAGACCGCCAACGTCGTCCTGGGCAACGCGTTCGGGATCCCCGGCATCACGGTGGACACCCACTTCGGCCGGCTGGCCCGCCGCTTCGGCTGGACGGACTCGGACGATCCGGTCCGGATCGAATCCGACGTCGCCGAATTGTTCGAGCCGAAAGACTGGACCATGCTCTCGCACCGAGTCGTCTTCCACGGCCGGCGCGTCTGCCATTCCCGCAAACCGGCCTGCGGCGCCTGCGCCGTGGCGAACTGGTGCCCAAGCTACGGAGCCGGCGAGACCGATCCGGAGAAGGCCAGAAAGCTGCTGAAGTACGAACTGGCCCCGGGCCAGGAAGAACTGCTGGCGAAGCTGCTGGCCGAAACCCACCGGGCCGCGGAAATCCGGATGGAATCGCAGAGAAGGCCGCAATGACCGCCCGCCAGGACCTGATTGACCTTGTAGCCGCGGTGCAGGCCGGGACGGCCCCGTCGCCGGATCCTCGCTGGCGCGAACTGGCCGTTGAGCCGGGCGAACGGGTGCGCCGTGCCGCCGTGCTGATGCTGTTCGGCTCGCTGGACGATGTCCCGGCGACGTCGGTGAAGCTGCTGGCGCCGGCGGACCTGGACGTGCTGCTGCTCCAGCGCGCGCAGACCCTCGACGACCACCCGGGACAGGTGGCGTTCCCCGGCGGCGGCATCGACCCCGGCGAAACCGTGGTCGAGGCCGCCCTGCGCGAGGCCGAAGAGGAAACAGGACTGGATCCGCAGGGCGTTGAGGTCCTCGGCGTCATGCCCGAACTGGCGCTGCCGCGCGGGAACTTCCTGGTCACGCCCGTCCTTGGCTGGTGGGCGTCCCAGTCACCCGTCCGGGTAGTGGACTACGGCGAGTCATCACAGGTCTTCCGGGTGCCCGTCCGGGACCTGCTCGACCCCGACAACAGGGTGATGGCAACCGTCAGCCGGGCCGGCCTGACCTTTCAGAGCCCGGCCTTCACCGTCAACGGCGTGGTGGTCTGGGGTTTCACCGGCATGATCCTCAACCAGCTGTTCGACCAGCTGGGCTGGTCGGTCCCATGGGACCGGACGCGCCTGCACGGGATCGACGGGTAGCGGCGCGCCTTCGCTAGCGCGACGTCAGCAGCGGCGCAGGCCGCGAGGACGACGTCGCGGCGGGCTTGCTCACGGACTGGGTGACGGCCTTCCGGGCGGAGCGGTCAACGACCAGCCCGGTTGCGGCGTTCTCGCGCACCGCCGTGATGCCGGCGGCCGCTCCCTTGATGGTGTTAAAAAGCGGTGAAACGGCAACTACTGTCCCGTCCGGTGCCGTCAGCTTGAAGAAATACGACTCGTCTCCGGCCGCTGCAATCTCGAATACGCCAGCCACTGTGCTGCCTCCCCGGTTCCCTGCCTCGTTGCATTTGCGCCGGCGGATCACTCGGGATCATCGCCGGCCTTTTCGACTGTAACGGGGCCCGCGGAGCAGGCGCAACGCTACCGGCGGGTACGTTACCCGGGGTGTCCGGCCCGGCGTCGGGCAGCGGTTGAGGGCAGCTATTTGGCGTTGTCGTAGGAGTCCACGACGGCGATGCTGACCGGAAATTCCACCGGGATCCTGCCGAACAGCAACTCCTTGGCGGCTGCCGCGGATTCCTCGATCGCCCGGATGCAGGCATCGACGGCGTCGGCAGGGCAATGGACCATGACCTCGTCGTGCAGGAAGAAGACCAGTTCCCCGGCCGGTGAGCCGTCGGCGCGCAGTCCCCGCAGCCGCCGTCGTAGTTCCGCCAGCCAGCAGGCCGCCCAGTCGGCCGCGGAACCCTGCACCACGAAGTTGCGCGTGAACCTTCCGCGAGAGCGCGCCAGCGACTCGGCCCGGCGTTGTTCCTCCGCGGTGGCGGACTGCTGGCTGTGCAGCCACCGCTCCGAAGGCGGCGGGCTGCTGCGGCCCAGCCGGGAGGTGACGGTCTTACCCGCCTCGCCCTCGCGGGCTGCCTGCTCCACGAAGCCGACGGCGCGCGGATAGGTCCGGGCCAGCTGCGGCATCAGCCGGCCGGATTCGCCGGTGGTGGCGCCGTAAATCGCGCCGAGCAGCGCGACCTTGGCCTTGGCCCGGTCACCGCCGAAACCCTGAGCGGCGATGCCGGCGTAGAGGTCTTTGTCGCGGGCGGCTTCCGCCATCTTGGAATCCTGTGCCAGCGCCACCAGTACGCGGGGCTCCAGCTGCGAGGCATCCGCGACGATCAGTTTGTGGCCAGGGTCGGCGTGGACGGCGCCTCGGATCTGGCGGGGGATCTGCAGCGCCCCGCCGCCGCGGGAGGCCCAGCGTCCGGACACGACCCCGCCCACCACGTATTCGGGCTGGAAGCGGCCGTCCTTGACCCAGGCATCCAGCCACGCCCAGCCGTTCGCGGCGTGGAGCCGGGCGAGCTTCTTGTAGGCCAGCAGCGGCTCGATCGCCGGGTGGCTGGATTCCTTCAGCTCCCACTGGCGCGTGCTCTTGACCTCGATGCCGTTCCGGTGCAGGGCCCGCATCAGTTCCTGCGGGGAGTCGGGGTTCAGCGCCGGGGACTGCAGCAGCCGGCGGAGTTCGCTGTTGAGGGCCTCGAGCTTGGCCGGACGGTGGCCCTGCGGCGGACGCGGACCGAGGTAGTCGGCAAGGATCTGTTCGTGCAGCTCCTCGCGCCAGGGAACGCCGGTGTGCTGCATCTCGGCGGCGATCATGGCCCCGGCGGACTCGGCGGCCAGAAGGAGCTGGAGCCTTTGCTTTCGGCGGTCCCCGTCCAGAGCGACGCCGGCCAGTGCTTCCTGCTGCGCGGCGTACTCGGCGCGCAGTTCCTCGGGGGAGTGCCGCGGCGCAGCGCGCAGGCCCGGGTCCTCAAACAGGGCGCCCTGGTCCGCGGGCGGCGGAGGCGGCTGCAGGGCCCGTGGCGGCTGCTGGACGTCGTCGTCCTGGGTGAGCTTCTCCGCGTTCCGGGCGTACTCGGTGTGCGCAGTGAACTCCGAATGGGCCAGGATGGCGCCGCACAGCGTCAGGTCATGGCAGCGTTCCAGCTCGACCCCTGCGGCCAGCAGCGCCGGGTACCAGTCCTGCGTGCGGTGCCAGATCCAGCGCGGCCGCTGCAGCTCCAGCTGCCGCACGACGCCGGGCAGCTCGGCGGCGCTGACGATGCGTGGTTCCGGGGCGGCGGGATCGGGAGCGCCCGACGGCGTGAGTCGTTGTAGGGCTGCGCCGTCGGCGTGGGCGGCGAGCAGCAGATGCATAGGCTCAATTCTGCCCTGTCGTTGTGCTTCCGGCGGACCGGCCCGGGCGGGGGTCGTACCAGCCCGCCGGGACAAGCCGGGCGGGGCCGGGCCGCGCCTAAGTCGGGCCGGGCCGCGCCCAAGTCGGGCCGGGCAGCGCCGGGCCGCGCCCAAGTCGGGCCGGGCAGCGCCGGGCCAAGCCGAAGGCGGCCCGGTTTTCCACATAGCCGAAGACGGCGGGCGGCTGCGGCGTCCGCAGCGCCGAAAGTGGAGGCATGAGCAGGCATCAGTTACCCGAGCCAGTTACCAGTAAGGCGCCGTCCCGAAAGCCCGTGTCAAGGGCCGGGCCCCAAGCGGGACCGGACCCGGGGCCAGACCCCGGTTCGTGGCTTCCCGACGGGGCGGCGGAGACGCTGCTGGTCACCGGGTCCGAGGTCCTGCGCGGGGAGGTGGAACGGATTGTGGCCGCGGCGGGCCGGCAGCTTAGCCTGGCGGGGGATGCCGCGGAAGCGGTCCCGTACTGGGACTCTGCTGGCGCAGTGCTCGTGGGCAGTGACGTCCGGGAACTCCCGATCCGGCGTCGTGCACCGGCCGTTCTTGTAGGACTGAGTGGTGAGGGCGACAGGCTTTGGCAGCTGGCCGCGGCCATGGGTGCCGAACGGGTGGCCGTCCTCCCCGAGGGCGGACCCTGGCTCGCCGAGTACCTCAGCCGATCGCACGCCCCGGATCCGGGCGGGCATGTCCTCGGCGTGGTTGGTGGCTGCGGCGGCGCCGGGGCAACCACCGCCGCGATCTGGCTGGCCCAGGCCGCCGCGGGGCTGGGAGCCAGAGTCCTTTTGATCGACGGAGACCCCTGGGGCGGCGGCCTCGAACTGGCCCTCGCCGCCGAAGAAGAACCCGGGCTCCGTTGGCCGGACCTCGCCGAGGCCAGCGGCAGCATCGATCCGGATCAGCTCCACGAGGCGCTGCCCGAAGCGGGCGGGTTCTCTTTCCTGTCCTGGCCGGGCAGCCGGGAACGGCCGCAGGCCATCGACGCGGCCGCGGTCGTCGGGGTGCTCGACGCCGCGCGTCGCTGCTACGAGCTGGTGGTGCTGGACGTCGGCCGCGGACGCGAGGCACTGCGGACCTTCGCCTGGGAATGCGACCGGGTCGTCGTGGTGCTGCCTGCCCAGCTCCGGGCGGCGGTGGCCTCCGCCCGTTTGGTGCCGGAGCTACCGCCTGTAGAGACCGCACTGGTGATCCGGACGAAACCCGGGGTCGCGTTCGACTACCAGCTGATTTCCCAAGCCGTGGGGCTCCCGGTGCAGGGCATTATGCCCGAGGTCCGGGGGACGGCCGCCGCCACCGAACTCGGGCGCCTGCTGGACGCCGGGGGACGGCGGAGCGTTCAACGCTTCACCGAAGGAGTTCTGGCCTTCAGCACGGAGGGGTTCCCGTGAGTTCGCATCTGGCCGCGGACCCGCCGGAGCCGGAGCGTCCACGGTTCCGCAGGCAACTGCGCGCGCCCCAGCGGCGGGTAGATGCGCGGCTGCTCGAAGCGGTCCGCGAATCGGTCATGGCCGACGCCGGCCCGGTCACCCCGTCAAGGGTGGCGGCGGCCGTGCAGGCCAGCGGCAAGCTCCTTGGCACAGCGGGTGCCTTGGCCGCCGTCGAAAGCATCAGCGCGGAACTGAATGGGCTGGGACCGCTGCAGCCGCTGGCGCGCGACCCGCTCGTGACGGACATCTTCGTCAACGGTCCGGACTCGGTGTGGCTGGACCGTGGCCGCGGGCTTGAACGCGCCCCGGTCGCCTTTGCCAACGAGGCCCAGGTCCGAGCCCTCGCCGCCCGACTCGTGGCCGCCGGCGGCCGGCGGCTGGATGACAGCTCGCCCTGCGTGGATGTCAGGCTCGACGGCGGCTACCGGGTCCACGCAGTGCTGCCGCCGATCTCCACGGCCGGCACGCTGCTGAGCGTGCGGATCCGCCGTGAGTCCGTTTTCTCGCTGGACGAGCTCTCCCGTGGTGGTATGTTCGGCCCGTTCATCCAGGACGTCCTCACGCGAATGGTGGCGCGCCGCCTGAGCTTTCTATTGAGCGGCGCGACGGGCTCGGGAAAAACAACGCTGCTTGCCACGCTGCTCGGGCTCTGCGGACCTGGGGAGCGGCTGGTCCTGATCGAGGATGCTTCGGAGCTCAACCCGGTGCACCCGCACGTGGTGTCCCTCGAATCGCGCCACAGCAACCTGGAGGGCGGCGGCGCCGTTGATCTCGGCGAGCTGGTCCGGCAGGCCCTGCGGATGCGGCCCGACAGGCTCGTGGTGGGGGAGTGCCGCGGCGCCGAGGTCCGGGAGCTGCTCTCCGCGATGAACACCGGGCACACTGGAGCCGGCGGCACCATCCATGCCAACACCGCCGCAGCGGTCCCGGCCCGGCTGACGGCGCTCGGCGCGCTCGCGGGGATGGGGCCGGACGCCGTGCGCCTTCAGGCAGCCAGCGCCCTCGACGCCGTCGTCCATCTGGAACGTACACGGTTAGGCCGTCAGGTGGCGTGCGTGGGACTGGTCGGAGAAGGCGTGTCAGGCCTGGCCGTAGCCGTGGCGCTGGTAACGGTGGGCGGCGAGGTACGCGCCGGGCCCGCGTGGCCCGAGCTGGCGGCCCGTCTGGGCCTGGATCCGGCTGCTGGCCCCGGGACCGGCGTGCCCAGCCTGGCGGCCGGCCCGCCATGACGACCGTCTTGGCCGGAATTCTGGCCCTCGCGTCTTGGCTGGCGTTCGTGCCGCCGGGGGCGTCCGGCCGGCGCCTCCGGCGGGCTCTGCGCTCCGTGGGCGCGGCCGGGGCACCGGCCCTCGGGCGGCCGGGACAAGGACGGCGTGGGCGCTTAGCGCTGTGGCGCGGGACGGGTAGAGCCGAGCCGGTGGTCCCCATGACTGTGGTGGTGCAGCAGTTGGCCGCCTTGCTGAAGGGCGGCCGGACTCCTGCGCGGCTGTGGGAGGAACTCTGGTTTCTCTATGGTGACCTGCGGGAGCCGGACCGGGCGAAGGGCGGCGGGGGTGGGCGTCCGAACCGCGCCGCGCCCACTCATGGTCTGGGCGCGACGTCGCTTGCGATCCTGGCCGCAGCCCGGGCTGCGGCCTTGAGGGGTTCCCCGGTCGCCGCGGCCATCCGGAAGGGCGCCGGGACCGGCACCGGCAGTGCTGCGCGCCGCGGACCCGGCGGAAGGGAGCGGGCGATCTGGGTGGAACTCGCGGCCTGCTTCGACATCGCCGAGGCCACCGGCTGTCCCCTCGCCGAGGTCCTGACGCGCTTCGCCGCTCACCTCGAGGCCCAGGACGACGCCGAAGCCGCACGGCAGACCGCACTGGCCGGGCCCAAGGCCACCGTCCGGATCCTGACCTGGCTGCCCTTCCTGGGGCTCGTCCTCGGTGTCCTGCTCGGCGTGGATCCCTCGACCATCCTGCTCGGCACCCCCTTAGGCATGGCGGCCCTCGTTGCTGGGCTGGCCCTTACGGCCGCGGGCCGGATCTGGTCTGCCCGTCTCGTCCGGGCCGCTGCCGGGCGGCAGCGGTGATACCGCAGGCTGGCGGTCTCGCTGTGGCCGGCCTGCTGGCGTCCGCAGTGATCGTGGCGCTCGCAGACCAGCGGCGCGCGGGCCTGCGCTGGAGGCGGCTGGGCCGGCGTCCGCCTGGTCGGGCTCCCGCGGGTGCCCGACCGGACGGCACAGGCGCGGCGGCGGACCACGTAGGCGGTCTTCGTGATCCGGCCATGATGTTGGAATTGATCGGTGCCATGCTGGACGCCGGATCCGGGCTGGGGCGCTCGCTGGAGCTGATCGCCGTCCACGCCGACCCCGCGATCGGGCGTCCGCTGGTCCCGGTCGTCTCCGCCCTCGCGATCGGCGCCGACTGGGAGACTGCATGGCGTAGTTCCGGCGCGATCCCCGCCCAGTTGCAGGCCCTCCGCGATGCCCTGGGTTTCGCCGCGCTGACCGGCGTGCCGTCCTCGGCCATCCTCTATGCGCAGGCCGCCCGGCTCCGCCGCGAGCAGTTCCGGACCGCCGAGCAGCGGGCCGCTGCGTTGGGCGTGAAGCTGGTCATCCCCCTGGGGCTGTGTTCGCTGCCCGCCTTCGTGTGCCTGGGCATTGTGCCGGTATTGCTCGCGATGGTGCCGCATGGCTCCTGACGGCTGCCGCCCGGCGCGCCGACTCGTCCTCCACAGCCGAAGTTGTCCACTTGGCCATGCATCGCCCTTACCGGCGACGGGCGCGGGCGCGACATTGGAATCAGCCGGCAACTGCGCCGGCATCGCCTGAGAGGAAAGCTCATGACACTCCACCGAAACGCCCCCGCCGGCTCCGACCGCGCGGACGCCGACACCGGAGCCGCGGAGGTGCGGGAGATCTACCCCGGCGCCCGGCAGGCACCGCCGGTGCGGGACTCTTCCCGGCCGGCCCGCAGCTGGAAAAAGCTCCCCGGCTCCGAAGCGGGAATGGCCACGGCTGAATATGCCATTGCCACGCTGGCCGCCGTCGGCTTCGCCGGCTTGCTCGTGCTGATCATGCGCAGCGACGAGGTCCGGGGGTTCCTGCTGAACCTTATCCGCACGGCGCTGGCACTGCCGTGACCCGGGGATCCCGGAGTGCGCCGGCGGCCCCGGCCAAGGCGTCCGCACAACCGGGATGGTGCCTTCCGAAGCACCTGGACGCAGCGAAGCGGGGATCCCGTGCGGGCCAAGCCGCAGCAGCCGCCCGGGGCGCGGTAACGGCCGAGTTCGCCGTCGCGCTGCCAGCCGTTGTGCTGCTGCTGGGGTTGTTGCTGGCGGGTTCCGCCGCGGGGTTGACGCAACTCCGGCTGGAGGAAGCCGCGCGAGCCGGTGCGAGGGCGCTCGCGCGCGGTGAGGACGCCGCCGCCGTCGGCGGAATCGTCCGGCGGTTGGCCGGTGATTCGGCGCTGGCCGCTGTGGTCTCCGACGGGGTCTGGCTCAGCGTCACGGTGTCCGGAACCGTCAGCGGTGCGATGGGTCCGCTGGTTCCGTGGACCCTTACCGCGAAAGCGTGGGCGAGGAGTGAATCCTCTGACGCGCCTGCCCTCTCCGTTCCCGCGACGGCGGATCTTGCCCTGGGCTGGCGCGCGTGATGCCGCCTGTGGTGCGGGACCCTGAACTGGGTGCGGGCAGCGCCGTGGCGTTGGGCCTAGGGATGGTGCTGCTGCTCGCGATGACCGCTGTCGTCTTGCTGGGCCAGGCGGCGGTGATGGCGTCGAAAGCCGCGGCTGCGGCGGATCTGGCGGCACTCGCAGCCGCGGATGCAGCCCGTGGACTCTCCGCCGGCGAGCCGTGTGCCGTCGCCGCCGACGTCGCCGGCCGCCATGATGCGCGGCTGGTGGGCTGTTTGGTCGAACCCGGCGACACCGTCCGGGTCCGCACGGAACTGCGATCCCGCACGGTGTTCGGTCCGGCCACCGGCCCGGCGAGGGCCGGACCTCCGCCGGCAGAGGACCCCGGACCGGCGTCCGGGATCCGGGATCCGGTAAGCGGGCGCCGGACTAACCCGGCTGGCTGATGACGTGCCCGGCGGCCGGGGCTGCCCCCTGCTCCTCGGCAGGGCCGCCCATAAGATCGGTGGCGTCGGTCAGCAGCATCTCAATCAGCGTGACGGCGGCGTCCTTGTCCAGCGGGTTGTTCTTATTGCCGCACTTGGGGGACTGCACGCAGGACGGGCAGCCGGACTCGCACTCGCAGGCCTTGATGGCGTCGCGCGTCGCGGAGAGCCACACCCTGGCCTTGTCGTAGCCGCGCTCGGCGAAGCCGGCCCCGCCGGGGTGGCCGTCGTACACGAAGATCGTAGGCACCCCGGTGTCGGCGTGGATGGCCGTGGACACTCCGCCGATGTCCCACCGGTCGCTGGACGCCACCAGCGGCAGCAGCCCGATGGCCGCGTGCTCGGCCGCGTGCAAAGCCCCCGGGAACTGCGCCTCGATCAGCCCCGCGCCCGTCAGGGAGCGGTTGTCCATCACGAACCACACCGCCTTGGTGAACAGGTCCCGGGCGCCCAGTTGCAGCGGTTCCTCGCCGAGGATCTCGTTCGAAATCAGCGCCTTGCGCTGGAAGGAGACCACCTGTGTCGTCACTTTCACGTCACCGAAGTGCACCGCGACGTCCCCCCACTGCGTGGTGCGGAGTGTCTCCAGGACCTCGATCTGCGTCACGTCGCGCGCGGTCGTGTAGTAGTCGGGGTTGGCCCGGCGCACCACGACGCAGTGCTCGCCTTCGTTCAAATCCTCGACGACGTAGCTCTCGCCCTGATGAACGTAGATGGCGCCGGTGTGCGCCTGATAGTGGGTCTGGGGTGAATCCATGGTGCCGAGCAGGGAGCCGGTGTCAGCGTCCACGATGCTCACCGGACCGCCGCCGTCGGCCCGCAGGTTCACCATGGCCGCGGCGCTCTGGGGGTGGGTCCAGAACCAGCCCGCGGGGCGTTTGCGCAGGTAGCCCTGGACCACCAGCTGGTCCAGCAGCTTCTCGGCTGTCGGGCCGAACAGCTCCAGCTCCGCATAGCCCAGCGGAAGTTCCGCCGCGGCGGCGCACAGGTGGGGGCCCAGAACGTACGGGTTGGAGGGGTCGAAGACCGTCGCCTCTACCGAGACGTCGAAGATCGCCTCCGGGTGGTTCACCAGATAGGTGTCGAGCGGATCGTCGCTCGCGACGAAGGCGGCAATGGCGTCCTGTCCGGCGCGGCCCGCCCGGCCGATCTGTTGGAACAGCGACGCCCGGGTTCCCGGCCAGCCGGCGACCAGAACCGCGTCGAGCCCCGAGATGTCGATGCCAAGTTCGAGCGCGGAGGTGCTCGATACACCCAGCAGCTCGCCGGAGCGCAACGCCTTTTCCAGTGCCCGCCGTTCCTCCGGCAGGTACCCGGAACGGTAGGCCGCCACCCGCTGCGGCAGGCTGGGGTCCACTTCGTCCAGGAGGCGCTTGGTGATGGAGGCGATCGTCTCGGCGCCGCGGCGCGATTTGATGAACGCGATGGTCCGGATCCGGGAGGAGACCAGGTTGGCCAGCAGGTCCGAGGTTTCGGCGACGGCGGTTCGGCGTTCCTTGGCGCCGTTTTCGCCGCGCAGCTCGGTCAGTGCGGGTTCCCAGAACGCCACGGTCGTGGCGCCGTGCGGCGAACAGTCTTCGGACACCGCCCGGACCGGGGCGCCGATGAGCCGGCCGAAGGAGGTGCCGGGGTCGGATGCGGTGGCCGATGCGGCGATGAACACCGGTCCGGGGTGGGACGTGCCGGGGCTGTAGTAGGCACAGATCCGTCGCAGCCGTCGCATCAGGTTGGCCACGTGCGATCCGAACACGCCCCGGTAGCTGTGTGCCTCGTCCACGATCACGTAGCGGAGCCGGCGGAAGAATCGCGCCCACCAGGTGTGGTTCGGCAGGATCCCGAAATGCAACATGTCGGGGTTGGCCAAGATGACGTTGGCGTGGTCCCGGATCCAGCGGCGGGACGCCGGGTCGGTGTCGCCGTCGTAGGTTTCCGCGCGGACAGTGGGGAGCTTGAGCGAGCGGATGGCGGCCAGCTGGTCGGCGGCCAGGGCCTTGGTGGGGGAGAGGTAGAGGGCCACGGCGCCGTCGTCGTGGATCTTGCCCGGGTCGGCGAGGACGCGCAGCTCGGAGCGGTGGACCGCATCCAGCGCCGGCAGCTGGTAGGCGAGGGACTTGCCGGAGGCGGTGCCGGTGGCGATCACCACATGTTCGCCTGCGTGCGCCAGTTCGGCGGCCTGCACCTGATGACGGTAGGGCTCGTGGATGCCGAGAGAGCCGTAGGCCTGCACCAAGTCGGGGTGCACCCACTCCGGCCACGGTTCATTGACGGCCTTCCGGGCGGGAATCGTGCGCACATGCCGCAGCTGTTCCGGGTCCGGGCCGCGGCCCAGCAACGGGATCAGAGACTCATGTGGATTCACTCCAACATTGTTTCACCCGGGCTCAAATCGACCCGCGGCTTCACGGACCGACGCCGGGGCAGGGAACCCGCTCATCCCACGGAGAGGTCGGCGCCCTCGTCCGAGGCGGAAAGCATCAGCACATGGCACACCGTGGTCCAGCCGAGATGCGAGTACAGCTGCTGGCCGTCCAGGGAGGCCAGCAGGAGCCCGCCTTCGACGTCGTGTTCAAACGCCTGGGCGGCCAGTGCCCGCATGATGAAGCTGCCGAGTCCGCGCCGCTGGAACCCGGGCTCGGTGACGATCTTGTCGAAGACGGCGGTGTGGTCCGCGACGAACACCCGCCCGCTGGCGGCCACCTCTTCGCCGGCATAGACGACGGCATGGTGGACACCGCCCGTGGTCGACGGCACCCAGCGCAGATCGTCGTCCGGAAGCCAGGGGTCCTCGGCGTCCTGGGTTTCCATGTCCACGATCATCATGGTCTGCGACGCCGAGGTGACGTTCAGCCCGTTCTTCTCGGCCAGGGCGGAGTAGCGAGCCACGTCGTTGGTGAGGATCGTAAGGATCCGGGCCGGGACCTCGGCGGTCTTGGCGGCCAGCTCCTCGAACTCGGAATCCGAGGGGTCATGGGCGAAATATTCCCACTCGTGGGTCGTGTCCGCCCTCAGCGCGGCGGGAAAGCGGCCCTCCCTGCGGGTCTCATAACCCCGGCAACCGGCCCACCCGGCAACCCAGACCTCAAGGAGGTGGGTGGTGTCGTCAACCATGGCGTCAAGGCTCATGAGATGAGCGTATTCCAGCCCCGCCGCAAGCAACAGGGGCCGGGATCCGCGGGGCCGCTTGCTTACGCAATTGTGACAGTCGGGCCGGGCGCACGCCGCGGCGCCCGGGCGTATGGCGTCCGCGGCGGACCCCGGAGGGTGGGGCATCCGTGGCGCCTCCATCCCGCAACGCCCGGCGCCGGGTTTTGCCCCGCCCAGTACGCTTAAATACGTGGCTTTGAATCGAATTGTGCTCTTTTACGGCTTTACCCCGATCGCGGACCCGGACGCCGTCCGGCTCTGGCAGCGCGCCCTCTGCGAAAAGCTCGGGCTGACCGGCCGGATCATCATCTCCAAGGACGGCATCAACGCGACCGTCGGCGGCGAGATCGGCGCCGTCAAGCAGTACGTCAAGACGACCCGCGAATACAAGGGCTTCCGCGGCATCGACGTGAAGTGGTCCGACGGCGGTGCCGCGGACTTCCCCCGGCTGAGCGTCAAAGTACGTGACGAGATCGTCTCCTTCGGCGCCCCGGGGGAGCTCAAGGTGGACGAAAACGGCGTCGTCGGCGGCGGGACGCATCTTGCGCCCGAGGAACTGCACCGGCTCGTGGAAGCGAAGAAGCAGGCCGGGGACGAAGTGGTGTTCTTCGACGGACGCAACGGCTTCGAAGCCCAGATCGGAAAATTCAAGGACGCCGTCGTCCCCGACGTCGCGACGACCCACGATTTCATCAAGGAACTGGACTCCGGCAAGTACGACGCCCTCAAAGACAAGCCCGTGGTCACCTACTGCACCGGCGGCATCCGCTGCGAGGTCCTCTCGAGCCTGATGGTCAACCGCGGCTTCAAGGAGGTCTACCAGCTCGACGGCGGGATCGTCCGCTACGGGGAGGCGTTCAAGGACCAGGGGCTGTGGGAGGGCTCCCTCTACGTCTTCGATAAGCGGATGCACCTGGAGTTCAGCGAGGACGCAAAGACCATCGGCCAGTGCGTCCGCTGCGCGGCGCCCACCAGCAAGTTCGAGAACTGCTCCAACCCCAGCTGCCGCACCCTGACGCTGTACTGCATTGACTGCGCCTCGGACCCGGCGACGCTGCGCTGCCCGGACGGCTGCGCTGCCGCCTGAGGACGCGCTCCGCCGCCTGAGGACGCGCTCCGCCGCCTGAGGTAGCAATCGGAGGGCCGGCTGGTCGCTGACCTAGATCCGGCTCACGCGGTAGGCGAAATTCGCCGGCGCCAGGGACCCGATCCGGACCCTCAGCACCGTGTCCGCGCCGAGTTGCACCACGTTGACCCGTGGCGTGCCGCACCGCAGGCTCAAGTCCACCAGAATGCTCGCCTTGTCCACGATGGTGAACGACACCCGCCGGGTACTTCGGCAGACCAGGGTCAGGGCATAGGTTCCGCTCGGCAGCTGCGTGGTGGTCTCATTGCGCGTCGCGCCGGCGTCCAGCAGCCCGTAGCCGGTATGGAATACCTGGCCCTGGGTTTCCGGTAACACTTCCGTCACCCAGTGTTTGAGTTCCGGCCCGGTCACCGGCCGGTTCAGGCCGGGGTCCTGGGGGAGGGCGGCGTCGCTGAACGTGGTCGCCTGCGACGGCGCATCACGTGCGGAAAGCCCGTCGTCGTACTCATACTCGCAACCGGCCAGCCCGGTGGCGCAGGACAGCGCAGCGGCCAGCACGACGGCGGTGAGCATGCCGCGCGACCGCAGCGGCAGGGGTGCCTGCGCGGTGGGCATACTCAGACTTTAAGCCCGGCCGCGGCGGCGGGCCAGAGCCCGGCGGTCCGGCGCGCTTCTAAGCGGAAGGGCGGCGCTCGAGCCGGAACCCGACGGCGGCGCCTGGATCCGACCCGGTTGAGCTCGGCTCGATTTGCACCGTGATCGGCCCCGATTCGAGCTTCACGGCTTTCTGGACACTGCGCCCGCAGGTGACGTTGAGCTGCAGTCTGGCCCCGTCCCGGCGGTCAGGCTGCGAAACGGTGAGGAGCACGTTTGGTGTACCGGCGCAGGCAACCTTCACGGTATACGGGCCCTTGGCTGCGCCCGGCGCGGTCTGTCGGAAGCCGATCCCGCCTAAAGCCGACATCAGTTCGGTCTTGGGCGGGGCACCGAGGAGCCGCTGAACTTCCGTCAGGTTCTTGGCCGCTTCGGCCGCCAGCTCCGGGTCCTGCGTTGGCAGTGGCGGCCGCGGCGCAGCGGACCGGACCGATGGCCCGGCGTCGGTCGCCGGGAGCCCGACGTCGTCCGCGACTTTACAGCCGGCCAGCGCTACCGCCGCGCAGAGCGCCAGCGCGAACGTCAGCGCCCAAACACGGACCCCTTGCCTACCCCCAGTAGCAACCATGCCCCGAGCCTAGCCACGCTTCCGGCCGGCGCAAGTCACATCAGGCTGCGGCCACCAGTTGGTAGGCAAAGATGAGCGGGGCGTCCACGCTCGAAGCGCTGATCTTCAGCGTGCCCGCCGCGGGCACCTTGATCCTGGCGGTCTCCCGGCTGCCGTTGCAGGCGGCCCCGGCTTCCGTGAGGTGGTTTCCGTCGAGGGTGACCTCGAAGAATTCCTTGCCGCCGCCGTCGCAACTCATCGTCAAGGTGTAGTTGCCGGCCGGGACGCTGGCGTCCTTGGCGACCGGGTCGCGGTTAAGGATCTTGCCGGCGTCCGCCAGGACGATCCCGCTGGCCGACGGCAACGCGCTGGCCTTCCAAGCGTTCACGTCGGCGGATTCGATAGAGCCCCCGGCGGAGCACGCCGAGGCTCCCAGCACGACGGCGACGCCGGCCGCGGCGGCGAAGAGGCGCCCGAGAGCGCGAGGGCGGGAGGGTGAGGGCGGAGCGAAAAGCATGCCTCCAACTTACCCGCTGGGGCGTGCCGTCCCTGCCCCGCCGTCGTCCCGTGGCCGCTAGCCGGCAATCAGCTCCCGCGCTCGTCCCGGCACGGGCCAGGCGAGAAGAAGCCTTGACCTTGACGCCGCGTCAACATTTAGGCTCGGAGTAGCGGCCGGATAGTCCGGGCGCTCCAGGGTTGAGGAGAACGACAGCCATGGACTGGTCCGTGCAGCAGATCGCGAAGATCGCGGGCACCACGAGCCGGACGCTGCGCCACTACGACGCCGTCGGGCTGCTCAAGCCCAGCCGCACCGGGGACAACGGTTACCGGTACTACGACCAGGCCGCACTGCTCCGGCTGCAGCGCATCCTGCTGCTGCGGGAACTGGGACTCGGCCTGCCGGCAATCGCCGAGGCGCTCGCCCGCGAGGGGGAGGCCGAACGCGCGCTGGCCGGCCACCTCAAGTGGCTGCGCCAGGAGCAGGACCGGCTGGCGCGGCAGATCGCCTCGGTCCAACACACACTCAGGGAAGTCAAGGCAGGAAGGGAACCCATGGCAGAGAAAATGTTCGACGGCTTCGACCATACGCAGTACAAGGACGAGGTGGAGGGGCGCTGGGGCACGGCCGCCTATGCGCAGGGCGACGCCTGGTGGCGCGGCATGGGCGCCGCCGAAAAGGACGCCTGGAAACAGCGGTCCAAGCAGCTGGGCCGGGACTGGATTGCCGCGGCCGAATCGGGTGCCGCCCCGGACGGTCCGGAAGCGCAGGACCTCGCACGGCGCCAGGTCGAATGGCTCACCGGTATTCCGGGGACCCCGGCGGCCGGCGGAGGGAACGTGAGGGAATACGTGTCCGGTCTCGGTGACATGTACGTGGCAGATCCGCGTTTCGCCGCGAACTACGGTGGGGCCGCCGGCGCCGCGTTCGTGCGGGACGCGCTGCGGGCCTACGCGAGCAAGAACCTCTGACGCGGCAGCACCTCCGCTTCGGCGGGGGCCGGCGGGCCCGCACCTAAACCTGTGCCGCGCCTAAACTTGTCCGGTGACTCCTTCTACGCTTTTCACGGCCGGCAACACCCCCGACGCTCCCCGCAGCGACTTCCCGGACCTGCTCCAGGCGCTCGCCGCGGACCTGCGCGCCATCGGCTACACGGTTGACGGCGTGGCCGAACTCCTGGGCCCGGCCGCCCACGCGGCCCTGGGCCGGGACCAGCTCATCCCCGCCCTGATCGCCACCGAGGCCGCCGTCGGTGGCGGGACGACGACGTCGGCGCTCGCCGCCGTCATCCGCCTGTGGCTGCTGGCCGAGCCGCAGCCGGCCGGGACCCTTGACGCCGCACTGCCCGGCATCCGCACGGCGGGCCTGGTGGAACTGGGCCTCGTGGAGCCGTCCCCGGAGGGCCTGGTCCAGGCGAAGGTGGATCTGCGGCCGTACGGCTGGGAGGGCGCCGCCGGTGAAGAGACAATCAGCAGCGGCGGGGCCGAGCTCTGGGTGGCCAGCGACCTGGCCGCCCACCAGCGCCCGGGCGTGCTGCGCCATGACCACGTGCTGGGGATCGGTCAGGCGTCCACCACCCTGGTGCAGGTCACCGCCCGCCGGCACGTGGCCCGCGCCTTGGACCTCGGCACCGGCTGCGGCATCCAGACCTTCCACCTCTTGCACCACGCCGAGCACGTCACTGCCACCGACATCTCGGAGCGGGCGCTGGCGTTCACCCGCTTCAACCTGATGCTGAATGCGGCGGCGCTGCACCTGGACCCCGCCGAGCCGGAAAGCCGGGTGAGCCTGCGGCTGGGCTCGCTGCTGGATCCGGTGGCGGGGCAGGAATTCGACCTGGTGGTCTCCAATCCGCCGTTCGTCATCACTCCGCGAGGGGCCGGGGAGACCGCCTCGGACCAGTTCACCTACCGCGACGGCGGCCTGCCGGGCGATGACATCGTCGCCGCGCTTGTCCGGGACCTCCCCTCGGTCCTCGCCCCCGGAGGGACAGCCCAGCTGCTGGGCAACTGGGAGATCCCGGCGGGCGCCGCGTGGGCCGACCGGCCGCGAAGCTGGGCCAGCCCGGACGCAGACGTCTGGTTCATCCAGCGCGAGCAGGTCAGCCCGGAAGAGTACGCAGAGACCTGGCTGCGGGACGCCTCCGAGGCCCGCGACCGGCGGCTCTACCAGGACTCCTATGCCGCCTACCTGGACGACTTCGCGTCCCGGAACGTGGAGGCCATCGGCTTCGGGATGATCTGGCTGCGGCGACCCGCGGCCGGCGCCCGGCCGGTGATGTCCCGGTTTGAGGAGATTACCTACCCGATCGAACAGCCCGTCGGCCCGCACCTGGGCGCCGCCGTCGAGCGCGCCGACTGGCTGGCCGCGCACGAGCTGGAATCCGCGCACCTGCTGGTGGCCGACGATGTCACCGAGGAGCGGCACCAGCGTCCCGGCGCCGAACACCCCGGCGTGATCCTGCTGCGCCAGGGCGCGGGGCTGCGCCGCACCAACCTGCTCAGCACCGAGCTGGCCGGCTTTGTCTCAGCGTGCGACGGCGAGCTCTCCGTCGGGCAGATCATCGGCGCCCTTGACGCCCTGCTGGGCGGCTACGAGGGATATGACAGCGCGGCGTTCCGGCAGGGGCTCCTCGACGAGGTGGCCAACCTGGTGCGCGACGGCTTCCTGCTCCCCGCCTGAGACGGACGACGGCGGCACCGCGACCGGCACCGGGACCGCGAGCGGCACCGCGCCTTCGCGGCCGAAGCGAGGCAGCACGTAGGCGGCGACGGCGAGGGCCACGAGCACGCCGCCCGCCCCTGTGATGAGGAAACTCAGCCGGACCGGCAGCAGTGCGCCGAGCAGGCCGCCGATGGCCAGGGCGGCAATGGAGACGGCGCGGGTCATGCCGCCGATGATCGCCATCGCCTGGCCCCGCCCGCTCTCCGGGATGCGCAGGATCGCGATCGCACCGAAGCAGGCGTTCAGGGCGCCGCAGGCCGTGCCCATCGCCGTGTAGGCCACGAACAGCAGCCCCACGCTGGGCACCAGCCCCATGACTGCCAGGAAAGCCGAGGTCAGGGCCATGCTGGCGAGCAGCACACGCAGCCGGGCCGGCGGCGCCTTGATCCGTCCGGCCAGCGCCGCGCCCACCGCCATGCCGAGCCCGAAGGCCGCAGCGAGCAGACCGTACTGGGTCTCGGTGGCGCCGAGCTCGCCCCGGGCCAGGAAGACTTCCAGCACGTTGGTGGCCTCGCCGACGACAATGAAGAACAGCGCGCCGAGCACCAGCGCCCACACCAGGCTGTCCCGGCGGATCAGCCGCAGGCCATCCAGCAGCGCCGGTGCGTCCCGGCCGGCCAGCTCGGCCGCGGTCCCGCGTCGGGTGCGGATCAGCAGGGCACCGGCGCCCATGGCCAGATAGCAGCCGCTCGCGACCGCAAACACCAGCCCCGAGCCGCCCCAGCCGCTGAGCAGGCCCCCCGCGGCCGGGCCGGCCATTCCAGCGATCATGATGGTGGCCTGCATGGTGCCCATCGCCCTCGGGGTGCGCTCCTCGCCGACGATCCGGGGCAGCAGCGCCTGCCAGGTCGGCCCCGCCACGGCCTGCGCGGCGTCCAACAGGAACGTCATGGCGAACAGCACGGGGATGTGGTTGTCCAGGTACTGCAGGCTTACGCCCATGCCCGCCACGGCCACGGCGCTGACCACGGACGACGCCGTCGCAAGCGTGCGGGAATCACGCGTGTCGGCGAGCCGGCCCGCCCACGGCGCCAGCAGGACCAGCGGCAGCGCCGAGCACAGCAGGTAAGCCGCCACGAGCCATGGGCCGGCAGCCGGTGCCGCACCGTCCGCCGCGACGTTCTGCAGGTGCAGCATGACGCTGACGACGACGGCGCCCATGCCGCCGGTCGCCAGGAACCGGGAGCTGCTGGCGAGCAGGAAGTCGCGGTTGCGCCAAAGTGAAGGCTCGCCGGATGCGCCGCGCACTTTATGAAGTATGTGTTTCATAACCGCAAGGTATCCCGCCCCTGCAGGTAGTGTCAAGCATTTCTTTCATAGTTTGGCAGGCGTCGGTAGACTGAAAGCGTGAATGCAGAAACTCCCAAGTCGGTCGGCCCCGCCGAGACCGCCGCTCCGGCCGCCAAGCGCAGGCCGCGTCCGGAAAAGAAGGTCGAAATCACCGACCCGAAGGCGATCCGGGCGCTGGCCCACGCCGCCCGGCTCGAGGTCATTTCCGAGCTGTATTCCACCCAGGTAAGCCGAACCGCCACTGAACTTGCCGCCCAGACCGGCCTCACCCCGAGCGCCATGAGCTACCACCTGCGCGCTTTGCAGAAGTGGGGCATCGTGGTGCCCGCGGCCACCGCCGGCGATGCCCGCGAACGCCGCTGGAAAGCCGCCGGCACCGACTTCACCATCAATTCGGGCGGGGGAGTGGCCAGTCCGGAATTCGCCGTGCTGGACTTGGAGCTAGACGCCTACCGCCGGCGCGTCAACGCTTACGCCAGGACCCGGGACGAGCGGCGCCAGCGCGGCGAAGCCGTGGACGGCACCTCCTCCGTGGTGCTGGCCAGCAACCTGCTGTACCTGACCCCGGCCCAGGCCGGAGAGCTGAACGAGAGGCTCTTCGACCTGCTGAGGGACTACGAGCTCGAGGACCCGGACCGGGTGCCCGAGGGGGCTGTCCGGATGGCCACCATGTGGTCGATGATTCCGGACGACCGGGGCAAGGCCGCGCCGGCGTCCTAAGCGGCAGCGCGGCGCTCCCGAAGGCCGCAACTGTGGGTGCTTCGTTACGTTTGCAAGACGTGCCCGGGAGACTGACTTTTGCACCCGGATGCGCGGGAATCTGCAAAATATGGTGAACTAGGCGGGTATGGGCGCATCTGCCCGAGCAACCTTTTTCTGTAGGAGCACCGTGCCAAGCAAGGCCCCCACCGGCAAGAAACTCGTGATTGTGGAGTCTCCCGCCAAGAGCAAGACCATCGCCAAGTACCTGGGCGAAGGTTTCATCGTTGAGGCCTCCATCGGTCACATCCGCGACCTGCCGCAGCCTTCGGAGCTCCCCGCAGAGTTGAAGAAAACGCCGCTGGGCAAGTTCGCCGTCGACATTGAACACGACTTCAAGCCGTACTACGTGGTGTCTCCGGACAAGAAGAAAAAGGTCGCCGAACTCAAGGCCCAGCTCAAGGGCGCTGACGCCCTCTACCTCGCAACCGATGGGGACCGCGAGGGCGAGGCCATCGCGTGGCACCTGCTGGAAGTCCTCAAGCCCAAAGTCCCCGTGTACCGGATGACCTTCGGCGAAATCACCAAGGAAGCCATCCACCGCGCGATGGACAACCTGCGCGACGTGGACCAGGACCTCGTGGACGCGCAGGAAACCCGCCGCGTGCTGGACCGCCTCTACGGCTACGAAATCTCCCCGGTACTGTGGCGCAAGGTGGCCCGCGGCCTGTCCGCCGGCCGCGTGCAGTCCGTCGTCACCCGCATGGTGGTGGACCGGGAACGGGAGCGGATGGCGTTCAAGTCGGCGTCCTACTGGGACCTGACCGGCCAGTTCGGCGCGGAGTCCGGCTCCTTCAAGGCCAAGCTGGCTGCTGTCGATGGCTCCAAGGTCGCCAGCGGACGGGACTTCAACGACGCCGGCGAGCTCACCTCGCGCGGCGTCGTGCACCTGAACGAGGAACTCGCCGGCGCCCTGGCCGCCGGCCTGCAGGAGGCGGACTTCCGCGTCCGCTCCGTCGACACCAAGCCCTACACCCGCCGTCCCGCGGCGCCGTTCACCACCTCCACGCTGCAGCAGGAGGCCGGCCGCAAACTGCGCTTCTCCTCCAAGAGCACCATGCAGGTGGCCCAGCGGCTCTACGAAAACGGCTACATCACGTATATGCGTACGGACTCGAATGCGCTGAGCAACGAGGCCATCACCGCCGCGCGGCGCCAGGCCTCCGAGCTGTACGGCCCCGAGTACGTCCCGGCCTCGCCCCGCGTCTACAGCGGCAAGGCAGCCAACGCGCAGGAAGCCCACGAGGCCATCCGCCCCGCCGGCGACTCCTTCCGCACCCCGGCACAGGTTGCCAAGCAGCTCTCCGGCGACGAGTTCCGCCTTTACGAGCTGATCTGGAAGCGCACCGTCGCCTCCCAGATGGCCGACGCAAAGGGCTCCACCGCGACCATCCGACTGGGCGCCGTCACCGTGGGTGGCGCGGCGGACGGCCGGGACGCCGAGTTCTCCGCCTCCGGCACCGTCATCACCTTCCCGGGCTTCCTCGCCGCTTATGAGGAAGGCAAGGACGAGAGCCGCGGAGACGAGGACTCCGAGGAAGCGCGCCGGCTGCCCAACGTGGCCAAGGGCGACGCGCTGACCGCTTCGGAGATCGTCGCCGTCGGGCATGAAACCTCGCCGCCGCCGCGCTTCACCGAAGCGTCCCTGACCGCGGAACTGGAAAAGAAAGGCATCGGCCGCCCGTCGACCTACGCCTCCACAATCTCCACCATCCAGGACCGCGGCTACGTCCGGAAGCAAGGCTCCGCGCTGGTCCCGAGCTGGATCGCGTTCTCCGTGATCCGGCTGCTCGAACAGCACTTCCACGACTACGTGGACTACGACTTCACTGCCGACATGGAAGCCGACCTGGACAAGATCGCCAACGGCCAGGAAGCCGGACCCGCCTGGCTCAAGCATTTCTACTTCGGTCAGGATTCCGAGCCCGGCCTGCTGAGCATCGTCAACAACCTTGGCGAGATCGACGCCCGCGAAATCAACTCCATCCCGATCACCGACGGCATCACGCTGCGCGTCGGCAAGTTCGGCCCGTACCTGGAGAGCTCCGTCCCCACCGTGGACCCGAAGACCGGCGAAGTCATCGAGTCCGCCCGCGCCAACGTCCCCGAGGACCTGGCTCCGGACGAGCTCACCGCCGCCAAGGCAGTCGAGCTGATGGAGACCGCCGCCCCGGAGGAGCGCGTGCTGGGCACGGACCCGCACACCGGGCATACCATTGTGGCCAAGAACGGCCGCTACGGCGCCTACGTCACCGAGATCATCCCGGAGATGACCGAGGAGCAGCTCGCCAACCAGCCGGTGGAGTACTACAAGAACGGCAAGCCAAAGCCGCCGAAGAAGCCGGTCAAGGCCAAGCCGCGCACCGGCTCGCTGTTCGCCTCCATGAGCGTGGACACCGTGACCCTCGATGAGGCGCTGCAGTTGATGAGCCTGCCGCGGGTGCTGGGCCAGGACGCCGAGGGCAACCCCATCACGGTGCAGAACGGACGCTTCGGCCCGTACCTGAAGAAGGGCACGGACTCCCGTTCCATCGGCTCGGAGGAGGAAATCTTCACCATCACGCTGGAACAGGCACTGGAGATCTACTCGCAGCCCAAGCAGCGCGGCGCCCGCGCCGCCGTCCCGCCGCTGGCGGAGTTCGGCCCGGACCCGGTCTCGGAGAAGAACATCGTGGTGAAGGAAGGCCGCTTCGGCCCGTACATCACCGACGGCGTCACCAACATCACGGTGCCGCGCAGCACCGCCATCGAGGAACTGACCCGGGAACGCGCCGTCGAACTCCTCGCCGAGAAGCGGGCCAAGGGCCCGGTCAAGCGAACGACGACGGCCCGCAAGGCGCCCGCCCGCAAGGCCGCCGCCAAGAAGTAGATGCACTTCGCCCCCGCTCGCGGGTTCCTTCCCAGCTCGACGTCAGAAGACGCCGACGGCGGACGGAACCCGCGAGTGGTTGTGCACATAGGTCCATCGCGGACTTTCGGAAGGGGAGCGGTGGCGGCAGGCTGGCGCCATGGAATACCCCGCCACCCAGCCTGAGGACCCCCTCGCTGTTGTATGGGCCGGTTCCGCTGAGTCGGCCCGTCCGTTGACGCCGGGCCCGGGACCTTCGGCAGCAGCCCTGGACCCAAAGCTTCCCGAAGCCGTCAACCTGTGGCGGACCGAGGAACTGCTGGACCGGGGCCTGTCCGCACGGAAAATTCGGCAGCTGGCTGCCGGCGGCGCCCTCCTCAAGCTGCGCCGCGGCTGCTATGTCCGCCGCTCCTTCTGGGCAGCACTCGATGCGGACGGTGCCTCGCGCTTCCGAATCGAGGCCTACGCCCACCGCTGCCTGACAAGCTCAACGGGCGCCTACGTGTTCAGCCACACCACGGCAGCCCGGCTCCACGGCCTCTTTCTGTGGCAAGTAGACGACACCATCCACCTCACGGTGCCGTTCCTCCCGTCGACCGGTGGCCACGCGGGCGACGTGCAGGCGCATACCCGTGCGCTGACTCCCGCCGACGTCGTGCACGTGGCCGGGCATCGCGTTACGTCGCTGGCCCGAACGGCCGCGGACAGCTGCCTCGTCCTGAACTATGCGCAGGGGCTGATTCTGATGGACCATGCCCTGCGACTCGGTGCCGGGCGGGAGGCGGTGGAGCTGGAGTGCGCCCGGCTCCGCGGGGCGCCGGGCGTCTCGACGTTGAAGAAGGTGCTCGCCCATGCGGATCCGCTGTCCGAGTCGCCGGGTGAAACGCTACTCCGCGATCTGGTCCGGCGGCTGAGGCTTCCTGCTCCGCAGCTCCAGTTCGAGGTCCGGACGCGGCTCGGTACGTACAGGCTGGATTGCGCATGGCCGGAGCGGCTGGTGGCGATGGAGTTTGATGGCCGCGGCAAATACTTCGACTATGACCCCACTGCCGAGGCCATTTTTGCCGAGCGGCGCCGCGAGAAGGCACTGATGGAGCTGGGCTGGAGGTTCATCCGGGTCGAATGGCGGGACCTGTTCCGCGAGCACGAGCTGAAGACGAGGCTGCTTCAGGTGCTCGGGCGCTGAGATTGCCGTCTGCTCGCGGCTTTGAGCCGGGCTCGCGGTGTCAGTACCGCGAGCGTGGACGGAGACCGCGAACCGGCCGGGCGCCCAGGAAGGAATTGCGGACCGGGGCGTGACGTGATCGAGTAGGAACATGACTGAACAGCCAGAACCCATGGATCTCCAGCCGCTCAACGACCTCGAAGAGAAGCTCGCCCGGGGGGAGCAGCCGGACGCCAACCCGGTGGAGGTCATCCTGTCCTTCCTCAACAACGAGGTCTACATCGTCAGCTCCGACACGATCGACGGCCCGGACTCCCAGGTGGAGCCGCTGGTGCTCGCCAACGCTGCGGGAGAGCCCGTGCTGGCCGTCTTCTCGCACCCGAGCCGTGTGGCGGAACAGTTCCTCGCCGCGGCGCCGAACGTGCTCGGCACCCAGGGCTCGGCAATCATCGGCAACCTCGGCGACCAGCTGGGTATGGTCATCAACCCCGGCGCCGTCTACGGCTTCGAAATCGACCCGGAGGGCGTGGCGAACATCCGCCGGGACTTCAAGCCGTCCGAGCAGGAGCCGGACTCGGCCCAGGACGACAGCCAGGCCTAAGCGCCCGGGCCTAAGCGGGACGGGCCACGGCGCGAGGTCTCGCCGCTGCGCCCGGTTAGGGCACAGCCCCTCCGGGGAGAATAATGGCAGCATGCGGCTAGGCGTCCTCGATATCGGGTCCAACACTGTCCACCTCCTCCTTGTGGACGCCCACCCCGGCGCGCGCCCGGTCCCGTTCGCCTCGCACAAGCGCCCACTCTCCCTGGTGCAGTTCCTCGACGCGGACGGCAACATCAACGACGCCGGCCAGCATGAACTGATCGAGTTCGTCCTCGAAGCCTGGGAGTTCGCGGCTAAACACAAGGCCGAGGACCTGCTGGCGTTCTGCACCTCCGCGATCCGCGAGGCCACCAACGGGTCCGCCGTCCTGGCCCGCGTCAAGCATGAAACCACCGTGACGCTCCGGGAGCTGACCGGCAGCGAAGAGGCGTCGATGACGTTCTTCGCCGTCCGCCGCTGGTACGGCTGGGGCGCGGGTCCCGTGCTGAACCTGGACATCGGCGGCGGTTCCTTCGAAATGGCCTACGGGGAGGACGAGCTGCCCGAACTGGCGACGTCGGTCCCGCTCGGTGCGAGCCGGCTCACCCGTGACTGGCTGCAGGAGGACCCGCCCTCGGCCAAAAGCGTCAAGGAGCTTCGCCGTTATATCCGGACCACCCTGAAGCCCGTGGTGCGGGACTTCGCGAAGCTGGGCAAGGCCAACCACGTGGCCGGCACTTCCAAGACCTTCCGCTCGCTGGCCCGCATTGCCGGGGCCGCCCCCAGCGGGGCCGGGCCGTACGTCAAACGGGAACTGTTTGCCACGGACCTGGGCCTGTGGGCGCAGCGCATCTCGGCCATGGAGGTGGAGGACCGGTTGAATCTTCCCGGTGTCTCCGAAGCCCGCGCCCACCAGCTTCTGGCCGGCGCGCTGGTGGCGGAAGCGGCCCTCGAAATGTTTGAGTTTCCAAGCTTGGAGATCTGCCCCTGGGCCCTCCGCGAAGGTCTGATCCTCCGCCGGCTGGATCAGCTGGTCTTTGAGGGGCCGCTGCAGCCCGCGCCCCACGTAGCCCGGGCCGACGAGCCCGCCGAGCCGCAGTCACCGGACGCGGACGGGCCCGGCGCCACGTAACAAGCGCCACGTAACAAGCGCTCCGTAACAGGCGCCACGTGACAGGCGCAACGCAACATCGGTCGGCCGGTGACGGGTGGACGGTTTTCGCTCCGAACCGATAATTCCGGCAGCAAGGTGTCGAACCGGACGCACGCCGTTCGTCTACAAGGTGAGAGGCCGGTAAGGAACCGGCCCAATCGTCAAGGAGGACAGCACCATGGCCCAGTACCTGCTCAGCGTTTACCAGCCCGTCGGCCCGGCCCCCGCCCCGGAAGTCCTGGAACCCATCATGCGGGACCTGGAGGCCCTGAACCGCGAAATGAAGGCGGCCGGCGCCTGGGTTTTCGCCGCGGGGCTCCACCCCACCGACACCGCAAAGGTCGTGCGACCGGAGGGCACCGAGCTGCTCATCACTGACGGTCCATTCGTTGAAGCGAAGGAACACCTTGGCGGATTCACCGTTATTGAGGCACCGGACCTCGACGCCGCCCTCGGCTGGGCCGGGCGGCTGACCCGAGCCACCACCCTTCCCATCGAAGTGCGGCCTATCCAGCACTAGCCCAGCACCAGCCGGACCGGTGTGCTGCTTACGGGGCTGTTAAACGGCGAAGGCACCGGCGGTCTGGAACGGGAAAATGGGGGAAACCCGCTACAGCCCACCGGTGCCGGGCAGACATCCGCATGACTGCCTATCATCACTCGCACCCTCAATGAGGTAGTACCTACGCTAATCCCCGATTTTGTGAGCAAGCTGCGCCCAGGATGTGAGCTGGCTGTGAATCGGGCCGGACTGCAATGATGGGGGAATGAGCAACCGAATCGCATTCCTGGGCTGTGGGTCAATGAACGAGGCAATCATGGGCGGCATGATCGCGGGCGGCACGGACCCCGCGGACATTGTCGCCACGGTGCGCCGGGCTGGTCGGGCGGCCGAACTGGCTGAGCGGCACCACGGCATCACGGCCATCGCCGGCGAAGAAGAGCCGGAGAACAACACGCAGGCCGCCACCGGCGCCGCCGTCGTGGTGCTGGGCGTCAAGCCGGTGGGAATCGCCGCTTTGGCCCGGGAGATCAGCGGTTCGCTCTCGCCGGACGCCATCGTGGTCAGCGTTGCCGCTGCGGTGTCGCTGGAGCAGCTGGAAGCGGCGCTCCCGGCCGGACAGCCGGTGATCCGCGCCATGCCGAACACGCCCGCTCGGCTTGGCCGCGGCGTCGTCTCCGTCTCGGCCGGTAAGCACTGCTCGGCGGAGCAACTGCAGCAGGCAAAGGACATCTTCGCGGCCGTCGGCACCGTCGTCGAGATTCCCGAGGAACAGGTGGATGCGCTGTCCGCGATCAGCGGCTCCGGCCCGGCCTACGCCTTCTACTTGGCCGAGGCAATGGCGGCCGCCGGGGCAGAACTGGGACTGGACGCCGAGCTCTCGCTGCTGCTGGCACGCGAAACTGTAGCCGGCGCCGGGTTCATGCTGGCCGAGCCGGGCGCCGACCCCGCGGCGCTGCGCAAGGCAGTGACCAGCCCGAACGGCACCACGGAACGGGCGATCGCCACCTTCGACGAGCGCGGACTCCCGGCGATAATCGCCGACGGCGCCCGGGCCGCCGCCGAGCGGGCCGCCGAAATCACCAGGCAGCTCGGCTAGCCGGAACGCGGTCGCAACCCATGACTCAGCCCGGACCGGGTGGCAGGATAGGACCCATGGAACTGCACATCACAGGGGATCCCGCAGCGGACAAACTCCTCAGCGACGACGCGTTTGCCCTGCTCACCGGCATGCTGTTGGACCAGCAGGTGACCATGGAGTCGGCCTTTGCCGGCCCGGAAAAGATCCGGACGCGCCTCGGGTCCATGGACCCCGCCGCGATCGCCGGTTACGATCCGCAAGGGTTCGTCGAGTTGTTCAAGGAGCGCCCGGCCGTCCACCGGTTCCCCGGATCAATGGCCGGCCGCGTCCAGGCCCTTGCTGAGACGGTACAGACTGACTGGAACGGCGACGCCACGGCCATCTGGACGCAGGGCGGGCCCGACGGGCAGGAGGTGCTGCGCCGGCTCAAGGCGTTGCCGGGATTCGGCGAGCAGAAGGCGAAGATCTTCCTGGCGCTGCTGGGAAAGCAGTGCGGGCTCCAGGCCGAAGGCTGGCGCGAGGCCGCCGGCCACTATGGACAGGAGAACGCCTTCCTGTCCGTCGCTGACATCGTGGATCCGGAGTCGCTGAGCAAGGTGCGGGCCAGCAAGCAGGCAGCCAAGGCCGCCGCGAAGACTGCGAAGACCGCCGGGCCCTGACCCCGCGGTAGCTCAGCCAGCGACGCCGGGACGCGCCCGACGGCGGAGGGAACCTAGTGCGTGGAGGTCGGGACCGTGACTGAACAGGCGGCAGGACGGCTACTCTCCCTTTGGTCTGCCATCGGCGGAACCGCAACGTACGCGCCCCTCGACGCGTCCCTGGACGTGGACGTTGCCGTGATTGGCGGCGGCATTGCAGGACTGACCACCGCGCTGGCCCTGAAACGGGCGGGCCAGTCGGTGGCCGTGCTCGAGGCGGCGCGGGTGGGCACCGGCGTCACCGGGAACACCACGGGCAAGGTCACCTCACTGCACCGGCTTGCCTACTCCGACCTTGCGGCCCGCCACGGCGATTCCACGGCTGGCATCTATGGGCAGGCCAACGAGGCGGCAATTGAACACGTCGCGGCCGTTGTGGCAGCGGAGGGAATCGACTGCGGCTTCCGGCGGGTGGCCAATTACACCTACGCCGAATCCGTGCAGGCCCTTGCGCTGGTCCGGGAGGAAGCGGCGCTGGCCGCGCGGCTGGGGCTGCCGGCATCCTTCACGACAGAGGTGCCGCTGCCCTTCGCGGTCCGGGGCGCCGTCCGGTTCGACGGCCAGGCCCAGATCCACGCGCTCAGGTATGTGCAGGGTCTGGCCCGTGCGGTGGACGGGAACGGCAGCTTCGTCTTTGAGCAGTCGCCTGCTACGAGCTTCCGCGACGGCGCTCCGGCCGAGGTAGTTACGGAACGGGGATCAGTCCGGGCCAAGGAGATCATCGTGGCGACCAACCTGCCGTTCGGGGACGGCGGGCTCTACGTCGGGCGATGCTACGCGCACCGCTCGTATGTCGTCGCCGGCAAGAGCCCAGTTGCTCCGCTGGACGCAACCTTTGTCAGCGTTGATGAGCCGATGCGCTCGATCCTGACCGTCGACGTCGAAGGTACCAGTTACGTGCTGGCCGGCGGCGAAGGACACCCGGCCACCGAAGGCGTTGATTCCGCCGAACGATACCGGCGGCTGGCGGCGTTTGCCCGCGACCGCCTGGGCGCCGGGGAGATTGCGTTCCGCTGGTCCACCCAGGACGCCATGCCTGCCGACGGGCTGCCGTACGTGGGCCGCATGGCTCCGGAGTCCCGGCATGTCCACGTGATCACCGGGCTGCGGAAGTGGGGCCTCACCAACGGCACTGCCGCCGCCCTGATCCTCCGGGACACACTGGGCGGCACCGCCAACCAGTGGGCCGCGGTGTTCGACAGCAACCGAAGCGGCGGCGCCGCGCAGGCGGCGCGGCCGAGCCCGGCGGAGGAGGTTTCCGGCGCCGACGCTGTTCCGGCGTCGGTGGCCCCGGGAGAGGGGAAGGTGGTGGACGTCAACGGCGCCAAAACTGCCGTGTACGTCAGTCCCACGGGGGGCGTCCAGGCGGTCTCGGCCGTCTGCACGCACCTTGGCTGCACCGTGGAGTTCAATCGGACGGACGTGACGTGGGACTGCCCTTGTCACGGTTCCCGGTTCAGCACTGGCGGCACCGTGATCCAGGGGCCGGCCACAAGGAACCTGGCCGCCGGCCCCGCCCCGGACGTCACTGCTTCCAGCCACCGAGGCCTCTAGGCCCGGCGACGGCCGCCGGCACGGGGGAGCGTTGCTACGGCCTTGCGGCGAACCGTTCCAGCAGGTCCACGTGACCGGAGACAATGAGCATGTCCCGCGCGGAAACCTTGGTCTCGGGCCGGGCGTAGGTGAAATCCTCGCCCGGGGATTTCACGCCCACTATCGTGACGCCGTACTTCGAGCGCACTTTCGATTCGTCGAGGGTGAAGCCCACGGTCTCGCGCGGCGGGTACATCTTTACGATCGCGAAGTCGTCGTCGAACTCGATGAAGTCCAGCATCCGGCCGGACACGAGGTGCGCGGCCCGGACCCCCGCGTCGGCCTCCGGGTAGATCACGTGGTTGGCGCCGATGCGGGTCAGGATCTTGCCGTGCGAGGGCGTGATCGCCTTGACCCAGAGGTGCTCGATGCCGAGGTCCACGAGGTTGACCGTGATCAGCACCGAGGACTCGATGGAGGTGCCCACGCCCACGACGGCGGAGCTGAACTCCTGCGCGCCGAGCTGGCGGAGGGCGTCAATGTTGGTCGCGTCGGCCTCCACCACGTGGGTCAGCACGCTGGCCCACTTCTGCACGAGGTTCCGGTCGCGTTCGATGGCCAGCACCTCGCGGCCCTGCTTCACCAGCTGCTCTGCGGTGGACGCGCCGAAGCGGCCCAGCCCGATGACCAGCACGGGCGCATTGTGGGCGGGACGGTTGACGGCGCCTGAGGAACTAGCCAATGATCGGTCTCTCTTCCGGGTAGTGGTACAACTGGCTGCGCTGGCGCAGGGCCAGCCCAGCGGCGAGGGTGACGGTGCCGACGCGGCCGGCAAACATCAGGACGGTGAGGACATAGACGCCGGCCGGGGGCAGCTCTGCGCTGAGGTTGGTGCTCAGGCCCACGGTGGCGAACGCTGAAATGGTTTCGAACAACACCCGGTCCAGCGATGCGCCGCTGATCTGCAGCAGCAGCAGGGCCGAGACCGCCACCAGGGTGGCGCCGGCGACTATGACCGAGATGGCCACCCGCATGGTCCCCTCCGGGATGGTGCGGCCGTAGATCTTCACATCAGCGTCGCCGCGGGCCTCGGCGATGATGGCCAGGAACATCACCGCGATGGTGGTCACCTTGATGCCCCCGGCGGTCGAGGCCGAGCCGCCGCCGGCAAACATCAGCGCGTCGGTCAGCAGCATGGTGGTGGAGTCCATCTGGTTCTGGTCCACCAGGTTGAAGCCGCCCGAGCGGGTCATCACGGAGGCGAAAAGCGAGTGCGTGATCTTGTCGCCCAGGCTCATGCCGCCGATGGTGCGCATGTTCTCCCACTCCATCAGCCCCCAGAGCACGGTGCCCGCGGCCAACAGGATCAGCGAGACCTGGATGGTCAGCTTGGTGTGCAGGTTCCATTTCTTCCAGTTCAGGCCGTTCTGCTGCAGCACCATGACGACCGGGAAGCCGAGGCTGCCAAGGAAGACGCCGATCATCAGCGGAATCAGGATCCACAGGTCGGTTTCGTACGGCACGATGCCGTCCGAATGGGGCGTGAAGCCGGCATTGTTGAACGCCGAAATGGAGTAGAAGACGCCGTGCCAGAATGACTGGCCGACGCTTTCGCCCAGTGCCAGGAACCTCGGAACCAGGGCAGCGGCCAGGGCCGCCTCAATGACCACGGAGGTGACGATGACGATCCGCAGCAGCGTGCCCACCTCGCCGAGGCGGCCCGCGTTGTTCATGGCCTCCTGCGCGATGAGCTTGCCGCGCACACCGAGTTTCTTGCTGACCATCAGTGCCAGCAGCGACGCCAGGGTCAGGGTCCCGAGGCCGCCGACGAAGATGCCGACCAGGATCACGAGCTGGCCGAAGAAGGACCAGTGCACCGCCGTGGACACAACGGTCAGCCCCGTCACGCATACCGCCGACACCGCCGTGAAGAGGGCTTGGTGCAGCGGGGTCACCTGCCCCGTCGCCGAGGACACGGGCAAGGTGAGCAGGACGGTAAAGATCAGGACGACCACGGCGAAGGCGGAGACGGCCAGGCGGGCCGGGGAGGTGTTGGCGATGTCGTCGACGAAGTCGCGCAACCGGGTGAAGATCCACAGGCCCTCGCGCTCCGGCTGGCCGGGGTGCCAGCTGGCCGGGCTCGGTGACCTCGACTGGCTTTGCGTCATGTGCGGCTTGTCCTCGGTTGAAACGGCGTCCTTCAGTAGTAAACCACTATATTCCGCGCAACGACGGGGATCGGGGCGGTGCGCTCCGGTAGCCTGTGATTGATGACCTTCCTGCCCGGACTCGCCCAGACCGCCCTGCCGACGACGGTGGTGTGGGACTCCGCCATGACGGCGTACAACTTCGGCCACAGCCACCCGATGGCGCCCGAACGTATGGAGCTCACCGCGCGGCTGGCCCGGAGCCTTGGACTGTTGGACCTGGACCACGTCAGCGTGGCGGCACCCTCGGTGGCTACCGACGAGGAACTGGGTGCCGTGCACAGCGCGGAATATGTCGCCGCCGTCCGCCGCGTCAGTGCCGACCCGGACACCCCGGATCTGGAACGCGGCCTCGGCACCGAAGACGACCCGGCCTTCGCCGGCATGCACGAGGCCAGCGCGCGGCTGGCTGGCGGCTCCCTGCTGGCGGCCGCCGCCATCCTGGACGGCAGCGCGGTCCGGGCCGTGAACTTCGGCGGCGGCATGCACCACGCCTCCCGCGAGCGGGCCAGCGGCTTCTGTATCTACAACGACGCCGCCCTGGCCATCCAGCGGCTGCTCGATGGCGGCGTGCAACGGGTGGTGTATGTCGATGTCGACGCGCACCACGGAGATGGAACGCAGAGCATCTTCTGGGACGATCCCAGGGTGCTGACGATCTCGCTGCACGAGACCGGGCTGACGCTGTTCCCTGGCACCGGGTTCGCCAACGAGATCGGCGGCCCGAACGCCCAGGGCAGCGCCGTGAACGTGGCGCTCCCGGCCGGGACCGGAGATGCCGGCTGGCTGCGGGCCTTCCACGCGATCGTTCCGCAGTTGGTGGGAGCCTTTGAGCCGGAGGTCATCGTCAGCCAGCATGGCTGTGATTCGCACCGCCTGGATCCGCTGACGCACCTGAACATCAGCGTGGACGGCCAGCGGGAGGCCGCCACGGCGATCGGCAACCTCGCGGCCCGCTACTGCGAGAACCGCTGGATCTCCACCGGCGGCGGGGGCTACAACGTGATCACAGTGGTCCCGCGCTCCTGGAGCCACCTGATCGCGATCGCCGCCGGGCGCCCGGTCCCGCTGCGGACCGCCGTCCCCGAGGACTGGCGGCAATATGTGCAAGAAAAATATGGAGCCAAGTACGGCGTCGAACCGCCTACGGTGATGGGCGACGACGTCGATCTCTGGTGGCGTTCCTGGGAGGTCGGGTTCGATCCCAACGACGAGGTGGACCGCACCGTGATGGCCACCCGCAAGGAAGTTTTCCCGCTCTACGGACTGGATCCCTGGTTCGACTAGGCTGCGGTTCCGGGCTGCCGGGCGAGGGCTGCGCAGACGCCCGTAATTAGTGGATGCCATCCGGCGTATATGTCGCTAGGGTGGAGGGCATGGTGACAGACGACGTATTTGCCGTCATTGCTGAGGCAACCCGGCGTGACATTCTGGTGTCCCTCCGCAACGGGGACAAAGCGGTGGGGGAGCTGGTCCAGGAGCTCGAGGCGAGCCAGCCCACCATTTCCAAGCACCTTAAAGTCCTGCGCGAAGCCGACCTGGTCAGCATGCGCGCCCAAGGCCAGAAGCGATACTACGCGCTCAACCCCAAGCCGCTGGCTGGCGTCGCCAGTTGGCTCGAGACGTTCGACGTCGGCCGCGCTGCCGCTGCCGAGCCCTCGACGCCGCCCGCCACCCCGGCACCCGGCCCGGACAGTCTTGCCGCCGCCGTGACTACCCCGCCGACTGCAGCGGAACCGGCCGCAGCGGCGTTGGCCGAACGTACCGCGGGCAGCACGCTCAGCCCCGCCGTCGCCCTCCCCGTCGGCACCGCCGGGGAGGACAAACGGCCGCAGCAGATCGGCCGGACCGTTGGCCGCGCCGCCACCCGCGCCGCGGACCTGCTGGCGAACCTGCCAAAATTCGGCCGGAAAAAGTAGCAGGCCCCACTGCCGCGCCCAGATGGCAGTTCGCGGCAGTGTTCGGCACAAACACTGCCGCGAACTGCCCTCTCGCGGAACCGTGGGCTATCTGGCAAGGAGCCGGACGTGGTCCGGGGTGAGCTCGGAGATCCGGCTGACGCCCAGCAGCGCCATGGTGCGCCGCATATCCGTCTCGAGGATCTGGATGGCCCTGTCCACCCCGGCCCGGCCGCCGGCCATCAGGCCGTAAAGGTAGGCGCGGCCGATCAGGGTGAAGTCCGCACCCAGCGCCAGTGCCGCGATGATGTCCGCGCCGCTCATGATGCCGGTGTCCAGGATGACTGCAGCGTCGCTGTTGTCCGCCTTGAGCGCCGCGGAGACCTCCGGGAGCAGGTGGAAGGGGATGGGGGCCCGGTCCAGCTGGCGGCCGCCGTGGTTGGAGAGCACGATGCCGTCCGCGCCGTGGTCCACGACCTTGCGCGCGTCGTCGACGGTCTGGATGCCCTTGACCACGAGCTTGCCTTTCCAGGTTTCACGCAGCCAGTCGAGGTCCGCGAAGGTCAGGGTGGGATCGAACATGGAGTTGATCAGGTCCGCCACGGTGCCGGTGTAGCGCGACAGCGAGGCGAAGGTCAGCGGCTCGTGCGTGAGGAAGTTGAACCACCACGCGGGCCGGTAGGAAGCGTCCAGCACGGTCTTGAGCGTCAGCGCCGGAGGGATGGTCATGCCGTTGCGGACATCGCGCAGGCGGGCGCCCGCGACGGCGGTATCCACCGTCACCATGAGCGTGTCGTTGCCTGCCTGGGCGGCGCGTTCGATCAGTTCCAGCGAACGGTCCCTGTCCGTCCACAGATACAGCTGGAACCAGTTGCGGCCGTCCGGGGCCGCGGCGGCCACGTCCTCGATCGACGCGGTGCCCATGGTGGAGAGCGTGTACGGAATGCCGGCGGCCGCGGCGGCCCGGGAACCGGCGTACTCGCCCTCGGACTGCATCATCCGGGTGAAGCCGGTGGGCGCGATGCCGAAGGGCAGCCGGGCGGCCTTGCCCAGGATCTCGGTGCCGAGGTCCACGCTGGAGACGTCGCGCAGGATGCCGGGACGGAATTCGATGTCCAGGAAGGCCTGGCGGGCCCGGCGCAGGGTGATCTCGGCCTCGGCCGCCCCGTCCGTGTAGTCGAACGGCGCCTTCGGGGTGCGACGCTTGGCCATGTCCCGCAGATCCCAGATGGTGCTGGCCCGGCGCAGCTTCGCCTCGCGGCCGAAGTCCGGCTTCTGGAATTGCATCAGCGGTGCGAGGTCAGCGTACTTTGGCACCCGGCGCTTGAGGGCGGCAGGCAGTCCGCCCCCGCGCGGCACCGGGCCCCTGCCTGCGGTGGGCGTCCCGTTGGCGGAAGTCCCGCCGGTGTGATGGCTGGTGGCGGTGTCCTCCGCCGTCGTAGGGGCCTCGGGGTTGCCCATGATGGGGGGTTGCGTCATTGCTGCCTCCGGTGCGTCTCGTCACAGTCTGTGGTCCAACCACACTCTAAGGGACGCCGTCGGAATATTACGGCGCCGCTTTGCCCTCCGGCTGTTGACGGAGCTATGGTCGGTGGCATGACTAACCGTTGGTATGCGTATTTTTCGTTGGCTCTGGAGGGGCCCGCGTCTAACTGACACGCATCCAACACACCTTCAGAGCCAACAGGGCAGAGATCATCCTCTGCCCTTCGCCATTTCTCCGGCGGGTTCTGATCAGGGCCCGCTCCGCACCCGGAACAGGACCCACCATGAGCATCGAAGCAGCCCCTGACAGCCAGCAGACCACGTCCAACCTGCGCGTCAGCCAATTCACCGCGCTGCCCACCCCGCAGGAGATGATCGCGGAACTCCCGCTGGATGCCCGCGGCTCCGAGGTCGTCGGCCGCGGCCGGGACGAGGTCCGCGCGATCATGGACGGCGTCGACGACCGGCTCCTGGTGATCGTGGGCCCGTGCTCCATCCACGATCCCAAGGCCGGACTGGAATACGCCCGCCGGCTGGTCAGCCAGGCCGAGAAGCACCGCGAAGACCTGCTGATCGTCATGCGCACCTACTTCGAGAAGCCGCGCACCACGGTCGGTTGGAAGGGCCTGATCAACGATCCGCGGCTCGACGGCAGCCACGACATTGCCGCGGGTCTGCGCGCCGCCCGCCAGTTCCTGCGCCAGGTCACCGCGCTGGGACTGCCCACCGCCACGGAATTCCTCGAGCCCATCAGCCCGCAGTACATGGCGGACCTCGTCGCGTGGGGTGCCATCGGGGCGCGCACCACGGAAAGCCAGATCCACCGCCAGCTGGCGTCCGGGCTGTCCATGCCGATCGGCTTCAAGAACGGGACCGACGGCGGCCTGCAGGTGGCGCTTGACGCCTGCAGTGCTGCGGGTGCCGCCCAGGCCTTCCTGGGGATCGACGGCGACGGAAGGGCCGCGCTGGTCAGCACCGCCGGAAACCCGGACACCCACGTCATCCTGCGCGGCGGCAGCGACGGCCCGAACTTCTCCGCCGCCGACGTCGAAGCCGCCTCCGCCCGGCTCGCCGCCGGGCAGCTGAACCCGCGGCTGATCGTGGACGCGAGCCACGCCAATAGCGGCAAGAACCACCACCGGCAGGCCGAGGTCGCGCTGGAGATCGGTGCCCAGCTCGAGGACGGCGGGGCCTCCGCGTCCGCCATCGCCGGCGTCATGCTGGAGAGCTTTCTGGTGGGCGGGGCGCAGTCCCTTGACGTTGCCGAACACGCCGCGGGAACCGATCAGCTGCTGTACGGCCAGAGCGTCACGGATGCCTGCATGGACTGGGACGTGACGGCGTCGCTGCTCGGCCAGCTGGCGGCGTCGGCACGCACCCGGCGGGTCCGGGGTTGAACGCGGGGGCGCAGGAGGGGCCAAGCGGGAAAATCCTGCGGAAATCCTTCGCAGAATCCTGCGGAAACCTTTCACATTGGCACCATGAACCCCTAGAGTATCTAGCACATGGTTGTTTGATGGCTCAGCATCGGCACACCGCCATGTCGTTCAGACGGGGCAGCCGTTCGCTTGAGCAAAAGGAATAGGGAAATGTCTTCGGAGGCCAACTTCTCCAACGCGCGCTTTCTCACCGTGGCCGAGGTCGCGGATGTAATGCGGGTATCAAAGATGACCGTGTATCGCCTGGTGCACTCCGGCGAAATGCCGGCGGTGCGCTTTGGCCGCTCCTACCGGGTTCCGGAAAACGCCGTCGAACAGTATCTCAAGGGTGCTGTTGTTGACGGACGTACTGAGACGGCCTGAGTCTTCCGCTGTCGCACCGGGCCGCGGCAGACCCCTTCCCGGGGCCTGCGGTCGTGGTGTGCCCCGGATAGGCGGTACCCTGTTAAGGAACGTTTTACGTCATTGTAATAACCTGTCAGTTGTTCAGTCTGCTTGCTTAGCCCGCGGACCCTTCCCAACGGGCAGGTACTGCATCTAGCCGGTAAGGAACTTTCGTGGGTTCAGTTATTAAGAAGCGTCGCAAGCGTATGGCCAAGAAGAAGCACCGCAAGCTGCTTCGCAAGACGCGCCACCAGCGTCGCAACAAGAAGTAGAGATACTTCGAACAGCGTCAATGCCCGTTGCCTTTACGGCGGCGGGCATTTTCTTTTCGGCAACGCGCGGCGGATCCGGCAATACGCGGCGGATCCGGACAGGGGCACCCGGGATCCGGGGTGCGCCCGTCCGAACGCGTAGCGGGCTGGCCCCGGAGTGCGCTTAGGCCGTGGGGCCGCGGAAGCGGGAGAAGCCCCGCCAGAGACCGTAGATGGCCCCGCCGACGGTTGCGGCCTTCAGGCCCAGGGTCGCGGCGCGACGGCCGGACCGGAAGTCGTAGACCGGCCAGTTGTGTTCGCGGGCGTGGCGGCGCAGCCGGGCGTCGGGGTTGATGGCCACCGGGTGCCCGACCATGCTGAGTAGCGGAATGTCATTGTGGGAGTCGCTGTAGGCCCAGCAGCGGTTCAGGTCCAGGCCCTCCGCCTCGGCAATGCCGCGGACTGCGACGGCCTTGGCCGGGCCGTGCAGGATTTCGCCCACCAGCCGTCCGGTGTAGGAGCCGTCGTGGATCTCGCCCACGGTGCCGAGGGCGCCGGTGAGGCCCAGCCGGGTGGAAATGACGGTGGCCACCTCGATCGGCGTGGCCGTGACCAGCCAGACCCGGCGGCCCACCCGCAGGTGCTGTTCGGCCAGGGCCTTGGTGCCGGGCCAGATCCGGGACTCGATCATCTCGTCGTAGACTTCCTCGCCGAGGGCTTCGATGTCCTGCACGGTGAAACCCGAGGCGAGGCTCAGGGCGGTGTCGCGGACGGCGTGGACGTCGTCCATGTTCTCGCCGCGGAACACGAACATCAGCTGCTTCCAGGCAAAGCCCGCCGCCTGGGGAATGGTGAACGCCCCGCGCTGATGCATTTTGCGGGCCACGTGGAAGAGACTGGCGCCCCTCATAAGGGTGTTGTCAACGTCGAAGAAGGCGGCTTCGCCGTGCTGCGGTGACGCAACAGGCCGCGTGGCCACAGCGACGATCTTCTCCTCGGGCATGCCACGAGTCTAGTCAATGGCGGGGGATCCCACGCGCAGAAAGGGCCCCGCCGCACCGGCCGCCCGGCTGGAACACCAGGTCGCGTCGACGCCGGGCCGGGCGCCGGGCTACCGTGGAACCATGGCCATACCCGCGCCCCTTCCCGATGTCGTACTCATCACCAAAGCTGACTGCCACCTGTGCGCGGACGCGCGCGACGCCGTCGGCCGGGTCACCGCTGCGCTGGGACTCGGCTGGTCCGAGCGGTCCATCGACGACGACGATGTCCTGCGCGAGCGCTACGCCGAGGAGATCCCGGTACTGCTGGTGGACGGGGTCCAGCGGGATTTCTGGCGGATCGACGAGGTTCGGCTGGCCCGAACCCTGCGCCGCGCCCTCGGCCAGTCAGCCTGAGTGCACCCCGGGCAAGCGGCTGCGGCGACGCGGTCCCCGGCTTTGTGGCCCGAACTGCGGGGGCTCTAGAGTGGAGTCACAACGCGACGCAATGGAGCAGATAGTGACTTCGCTGGATTCTTCACCCGACGCCCTGCCCGGGGCGGCCGGACCTGCTGCCAAGCAGATCCCGCCCGCGGCCGTGGCGCGGCTGACGATCTATTTGCGCGCCCTGACCACTTTGCTGGCCGAGGGGGTGGACCGAGTCTCCTCTGAATCGCTCGCCGAGGCTTCGGGCGTCAGTTCCTCCACCCTCCGCAAGGACCTCTCCTATGTGGGGTCCTATGGAACGCGGGGCGTGGGCTATGAGGTGCAGTACCTGAACCGGCACATTGCCGCGGCCCTGGGTTTGACCCATGACTGGAAAGTTGCGATCGTCGGCGCCGGCAACCTCGGCAAGGCCCTCGCCCGGTACGGCGGCTTCGAGTCCCGGGGCTTTGACATCGTGGCGATCTTCGACGCCGACCAGATGGTGGTGGGCAGCGAGGTTGGCTGGCTGCGGGTGAGCGACGCCGCAGATCTGGAAGCCGTGCTGCGCCGCACCGGGACCAACATGGTGGTCCTGGCGCTGCCCGCGGCCGTGGCGCAAAGCGTGTGCGACCGGGTAGTGGCCGCAGGCGTGCGCAGCATCCTGAGCTTCGCCCCGGTCATGCTGCAGGTCCCGCCGGGAGTCAATCTCCGCAAGGTGGATATGGCCACCGAGCTGCAGATTCTCGCCTACCACGCACAAAGGGCGCAGGACCCGGAAGACGCCGACTGACTTCAGTCGGCCCATCCGGGTCCCGCGCCCTCTGCAGCGGTTCCTGGTTAGCGGCCGTAGGGGTTCTGCGCGTACGGGTTGGAGAACGGCTGCTGCTTCTGGAAGTAGGGGGAAACCGTCGGCAGGTACAGGATCACGATGCCGGCCACGCCCATCAGGATCACGATGATCTGCAGCACGCCGGAGAGGGCGCCGAAGGCGAATACGCCGCCGAACAGGCCAAACAGCGACAGGGCGGCAAAGACCGTTCCCAGGATGCGGGCCCAATTCTTGCCCTTGCGGACCGGGAATGCGACCAGTGCGTAGAGCCCGAAGGAGATGAGGCCGCCAATGATGCCGCTGATGGGGACGATTGCCCGCACCGCATTGAGTTCGTCCGCTGAGAGCCTCCTGCCCTGCTGGGCGCCGGCCTGCTGCATAGCGGTCTCAAAGTAGTCCGCCCCGGTAAAGGACACAACCAGGCTGCTGATGAGGGACAGGATGCCCGCACCGATGATGAGCCAGAAGGCGAGGTCGAGCTGCGGCGGCCTGGTCCCGGCTCCGCCGGTGGGGAGTTCCGACGGATACTGCGCGTAAGGGGATTGGCCGTAGGGGCTCTGGCCGAACTGGCCCGGGGCCTGCCCGTAGGCCGGCGGCTGCTGGCCATAGCCGGGAGCCTGCTGCCCGTACTGGGGCGCGTTTTGCCCGTACTGCGGAGCCTGCTGCCCGTACTGCGGAGCCTGCTGCCCGTACTGGGGAGCCTGCGGGGCGTTCTGGCCATACTGCGGAGCCTGCTGGCCGTACTGGGGCGCCTGCGGGGCGTTCTGCCCATACTGCGGAGCCGGCGGCTGCTGTCCGAACTGGGGGGCGTTCTGGCCGTACTGCGGAGCCTGCTTGCCCGACTCGGGTCCGTCCGGGCTGGAAGGCTCGACTGGCGGGTTACTCATGGCGGTCCTTTGCATTTCGATGACGGGATGGGCTACCGGGACCAGTGTCTTCACCCTGCCCCCAGCATGGTTTAACTACACCGTACCCCGCGCTCGCGGCGGTTTGGGTCATTCCGCGGAGGTATTCTGAGGGGCATTTTTGGAGCCGCCGGCACGCGGGTATCCGCGTTTCCGGAGGCAAAGCCACCGAGGAGCAGCCTGGTGCCGAGGAAGGTCAGGAACGGCCCTTGAACGCGTCGAACCAGGCCTGCGACTTCGGCAGCCACATCAGCACGGTCGCCACCAGGCTGATGACGAAGCCGGGCCAGCTTCCGCCCCCCGCGACGCCGATGCTGGCCAGGGCGAGCACCAGGCTGACGCCAGCGGCGATGGTGAGGGCGAACCTGGCCCATTCCCAGCCCTCCTTCATCTTCATCGCCAGCGTGACCTGTGCCGCGGCCAGGGCTACCGCCACCAGCACCAGCAATAGCAGCAGGATGCCGGCCGGGGGCGAGACCACAAAGAGGACCAGGGTGCCGAAGAGCCCGATCACGCCTGCGAGCAGGCCGAGCAACCCGCCAATCACCCAGACCCAGTAGGAGATCTTCAGCTCCGTGGGCATGGCCGGGAGGTTGAGGATCCCGGAATAACCGCCCAGGGGGAGCGCGTCCCGGAAGTTCCGCGGCCGGTCGGCCGGCCACTCGATCCGGAACCCGCCGAACCGCCCGGGCTGACCCGGTCCGACCGGCGGAACGCTGCCCGGTTCCGGCGGAATGGCGCCTGGCTGATCGGGCTCGGGGACGTCGCCGGTATTGCTCATGGATTTCACTTTAGACCGCGAAACCGGTGGTTCCTAGCTGACTCCGGGGCGGGAGCGGAGGCCGCCCGGCGCGCTCGTGGAACGCGCCCAAGTCAGCCCCCGAAGCGGCCCCGGTTAAACCAAACACCCCGCGCCATCCGGGGATGGCGCGGGGTGTTGAAGAGGGCGTCGCGTGGACGGGCCCTGTCCGCCGCTCGGGGCGGCGCGGACTACGCTGCGGGGGCGATGAAGGCCAGTTCGAGGTTGATGGCAACCTTGTCGCTGACCAGCACGCCGCCAGCCTCGAGGACGGCGTTCCAGGTCAGGCCGAAGTCCTTGCGGCTGATTGTGGTCTCGGCGGTCAGGCCGGCGCGGGTGTTGCCGAACGGGTCAACGGCCACGCCGTTGAGCTCGGTTTCCAGCGCTACGGGACGGGTGACACCCTTGATCGTGAGGTCGCCCTGGAGCTCGTAGGCGTCGCCCTTGGGGACGATGGCGTTGGAGACGAAGGAGATCTCCGGGAACTTCTCGACGTCGAAGAAGTCTTCGCCGCGGACGTGGCCGTCGCGGTTGACGTCGCCGGAGTCGAAGCTCGCGGTCTTGATGGTGGCGTTCACCTTGGAGTCGGCGACGTTCTCGGCGAGGTCCAGGGTTGCGTCGGCTTCCTTGAACTGGCCGCGGACTTTGCTGATGCCCGCGTGGCGGACGGTGAAGCCGATTTCGCTGTGCGAGGAGTCGAGGGTCCAGGTGCCGGTGGTGAGGTTGGCGGGAAGTGCCATGGTGATTCTCCTTGAGTCGGGTGGGTCGTGCGGAAGTTCATCTGATCGTCGGTCTTCACTTCATTGGTTGAAGTCTCAACTAACTGCTTCACCCAGTATAAACATGCATTTGCATCTTTTATTCCACCCCCGGGGAACATTTCCCAAAAAGTTTCAGTTCTACCTCTTGTAGAAGATTTCGTCATTGCCCCTGCCCTTTGAGAAACTGGTACACATGCCCCAAGCCACTGTTCACTTGCTCCGCCACGGCGAGGTCCACAATCCCGAAGGCGTCCTGTACGGCAGGCTGCCCGAGTTCCACCTCTCCGAACTGGGTCAGCAGATGGCCCGGATGCTTGCCGAGCACTTCAGTGACCGCGCCGCGCAGGGGGCGAAGATCGTGCACCTCGCGGCGTCCCCGCTGACCCGTGCGCAGGAAACGGCGCAGCCGATCTCCGAGGCCCTCGGCCTTGAAATCGCCACCGAGGAGCGGATCATCGAGGCCGCCAACTACTTCCAGGGGATGCAGGTGTCCAAAGGCGAGATCTTCAAACCGAAGCACTGGCCGATGCTCCGCAACCCGCTCCGGCCGTCCTGGGGCGAGCCGTACAAAGAGCAGGCCGCGCGCGTGACCGCCGCGGTGCAGGACGCACGCCTGCGGGCCGTCGAGCTCGGCGGCGACGGCGCCGAGGCCATCCTGGTGAGCCACCAGCTGCCCATCTGGGCCACCCGGCTCAGCGCCGAGGGCAGGCCGTTGTGGCACGACCCGCGCAAGCGCGAATGCACGCTCACCTCCGTGACCTCCCTCGTATTCAACGACGACGGGACGCTGCTTCGCGTCGACTACAGCGAGCCCGCCGCCGTCCTCCTGCCCGGTGCCTCCAGCACCCCGGGAGCCTGAACATGTTCGACGACGACTCCCGCCTGTCCCGCCGCGGCGTCCTCACCGCCGGCGGTGCGGCCCTGGCCGCCATGCTGGGCCTGACCGGCTGCGCCCAGGAGGACGACCTCGCCAAGCAGGCCAAGGCGGGGGATAACAAGAACTACGTCGCCGGCGACGGCTCGGTGACCGAATTCGCCGCTGCCGACCGGAAAAAACCGGTGGAGATCAAGGGCACCCTGTTCGACGGCACCGAAGTCACGGCGTCGCAGTTTCAGGGCAAGGTGACGGTGCTCAACTTCTGGTTCGCCGCCTGCGCGCCGTGCCGGGTCGAGGCGCCGTCGCTGGAGGCCCTGCACCAGGAGTTCAAGAGCCAGGGCGTCCAGTTCTTCGGCGTCAACCTGAGGGACGAAAAACCGACGGCTGAAGCGTTCGACAAGACCTTCAACCTGACGTACCCGAGCTTCAACGACAAGGACGGCGCGGTGCTGCTGGCCGTCTCCGGGCTGGTTCCGCCCGGCGCGGTCCCCACCACGCTGGTGCTCGACAAGCAGGGCCGAGTCGCCTCCCGGGTGCTTGGCGAAATCCAGAAGGGCACCCTCAAGTCCCTCATCGCCGCAGCCGTGGCCGAGTAAGGCCGGCGCCGTGAACAGCCCCTTCGCCGAAGCCATCCTGAACGGTTCGCTGCTGCTCGCCATCCCGGTGGCGCTGCTGGCCGGACTCGTATCCTTCCTCTCGCCCTGCGTGCTGCCGTTGGTGCCCGGATACCTCGGGTACGTGACGGGCCTGACAGGCGTCGACCTGCAGAAGCAGAAGCGGGGCCGGATGCTGGCCGGGATCGGATTGTTCGTCCTCGGCTTCTCGGTGATCTTCGTGCTCCTCGGCGGGGCCTTCGGCCAGCTGGGAACGCTGATCACCGGCTCCCAGAACGCCTGGATTACGCAACTGCTCGGCGTGCTGGTGATCGTGATGGGCGTCGTGTTCATGGGCGGCTTCTCCTGGCTGCAGCGCGACGCGAAGATCCACGCCAAGCCGCCAGCCGGGCTTTGGGGTGCGCCGCTGCTGGGCATCACGTTCGGCCTCGGCTGGGCCCCGTGCATCGGCCCGACCTATTCGGCGGTGCAGCTGCTGAGCCTTTCCGGGGGATCGTCCGCGGCGAAGGGCGCCCTGCTGGCCTTCGTGTATAGCCTTGGGCTGGGCATTCCCTTCCTGCTGATCGCCCTGGCCGTCCGCCGCGGCGTCGGGGTGCTCTCCTTCTTCCGCAAACACCGGCTCGCCATCCAGCGCACCGGCGGCGGAATCCTGATTGCGCTGGGCGTGCTGATGGCCAGCGGGGTGTGGGGTGCCTGGGTGTCCGGGCTGCAGTACTGGTTCCAAACCGATGTGAAATTGCCGATCTGATGAGCGAGCGAGTGAACGTAGAGAAGAAATCCCCGTCCCCCGGCACGCCCGATCACGGAACCAGTCCCGTCGAAGCCGCGAAGGCAGGCGCTGTGCTGCCCTCGCTGGGGCCGGTGGGCATGCTCCGCTGGGCGTGGACGCAGCTGACCAGCATGCGTACCGCGCTGTTCCTGCTGCTGTTGCTCGCCGTCGCCGCGGTGCCCGGATCGCTCTTCCCGCAGCGGCCCGCTAACCCTGCGGTGGTCACCCAGTACATCAAGGACCACCCGGACTACGGCAAGATCCTGGACTCCCTGCAGCTCTACGATGTCTACTCCTCGGCGTGGTTCTCCGCGATTTACATCCTGCTGTTCATCTCGCTGATCGGCTGCGTGGTGCCCCGCGCCATCGTGCACTACAAAGCCATGCGTTCCCAGCCCCCGCGCACCCCGGCACGGCTGTCCCGGCTGCCCGAGTACGGCACCATGGTGGTCCCCGCCGACGCCGGGATCCCGGCGTCGCGCGCCATTGACGACGCCGCCGCCCTGCTGAGGAAGCGCGGCTACCGCGTCGACGTGCGGGACCGCGACGGCGAACGGCCCTCGCTCGGCGCGGAACGCGGCTTCTTCCGGGAGGTCGGCAACCTTGTCTTCCACACCGCCCTGATCGGTGTCCTGGTGTCCGTCGCGGCCGGCGGCTTGTTCGGCTACAGCGGCCAACGGATCCTGGTCGAGGGGGACACCTTCGTGAACACCCTGGTGGGCTACGACCAGTTCACCCCGGGCACCAATTTCCAGAGCAGCCAGCTGGAGCCTTACTCCATCCAGCTGGACAAGTTCCACATCACCTTCGACCGCGAATCGAAGGGCAAGTTCGGCCAGCCCATCGACTTCAAGGCTGACGTCACCACCAAGGAGAACCCGGGCGCGCCTGCCAAGCAGGAGGTGCTGAAGGTCAATGACCCGCTCAGCCTGGGCGGCACCAGCGTCTACCTGACCGGCAACGGCTACGCCCCGGTGGTCACGGTGCGCGACGGCGCCGGCAACATCGCCATGCAGGGACCGGTGGTGGCCAAGCTGCAAGGCGACAACTACTACTCCTCCGTGGTCATCAAGGTCCCCGATGCCAAGCCGGAGCAGCTGGCCTTCGCGGGCTTCTTCCTGCCTACCGCGTTCATCACGAAGGAAGGAGTTTCCTTCAGCGGCGATCCTGAACTGTTCAACCCGCAGCTGACGCTGAACTCGTACTACGGCGACCTCGGACTGAACAGCGGCTCGCCGCAGAACGTGTTCGAACTCGATGTGAAGAAACTGACGCCGCTAAACGCCCGCAACCTGCCCACCAAGGGCATCGTGCTGACCCCCGGGACCACTCACACCCTGCCCAACGGCAAGGGCACCATCAGCTTCGACGGCGTGAAGCGTTACATCGGCGTGGACATCCACCACAACCCGGGCCAGGGCTACGCCTTGTTCTTCGCCCTGCTCGCCGTCGCCGGCCTGGTCACGTCGCTGTACGTCAACCGCCGCCGCGTCTGGGTCCGCACCGGCACCCACGAGGACGGCCGCACCATGGTGGAGTACGGTCTCCTGGCCCGCGGCGAGGACCACCGCCTGGCCGGGGAAGCCGCCGCCATCCGGGCCCTGCTGTCGGCAGCCTGGCCGCTCGATGATGGGGCCGCGGACGATTCGGGGGAGGATTCCCAGCCTGTTCCCAGCGCGACAGCGGATAATGACCGGGCGGACACCGGCGCACGCGCCGACGCCGGCGCGCAGGCCTCCACGGACCAACCCGCAGCAGACTTCATCCAGTCCACAGTAGGCTCTCCTGAGTCAAAGAAGGATCAGTAATGTTCCCCATCAACGAAACCATGGGCCAGTACAGCGAGCTCTTTATGCTGCTCGCGGCCGGCACCTACACGGTGGCCTTCATCGCCTTCGCCTGGGACCTGGCCAAGAGCAGCAAGACCCTGCGCGCGGTGGACCTGAAGGCGGCAGAGCTGTCCGGAGCCGAGACGGTCCGTGTCCCGGTGGGCGCCGGCGTCGGTGGCTCCTCCGCCGCCGTTGACCGCGCCGCTTCCGACGTCAGCGGCCCTGTCGGACGGGCCGAGCGCCCGACGTCGTCGGTCTCGGGCAGCCGGGCAAGCGGAGCCGGCGTGACCGCCGACGGCGGCATGCGCTACGGCGCCGAACGCCGGGTTCCGGCCCGGGTCGCCGTCGCCCTCGCCGTGCTGGGCGCCGCCATCCACGCCGCCGGCGTCATCACCCGCGCGATCGGCGCGGGCCGGGTGCCGTGGGGCAACATGTACGAGTTCCTGACCACCGGCGCGTTCGTGGCGGTGGCGGTCTTCCTTCTGGTGCTGATCCGCCGCGACCTGCGGTTCCTGGGTACCTTTGTGATCGGCCTGGCCATCATCATGCTGGTCGCGGCCTCGGTCGCGTTCTGGACGCCCGTGGGCCACCTCGTGCCGGCGCTGCAGAGCTACTGGCTGATTATCCACGTCTCCATCGCGGTGATGTCCTCAGCCCTGTTCACCCTGACCTTCGCGATGTCCGCGCTGCAGCTGGTCCAGTCGCACCGGCAGAAGACCATTGCCGCGGGCGGGGCAGACAAGCTGGGCTTCATGCGCCTGGTCCCCAACGCCCTGAGCCTGGAAAACCTGTCCTACCGGATCAACGCGATCGCCTTCGTCGGCTGGACGTTCACGCTGATGTTCGGCGCCATCTGGGCCGAGAAGGCCTGGGGCCGCTTCTGGGGCTGGGACACCAAGGAAGTCTGGACCTTCGTGATCTGGGTGGTCTACGCCGGCTACCTCCACGCCCGCGCCACCCGCGGCTGGACCGGAACCCGCGCGGCCTGGCTCTCGATCGTCGGCTACCTGTGCGTGGTCTTCAACTTCACCATCGTGAACCAGTTCTTCAACGGACTGCACTCCTACTCGGGGCTGTAAGGCGCCGGGAGTTCGCTTCGCCAGGGTTGGGCGCTTAGATTCCTCGTCCATTCGCCACAGATGGCCGCTAAGCCACCCCGCTTAGCGGCCATTCCTGTCAGATCGGCCAAACGACGCCGCACCAACCAGGCCCGCACCCCGAACCGCCGCGATTCGCCACAAATGGCCGCTAACCCTCGGGCCTGAATCGTCGATTCGCCACAAATGGCCGCTAAGCCACCCCGCTTAGCGGCCATTCCTGTCCGATGGACGCCGTGGTGCGTGCGGAACGTCGCCTCCGGGCCGGGCCACGATCGGGCATCCAGCCCCGCTCCACGAGCGCCGCCCGTACCCTGGTGACCGCTGTTGGCTCCATGCCCGGGCCCAACGGGGTCAAGTCCCACTGGGTCAGCACGACTACCCGCCACCCGGCATCCCGCGCGTTTTCGTCCCGGAAAATATCGCTGCGCCGTTGCGCCGGAGTGGCGTGATGCCCGCCGTCGTATTGGATTGCGACCCGTTCCACTTCATAGGACAAATCAGGGTCCTGGATCCAGCGGCCGGTTTCGTTCGGTCTCCTTGGGGGAGTCCGTGCCTGAGCGCATCAGGATCCGAGCCCGCGCGGCCTTCTGGTAGCCCGGCTTTCCTTTTCGTCCTTGAAGGTAGGCGTCTAGCTCGTCGAGGGTGGACAAAGGGTTCCTTCGGCGGAGCAGGAAGTCTCCGGCAATCACAAGATCGTCGAGGCTAAGCATGCTGGCCAGGTCGAACCACGTCCGCAGCGGTGACGTGCAGTGGACCCTGGAGCCCGCCACGATCTCCTCGGGTTCAAACGACTGTTGATGGCCCACGACGTTCTTTCGACGCGCAGCCCGATTGCCCGGCCGGCTGGTGAGATGAACGACGTCGACGTTTGCCACGGACGCCGGCAGGGGAAAGCCCCACAGCAGGGCAGCAGTTGCATGGCTCACCACCGCGCACGTCACAGCAACCAGGGCATGCATACGGTCAAGGAGGGTGCCCGGCGTCGTGGCGGCGGTGCGCACTCCGTGACAGGGGCTGACAAGATCCCGGCACCGGGTTCGACGCCGGCTCAATCCCGCCGCGCGGGCGTCCGCGAGCGTGAATGGTTTGTCGTGAAGCTGTGGGGGAAGCTCGCTGGGCTGGCGCATAAGAGCATTCTGCGCCCGCCTGGAGCGGGATTTGACGTTGTCCACAGCCCGGGCAGGGTGTGGGGGAAGAGCGGGCCAGTGGAGGCTGGTTTGCAGGTCCGGGTGCGCGGCGTCGATTTGCCGGCTATGGCCGCTACGAGGGTCCGGATTCAGGCCATTTCTGGCAAATGGGAAGGGGAACGCGCCGGCTGAGAGGGCGCGTCTGCGCGCCAGGGGGCAGAGCGGCTACTTGACCTCGTCGGTGCCCTGCGTGGGGTCGCCGCTGCCGTGGGCTTCGCCGGATTCCGTGCCGCGGGCGTCTCCGGTGCCGCTGCCCAGCTCGCGCTCCTTGGCGTCCAGCTCGTCCTTCAGCTTCTTGAGCCGGTCAGCCTCCGCCTGGTTGCGGCGGCGCAGCTCCAGGTTGCGGAGGAAGTCGGGATCGTCGTCCGGGGCGGTGGGGTGGCGGTACGTGGCCGGAGCCGCCGCGGCCTCGCCGCGGGGCCGGCCGATGAGGAACCAGAGGATTGCGCCGACCACCGGGAGAACGATCTGCACCACGATCCAGGCCGGCTTGGAAATGCCCTTGGTCAGGCGTGCGTCAGTCCTGATGAGGTCGATCAGTCCGTAGACAAAGACGACCAGTACAACGATTGGTACCACGACACGGAGCATAGCTTCAGTTTAGCCTCCGCGCGAGCTTCCGGCGCCCGGCACCCGCACGGCAGCCGCCCGGAACCCCGCCGCCCGCAACCCCGCGGCCCGGCGCCGGGCCGCCGCGCTGGTGCCCGCACTCAGCAGCAGACGGACCGCCGGGTCCCCGCCCCGGCCGGGACGGCTAAACTGGGAGCGTGGCTTTCCTGAAATACTCCCTGATCCGTCTGGCACTGTTTGTGCCGTTGTTCGCCCTGTTTGTCTATTTGCAGCTTGGCTGGCTGCTGGCCGCGCTCTGCGCCGGGATGATGGCCTTCGCCATCAGCTTCCTGTTCTTCCAGAAGCAGCGCGACGCGGCCACCGCCTCGATCCACCAGCGTTTCTCCGGCAAAGCCAAGCCGCTGCGCAGTGCCGGGGAGATCGACGACGCCCACGCCGAAGACCGCCTGGTGGACGAACACCCGGACGTCACCGTGCGCACCGACACCCGGCCCAAGGACTCCTAGAGCCCGTCAGCACCCCCTGGAACCAGACGGAACCCGCTGGAACCCGCTGGAACCAGCGGAACCAGCCGGACCCCCGGAACCCGCCCTAGAAGCCGCGGCTCAGCACCAAGCCGAGCGAGAACAGCACGGCGTAGCCAAGGTTGATCAGCCCGGTCTGCTTCAGCACCGGGATCAGGCTCTTGCGGCGCCGGCCCGCGATCATCAGCCAGGACGGCATCAGGATGGCCGGGATGAGCAGCAGCACAATCAGCATCCAAGGCCGACCGGGCGCAAGCACAATCACCAGCAGGATCGCCACGGCGAGCATCAGCACGTAGCTTTCCCGGGCGTGCTTGTCGCCCAGCCGGACAGCCAGCGTCTTCTTCCCGGCCACGCGGTCGGTGGGAATGTCCCGGACGTTGTTGGCCATGAGCAGGGCGCAGGCGATGAGTCCCGTGCCGATCGCACCGATGATGGCCGCGAGGCTGAGCTGGCCGGCCTGCGTGTAGGTGGTGCCAAGCGTGGCCACCAGCCCGAAGAACACAAACACGAACAGGTCGCCCAGGCCCAGGTAGCCGTAGGGGTTCTTGCCGCCGGTGTAGCCCCACGCGGCAAGTACGCAGCCCACACCCACGAGGATCAGCCACCAGGCCTGCGTGATAATGACCAGGATCAGTCCGAACAGCATCGCCAGGCCGAACGCCGCGAACGCTGCCCGCTTGACGTGCTCCGGCTTCGCCACCCCGGAACCCACCAGCCGGAGCGGGCCCACCCGGTCCTCATCGGTGCCGCGGATGCCGTCGGAGTAGTCGTTGGCGAAGTTCACGCCGACCTGGAGCAGCAGGGCCACCATGGCGGCCAGCAGGGCGTTGACGGGCCGGAACGCGTTCATCTCATAGGCGGCTGCAGTCCCGATCAGGACCGGCGCGATTGCGGCCGGCAGGGTGCGCAGACGGGCGCCTTGGATCCATTGTGCCGCTGTGGCCACGTTCAGTACCTCGTTGGTTTGGGTGTTGATCTAGTGGAAAGGGTTGCTTGAAGCTTTTCTATTTTCCCTGATGACGGGTGTCCAGCCGAACGGTCATGCCCATTCGGTCCGGTTTTCCGTTCGGAAGCATCAGCAGTTCCGCGGCGGTGAGCACTGTTTTAGGAACCAAGGCCCCCGCCAACGCCCCCGCGCCGCCGGCGGTGAAACGCGCCGTGAAGGCCTCGGCTGCCTCCGTCGAATCGTCCGCCAGCACCACATAGGCCGCCAGCGCCTGGCCCCACTCGGCGGACGGGACACCCGCCACGAACGCCGCCCGCACGCCGTCGAGCTTCTCCAGTTCCGCCTGCACATGCGCGGCGGACACCTTGACGCCGCCGGTGATGACGACGTCGTCGGCACGGCCCAGCACGGTCAGCGTGCCGTCCGCGGACAGCGCGCCGAGGTCGTTGGTGCGGTACCAGCGGATCCCGTCGTCCTCGACAAATGCCGAGGCCGTGAGCTCCGGCTCGTCGAGATAGCCGGCCGCAATGGTGGCGCCGCCGAGCAGGATCCGGCCGTCCGCGGCGAGTTTCAGCTCGACGCCGTCCAGCGGCACGCCGTCGTACACGCAGCCGCCGCAGGTCTCGGCGGAACCGTAGGTGGTCACCACCCGGACGCCGGCCTCCCGGGCCGCGGCGAGCAACTCCGCCGAGGCGGGGGCGCCGCCCAGCAGAACCGCGTTGAAGCGCCGGAGCATGGCCAGCGTCTGTGCCGAGGGCCGCTCCAGAAGCCGCTGCAGCTGCGTGGGAACCAGAGAGGTGAAACGGATCTTGTCCGTGAGCTCTAGGGCTGCGGTGGTGAAGGCCTCCGGGGTGAACCCGCCGGAGAGGTCCATCGCCCAGGGCCGGGTGCCGGCGAAGAGCGACCGGACCAGGACCTGGACGCCGGCCACGAACTGCACCGGGAGCGCCAGCAGCCACTGGCCCTCGCCCTTAAGCGCCATCGCCGTTGCCATGGAGGAAGCCGCCAGGGCATCCACCGTCAGCACCGTGGCCTTGGGCACGCCGGTGGAGCCGGAGGTCCGCACCACGACGGCGGCGTCCTCGAAGCCGGGGGTTTCCACCAGCCCGACGACGGGGGAGCCGTCCGGGCCGGCGGACAGCTCGACGGCGGGACCCTCCCCGCCGAGGGCAGCCGCGAGGGCAGCGAGGGCGGGTTCGATGTTCACCGCTCCGGAAGTCATCGCGGCAGCCTTAGAAGTAGTACGGGAACTTGGACCAGTCCGGATCACGCTTCTCCAGGAAGGCCTCCTTGCCCTCCACCGCCTCGTCCGTCATGTAAGCCAGTCGCGTCGCTTCGCCGGCGAACACCTGCTGGCCGGCCAAGCCGTCGTCGGCGAGGTTGAAGGCAAACTTGAGCATCCGGATGGCCTGCGGGGACTGCCGGGCGATGTCCGCGGCGTACTCCAGCGCCACCTCCTCGAGCCGCTCGTGGTCCACGGCCTCGTTCACGGCACCCATCCGGACCATGTCCTCGGCGGAATATTCGCGGGCCAGGAAGAAGATCTCGCGGGCGGACTTTTGGCCGATCTGGCGGGCCAGTAGGGCCGAGCCGTAGCCGGCGTCGAAGCTGCCTACCGTCGCGTCGGTCTGCTTGAACTTGCCGTGCTGCCGGGAGGCGATGGTGAGGTCGGAGACGACATGCAGCGAGTGGCCGCCACCGGCCGCCCAGCCGTTCACGACGGCGATGACCACCTTGGGCATGGTCCGCATGAGCCGCTGGACCTCAAGGATGTGCAGCCGGCCGGCGCGGGCGGGGTCGATGGTCTCGGTGGTTTCGCCCTCTGCATACCGATACCCGTCGCGGCCGCGGATCCGCTGGTCGCCGCCGGAGCAGAAGGAGTGGCCGCCGTCCTTGGCGGAGGGGCCGTTGCCGGTGAGCAGGACCGTGGCGACATCGGGGGTCATCCGGGCGTGGTCCATGGCCCGGTACAGCTCGTCCACGGTGCCGGGCCGGAACGCGTTGCGCACCTCCGGGCGGTTGAAGGCGATCCGGACGGTGGGAAGGTCCCGGACCACGGTGCCGTCCGCGGAGCGCTCCACCTGCCGGTGGTAGGTCATGTCCTGGAAATCGTCGAAGCCGGTCACGGTGCGCCAGCGGGTGGGGTCAAAGACGTCGGATACCTTGGCGGGGATTTCGTTGCTCACAGTCCGAGTCTAGTAATCGGCTCAGCTGATACAGAACTCGTTGCCTTCCGGGTCCGCCATGGTGTGCCAGGAATGCGGGCCCTCGTTGGCGGTCCACAGGTACGTCGCGCCGCGGGCCTCGAGCGCGGCCCGGACCTCGTCCTTGTCAGCGCCGGCCAGGTTCACATCCCAGTGGACGCGGTTCTTGACGGTCTTCGCCTCCGGCGCGGTCTGGAAAAGAATCCGGCGTGAGGCGGGCTTGACGCCCAGGTCCTCGGGCGGCCGGATGGCGGCGCCGTCCCGCCAGACAAGCATTCCGTGGTGCCGCTTGGTCTCCGCGTCCGTCGCGAAACCCTGCTTGATCATGGAACGGATGAAGTCCTCGTCCTGCGGCTCCACGGCCCAGTCCAGGGTTTCGGCCCACCAGTCCGCAAGGGCGTGCGGGTCGACGCAGTCGACAGCGATTTGGATGTTCAGTGCCATGGGAAAAACCTACGACGACGGCGCCCGCGGCGCTAGGGTGCCGCCGGGGCAACTTTCGCTGTTGTTTTTCCGGGCGCTACTGCAGCTGCTCGAGGATTTCCGGCGGGATGGCGTAGATGAAGATGACGGCCAGCAGGTTCTTCGAGGCATGGACGAAGTAGGAGAACATCACATTCTTGCCCGTCCAGACGTAGACGAACACCAGGGTGGCGCCCATGGCGAGATAGGGCATCAGCACGGGCAGCGTCAGCGCCTCCTGGCCCACGACGTGCATGGCCGCGAACAGCACGACGGAGAGCGCGCAGCAGAGCCAGATGTTCAGCTTCCGGCTCAACTTGCCGATCAGCAGGTGCCGGAACATGTACTCCTCCACGAAGGGGCCCACAATCACCAGCAGCGGCACCATTAGCCAGGCCGGGACCTGCTGCATGAGTGCCTGCAGGCCGGCTTGGTTGGCGGAGGTTTGCGGGGTCCCTGCCACGGCCACCAGGATGGCGGTCAGGATCATCGCAGCCACCACGGCCAGCGGCACCGTCAGGAGGGTGAACCAGGGTCTCGTGGCCAGGACGCGGAGATCCCGGCGCGCGACTTGGCGTGCCGCGAACAGGGCGAGCAGGCCGATGACCGCATAGACCAGAAGGTTCACCGCGTAGGACGCCACCGCCGGATTGGGCGAGAGCTGCAGCACGAGCGGCGCCAGCAGGCCTGAGGCGGTGGCGAAGACCGCCCCCACTGCCACGTAAATCCCCGCCGTGATGAGGTCCAGCCGGGAGAATGCGTACAGTTCCGGACGCTGCGCAGGTGGTTGACGGAGAGCGGGACCCATGCCACCAGCCTAGCCCCGCCGCCGAGCGGACACGGCTAACGCCCGGGCGGAGGGCGCCGGGCGTTAGCCGTGTAGCTGCAGAGCCGGGAATCTATCGGAACAGCGCCCCGTAGGTCCCCATGATGATCCGGTCGCCCGGGGTGGACTTGCGGATGTAGTCCACCACCGCCCAGTCATCCAGGGAGATGCAGCCGGCCGTCGGGATCTTGTTCATGTGCAGGAAGATGGCGAAGCCCGCATCCTGGACAATGTTCGGCCGGTTGTAGTTGATGACCACGCCCTGGCGGTAGTAGCCCAGGCTGGCGAACCACCACATGTTCTCGTCCCAGCCAACCCAGGACGAGGACTCGTGGTACTTGTTGTAGGTGGCCGTCCAGGGGTTGCCGCCCCAGCGTGAGCGCGGGTTGAGCGTGCGGTACGAAAGCTTCGTGCCGGGGTTGCCCAGGCCAAAGGCCTCGGTCACGGAGAACGATCCGGTGGGGGAGAACAGGTTCCGGGTGGGGCCGGACGGAACTCCCGGCGGCTTGAACCCGGACTTACCGACGTACCCGTCAGTCCGCCAGTCCGGCACGTACGTCCCGGCGATCTTCATGCAGTACAGGTTGGTCGCATGGTTCAGTCCGTAGCCCTGGGTCCACGTGAGGAGGACCCGGTTCGCGCCGTAGGTGGGGTACTTGGACTTGCCGTTGTTGAGGTTCTGGCACTCCGACATCCCGAAGACCCGGTATCCCGGCTTCACCGTCCAGCCGATGAACCCCCGCTGGAAGGCCTGGATGCACTGCCCCGGAACGCACTTTTCGTTGGCGAGCGGGTAGCCCAGGCTGCTCCGGGTGGCCCCCACCCGGACGTACCGGGCTCCGAGGCCGCCGCGGGAGATCCAGGACCCGGTTGCCGAGGACCAGTAGACGGTTCCGCCCTGGAACCGCTGCAGGCATCCGCCGGCAGCCTGGCCACAGGTCCTGGGGCCGGTGGGATAGCCCATGACGCCGGCTTGCGCGCCGGCCGCCTTCCACCTGGTGTAGATGGTCCCCTTGAGAACCTGGGCGGGGGTCCTCGGGGACCAGAACACCGCTCCATGGGCGAAGAACTGAGAACAGCCCCGCGCCGTCAGCCCGCAGACCTCGGCGGTGGTCGGCAGCCCGAGCCCGGCGGCCTCACCTTGGGCCCGCCACAGGGCGCCGATGGCGCCGCGTGACCAGATCTGCTGGATTCCCTTGGTGGTCCAGGTGAGGAACCGCCCACTGGAAAACTTCTGGATGGTTCCGCCCGTGACCGCGGTTTCGTCCGTGACCGGATAGCCGTAGAGCGCCAAGCCTCCCTGCGCGTGCCAGCGGGGGCCCGTGTGGCCGGCCGTCCGCAGCACCGGGTGCGCGCCGGTTGCAGCGGTCCAGAAGACGGATCCGCCTTCGAACACCTGGCTGCAGACGTCGAGAGAGCAGGCCTGGTTGGCGGTCGGTGCGCCGAGGGCACCGGCTGCGCCCTTCAGCGCAGTCCATTTCGCCTGGATGGCGCCCAGGACAACGACTGACGGCGACGTCGGCTCCTCCGTCGGAGTCGGCGTCGGCGTCGGCGTTGGCTCCGCAACAGTGGAGGTCGGCTCCACGGTGGGCTCCGCCGTCGCTGTCGGGGACGTGCTTAGTTCCGGACCCGGAATGGCGGGGGTCGACGCCGACTCGGTCGGCGCGGCCGTGTCCGTTGCCGTGGGGCTGGCTGTGTCCTGCGGCAGCGGTGCGGTCTCGGCGAAGGCCGGTCCGACCGCCAGCGGTCCGGCCGCGAGCCCGAGCACCACCGCTGAGATGACAAGTAGTTTTTTCATGGCGCATCCTCTACGGAGACGACCGGTGTGCAGGTCCCGGCGCTGTCCTTGGTCTTGGCAAAGTTCGGTGCTGCAATCTCGGCCGACTTGCCGGCAGCGACGGTTTTGGTGATGATCGTGTGCCCTGCCACGGCAGGGCCGGCGGTGACCGCGATTGCCACGGTGAACACTTTGTTCTTGTCGCTGCTGTTGACCAGGGTCCCCGTGAAGGACCACGACCCGTCGGCCGTCGCGCGGCAGATGGGCTCGCGCAAGGCCTCGGGTGCGTTAAGCGAAGTGGAAACATCGGCCGGTTCGGACGCGCTCGGCGCCGGAGATCCTGATGATGATGATGATTGTGCCGGCGTTGCTGCGGTGCTGCTGCCGGTGCTGGGTGTGGCCGGACCGGAACCGCCGCTCGAACACCCTGCCAGTACGAGAAGCAGCACTGCGGGCAGTAGCGCTCTCTGTTTCATAGTCCCCCCTGACTCACGGCACTGCTGCCATGGCCTGCAGTGACGTTGCAGGCGAACCAGCGGGAACGTCCCCGCCGGTTCGCTCAGAGTAATGGAAACCTCGGCCTGACCAGCGCTTTTGCGCCAAAACGTTGTTTTAATTTCGTATTTTCGGCGGTTCCGGGTGTAGCCCGCGTCACGGTGCGGCGCCGAAAGCTAGTACTATGGACGTGCCGCGCGACGCTGCGACCCGTTGTGAGTTTCGGTCTAAAACCCTGCCCGTTTCCTGGGCTCAGGGCACAGGCCGGGTCCGTACTTCTGCTCCCGGAGCCGCCTTCCCGTCGCGGCAATACCCCGACCTGCAAGGAACTGTTGTGCCACAAAGTACTTCCACAGACGTTAAGAGCGCGCCGGCGCAATCCGCCGTCGTCGACTCGACCCTCAGCGCCGAGGGCTACAAGAAGTCCCTGAACGGCCGCCAGGTCACCATGATCGCCATGGGCGGCGCAATCGGCGTCGGCCTCTTCATGGGCGCCGGCGGCCGCCTGGCTTCGACCGGCCCCGCGCTGATCTTCTCCTACGCCATTGCGGGCGTCATCGCCTACCTGCTGATGCGCGCCCTTGGCGAGCTCATCATGTACCGCCAGACCTCCGGCTCCTTCGTCAGCTACGCCGGTGAGATGTTCGGCAAGAAGGGTGCCTACCTGTCCGGCTGGATGTACGTCATCAACTGGGCCATGACCGGCATCGCCGAGCTGATCGCGATCGGGCTGTACTTCCAGTTCTTCTTCCCCAACGTGCCGGTGGAGCTGACCGCCATCGCGGCGCTGCTGCTCCTCGTCGGAGTGAATCTGCTGAGCGTCAAGGCGTTTGGCGAGTTCGAGTTCTGGGCCTCCGTCCTCAAGGTCGCGGCCATCCTGATCTTCCTGGCCGTCGGCACCTTCATGGTGGTCACCAACGCCAAGGTCGGCGACGGCCACGCCTCGGTGAACAACCTCTTCGCGGCGGACGGCGGCATGTTCCCCAAGGGCGCCCTCGTGATGATCCTCGTGCTGAACGCCGTGATCTTCGCCTACAACGCCATCGAGCTCGTCGGCATCACCGCCGGCGAGATGGAGGACCCGGCCAAGGAGGTCCCGAAGGCGATCCGCGCCGTCGTGATCCGGATCGTCGTGTTCTACGTCGGGTCGGTGACCCTCCTGGCGATGCTGCTGCCCTCGGACCAGTACAAGGCCGGCACCTCGCCGTTCGTCACCGTCTTCGGCCAGATGGGCCTGCCGTGGATGGGCGACGTTATGAACATGATCGTGATCACCGCCGCACTGTCGTCCTGCAACTCGGGCCTGTACTCGATTGGCCGGATCTTCCGCACCATGGCCAACAACGGGCATGCCCCGCAGTGGCTGACCCGGATGTCCAAGAGCCACGTCCCCTACGCCGCGATCCTGGCGATCGGCTCGGTCTACCTGGTCGGCATCCTGCTCAACATCTGGCTTGGCGGCTCGCACGCCTTCGACCTCGCACTCAACACCGCCTCGATCGGCGTCATCTTCACGTGGGGCTCGATTTTCGCCAGCCAGATCGCGCTGCGCAAGACCAAGGGCAACGTGTCCTCCCTGCCCATGCCGGGCTCACCGTGGACAAGCTGGGCCGGACTGGTGGCCTTGCTGGCCATCACCGTGCTGATCGGCTTCGACACGATGACCAGTAAGACCGGGGAGGTCTTCCCGCTGGGCCTGTGGACCCTGGCGACCATCCCGTTCTTCGCGGTGGTCCTCTGGCTCGGCTGGCAGAAGGTCAAGAACAACGAACCGAAGAGCCAGCTCTTCAGCTAGGGCTCCGGTCCTGAATGACCAACGACGGCGGCGGCCACCCGAACAAGGTGGCCGCCGCCGTCGTTTGTTCCATCGACTGCTCCGTAACGGCCGTTCCGGGGCTGCAAAAGGCACCGTTGGAGCAGCCGATGCGGGATCTGGCGCCTAGTCCTTCAGGTGCCGGGCGAAATGGTCTTCGATCCTGCGCCAGGCCGTGGGTGCGGCCTGCGGATCGGGCCCGACGCCGAGGACGCGGAACAACGGACGCAGCGGCCTGGGTCCCGTTTCCTCATCGTTCAGGAACGAGTGGCCGGCGGTCGCGAATTCCTTGATGTCGTGTTCAACGCCGAGGGACTCAAGCACGGAGGTCAGCCGTGCCGCCGCCCCGGAAAGGGAACGGTCCTTCGCGCCGAAGTTGGCCACGATCGGGCAGGCGCCCGCCAGCGCCGTTTCCGGGTCCTTGGGCAGCCTGCCGTAGTTCACCGCCGCGGCGTCGAAGCCGTCATTGGCCAGCAGCAGGGCGAAGCCGCCGCCCATGCAGAACCCGATGACGCCGATTTTTCCGGTCGTGCGGCCGGAGTCCAACAGCCACTGCCGCGCCGTCGCCAGGTCCGTGAACGCGCGCCCCTGCCCGGCAGCCAGGGAACGCATGGTCGAGACGAGGCAGCGGCGCGCGCCGCCGTCGCTGAACAGGTCCACAGCCAGGGTGAGATAGCCGGCGGCCGCCATCCGCTCTGCGTGCCGGACCGTGATGCCATCCAGGCCGAACGCCTCATGGATCATCAGCACGGCCGGGAAGGGACCGTCCCCTTCCGGTTCCGCCAGGTAGCCGCGGAGCCGGGGGGAGCCGCCGGCGGCGAGGCTGGCCCCGCTGAGGTCGACGTTATGCAGGGCCGGGTCCGGGTCTTCGCCCCGGTTGGCGGCATTCCTGGCCATGGGCACTCCTAGGTCGGGTCGTGCGGGAGTCGTGTTCGGACAGTCTTGCATCCGGGCACAAAAAACGGCGCCGGACATCCCCCAAAGGAATGTCCGACGCCGTCGATTTTTAGGACTAGTCGCGCTTGACGGCGTCCTTGACGTTTTCGCCGACCTTCTTCGCGTCGGCGACGACCTGGTCCTTCTGGCCTTCGGCCTTCAGGCGGTCGTTGTCCGTGGCGTTTCCGGTAGCTTCCTTGGCCTTGCCGCCGAGGTGCTCCGCCTCGTTCTGAATCTTGTCTCCGATACCCATGGTGTACTCCACCTTTCGTTTCCGGTTGAAATTCAACGCAGTTTCACCATAACACGAAGCATGCTTACTAATTCAAGCCCTTTTGCGAGATCATTCGATCCGTTCCGTGCCAGGGTTGTCGATCCGCCCGGCTAGGCTCGAAACCATGGAGCCCACAACCCCCCCTGTCCCAGCCAAGACCGCGGCCAAGGCGGAGTTACAGTGATGGCCAAGCCCTCCGGCGCAGCCAAAGTCACCGCCCCGCGCCTCACGCCGGTCCAGCTGGCGGACCTCGCGGAGGATCCTGCCCCCGATTTCCGCCGCGGGGAGCGCTACGACGGCGTCCGGTACACCCGCGCGGCCGCGGACGGGCTGGAGCTCAGCGGCACGGATTTCGCCGAGTGCGAGTTCTCCGGCGCCTCCTTTAATGAAACCCAGCTGCGCGGCGCGAGTTTCCGCGACTGCGTCCTGGCCGAGATCTACGCCCCGGTCTTCACGGCGGCGCGCTCAAGCCTGCGCGACGTCGAACTCCGCAACCCCCGCTGGGGGTCGGCGGAACTGTATGAAAGCGGCTGGCAGTCGGTGCGGATCGACGGCGGCAAGCTGGACTACGTCAACCTCCGCGGCTCCAAGCTGGTGGACGTGCAGATCAACGATTGCATCATCAACGAACTGGACCTTGGCTCCTGCACGGCGACCCGGGTGGCGCTGAAGAACTGCACCATCGGCAGCCTGGACTTCAGTGGAGCGCGACTGAAGGACTTCGACCTGCGCGGCACGGAGTTCCGGTCCCTCAGCGGCCTCGGCAGCCTCGCCGGCATCGTGGTCGACGAGCACCAGCTCAGCCTGCTGGCCCCGCTGCTGGCCGGCCACCTGGGCATCACCGTGGCCTGAGTCGACGCCACGTCATCCGGGGCCGTCCGGTTGACCGCCTTGACCCGTTGTGTAATCTTTATAGAACGAACGGTCGGTAATTTACTCTGCTGCCGGCCCTGCTCCCTTGGTGAAGGATGTTCTCATGGTCGAGGCTTTTCTTGTTGGCGGTGCCCGCACTCCCGTGGGACGGTACGGCGGCGCCCTTTCCGCGGTCCGGCCCGATGACCTGGCGGCGCTGGTGGTCCGTGAAGCTGTCGCCCGTGCCGGGATCGACCCGGACGCCATCGACGAGGTCATCCTCGGCAACGCCAACGGAGCCGGCGAGGAGAACCGCAACGTCGCCCGGATGGCCACCATCCTGGCCGGACTACCGCTCCACATCCCCGGCATTACCGTTAACCGGCTCTGCGCCTCCGGCCTGAGCGCCATCATCATGGCCAGCCAGATGATCAAGGCCGGCGCCGCAGATATCGTCATTGCAGGCGGCGTCGAATCCATGAGCCGCGCCCCCTGGGTGCAGGAAAAGCCGCAGACCGCCTTCGCCAAGCCGGGCCAAATTTTCGATACCTCGATCGGCTGGCGCTTCGCCAACCCGCTGTTCCAGAAGGGCGAGCTCTCCCGCGACGGCAAGATGACCTACTCCATGCCGGAGACGGCCGAGGAAGTCGCCCGCGTGGACGGCATTTCCCGCGAGGACGCCGACGCGTTCGCCGTCCGCTCACACGAGCGTTCGCTCGCCGCGATTGCCGCCGGCCGCTTCGCGGACGAAATCGTTCCCGTGACCGTCAAGACGCGCAAGGGCGAGACGGTCGTGGACACCGATGAAGGCCCCCGCGCCGGCACCACCATGGACGTGTTGTCCGGGCTGCGCCCCGTCGTCGCGGGCGGCTCCGTGGTCACCGCCGGCAACTCCTCCACGCTCAACGACGGCGCCTCCGCGATCATCGTCGCCTCCGAGGCCGCGATCCAGAAGCTCGGGCTCACCCCGCGGGCCCGCATCATCGACGGCGCCTCGGCCGGCTGCGAGCCAGAGATCATGGGCATCGGCCCGGTCCCGGCCACCCGGAAGGTCCTCGCCCGAAGCGGGCTCGACGTCGGTGACCTCGGCGCCGTCGAACTCAACGAGGCCTTCGCCACCCAGTCGCTGGCCAGCATGCGCCGGCTCGGCCTCGACCCGGAGATTGTGAACCGCGACGGCGGCGCGATCTCCCTGGGACATCCGCTCGGCTCGTCCGGGTCCCGGATTGCCATCACCCTGCTGGGCCGGATGGAGCGCGAAGACGCCAAAATCGGCCTCGCCACCATGTGCATCGGCGTCGGCCAGGGCACAGCCATGCTGCTGGAGCGCGTCTAATGGCGGCCCGGCCCGGCAGCCTGGACACCGCAGGCTTCGGCACGCTCCTGGTCGAGGAGCGCGAGGACCGGCTGGTGGTCCTGCTCAACCGCCCGGAGGTCCGCAACGCGATCGACCAGCAGATGGTCGATGAGCTCCACAGCGTCTGCGCGTACCTCGAGCAGACCCCCAAGGTGCTGATCCTTGCCGGCACGGAAGGCGTATTCGCCTCCGGCGCCGACATCGCGCAGCTGCGGGAACGCCGCCGCGACGACGCCCTGCAGGGCATCAACTCCACCATCTTCGTCCGGATCGCCAAGCTGCCGATGCCGGTCATCGCGGCCCTCGACGGCTTCTGCCTGGGCGGCGGCGCCGAATTGGCCTACGCCGCCGACTTCCGGATCGGCACCCCCGGGATCCGGATCGGCAACCCCGAGACGGGCCTCGGCATCCTCGCCGCCGCCGGGGCCAGCTGGCGCCTCAAGGAGCTGGTGGGGGAGCCGGTGGCCAAGGACATCCTCCTGGCCGGCGCAGTACTCCGCGCCGACCGGGCGCTCGCGGTCGGGCTCATCACCGAGGTGCACGAACCCGCGGAGCTGATGGACGCCGCCCACGCGCTGGCGGACCGGATCGCGCAGCAGGACCCGCTCGCGGTGCGGATCACCAAGTCCGTGTTCCATGCCCCGGCTGAGGCGCACCCGCTGATCGACCAGCTGGCGCAGGGCATCCTCTTCGAATCGCAGGCGAAGTTCGACCGTATGCAGGCTTTCCTGGACAAGAAATCGGACAAGAAATCAGCCAAGAAATCAGCCCAAGAGTCAGCCGCGAAGTGAGCAACAAGCCAGCCGCCACGCCAGGCCCCAATCCAGACCGGAAGAAGTAGATATGAGCAACTCGGTACTCCCCGCCAACCTGCCTGCCACTGGCCTTCCCGACTTTGTTGGGGTGCTCGGCGGCGGCCGGATGGGCGCGGGCATCGCCCATGCCTTCCTGATCAACGGCGCCAACGTGCTCGTCGTCGAGCGTGACGAGGAGTCTGCCGAGGCGGCCCGCGAGCGCGTGGAGTCCGCGGCGGCCAAGAGTATCGAGCGCGGCGCCACCGACGGCAACCTCGACGAGATGGTCTCCCGCCTCTCCGTGACCGTGGACTACGACGACTTCAAGGACCGGCAGTTGGTCATCGAGGCCGTACCCGAGGACTGGGACCTGAAGGTGGCCTCGCTGCGCGGGATCGAGGAGCGGCTCGCCACGGACGCGTACCTCGCCTCCAACACCTCCTCGCTCTCCGTCAACGGCCTGGCCCGCGAGCTGAAGCGCCCGCAGAACTTCCTGGGCCTGCACTTTTTCAACCCGGTTCCCGCGTCCACCCTGATCGAGGTCGTCCTCGGCGAGCAGACAAGCGAGGCCCTCGCCCAGGCCGCCCGCGGCTGGGTCGAAGCGCTCGGCAAGACCGCCGTCGTCGTCAATGACGCCCCGGGCTTCGCCTCCTCGCGGCTGGGCGTCGCAATCGCCCTCGAGGCGATGCGCATGGTGGAGGAAGGCGTCGCCTCGGCCGAGGACATCGACAACGCCATGGTCCTGGGCTACAAACACCCGACCGGTCCGCTGCGCACCACCGACATCGTCGGCCTCGACGTCCGGCTCGGCATCGCCGAGTATCTGGCCTCCACCCTGGGCGAGCGCTTTGCGCCACCGCAGATCCTCCGGGACAAGGTGGCCCGCGGCGAACTCGGACGCAAGACCGGCCAGGGCTTCTTCGACTGGACCGCCTGAGCCGGTCCCGGACGGATGCTCATTGGGGGATCCGTCCGGGCGCCAGCGAGGGGCCGGCATGCCTAGGATGGTGCGGTGACTACCGCCCCGCCGCGCATTGAACCCATCACCCTCACCGGCCAGCACGTGGTGCTGGAACCGCTGAGCCATGCCCACCACGACGGCCTGGTGGAGGCAGTCCGGGACGGCGAGCTCTGGAAACTCTGGTACACGTCCGTCCCCGCCCCGGAGGCCATGGCGGCCGAGATCGATCGACGGCTGGCCCTGCAGCAGGCAGGCTCGATGCTGCCGTTCACCACCCGGCTGCTTGACCCGGCCACCGGCGGCCCCGGGAAAGTGATCGGCATGACCACCTACATGAACATCGACGCCGCCACACCCCGGGTGGAGATCGGTTCCACCTGGAACGCCGCCTCCGCGCAGGGCAGCGGCAGCAACCCGGACTCCAAGCTGTTGCTGCTCCGTCATGCCTTCGAGACGCTCGGCTGCCCCGCCGTCGAATTCCGCACGCACTGGCTCAACCACCAGTCCCGCGAGGCGATTGCCCGGCTGGGCGCCAAACAGGACGGCGTGCTGCGCAGCCACAGCCGCACGGCCGACGGCGTGCTGCGCGACACCGTGGTGTTTTCCATCCTCGAACATGAATGGCCGATGGTACGCAGCGGCCTGGAGTTCCGGCTGGGGAAGCGGCGGGACGAGTCCCGTGGCTAGCCGGCCGGAGGGCGGCGCCGTGAAGCCCATGAACTGGGACGGGGCCGTCAACAGCGACGGGTCTGTCACTTGGGACGGGGCCGTCAACGCCTGGCACGTTGCGGGCAGCGTGTACCGGATGGGCCGCCGCGAATGGCTCACCGAGACCGGCTGGCAGCAGGCATACGACGGCGGCATCCGGACCGTGATCGACCTCCGCAACCCGGATGAGATCCGCCGCCGCGACACCGATCCACGGGTGGGCGAGGCGACCCTGGCGGCGTTCGACGTCGTGCACGCCCCCACCGAGGATCCCGGCAACGCTGAATTCCGCGCGCTCTGCGTTCCTTACCTGAACAACCCGGCGTCCTATCCGGACAACGCCAGGATCTTCCCCGGCAAGCTCGCCGCAGTGTTCAGAGCCGTCGCGGCAGCCCCCGGCGGAGTCGTGATCCACTGTTCGGCCGGCCGGGACCGCAGCGGCATGATCGCCGCCATGCTCCAGGACCTCGCCGGAGCCGGGGAGGACGCCATCGCCCTGTCCTACGCACGCGCCATGCGGGGCATCAACGAGCACCACCGGCTGTCCGCAACCCCGCATCCGCATGAGCGGTACCTGCCCGAGGAGATCCTCGCGCCGCTGATCGAGGCGCGCCAGGAAAGCCTCCTGCGCTTTGTGCGGCAGCTGAAAACTGCCGAATTTTTGGGCCACAATGGGGTAACGGTTCCTGAGTTGACTGCCATCCGGGGCAAATTGGGGCACTAGAGTAACCGGGTGAAGACTCCCACGTACGCGCTGGTAATCCGGGCAGCGGCGGCTGTCGCCGTGGCGCTCGCGGGGTCGTCTGTGGCTGTCCCCGCCTTGGCAGAGGCCGGGTCCCCTAATCCCGCTACGGCGTCCCCTTCCCCTTCGCCCAGCCCCACTTCGGAGGCGGCCCTCGCGCCGACGGCGCCGGTTGAACCCGCTGCGTCCTCGCCAGAACCGGGCATCAGCGACGCCGGGCTCGCCGAGGCGATCCGACGGGACCTGGGCATGACCCTGGCGGAGTTCAACGCCGCCGGAGCGCAGGCCAAGCGGGCCGCCGAGGCTGCACCCTCCCTGCGCGGCCTGCCTGGCTATGTCGGGATTGTCCTGCGGGACGGAAAAATCGTGGTCGAAGGCTCCGGCGTGGAGCTCCAAGCCCGAATCGACGAACTGAACCAGGCCGGCCCGGCGGAATTCGCGCTCGAGGCGCCCGCGCTGAAGACCTCCGCGCTGGCCGCTCCCACGGGACCAGGCGCCACGCCGGCCGCAGCCGTGAAGCCGGAACTCGTCGCCGGCAGTGCCGAGCAGCTCTTCCAGGCGTATGTCCGTGAGGTCGGTCCTGCCGGGCTGCAGGCTGTGGCTTACGCCGACGGCCACTTCATCGTCCGCACCGGCGGCACCAACACAGCCGAGGCGTGGACCTCGGCGGCCCTGGCGCCCGGCAGCCTCGACCCGGCGCCGGCGCCCGCCCCCGGAAAGATCTCGGCCGCAGCTTTCGTGTCCCGCTACGCCAACGTGAAACTGGAAAAGGGCGCTCCGATCAAGACCGAAGACGACTACTTCGGCGGGCAGGGTTACGTGATCGACAAGATGACGATCTGCTCTGCCGGCTTCGGGGCTTTTGATCCCGCCGGCCTGCCGCTGGTGCTGACTGCCGGGCACTGCGCCGAAGATGGAACGGCGGCAAAGGCCGACGTCGAGCCGCCCACCGCGGCGCCGGCCGGCGGAGCGACCACCTCGCTGCCGGCCGTTCTCGAACCCCTGGGATCGTTCGGGTTCAGCCAGTTCGGCGGACCCGATAACTCGCCGATCACCGGTGCAGAGTCGAGTCCGGGCAACATCGGCACCGACATTGCCGTGATCAAGGATTTGCGGCCCGGGCTCAAGGTGCAGCCCTCCGCCACTACGTGGAAGACCCCGGCCAACCCGGGACAAACCTCCGTCAAGATCATTGGCACCGCAGCGCCGTACCAGGGCCAGGCTGTCTGCCGGTCCGGCCGCACCACCGGATGGTCCTGCGGCGAGGTAGCGGAAACCGGCGTCTACGTTGTGGGAGGACGCACCACCGCGGCAGGAGATTTGAGGGCCTTCAAGGGCTTCTTGTCCTATGACGTCCAATCCAGCGGTGGAGACTCCGGGGGGCCCTGGATCAGCGGAAACTTTGCCGTCGGCACACACTCCGCCGGGGAACCCCGGGGCGCGGCGCAGAACTTTGCGGTCGCGACAACGCTCGACGATGCGCTGGGCTCCATTCCTGGCCCCGTCCAGCTCCAGCTGTTCTTGAACAAGCCCGAACTTGCGGGGACACCGGACACCGGCACGGTGTTGCCGGGCAGCCTCATTCGGGGGCGCGTGCCTGCCGCCCCCGCCTCGGGCGTCGCCGCGAACTCCACGGTCCGCCTGCTTCGCCCGGACCAGGACGCCGTCGAAATCCCGGTGGACGCGGCGGGAAGCTGGTCCTTCAACGCGCCAGCGTCGGAAGGAACGTTCCAATTCACGGCTGAGACCGTCAACGGCCACAGCCGGTCAGGGGCCGCAGCGTTCAGCCTCAAGGTCTCCGGGTTGCTCGCGCCGGAGATCAGTGCCCCCGCCTCCGGATCCAGCCTCGCGGCGCTGGATCGCGTCGAAGGAACGGGCACCCCGGGCAACACCGTGGTCCTTTCGGGCCAGCTGACCGGTTCCGCGAAGGTTTCGCCGCAGGGCCGGTGGAGTGTTTCGGTGGGAAGCCAGCGGGTGTACGGCAAGCTCTCGGTCTCGGCGGTCCAGACGGCGCCCGGCCACGTGGACAGCCCGCCAGCCACGCTGGTGTTCACGGTGCCGCCGCCGGCGCCCGCTGTCGCCGGACAGTGGAACGGGGTCTCGTTCCGCCAGGACTTGCTGCCCGATGCGATTTCCGGGACGGGTGTCGACGGCGCAGCGGTCACCGTGCTGATTGACGGACAGCCGATCGGTGCCGTGCAGAAGGGCGGATCTGGCGTGGGGACGAAGTCGGTGTTCCCTTCGCTGGTCCCGCATGTCCTCGTGGCTGGCGGCCGCTGGAGTGTACGGTTCCCCGCCGGCCTGGCCGTGGGGCTGCACACACTGTCCGTAACCCAGTCCGTCGACGGGATCGCCTCGTCACCGCTTAGGGCCAGGTTCACGATCAGCCCGCCGGCGTCCGCAGCCATGGCAGGGAACATTCCTCCGACGGCGGCAGCGGGCGCCCGTGTCTCAACTCCGCAGCAGCCGGGCAGCCCCGCGATGCTCGCCAGCACCGGAGCCAACGGCGTGCTTCCTGCCGCAGCTTTGGCGGCGGCGGCCCTGCTGCTCGGCGGGGCCTGCATCGCACTAGGGCGACGCCGGACGGTGCGTTAGCTGCGCCGGTGCCGGCGGGCGGGGCCGGAAGGCTCCCGCCCGCAGGCGTCCTAACCGAAATCGGCGACGTAGCTGGGCACCCCCACGGCGTCTGTCGAGACGGCTGCGCCGGTGTCATTGACGACGTGGTCCAGGGTCCCGGCGCCGAGGTTGACCGTCAGCAGGCCATGCAGCTTCACGCCGGGCGTTACCGGCACTTCGAATCCGCGGGTGGCGTGGATGGTGGGGTCGACGTTGTTGTAGACGTAGCTGCCGCCGCCCCAGAGTTCGTGCGTCCGAACCGAGTCGGCGACCTTGTAACCAGCCCAGCCCAGTACGCCGTCGTGCTGCCAGGCGGCCTGGTTGGGCGCGTCGTAAGGCAGCTCGTTCTGGAAGAAAATGGTCTTCCCGCGTTCGCCGTTCCAGATCACGTTGTACTGCTGGTAGTGCTCGACGAACAGGCCGGTGGCGGTGACGTTGTCGCCGTTGATGATGACGCCGTTGTCTGCGGTGTTCGTAGTCCAGCCCACGCCGTTTCCGTGGTCGGCGCGCCAGGCCCAGATGTGGTCCAGGAGCACGTCGTCACTGTTGACCTCCAGGCTCAGCGAGGCCTTGCCGACGTGGGGCCCGCCGATCCGGAAGAAGACATCGTGGAGGGTGGTGGGGTTGGCGGGATCGCTCCAGCCGTTGTGGGCGCGGGCGTTGCCTTTTGCGGCACGCTGGGTGCCAACGCGAAGCAGTGCCGGTGAATTCTTCTCGCCGGCGTCCACGGTGACGGCGGCAATTTCGACGCCGGGGACATCCGCGACCGTCAGCGGCACGGAACCGTCGACGGCGGTGAGGGTGGCCATGCCGAGTCCGAGGACGACGGTGTTGGCACGCTTGACTTCGATGCTTCGATCAATGTCGTAGACACCCGGGGTCAGCAGCAGGTTCTTGCCGCGGGCCAGTTGGGAGTTGATGGTCTGGACGGAATCGGTAGGCCTGGCCACGAAGAAGTCGGACAGCGGGATGCTGCGGCCCGCCGTCGGGCCGTTTTCCCACGTGGTTCCTGCGGAATCCTTGCGCACCGAGGGAACAAAAACGTTGTACCCCCCGCCGGAATCCAGCACCAGGTACGGCTTCTCGCGGCTGACCGGGGTGCTGGCCAGGGTGGTGTACGGCGGGTTCGGGAAGGACTGGGCCGGAGCCCCGTTCACCCCGGAGAAGACCTGGTTCCAGACGCCGTTGGACCAGCTGCCAATGCTGCTGTCGCGGACCAGGTATTGCTGCTGCGAACCGTTGATGACCGTGCCGGCTTTTGAATCGGAAATGAAGCCGCCGCTGGCGTACTGCGGGCCGGCGGTGCAGTAGTCCATCAGGGAGAGGTTGCCGCCGGTGATGTTGACCCGCCGCATGGGCGATGCCTGCGAAGCCGCCCAGAAGTTCGCCGAGCTGCGGCAGCCCTCCAGACCGGTGACATTGATGGTGAGGTTGGAGACGGAGCGCCAGAAGTTGTTCAGGGCGATGCAGTTGTCCGCGGTCAGGCACCGGTTGTACGTGTCCACATGGCCGTTGATGGTGACGTCCGTGGGTGAGGCGCCCAGGCCGGCCACTTCGGTCGAATAGCCCACCTGGATGATCAGCGGCGTTTCCGGGCTGCCATAGGTGCCGGGCTTGAACAGCAGGGAATAACGGTTGGTGCCCATCTCGTCGTCGACCTGTTTGGCCGCTATGGCGTCCACCTCGGCCTGGATGGCGGCCACCGGCATGCCGGGATCGAAGATCCGCACGTTGGGGCCGAAGTCGGGGGCCGGCGCAGGCGTGGTCTTCGCCTGGTTCACTGCCGGGTTCATCGCCGGGGGCGGAGCGGCGTTGGCGGCGGGGGCGGCTGCGGCGCCCAGCACGCCAAGCATCACCGCTACCGCGCCGGCCAGCAGCCGTCTCTGGTGGTGCGTTGGCGCCCGGAACGACGTGGATTGGGCCGCGCGGTGGCGGCGGAGGTGGGCTAGCGGCATTGCTTGTCCTGCTCTCGTTGGGGTGCGGTTTTGCACGGGCTGTGGAGTGGAGCAAAAGGGAATCAGGCGCCCCGCTGCCGGGAAGGGCACGGTGTGGGAGCGCTCCCGCCGGGAAGCCTAACACCGGCCTCAAGGCCCGGCAAGGGCCCCGATTCCGCCAAGGGCGCCACCTTGACAATTCATTGTGATGTGCGACACCATGCTCGTGGGAGCGCTCCCATGCGAGTCACGGGAGCGCTCCCAGCTCTGGGCGCATCGCCCCGCACTCTTCGTGCCATACCCTGACAAAGGAGTCCCCGCGTGAAATTTTCCCGCAAGCTCGCCGCCCTGTCGGCGTCGGCTGCCTGCCTCACCCTTGCCCTGAGCGCCTGCGGAGCAGACGCCCCCAAAGCCGCGGCACCCACCGGCGAGACGGGGAAGGAGCCTGTAACCCTCACCCTCGCCACGTTCAACGAGTTCGGCTACGAGAGCTTGCTCAAGGAGTACGAATCACTCAACCCCAACGTCAAGATCCAGCACAAGAAAGCCGCCACCACCAACGAAGCGCGCGACAACCTGACCACCCGCCTGGCGGCGGGATCGGGCCTCTCGGACGTCGAAGCTATCGAGGTTGACTGGCTCTCCGAACTCAAGCAGTATCCGGACCAGTTCGTGGACCTGAAGGATCCCGCCGTCGAAGGCCGCTGGCTGGACTGGAAGACCGAGGCGGCGACCACGCAGGACGGCCGCCTGATCGGCTACGGCACAGACTCCGGTCCCGAGGCTGTCTGCTACAACTCGGCACTGCTCAAGGCGGCAGGACTGCCGACGGACCGCGAATCCGTCGCCAAGATGCTCGGCACCACCTGGGACAGCTACTTCGACGCCGGCAAGAAGTTTGTCGCCGCGAAGACCGGCGCGGCCTGGTTCGATTCCGCCGGAGCCATCTACCAGGGCATGAGCAACCAGCTGGAAAAGGCCTACGAAAACGAGGACGGCACTGTCATTGCCGCCGAGAACCCCGCCGTCAAGGACGTCTACACCAAGGTCCTCAACGCCTCGACGAAGGACAACCTCTCCGCGCACCTGGGCCAGTGGAGCAACGACTGGGTGGCCGGTTTCCAGTCCCAGAAGTTCGCCACCACCCTCTGCCCGGGCTGGATGCTCGGTGTGATCGAGGGCAACGCCACCGGCGTCAAGGGCTGGGACGTCGCCAACGTCTTCCCCGGCGGCGGCGGAAACTGGGGAGGTTCGTACCTGACCGTGCCGGCGCAGGGCAAGCACCAGGCCGAAGCCAAGAAGCTCGCCGCCTGGCTGACCGCCCCGGAGCAGCAGATCAAGGCCTTCACCGCCAAGGGCAACTTCCCGAGCCAGGTCAAGGCGCTCGACAGCGAGGCACTGCTGGGGCAGACCAACAAGTTCTTCAACAACGCCCCCACCGGAAAGATCTTCGCCGAGCGGGCCAAGGCCGTGGGCGCCACCCCGTTCAAGGGCCCGAAGTTCTTTGCCATCAACGACGCCATGCAGCAGGCCCTCACCCGCGTGGACGTGGACAAGAAGGACGACGCCGAGTCCTCCTGGGCGAAGTTCCTCACCGCTGTGAAGTCCCTGTAGGTCATGTCGGTAACGGACCGGGTCAGGCCCCAGAGCCAACTGGCTGACGAGGAGATACCCGGCAAGAGGAGCGTCCGGCGGCTCGCGTTCTCGCAACGGATGTCTCGGTGGGACGTCAAACTTTCGCCCTACCTCTACATCTCGCCGTTCTTCCTGCTGTTTGCCCTCACGGGACTCTTTCCGCTGCTCTACACAGCCTGGGTGTCCCTGCACAACTGGAACCTGATCGGCGGGCAGGGCAAGTTCGTCGGGACGGAGAACTTCGGCTTCGTCCTCGCGCAGCCGTACTTCTGGAACGCGGTAGGAAACACGCTGAGCATCTTCCTGCTTTCGTCCGTGCCGCAGGTGGTGCTGGCGCTGCTGATTGCGGCCGCGCTGGACGCCAACCTCCGGGCCAGAACGTTCTGGCGGATGGGCGTCCTGGTGCCCTTTGTCGTCGCCCCGGTGGCGGTCGGGCTGATCTTCAACAACCTGTTCGCCGACCAGTTTGGCCTCGTGAATGAGCTGTTGGCACTCGTCGGCCTTGACCCGGTCCGCTGGCACTCCGAGCAACTCGCCAGCCACATTGCCATCGCCACGATGGTGAATTTCCGCTGGATCGGCTACAACGCACTGATCTTCCTTGCCGCCATGCAGGCCATCCCCCGCGATGTCTTCGAAGCCGCCACCATCGACGGCGCCGGCCGGGTCAGGCAGTTCCTGTCCGTGACGGTTCCGATGCTCCGGCCCACCGTGATTTTCGTGGCCATCACGTCCACGATCGGCGGGCTGCAGATTTTCGACGAGCCGCGGGTGTTCGACCAATCCGGGCTCGGCGGCGCCGACCGGCAGTGGCAGACGCTGACCATGTACATCTGGGAACTGGGCTGGGGACAGCGCAATTTCGGCAGGGCATCTGCGGTCGCGTGGCTGCTGTTCCTGATGATTGTGCTGATTGCCCTCCTGAACTATCTACTCACACGGCGTATCGCCAGCCAGGGAGGCCGCAAATGAGCTCCATCCCCATGATCCGGCAAACCGCCGGCAAAGGTGCGGCCAAGGCGGCGGCCAAGCGGCCGAACCGCATAACCGGCCGGCCGCGCAACCGGGGCGGCGCAGGCGGTCAGCGCCGTCCCGGGGCGCTGACCTACAGTGTCCTCGGCACGGTCCTGCTGGCGTCGCTGTTCCCGCTGTATTGGTCGTTCCTGGTGGGCAGCCATGACAGCACGGTGCTCAGTCGCGGTGTCCCGGTCCTGCCGGGCGGGAACTTCGTGGCCAACGCCGCGAAAGTCTTCGACAGCATCCCGTTCTGGAAGGCCATGGGCAACAGCGTCCTGGTGTCCACGGTCACGGCCGCCTCGGTGGTGGTTTTCTCCACCCTGGCGGGCTTCGCGTTCGCGAAGTTGCGCTTCCGGGGCAGCAGGGGGCTTCTGGTCTTCGTGATCGCCACAATGGCGGTGCCCACCCAGCTGGGCGTGGTTCCGCTGTTCATTGTGATGGCCAAGCTGGGTTGGACCGGTTCCCTCTGGGCGGTGATCCTCCCCGGCGTGGTGACGGCCTTCGGGGTGTTCTGGATGACCCAGTATCTACGGGACGCCCTCCCGGACGAACTCATTGAGGCCGTCCGGGTGGACGGGGCCTCCATGATCCAGGCCTTTTGGTATGTCGGCTTCCCCGCGGCGCGACCGGCCGCGGCGATGCTGGCGCTTTTCACCTTCGTCGCGACCTGGACCAACTTCTTCTGGCCGTTCATTGTGCTGGACCCTTCCAACCCGACCCTCCCGGTGGCGCTGCAGCTGCTGCAGGCCGCACACTTTGTGGACTATTCGGTGGTGCTGGCAGGTGCCGTGCTGGCCACCGTCCCGTTGCTGCTGCTCTTCATCGCCGCCGGTCGCCAACTCGTTTCAGGAATTATGCAAGGAGCAGTCAAAGGATGAGCACCACCGAGCTAACTTTCCCCGACGGATTCCTCTGGGGCGCGGCCACGGCCGCCTACCAGATCGAAGGAGCCGCCCACACCGGAGGGCGGAAGGACTCGATCTGGGACACCTTCGCCCGGGTTCCGGGCGCCGTGGCAGACGGCCACAACGGTGACGTGGCGTGCGACCACTACCACCGCTCGGGCCAGGACGTGGAGTTGATGACGTCGCTGCACCTAAAGGCGTACCGTTTCTCGACGTCGTGGGCACGTTGCATGCCCGACGGCAGGACGCCGAACCCCGAGGGGATCGCGTTCTACTCCCGCTTGGTGGACGAACTCCTCGCCGCAGGCATCACACCCTGGCTGACGCTTTACCACTGGGACCTGCCGCAGGCCCTGGAGGATGAGGGAGGCTGGGCCAACCGCGAGACCGCCCGGCTGTTTGCGGACTACGCGGCCGTGATGCACGAGGCCCTCGGCGACCGGGTCCGCATCTGGACCACGCTCAACGAGCCGTGGTGTTCGGCGTTCCTCGGCTACGCCGCAGGCGTCCACGCCCCGGGACGGCAGGAACCGCGGGCAGCCCTCGCCGCTGCCCACCATCTCCTGCTCGGGCACGGGCTCGCCGTCAGGGAACTGCGCCGGCGTGATCCGGCAGCGAGCCTTGGCATCACCCTGAACCTCACTGTCGCCGATCCTGCCGACCCCGGCTCCGCGGAGGACCGGGATGCGGCCCGCCGGATCGACGGGCTGCACAACCGGATCTTCCTCGACCCGATCTTCCGTGGCCAGTACCCCGCGGACGTGCTGGACGACGTCGCCGGATTCGGCTTCGACACCGTGGTGCAGGACGGTGATTTGGCTGTCATCTCGGCGCCCGTGGATTTGCTGGGGGTCAACTATTACCAGGGCGAGGCGCTGACCAAGGCGGCGGCAGCCGAAGAACGGGTCCAACCGGACACCGTGACCACCACGGCGCAGGCCGCCCCGGCGTCGGCCGACAGGCGTGAGGCAACGCCGTTCGTTTCCGCGGAGGACGTGCACTCCGTGCCGCGCGGGCTGCCGGTGACGGGGATGGGCTGGGAGGTGCAACCCGAGGGGCTGTACCGGTTGCTGACCCGGCTGCAGCTTGAGTACACCGGCCCGGCCGGCATCCCGATCTACATGACGGAAAACGGCGCCGCGTACCCGGACGCTCCCGACACCGACGGCTTCGTCGATGACCAGGAGCGGTTGGCCTTTTTCGACGCGCACCTGCGCGCAGTGCGCTCCGCGATCGACGCCGGCGCCGACGTCCGCGGCTACCTCGCCTGGTCGCTGCTGGACAACTTCGAGTGGGCGTACGGCTATCACCAACGTTTCGGTCTGGTCCGGGTGGACTATGAAACCCAGCAGCGGATCCCGAAGGCCAGCGGACTCTGGTACTCGGGGGTGGCGGCGGCGAACGCCCTGCCGGCACGGTAGGGCCCGTCCCTGCGGAGACCGGGCATGTCGTATTCTCAAAGTGATGAGCGAACAGAAGCACGCGGGTCTCCGGGCCGGACCGGCGAGACTTAGCCCCACCCTTGAAGACCTCGCGACGGCGGCGGGAGTGTCACGCTCCACCGCCTCCCGGGCCATCAACGGCGGCTCCCGGGTCAGCCCGGAAGCTCAGGCCGCGGTGGACGCTGCGGTCATCTCGCTGGGCTACACCCCGAACCGGGCCGCGCGCAGCCTGGTCACCCGCCGGACTTCCTCGATCGCCCTGGTGATCAACGAACCCGATGCCCGGGTCATGATGGACCCGTTCTTCGCGGCCGTCATCACCGGGGTGACGGAGGCGTTGCGTGAGACCGAAATGCAGCTGGTCCTGCTGATGTCCCGGGCCGGCGGCGATCCCTCCCGGACGCTTCGGTACCTGCGTGGAGGCCACGTGGACGGTGCCATTGTCGTCTCGCACCATAAAGCCGACGGCTGGACCGAGGAGCTTGCCGCCGCGGGGCTGCCCACAGTCTTCATTGGAAGGCCGTGGGATACCGGGCTGGGGATCCACTACGTTGACGTGGACAGCTTCGAAGGCGGCCGCCTGGCCGCGCTTCACCTTGCGGCGGCCGGGCGCACCCGGCTGGCAACCATCACCGGACCGCTCGATATGACGGCAGCCGCGGACCGGCTGGAGGGATGGCAAGCGGGCCTCAGGGAGGCCGGGCTGCCGCCGGGGCCGGTCGCGCAGGGGGATTTCACCCCTGCCGGCGGCACCGAAGCGGCCGAACGGCTGCTGGCCGAGGACAGCAGTGTGGACGGCATTTTCGCTGCGTCCGACCTCATGGCCCGCGGTGCCATAACGGCCCTGCTGGCCGCCGGGCGCACGGTGCCCGGGGATGTCGCCGTCGTCGGCTTCGATGACCACCTGGCCGCGCCGGGCGAGCTGCCCCTGACCACGATCAACCAGCCCACGGTAGAAATGGCCGCCCAGGCGGGCCGCCTGCTTCTTGCGGACATCGAAGATCCGGGGACGGGCCGGGACCCGCTGATATTCCCGGCCCGCCTCGTCGTCAGGGAAAGCAGCACCCCCGGCTAGGCCGGGAATTTCCAGCGGGCAGGCAGGACCGGCCGCTTAGCGGCCGTGCCGGCCGTGATCCCGCCACTTGTCCGAGTCGACTACCTGGACCGCTACGCCGAGGTTGCCCTTCTTGAGGCTGCCCCAGGCGTAGACAATCGTGTTCTTGCCCGCGGCGACCGGAATGTCCGCCGGGCCAATCAGGGGCTTGGTGGTCCCGGCGGCCGCGACCGAGGCGGACACCTTCCCGGCCTTCAGCGTCAGCACTTCCTGGTCCGGGTTTGTCAGGTCCTCGATCACGGCAGTCTTGCCGGCAAGGACGTCGACGGCGGGCGCCGCGGCCACGTGCCTGACCGTCAGCTTCCCCTCACCCCGAGGGCTGGGCGAGGTGTCGTTCTTGAACAGGGTGGCGGTGGGATCGCCGTCCTCATCCAGGTGGGCCACGGCGGTGTAGTTCCGGCCCTCCCTGAGCTTGACCTCGACCGGGCCGATCACCGCGTCGTCGGCGCTCTTGGCGTTGGCGGCCGTGACAGCAATCTTGTAATTGCCGCCCTCGAGCTTCAGCGGGCCCGCGAGCTTGCCGGGCTTGAAGTCGTCCAAGGTGAGCTTGCCATTCACCCATACGTCCACGGTCAGGCCGGGGACTCCGTGCAAAACGGACAGGACGGCATCGTCGCCGTGGTGCCTGCCGCCGTCGTGCTTCCCGCCGGCCTGGGCCGGGGCGGCAAACGCGAGGGCGGCCGCCATCGACACGGCACCGGCGGCATAAACGGTTTTACGCATTTCAAACTCCTCATTGAGTTGCCCGGATCCGGGCGGTGATTTGCTTACACCGTTACTACCGGCCGGCGCCCCTCTTTGGATGCAGACGGTCGGACCTTTTGCCCCGGCCCGCTCAGCCCTTGCGGTCCAGCAGCAGGTTGGTGATCCGCAGCGTGCAGAGCCGCTCCCCGGCCTCGTTGGTGATCAGCACCTCGTGGGTGGTCACCGTGCTGCCGAGGTGGATCGGGGTGGCGGTTATCGTGACCAGCCCCTCGCGGGCGGACTTGTGGTGCGTGGCGGAAACGTCCACGCCCACGGCGGTCTTGCCCAGGGTGCTGGCGTGGATCACCGAGGCCCACGAACCCACGGCCTCGCCGACGGCCAGTGAGGCGCCGCCGTGCAGCAGGCCGAAGGACTGGCGGTTGCCTTCCACCGGCATGGTTGCCACGACGCGCTCCACGGACTGCTCAACGATCTTGACCCCCATCTTCTCGTCAAGTTCACCGAGGGTGATTTTCCACAGCTCGGTACCACTTTGAATGTTGCGGGGGTCGGGCGTCATTGCGTCTCCTCTGGGGCTCTGGCCTGTCATGGGCCGGTCGGGCCCGCCGCTACTAGTGTGCCGCAGGGCTCCTTCATGTACTGTAGACATATTACCGAACGGACGGTCAGTAATGCGCCGGCCGTGTTGATCTTGCCCCGCGTTGGAAGGACCCGTCAACGATGACCACCACTGCAACAGCTCCGGAACCCTCAGTGGGGACCGTCGAGATCGTCCCCAGCTTCATCCGCAACTCGTGGTGGACCCCCGACGCAGCCTCTGCCGCCGGAGCCGCCTCCGTCCTGGACGCCAGCACCGGCGAACTCCTGGCAAAGGTGAGCACCGAGGGCCTCGACCTCGCCGCCGTGGTCGACTATGGCCGCACCACCGGCCAGGCAGAACTGGGGAAGCTGACCTTCCACCAGCGCGCCCTCAAGCTCAAGGAACTGGCGCAGTACCTCAACGGCCGCCGCGACGAGTTCTACGCGCTCTCCGCGCAGACCGGCGCCACCAAGATCGACTCGATGATCGATATCGACGGCGGCATCGGCGTGCTCTTCACCTTCGGCTCCAAGGGCCGGCGCGAGCTGCCCAACGCCCAGGTGGTGGTGGACGGGCCCATGGAGGTGCTGTCCAAGGACGGTTCCTTCGCCGGCGAACACATCTACACCCGGATCCCCGGTGTCGCCGTGCAGATCAACGCCTTCAACTTCCCGGTCTGGGGCATGCTCGAGAAGCTCGCCCCCGCCTTCATCGCCGGCGTCCCCACCATCGTCAAGCCAGCCACCCCCACCGGCTACGTCGCCGCGGCCGTGGTGAAGGCGATCGATGAATCCGGCATCCTGCCCAAGGGCTCGCTGCAGCTGGTCTCCGGCTCGGTCCGCACCCTGTTGGACCACCTCGACTACCGCGACCTTGTCGCCTTCACCGGTTCGGCCTCCACCGCCAACACGCTCAAGTCCCACCCCAACGTGGTCATGGGTGGCGTCCGCTTCACCTCCGAAACCGACTCCCTCAACGCCGCCATCCTGGGCCCGGACGCGGTCAAGGGGACCCCGGAATTCGACGCTTTCATCAAGTCCCTCGTCACCGAGATGACCGCCAAGGCCGGCCAGAAATGCACCTCGATCCGCCGCGCGATCGTGCCGCAGGACCTGGTGTCCGACGTCGTCGCCGCCGTGGGGGAGCGGATCACCGAACGCGTCGTGCTGGGAGACCCGCGCGCCGAGGGCGTCACGATGGGCGCCCTCGCCTCCCGTGAGCAGCTCGCCGACGTGCGGGCCGCCGTCCAGTCGATGCTCGACGCCGGGGGCGAGCTCGCCTATGGCACCCTCGACTCGCCGAAGGTCACCAGCGCGGACGGGAGCGTCGGCGTCGTCGACGGCGGAGCCTTCATGTCCCCGGTGCTGCTGAGCTGGGCCGACCCCGAAGCCGAGGAGGTCCACTCGCTCGAGGCCTTCGGCCCGGTCTCCTCCGTGATCGGCTACACGGACCTCGCCGACGCCGTCCGCCTCGCCGCCCGCGGTGGCGGCTCGCTGGTCGCCTCGGTCTGCACCAACGATCCGGCGGTGGCCCGCGAACTCGTCACCGGCATTGCGGCCCACCACGGCCGCGTCCTCATGCTCAACCGGGAGGACGCCCGCAGCTCCACCGGCCACGGCTCCCCGGTCCCGCACCTGGTCCACGGAGGCCCGGGCCGTGCCGGCGGCGGCGAGGAACTGGGCGGCATCCGCTCGGTCATGCACCACATGCAGCGCACCGCCATCCAGGGCTCGCCCAACATGCTCACGGCCGTCACGGGCGTCTGGCACACCGGTGCGGACCGCAACTACACCCTCGAGACCGAGGGCCAGCACCCGTTCCGGAAGCACCTGAGCACGCTGCACATCGGCGACGCCATCCGCTCCGATTTGCGCGAGGTCTCGCTGGAGGAGATCACCAAGTTCGCGAACTCCACCGGCGACACCTTCTACGCCCACACGAACCAAGAAGCGGCGGCAGCCAACCCGTTCTTCCCGGGCATCGTGGCGCACGGCTACCTGCTCCTGGCCTGGGGTGCCGGCTTGTTCGTGGAGCCCGCGCCGGGTCCGGTCCTGGCCAACTACGGCCTGGAGAACCTGCGCTTCATCACGCCCGTCGCGGCCGGTGACTCCATCCGCGTCACCCTGACGGCCAAGAAGATCACCCCGCGCGAGACCGACGAGTACGGCGAGGTGGCCTGGGACGCCGTCCTGACCAACCAGAACGATGAAATCGTCGCCACCTACGACGTCCTGACCCTCGTCGAGAAGTAACCCCTCGCCCCGCCCGTTGCTCTATCACTTATGGCTGCCGCGACGTTCGAATGGCAACCCACAGGTGATAGAGCAACCGCGGAGGGGCGGGTCTTTCCACCTTGCCCCGGCGTAAAATCGTGCTCGTAGGAGGTGGCGAAATGTCCCTAGCACTCAACAAAGCCACAACAGTCCTGCCAGTCGATGATGTAGCGCGTGCCCGGCATTTCTATGCGGACACCCTGGGGCTCCCGCACCGTGGCGTGGCAGACGACGGAAGTGAACTATTTGGTTCAGAAGGCGGCCCGATGCTGCAACTGATGCCAGTCAAGGATGGAAAGCATTCGGAGCACACCACCCTGAGTTTCGAAGTCAGCGAGATCGAACGCACCGTGAGGGAAATGGAAGCCAGGGGCGTCACGTTCCAGGACTACAACCTCCCTGATCTCAAGACCGAGAACCACATTTGCACAACGGATTCCGAGAAGTGCGCCTGGTTCATGGACTCCGAGCACAACATTCTCTGCGTGCACGAGAACATCACCACGGCAGCCGACTACCAGCTCTGAGCGGCGGCTCCGGGCTCCCGGCTGCGGGCTCCCGCTGCAGAACGGAATTGCGGAACGGAATCATAGAACAGCGCCCCGGCCTGCCGGGGCGCTGTTCTATGTCCCGGGCCGGGGCCGCGGCTAGGGCCGGTCGGTCCTGTCCCCGGGACGCACCCCGGGTGTAGCTTGAGACCAGATTCCCGGATGGCGGAGGCGAGGCGCAGACATGACTGAGTCGTCTTCCGGGCCGGTATCCGAAACCCTGGTCCGTCGCGTCGTCTGGTTCCCCACCACCCGGGCCGGCAAGGTGGCTCTGACGCTGGCCTACCTCACGGTGCTCTCGCCCGTCTGGGTGCTCCTGGTCCTGGGGCAGGCCGTGTTCAGGGCGGGAGCCGCCGACGACGTGGTGGTAGCCATGCTGGTGGGTTCCGTCGCGGCGCTCTGGACTGCCCTGCTCCGGGCGAAGGAACGCTCCCTCCTGGTCGCGGCCTTTACCGTGCTGCTGTCGGCTGCGCTGATGTATTTCCTTGGCTGGCTCACTTCGACCCCGGGCGGGGCGGCCCCGTGACGTCGCCTTCCAAGGCGCGCGGCCGCAAGATTGCCTGGCTGCCACGCACCCGCATCGGCAATGTGGCTCTGGTCCTGGACCTCGCGATGGCTGCTTTCCCGGTCTGGGTCCTGCCGTCCTGGTACCTCGTGACGTTACTGGTGGGTGCCGGCGGCATGTTCGAGTCGCCCCGGGCGGTGGTCGCGAACAGCGTTTTCCAGGGCCTCGTGGTGGCCGGCACGCTGGTGGTCAACCTTGCAGCGTTGCTCCGCGCCAAGGACTACTCGATCGTGCTTGGGCTGGCAGTGCTTCCGCTGTCCGCCGTGTTGCTGTACATGGGCTGGTTCGTGGCCGTGAACGGGTTTCCCGGCCTTGCGGGGGCAGGTTGACACGGACCCGCCGGGCTTTGAGGGCGACACCGCCTGCCCGCGGCCGTTAACGGTGCCCCCGGAGGCGGCGTCAGGCTTTGGTGGGGACGTGGAGGCCGTGGAACGCCATGGCGACGACGTCGTCGGCCAGCTTCTCGGGGGAGAGGGACCCGCCGGGCTTGTACCACTCAACGATCGAGTTGATGGTGCCGAACAGCAGGCGGGTGACGGTGCGGGGGTCGATGTCCTGGCGCAGCGAGCCCTCGTCGCCGGCGGCCGAGATCAGGGCGGCCACCTTGTGGTCGAACGTGCGCCGGCGTTCCAGGGCGTCCCGCTCGATCTCGGTGTTGCCGCGCAGCCGCAGCAGCAGGGTGACGAACGGCAGCCGTTCCACCAGGACGGAGATGGTCTCGCGGACCACGAATTCCAGCCGGGCGTCGGCCGAGCCGGTCCGCGCCTCAGGCCGGTCCAGGATGGCTTCGAGGCCGCCGAGGGCATGGTCGAGGGCGAGTTTGAGCAGATCGCCCTTGGACGGCACGTGGTGGTAGATCGCGGACTTGGAGATGCCCAGGTTCTCGGCGAGGATGCCCATCGAGGTGGCGTCATAGCCGTGGCGGTTGAAGACATCGACGGCGATCAGCAGCACCGACTGCTGGTCATAGCCGGGACGGCCGCGCTTGGTGGTGGTTGCTGTGCTGGGCATACTCGCTAGTTTCTCATGAACGGTCGGTCGGCCCGGCAGCGTGGCCTCGAAGGACACTCCTGCCGGGCCGGCCGGTGGCTGGACAAGCGGGGACGGGTCAGGACTTGGGGCGCATGTCGTAGATCCGGCGCAACTTGCCGTTGGAACGCTCCAGCGAACCGGGCTCGACGACGTCGACGGTGCAGGAGGAGCCGACGTGGATCTTGATCTGCTGCTGCAGCACCTTCGCCGCCGTCGCGCTGCCCTCGACCGTGACCGACTCGCGGCGTTCGATCTTGACGGTCAGCTGGTCCATCCGCTGCCCCTCCGGACGGGTGAGCTCCAGTTGGAAGTGCGGGCTGAGTTCGGGGATGCGCAGCGCGATTTCCTCGATCTGCGAGGGGAACAGGTTCACGCCGCGCAGGATGATCATGTCGTCGCTGCGGCCAGTGATGCGTCCCATCCGGCGGTGCGCCGGACGGGCGGTGCCGGGCAGCAGCCGGGTGAGGTCCTTGGTGCGGTACCGGATGATCGGCAGGGCTTCCTTGGTGAGCGAGGTGAAAACCAGTTCGCCGGGCTCGCCGTCGCCCAGGACCACGGACGGGTCGAAGGCGTCGATGATCTCGGGCCGGAAGTGGTCCTCCCAGATGTGGCTGCCGTCCTGGGTCTCCACGGCCTCGCCGGCGACGCCGGGGCCCATGACCTCAGAGAGGCCGTAAATGTCGCAGGCCTTGATGTTCATGGTGACTTCAAGCTCGTGCCGCATTTCCTCGGTCCACGGCTCGGCCCCGAGCACGGCGTACTTGAGCGAGGTGGAGGCGGGGTCGATGCCCTGCTTCATCATGGCGTCCGCGATGGTCAGCAGGTACGTCGGGGTGGCCAGGATGGCGTCCGGCTTGAAGTCCTGGATCAACGTGATCTGGCGCTCGGTCTGGCCGCCGGAGATCGGAATGACGGTGCAGCCCAGCGCTTCGGCGCCGGCGTGGGCGCCCATGCCGCCGGTGAACAGGCCGTAGCCGTAGGCGTTGTGGACCTTCATGCCGGGCCGGACGCCGGAGGCGCGCAGCGAGCGGGCCACCAGCTTGGCCCAGTCGGCGAGGTCCTTCTTGGTGTAGCCCACCACGGTGGCGCGGCCGGTGGTGCCGGAGCTGGCGTGGATCCGGGCCACCTCGTGCTGCGGCACGGCGAACATACCGAAGGGGTACTCGAGCCGGAGGTCTTCCTTGGTGGTGAAAGGGAACTTCCCCAGGTCCGAGAGTTCGCGCAGGTCGGTGGGGTGCACACCGGCCTCATCAAACTTCCGCTTGTACAGCGGGACTCGGTCGTAGGCGTACGCCACGGTGTGCTGCAGGCGGCTGAGCTGCAAGGCCTCGAGCTCGTCGCGGGAGATGGTTTCTTCGCGGTCCAGGACGGCGTCACTGGGGGCGAGGGCAGATTCGGCGGTGGGGGTGGTCATCTGTGTCCCTGTTTCTATTTCTTGGAGATGGTGCGGCTGCGGCCGCGGAACTCGGCGATGAGTTCGCCCGGTGCGATGTCGGAGGGTAGCCCGCCCGGGAGTGTGGTGGCCGGTGTGGAGCCGGCGGGGGAGCCTGCCGGGCCGGGGATGGCAGCGGGGTCGGCAGCGTAGATCTGGATGTCGTACAGCCCGCTGCGGCCGGTGCTGGCGCGGTGGTTGGCGACGGCGGTCAGGATCTGCCCGCGGAAGGCCGGCTTGATGAAGTTGATGTCGACGCCGGACGCCACGGTGATGGTGCCTTCCTCGGCCACGCCCGGCTTCACCGGGTTGCAGGCGAGGGCAAAGGCGGTGTCGCCGAAGGCGAAGATCATGCCGCCGTGGGCCATGCCGAAACCGTTGAGCATCTCCTGGCGGAGCGGCATCCGGATGGTGGCGTGGCCGTCGTCGAGCGCCAGGACTTCAATGCCCATCCATTCGGAGGCGTAGTCGTCTTTCAGGATGGGGTGGGTGTCACCGGAAATCGTCAGTTCAGCCATGCGTCATTGCCTCCAGCTTTATTTACCGAATGTTCATTAGGTAATCCCATCCGGGTGCCTGCTGTCAAGGGGTGTAAGTATGCTGGGACACATGGCCAAAGGAATATATGTCAGCGCGACGACGCCGGGATCCGGGAAGTCGCTCATTGCCCTGGGCCTGGCAGACACCCTGCACCGGCACGCGGACCGCATCGGCTTCTTCAAGCCCGTGGTCCACGGCCGCGCCGACGCGGACCCGATGGTTGCGCTGATGAAGTCCCGCTTCGACCTCGACGACGACCGCTGCCGCAGCGGTCTGACCTTCGCCGAGGTCCGGGGCCTGCTCGCGGAGGGAAACCGCGAGGAGATCGACTCGCGCTGCGTGGAGATCTTCGCGGAGATGTCCCGGCACTGCGACGTGGTGATCATCGAGGGCACGGACCTGACCGGCCAGGACGCCGCCGTCGAATTCGACCTCAACGCCCGGCTCGCCAACAACCTCGCGGCGCCGATGGTCGCCGTCGTAGGGGCGAAGGGCCGCACGGTGGCCGAAACCGCGGACGCCGTCGAGGTGGCCCGCAAGGAACTCCTGGCCGAGCGGTGCACCCTGCTGGCCATCATGGTCAACCGTGCCAATCCCGAGGACTTGGAGGCAATCGCCGCGGCGGTGCGCCCGGGCGCCTCCGGCCGGCCGGTGTACGTCTTCCCCGAACTGGAGGACATCGCGCGGCCCACCACCGGCGAGGTGGCCGCCGCGCTGGGCATCGGCCAGGTGGCCGGCTTGCCGGACCTGGAACGCGATGTGCACTCGGTCAAGGTCGCGGCCATGAACGTGGCCAACTTCCTGCACGTGCTCGACGACGGCGCGCTGGTGATCGTTCCGGGCGACCGGGCGGACGTGCTGGTGGCCTGCCTGGCCTCCTCCTTCTCGCCGGAATTCCCGGTGCCGTCGGCGCTGATCCTGACCGGCGGACTGGCCCCGGACCCCACCATCTACTCGCTCCTGGCGCAGGCCCCGTTCCCGATCTTCGCCGCCCCGGACGACACCTACGTGACCGCCAAACGCGTCTCCGAGGTGCGCAGCGAAATCTGGTCCGGCCACCGCCGCAAGGTGGCGTCAGCGCTGGGCCTGTGGGCCAAACGCGTGGACGAGGCGGAACTGTTGGAGCGGCTGCATCTGCCACGGCCGGAGCGGATGACGCCGCTGCGCTTCCTGCATGACCTGATCGAACGGGCCCGTTCGCAGCGCCGCCACATCGTCCTGCCGGAGGGCACGGACGTCCGGATCCTCCGGGCCGCGGAGATCCTGCACCGCCGGGACGTCTGCGAGCTCACCGTGCTGGGCCGGGAGGCGGACGTGCGCGAACTTGCCGCCACCCAGGGGATCGACCTCGCCGGAATCAACATCGTGGACCCGGCCACCTCCGAGCTGCGCCAGGGTTTCGCGCAGAAATACGCGGAGCTGCGCGCGCACAAGGGCGTGGACCTGGCGAAGGCACTCGAGGTGATGCAGGACGAAAGCTATTTCGGCACCATGATGGTCCAGCTCGGCGTGGTGGACGGCATGGTCTCCGGCGCCGCGCACACGACGGCACACACGATCCGCCCGGCGCTGGAGTTCGTGAAGACCCGCGAGGGCGTCAAGATCGTCTCCTCCGTGTTCCTGATGCTGATGCCGGACCGGGTGCTGGTCTACGGTGACTGCGCGGTCAACCCCGAGCCCAATGTGGAGCAGCTCGCGGACATCGCCCTGGCCTCGGCCGAAACCGCGGCCCAGTTCGGCGTCGAACCGCGCGTTGCCATGCTCTCCTACTCCACCGGCGGTTCCGGGGCAGGCGAAGCGGTCGACGCCGTCCGCCAGGCCACCGAACTCGTGCGCCAGCGGCGCCCGGACCTCGCGGTGGAGGGCCCCATCCAGTACGACGCCGCCGTCGACGCCGCCATCGCCGAGTCCAAGATGCCCGGCTCGTCCGTGGCCGGCCAGGCGACGGTCTTCATCTTCCCGGACCTGAACACCGGCAACAACACCTACAAGGCGGTCCAGCAGTCCTCCGGTGCGGTCGCCGTCGGGCCCGTGCTGCAGGGGCTCCGCAAACCGGTCAACGACCTGTCCCGCGGCTGCACGGTGGATGACATCCTGAACACCGTCGCCATCACCGCGATCCAGGCCCAGTCGGCCCAGCCGGCCACGGGACAGGCCGCCGCGCCGGCCGCCGGACACGCAACCGTACAGCCCGTCGAAGCCAAGGCTTAGGAGGCCCCATGCTCGTTCTCGTCATCAACTCCGGCTCATCCTCGCTCAAGTACCAGGTCCGCGACGTCGAAGCGGGCAGCGTCCTTGCCGAGGGGCTGGTCGAGAAGATCGGGATGGGCAACGGCGGTGACGGCGACGGCGAGATTGAGGGCCCCCGCGACCACGCGGAGGCCCTGGAACAAGTGGACGGGGCGATCCACGAGGCACTGGGTGACCGGCCGCTCGACGCCGTAGGCCACCGTGTGGTGCACGGCGGTGAGCGTTTCGCCGAGCCCGTGCTGGTCAATAACGAGATCACCCGCGCCATCGAACGGCTGAACCCCCTGGCGCCGCTGCACAACCCGGCCAACGTCCTCGGCATCCGCGCGATCGCGAAGAAGTGGCCGGAGCTGCCGCAGGTGGCCGTCTTCGATACCGCCTTCCACCGCACCCTGCCCGAACACGCCTGGCGCTACGCCGTGCCGGACGAGCTTTACACCAACCACGGCATCCGGCGCTACGGCTTCCACGGCACCTCGCACGAGTATGTGGCGCACCGGGCCGCGGCGCTGCTGGACCTGCCGGTGGACGAATTCGACGCCGTCATCGCGCACCTCGGCAACGGCGCCTCGGTCACTGCCATCCGCGGCGGCAAGTCCATCGACACCTCGATGGGCTTCACCCCGCTGGAGGGCCTTGTGATGGGCACCCGCTCCGGCGACCTGGACCCGTCGATCCTGGTGTTCCTGGGCCGGGCCGGCTGGTCCGCCGAGGACCTCGATTCCATGCTGAACCGCCAGTCCGGGCTCAAGGGCCTCGCGGGGAACAACGACATGCGCTCCGTCGTCGAGGCGGCCGAAGCCGGCGACGCCAAGTCCGCCATGGCCCTCGCGGTGGCCTCCTACCGGCTGGCCAAGTACATCGGCGGCTACCACGTGGCCGTCGGCGGCGCGAAGGCCCTGGTCTTCACCGCCGGGATCGGCGAAAACTCGCACCAGTTCCGGAGCCTGGTTGCGGAACGGCTGGGGGCTCTCGGCGTGGAGCTCGACGCCGGGCTGAACCGAGAGCGGTCAAAGGAACCCCGGGTGATTTCCACGCCCGAGTCGGCCCTGCCGGTGCTGGTGGTGCCCACCGACGAGGAACGCGCGATCGCGGAGGCGACCGCCGCCGTCGTCGCCCGCTCATCGGTTGCTCAGTAACCGCCCTTCTGGCGGCTCAAAACGGCACTGCTGGGCCCACGCCGGCAGGGTTCCCTGACCGAGCTTGCGAGGGGAGGGGGCCGGCGGGGAGCAACCGGCGGGGAACGGGTCCTAGGCTGGGGGCATGACCGAACTGAACCTTTCCTTCCGGCTGCCCCTCCGCACTCGGCGGTTGGTGCTGCGCCGCTTCGAGGCCGGGGACCTGGACGCCTTCCACGCCTACCACTCGCTGCCGGAAACCGCCCGCTTCCTCCCGCGGGAGGCCAAGAGCTACACGCAGTCGATGGAGTACGTGGGTAAGTACGCGAACTTCGTCTTCGAACAGGAGGGCGACTGGGTGGCGCTGGCAATCGAGGCTGCCGACTCGCCGGGACTGCTGGGCGAGGTGGTGCTCAAGTGGCTCCCCGGCTGCGGCCAGGCCGAGGTCGGCTGGAGCCTGGCGCCGGAAGCCCGCGGAAAAGGCTACGCGGCCGAAGCTGCGCAGGCGATGCTGAAGCTGGGTTTCGAGGACCTTGGCTTCCACCGGATCGATGCCAAGCTGGATGCCTTGAACACCGCCTCCGCAGCCCTGTGTGAGCGCCTCGGCATGCGGCTGGAGTCCACCCAGGTGGACAAGTGGCACTACCAGGGCCAGTGGGCCACCGAGGTGGTCTACGCGATGCTCGCCGAGGAGTGGCAGGCCCGGCAGCCGGGGTAGGGACGCCGGCCCGTACAACCCGGCGATTGCTCCGGCCGACAGCTCCCGACGCTCCCGCCCAGTTGTTCCCGTACCCGCAGCCTCCGGACTCCGGCGGCCCCCGAGATCCCGCGGCTCGTCTGATCCCGGCCAGGTTCGGGCAGCCATGAACTGGGCTGGAGCGTCAACGACGGCAGCCGGCGGCTCCCGACGGCGGCCTACGGGGCCGGCGGAGCCGACGTCGTGGTGGCGGGCGAGGCGGTGTCTTCGCCGGGACCCGGCGCGGGGGCCGGCTCGGTGGCGCCGTCCACAGGCTGGCTGGGCTCCGGGTCGAGCGTGGCGTCCGGTGCGGGCGGGACGGTTGCACCCGGGCCGGGCTGGTCCGTCGTGGCAGGCGACGGCGAGGGTGTGGACCCGGGGGTGGCGCCCGGCGAAGCCGTTGCCGGCGCCGTCGGCGTGCCAGCCCCGCCCGGGGTGGCGCTGGGGTCCGTCCGGACGATCTCCATGATCTGTTCCTTGAACCCGTTCAGCTTGCCCTGGATCTCCGAGAGCGGAACGTTCTGCAGGTTCCGCCCGTACTCCGCGATCTGCTGCCACAGCGCGGTGAGCCTGGACATGCCGTCCGGGCTCAGCGGCCCGTCCAGCGTGAGGACCAACTGGCTGGCCAGGGCGTAGGTGAGGCACCTGAGGCAGTTGTAGTTGGCGGCGGCGGAGAGGTTCTCCGGCACGACCACATCCGCCTGGCCCACGATCAGCACCACCTGGAAACCGACTGCCACGGCGGCGCAGTCCTTGCAGCTGGCGAAGGCATACGCCTCGTTGGTGTTGCGGACGTCTTCGCCGTCGTCGGCCCACACCAATGCGAAGGCGACGTCGTACACGACCGAACCGTCTGTGGTGTTGACGGCCAGCGACTGGTTGCCGCCCTCTTCCGGTGCGGCCGGTTTGTCGAAGGGGAACACCCAGGACGGGGCCGCCGTCGTGGTGCCGGATCCGCCGGCTGGGGCAGACCCTTCCCGGGGTACCAACACCATGCTCAGCTGTGGGTCCTCGCGGGTGGGCTTCTTCGCGCCGGCCGGCCAGAGCGCCACGGTACGGCCGGCCTGGCCCTCCTTCATCGCCTTGGTCGAGGCGGCGGGAAACACGGCCGTGGTGATGTCGCTGAGGGTGCCGCGTTCGTAGGGCTGGACCGGGCGGTAGGTCTCGGCGCCGGGCCACCAGGCCCAGGCGAGGCCCGCTGTGACAGCTGCGATGGCGGCCATGGCGACGCCGCGCTGCAGTGCCTTGCCGCGGGTCCGCTGCCAGAGGCCGGTCACGAACTGCCGGCCCAGGCGCAGCAGGATATAGAAGATGCCCAGGACCGGCAGCGCAATGCAGATGATCGCAAGCCCCCGCACGGCAGCATCGGCAAAATCGCCCGAGGCGGCGCTGTGCGAGAGCATGGCCTGCTGCTTCCAACCGTTGTCCCAGGCGGTGCCGAGGATCCGCGGCAGGGTAAGCACCATGGTGACCAGGCTGAAAAGCAGCAAGGGCACGGTGACGAGCACCCAAACGGTGACCACGGCCCGGGCCCAGGGCTTGAGGAGCCGGGCCTCGGGATCGGTTTTGCGCCAGGGAATTAACGCCAGCAGGGTCGGCTTGATCCGCTGGAAGAGGTCCGGGACTCCGGTGGCGTCAGCGAGGATGTGGTACCCGTCGAACCGGACCATCGGCATCAGCTGCCGGACCATTTGCAGGATCTGGGTGACCACCACCAGCAGCAGGGCGTCGAAACCGGTGGCCCACCAGACACCCATGATGGCCACAGCCACGATGGCGTTGAAGTACAGGCCGCCCAGGTCGGTGCGGATCCGGCCGGCGCGGCCCAGCCGGTACGAATCCGTGACGTCGGTGTAGAACGCCGGCCACATCAGGTACAGACCGGTGCCCATGGCGCCCGGCGTGGCCCCTCCGCGGCGGGCCGCGGCGGCATGCCCGAATTCGTGGAAGCCGGCCGACAGTACCGTGACCAGCAGGATCAGCAGCACCAGACCCGGATTGGCAAAGGCCTCATGGGTGGCCGAGGCGAGCCCCTTGACCATCAGCACCCACCAGCAGGTCGCCAGGAAGGCGGCGGTCACGGCCACGACGATCAGCGGGTTGAAGAGTGTGGCGAAGGGGGCGGTAAGTTTCCGCGTGCGTTCCGGGTCCGTCACGGAGTACCGGAAGCGCATGCCCAGGAGCGGGTTGGACTTCTTGACTTCGGGTTGCGAGCCGTCGGCCAGCCGCAGGAGGCCCAGGGGGAGCAGTTGGGAGTCGATCAGTGTCTGGACGTTCCCCGCATTGACTGGCTTGCCGTAGGCGCTGCCGGCGTGCTGCGCGATCTCCTCCAGGCTGCGGCGGCCGTCGATGGCCTCGAGCACCAAGTAGAGCAGGCGAGTCAGCTGGATCGTCTGGCCGTCGGCACGCCGGACCAACGACGGGGCCTGCTTGTAGCCGGAGCCCTTCGTCTCGCCGATCAGCTGGACGCCGTCGGCCAGGGCCGGAGGCGGCAGGGTGCCCGGGGCGGCAGAGACCGGCGGGCCGTCCTGCGCGGACGGCCCGCCATGCAAGGTAGTCATCTAGCTGCTACTGCTGGATGTTCGACTGCTGGTCAGCCGAGGCCGTTGCCTCGCCCTCGATGTTCTGGGTGATGATCGCATCCTGCTGCGACACGGCGAACGCGTTGCTGTCGATCGAGCCGATGTTGGCGGCGACGGCGGCATCGATCGGTGCCGCAACGTTGGCGTTGGCCGCCACCGCACCGTTGATCGGCGCGGTGATGCCAGCGTTGGCGTCGAGGTTGACGTCGACGTTCAGCAGGTTGCCGTTGAGTGCTCCGGTTGCTCCGCCCACGGCGCCGTCCACGGCGCCGCCCAGGTCGGGTGCCGTGCCGTCCGGAAGGACGCCCGTGGCGTCGCCAACAGCGCCGTCCACAGTTCCGTCCGGAAGCACCCCTCCGGCATCGACCGTCGCGGTGGTGCCGCCGTCGGCCGTGGGAGCGGCCGTACCGGCATCGCCGGCGGCGGTGGGTGCGGTGGAGTCGGCGGCCTGGTCGATGCCGCTGTCCTGGACGGAGGTGGCGTTGGCGTCGGCGGTGATGCCCTGGTCGATGATGACGCCCTGGTCGGAGAGGGCCTGCGCCTCCGAGCCAGCGGAGAGGATGTTCGCCGATGCGGCGGCGTCGATCGGGGCCGCGACGTTGGCGTTGGCAGCGACGGCGAGGTCGATCGGCGCGGCGGCCTCGATGCCCAGGTTGAGGTCGGCGTTCAGATCCAGGACCGAGGCAACTTCCTTGTCCGGCAGGGCGGTGGCGCCCTCGGCCATCAGTTCCTCGTCGGACAGCCCGCTCATAGCTTGTTCAGTGCTCACGAATGACTCCAGTTCCGGCACGGTTTCCTGCTGCCCCCAGTGAGCAGTGTCTCCAACTACGTGCCTAGTGCAGGTCAATAGTAAGCATGATGATCAAATTTGGGTACACGGGAGGCTGGATATTCCGTCGGTTGCTCCGTAACGGCCCTTTTGAAGGCTCAAGACGGCGGTTACGGAGCGACCGACGGGGGAGAGGCGACGCCTACTTCAGCCCGGCGCCGGGCAGCAGTTCCGTGGCGCCGAGGGAGTCCGCGACGAAGGCGTAGTCCCAGGCGCGCTCTTTCCACTGCACGTAGCGGCCGGAGGCGCCGCCGTGGCCGCCCTCCATCTCGATCTTCATCACGATCGGCTCGCTGCCGGTGTTCACCTCGCGCAGCCGCTGCACCCACTTGGCCGGTTCCACGTAGAGCACCCGCGTGTCATTGAACGAAGTGACGGCCGCGATCTTGGGGTACGCCGCCGCCCGGACGTTCTCGTACGGCGTGTAGGACTTCATGTACGCGTACACGTCCGGGTCCGTGATCGGGTTGCCCCATTCCTCCCACTCCAGGGCGGAGAGCGGCAGTTCCGGGTCAAGGATGGTGGTCAGGGCATCCACGAACGGGACGGCTGCGACAATCGCCGCGTACTTTTCCGGCGCTAGGTTGGCCACGGCGCCCATCAGCAGGCCGCCGGCGGAGCCGCCCATCGCCGCAATCCGGGCCGGGTCCACCCAGCCGGATCCGGCGAGCCAGTCGGTGGCCGCAATGAAGTCGGTGAAGGTGTTCTTCTTGTGCAGCTTCTTGCCGTCGTCGTACCAGTGCCGGCCCAGCTCGCCGCCGCCGCGGACGTGCGCGATCACGAACACGATGCCGCGGTCCAGCAGCGAGAGCCGGGGAATGCCGAAGCCCGGGTCCATGCTCAGTTCGTAGGAGCCGTAGCCGTAGACCAGCCCGGCCGCGGTCGAATCCTGCCGCACCGAGGCGTGCCGGAGGACCGAGAGCGGGATGCGGGTCCCGTCGGACGCCACCGCCCATTCCCGGGTTGCGACGTAGTCGGCGGACGAGTAGCCGCCCAGCACCGGGCTTTCCTTGCGCAGCAGCAGCTCGCCGGCGGGCGCTTCCGCCGTCGGGAGCACAAAGTCGTAGACCCGCGAGGGCGTGAAGTAGGAGGTGTAGCCCATCCGGATGACGGGGGCCTCATAGTCGGAGCCGGCCACCCCGGCGGTGTACAGCTCCTCGTCAAAGGCCGGCTCCACGGGTGCGCCCTGGTCCGGGGTGCCGAGGCCCGCCAACGGAAGGACCTGCACCCGTTCGATCGTGTCCTTGCGGATGGACAGCACCAGATGGGTGGAGGTGACGCCGGCGCCGTTGACGCGCACCTGGTCGGAATGCGCGACAACCGTAAGCCAGTGCTGCTCGGCGGCGGGCTTGGCGAGTTCGGCCGGGTCCACGAGCGAGACCATCGAGTTGATGGCGTCCTTGTTGTGGGTCAGCAGGATGGTTTCGGACTTGTCGCCGTCCGGGCCGGTCAGCAGGAACGGTTCGGCCTCGTACAGGATGCGCTCGTCGCGGGAAATAACGGTTGTCAGCCCGGCATCGGGGTCATCGAAGCGCAGCAGGCGGGTTTCGCTGAACTCGGAGCAGCCGATGCCCAGGACCAGGTGCCGGCGGTCCGCGGAGAGCTCGAAGCCGAGCCACATGGCGACGTCGTCCTCCTGGTAGATCACCTCGTCCTCGCTGACGGGCGTGCCCAGGACGTGGGACTTCACCTGGTACGGGCGCCAGGACGCGTCCACCACGGTGTAGAAGATCCGGCTGCCGTCGGGGGAGAAGGAGATGCCGTAGAAGACGTTCTCGATCACGTCCGGGAGCAGTTCGCCGCTGCGGAGGTCCTTGATGCGCAGGGTGAACCGCTCGTCGCCGGCGTTGTCCACGGCGTAGGCATACAGGTTCCCGTCGATAGTGACCGCGGAGCCGCCGACGGCGAAGAACGGCTTGCCTTCGGCCTCAATGTTGCCGTCCAGGAGAACTTCCTCGCCCGGGATTTCGACGCCGACCTCGACGGCGGGGGGAGTCCAGTCCGCCACGCGGTCGCCGCTGTCCTGCGCGCGGACGCGGCACTGGATGCCATATTCCTTGCCCTCGACCGAGCGGGTGTAGTACCACCAACCGTCCTTGCGGTTCGGCACGGAGAGGTCGGTCTCCTGGGTGCGTCCCTTGATTTCCTGGAAGATGGCCTCGCGCAGCGGTTCCTGGTGGGCGGTCACGGCTTCCTGGTACGCGTTTTCGGCCTTCAGGAGTTCCACGACCTCGGCGGATTCCTTGTCGCGGAGCCACTCGTAGTCGTCCTCGAACACGTCGCCGTGGTGGGTGCGTGGGGCAGGGACCTTCTTGGCGACGGGGGGCTGCGGGGAAGGCTGCACGGGAGTCTGCGTCATGGACCCAATCTACCCAACCCCCGCGCCGGTCAGTTGCCGTTTTGCAGTTTGTGGGCGGCCACGTAGTTGCTGAGCTTGTTGGCGCGGAGGGCCGCAGCGATCTCCGCGGTGGCGGCGGGATCCTCGAGCACAATGGATTGCCCGTCCGCACTGGTTCCGACCCCCGCCGTCGGCAGCGTGAAGAACACGGCGCCGTTGGCCGGGATGGTGTGGAAGCTGAACGCCAGGCGTGCCAGGGCGTCCAAGGTCAGTCCCGGGGTCACCGTGATGCGGGGCAGTGCAGTGGTCGCCAGTTTGCGGGCGGTGGCGCGGTCGGTTGCGCCCTGCTTGACGACCTTGGTCAGAACGGCCTTGAGGAAGGTCTGTTGATTGCGGACGCGCTGGTAGTCGCCGTCGACGAACGCTTTGCGTTCGCGAACGAAGTCCAGGGCCCGGGCGCCGTTGAGCCGGTTCACTCCGGCCGGAAACCTGACCCCCGGGTCGATGGTCGACTCAAAGGGCAGCTTCACATTAACGTCGACGCCGCCGACTGCGTCCGTCAGGGCGGCGAAAGTCTGGAAATCGACCATGACGGTGTGGTTGACGTGCTGGCCCAGCAGGGACTCGACGGTCCGCGTCACCAGGGGGAGGCCGCCCAGCAGCAGGCTTGAGTTGATCTTGGCTTGGCCGTGGCCGGGGATGTCCACCCACAGGTCACGCATCAGGGAGATGCCGTACGCCTGCTTCCGGTTGGCAGGGATGTGCACGAACACGATGCTGTCCGCCAGTTGGGTCGACGGCTTGCCCGCAGCGGCCGCGGCCCGCTGGTTGACCCGGCTGTCGCTGCCGACCAGCAGGATGTTCAGCGCGGTGGGCGGAGGCTCCGGCGGCGGGGTGGGCTTAGGCTTCTTGGTCGCCGCTGGTGTGGCGCTCGGGGCCGGGGTCTGCGGCGGGGCCGCGTTCTCCGTCCGCGGTGCCATCAGGAAGGCCGCCGCGGCAATGCCGGCGGTCAGCAGCAGCCCCAGGGCGGCGAACAGGATCCGGCGGCGCCGCCGGCCCGTCGGTGGCGGGGGTGGTGCTGCTGGTGGTTCTGCTGCTTCCGGCGTTGCCATGACCGGACAATATCACCGGAGGCCATGGCTGGTCCGTCTCCTCCGGGCCGCCGGGGCCCCGCGTGTCGGCTGCCGCGGCCAGCGCCGCGGTGCTTGACTCCCTTCCCGCCTTCCGCATATCCTGAACGAACGGTCGGTAATTATTTATCGGAAATGCATAGGAGCAACCATGGCATCGCAGACCCTGCAGTCAGTGCCCGCCGAGCCATCCCCGGCACGGCACGAAACGCGGCATGAAATGAGCCCGGAGGACGCGGCCCGCCGTGATGCCGAGGGGCAGGCCTACTTCGACAAAGTCATGGCGGAGGACTCCCGGATCGAACCCCGTGACTGGATGCCGCCGGCCTATCGCAAAACCCTGCTGCGCCAGATCTCGCAGCATGCGCACTCGGAGATCATCGGCATGCAGCCCGAGGCCAACTGGATCTCCCGTGCCCCGAGCCTCAAGCGCAAGGCCATCCTGATGGCCAAGGTCCAGGACGAGGCCGGTCACGGCCTCTATCTCTATTCCGCCGCCGAGACCCTTGGCCAGCCGCGCGACCAGATGATGCAGGACCTGATGGACGGCAAGGCCAAGTACTCCTCCATCTTCAACTACCCGGCCCGGACCTGGGCGGATATGGGTGCCATCGGATGGATGGTCGACGGCGCTGCGATTGCCAACCAGGTGCCGCTCTGCCGGGCCTCCTTCGGCCCCTATGGCCGCGCGATGGTCCGCGTCTGCAAGGAGGAGTCCTTCCACCAGCGGCAGGGCTTCGAAATCCTGCTCGAACTCTCGAACGGCACCCCCGAGCAGAAGCAGATGGCCCAGGACGCCGTGAACCGCTGGTACGCCCCGGCCCTGATGATGTTCGGCCCGCCGGATGACGATTCCCCCAACTCCAAGCAGTCCATGGCCTGGAACATCAAGCGCTTCAGCAACGACGAGCTCCGCAACCGTTTCGTCGGCATGATGATGGAGCAGGTCAAGGTCCTGGGACTCACCCTCCCGGACAAGGACATCCGTTTCAACGAAGAAACCAAGAAATGGGAGCATGGCCCGCTTGACTGGGATGAGTTCCACGAAGTCCTGGCCGGCCGCGGACCGTGCAACGCCCAGCGCCTGGAACGACGCCGCGAAGCCCACGAGAACGGTGCCTGGGTACGCGAAGCCGCCGCCGCCTACGCGGAAAAACAGGCCAAAAAGCACGCAGAGAAGGAATCCGCAGCATGACAACCCCCGAACCCCACGCAGGCAACGTCTGGCCCATCTGGGAAGTCTTCGTCCGCTCCAGCCGCGGCCTCTCCCACGTCCACGCCGGATCCCTGCATGCCCCGGACGCCGCGATGGCCCTGCGCAACGCGCGGGACCTTTACACCCGCCGCAATGAGGGCGTGTCCATCTGGGTAGTCCCCGCCGACGCCATCGCCTCAAGCGACCCGGATTCAAAGGGCTCCTTCTTCGAGTCGCCGCAGGGCAAGGATTACCGGCACGCGACGTACTACACCAAGAGCGAAGGCGTGAAGCACCTGTGAGCACCCCCGAAGCAACGACTGAAGCAAACGCCCACGACGCCGGCCACGGGGACATCTCCGTCGGCGTCACCGGGGCAGGAGCCGGCGGCGACGGCATGGCCAGCGCCACCCGGATCACCCCCGGAAATGCCCTCCGCCCGGAGGACATTGCCCTGGCCGTCAGCCGCGGCACCGCCAAGCCCAGCGAAGACGCCGCCGAATTCGCCCTCCGCCTGGGCGACGACGCCCTGGTCCTGGCCCAGCGCCTGGGCCACTGGATCTCCCGTGCGCCGGAGCTCGAAGAGGACATCGCCCTGGGCAACATCGCCCTGGACCAGGTGGGCCATGCCCGCTCCTTCCTCAGCTACGCCGGCGGATTTGACGGCCGCAGCGAGGACGATCTTGCGTACTTCCGCCGCGAGCCTGAGTTCCGGTCTGTCGAGATTTTCGAAATCCCGAACGGCGACTTCGCGGTCACGATCGCCCGGCAGTTCGTCGTGAGCTATTACCAGTTCGAGCTGTACCGCCGGCTGGTGGACTCCACCGACGCCACCCTGGCCGGCATTGCGGCGAAGGCCGTCAAGGAAGTGGACTACCACCGCGACCACAGCGCCCAGTGGGTGCTGCGCCTGGCCCTCGGCACGGACGAGTCCCGCCAGCGGATGATCCACGGCTTCAAGGTCATCTGGCCCTACGTCGACGAGCTGTTCCGCGACGATGAGCTTACCCACCGCCTCAGCGAGTCCGGTGCCGCCGTCGAGCCCTCCAGCCTGCGCGCCGACTTCGACCGCCTCACCGGCGCGGTGCTCGCGGAAGCGGAACTGGAAGTCCCGCAGGTCCAGCCCGCACCGGGCGGCGGCCGCCGCGGACTCCACTCGGAACACCTGGGCTACCTCCTCTCCGAAATGCAGGTCCTGGCACGCGAATTCCCCGGAGCGAGCTGGTAACCATGCCGGACATGTACGTCAGCCACCCCACGGCCGATTCCATGGCACCCGGGCAGCAGAAGACCGCAGACCAGAAGACTGCGGATCAGAAAGCCTGGGACGTCGCCGCCAGGGTCTGCGACCCGGAAATCCCCGTCCTCACCATCGAGGACCTCGGGATCCTTCGCGACGTCCGGGTGACGAAGGAACCAAACGCAGACGACGGCGGCATGGTCCCGGCCGTGCAAGTCACCATCACGCCCACCTACTCGGGCTGCCCTGCCATGGACGCCATTCGCGACGACCTCGTGACCGCCTTCAACCGGGAGGGCTATCCCAGCGTCAACGTTGAGCTGGTTCTCTCCCCGGCATGGACCACGGACTGGATGAGCGAGTCCGGCAAGGCCAAGCTGGAGCAGTACGGGATCGCCCCGCCTTCCGGCCACTCCAACGCCGTCCGGCACGCCGGGCCGATCCGCCTGTCCCTCGCCGTCAAATGCCCGCAGTGTTCATCGCTGAACACCAAGGAACTCACCCGCTTCGGTTCCACGTCCTGCAAGGCGCTGTACGTCTGCCAGGACTGCAAGGAACCGTTCGACTACTTCAAAGTTTTGTAAGGAACAGGTGCCTCCATGACTGTTGTCCGCCAGACCGCCGCCGAGTCGGCCGCAGCCACCGGCCGCCGTCGTGCGTCCTTCCACGCCCTGACGGTGGACGAAGTCCGCCGGCTCACCGATGACGCCATCGAGGTGACCTTCGGCGTTCCGGCTGAACTGGCCGGCCAGTTCGATTACCTCCCGGGCCAGTACGTCGCCCTGCGAACCACCCTTCCGGACGAGTCCGGCGAGCCGAAGGAAATCCGCCGCAGCTACTCGATCTGCGCGGAGCCGCGCAGCTTCGCGGACGGCAGCAGCGAGATCCGTGTGGCCATCAAGAAGGACCTCGGCGGCCTTTTCTCCACCTGGGCCAACTCCGAGCTCAAGGCCGGCGACGTCCTGGACGTGATGAGCCCGATGGGCGCATTTGTGTCCAAGCACGGCCGCGACGGCAAGCCCGTGGAACAGAACGTCATGAACTCCATGAACCATCCGGAAGAGCTTGCGGGGGAGCCCGGATCGTTTGTCGCGATCGCCGCCGGATCCGGCATCACTCCCGTGATCGCGATCGCCCGGACGCTGCTCGCTGCCCACCCGGATACCCGCTTCGACTTGATCTACGCCAACAAGGCCGCCATGGACGTGATGTTCCTTGAGGAACTCGCGGACCTCAAGGACAAGTACCCGTCGCGCCTGGCGCTGCACCACGTGCTCTCGCGCGAACAGCGGATCGCGCCGCTGCTCAGCGGCCGGATCGACGCCGAAAAGCTCCAGGCGCTGCTGGGCACCGCGATCCACGCCGACGACGTCGACGAATGGTTCCTCTGCGGACCGTTCGAGCTCGTCCAGCTGTGCCGCGACACCCTTGCGGCCCGGGGCGTGGAGCCGGAACACGTCCGCTACGAGCTGTTCAGCTCCGGCAAGCCGGACCGCCCCGAGGGCAACATCGGCCGGCCGGTGATCGCGGACGAGTCCAAAGAGACGTACAAGATCACCTTCAAGCTCGACGGACTGCAGGGCGAGGTCGCCAGCCCCACCCACGCCCGCGAATCGATCCTCAACGCGGCCCTGCGGGTCCGGCCGGACGTCCCCTTCGCGTGCGCCGGCGGCGTCTGCGGCACCTGCCGCGCCAAGGTGGTCAGCGGCTCGGTCACGATGGACGAGAACTACGCGCTGGAGCAGGACGAACTGGACAAGGGCTACGTGCTGACCTGCCAGTCCCATCCCACCACCGCCGAAGTCACCGTCGACTTCGACGTCTAAGCCTTCACCCATCCAAGGAGCCGCATGATTTCCCTGACCATCGCCGACGGCATCGCCGAGGTTGTCCTGGACGCGCCGCAGAAGCTGAACTCGCTGGACGAGCAGGCGCTGCAGGATTTGGCACAGGCGTACGACGACGCCGCCGACGCCGCCGCGCGCGGGGAGGTGCGGGCACTGCTGCTGCGCGGCGAGGGCCGTGCCTTCTGCGCGGGCAGGGACATCGCAGGCGTGACTCCGGAGAGCGACGACGCCCAGGCCTACCTGGGCGGACTCGTCCAGCCGCTGCTAAAGAAGATGAGCTCCTTCCCGGCACCCACCTTCGCCGCAGCGCAGGGCGCCTGCCTGGGGGTGGGGCTCGGGCTGCTGCTGGCCACGGACGTGGTCTACGTCGCGGACACGGCCAAGTTCGGTTCCCCTTTCGCCAAGCTCGGCGCCACGCTGGACTCCGGCGGCCATTGGTACTTCACCGAACGGCTTGGGATGCACCGCACCCTCGATTTGATCTACACCGCGGAGCTCATGAGCGGCGCCGAGGCGGTGGCGCAGGGACTGTTCAGCCGCGCCATGCCAGCGGAGGAGCTGCTGGAGAACACCCGGGCCATCGTCGCCAGGGTGGCCACCGGCGCGACCGGAGCGTTCAACGCCAGCAAGGAACTGGTGGCACATATCCGCGACCAGCGCCTTGGCCTCTGGGAGGCTATGGAGGAGGAGAACGCCGAGCAGGCCCGCCTCTGCAAGAGCGAGGACTACGCCGAGGGTTTCCTGGCCTTCCAAGAGAAGCGCGCCCCGGTTTTCAAGGGCAGATAGCCGCTCCTGCGCCTTACCGAGCCCTGGCTGCGCTAGTACTCGTCTTTGCTACGAAGCATTCTCATTTCCGGAACGCGCTTGTAATGTTCGGTTATGACTTTGGGGAAATCCGTAACTAAGGCTGTCATTCCTGCCGCTGGACTGGGCACCCGCTTCCTGCCGGCAACGAAGGCGATGCCTAAGGAAATGCTGCCTGTGGTGGACCAGCCGGCCATCCAGTACGTGGTCGAAGAGGCTGTCAGGGCCGGGCTCACGGACCTGCTGATGATTACGGGGCGGCAGAAGCGCGCGTTGGAGGACCACTTTGACCGGGCGCCCGGGCTCGAGCGGACGCTGGAGCTCAAGGGCGACACGGAGCGCCTGGCCGCGGTTCACGAGGCCTCCGCCCTCGGACCCATCCACTACGTCCGGCAGGGAGAGGCCAAGGGCCTGGGGCACGCTGTGCTGTGCGCCAGCCAGCATGTGGGCGACGAGCCGTTTGCCGTCCTCTTGGGCGATGACCTGATAGATGAAGCCGAGGACCTGCTCACCACCATGATGGAGGTGCAGCAGAAGACGGGTGGATCGGTGATTGCCCTGATCGAGGTGGATCCTTCGCAGATCAGCGCTTACGGATGCGCGGACATTACGGCCATCGAGGGCGAGGAGTTCGTCCGGGTGAACAGCCTGGTTGAGAAGCCGGCCGCCGGCGAGGCGCCCTCGAACCTTGCCGTGATCGGCCGCTACGTGCTGCACCCGTCTGTTTTCGGCGTCCTGGAGGACACCCCGCCGGGGCGCGGCGGCGAGATCCAGCTGACGGATGCGCTGCAGTCCCTGGCCGTCGGTGAGGGCGAAGGCTCCGGCGTCTACGGCGTGGTCTTCAAAGGCCGGCGCTACGACACCGGAGACAAGCTCAGCTACCTGAAGGCCGTCATCACCATCGCCTGCGAGCGCGTTGAGTTCGGCGAAGAACTCAAGATCTGGCTCAAGGGTTTCGTGAACTGACCGGAGTACCTTGCGGCCCGGGGCGGCTATCTCGTATCCAGGTCCTCGAACACCAGGAACGTCTGCGTGTCCAGGACCCCGGGCATGGACTGCAGCTGGTCGAAGATCACCCGGCGCAGGTCCACGTTGTCCACGGCGCGGACCAGCAGAATGACGTCGAAGTCACCGCCCACCAGGGCGATGTGGTGCACCTCGGGAATCGCGCGGAGCAGTTCCCGAAGCTCCCGCCAGGAATGCTGGCGCACCTTCAGCGTCACGTAGGCGGATGACTTCAGCCCGGCCTTGATCGGATCCACGAGCGCCGTGAACTTGGTAAGGACCCCCTCGCCGGTCAGCCGGGCAATCCGGGTGTACGCGTGGGCGCGGGAAATGTGGACATTCTCGGCCACCTGGGTCACGGACATCCGGCCGTCACGGGTCAGCTCGGCGATGATGTTCCGGTCCACGTCGTCGAGCGGTACCGCCTGGTCCGCTTCCGCCTCTGCCATTTGTCCACAACCTCCGCCGGTAATCCAGCTCACATTTACGTTTTGTCTTTCAGGTTAGGGCAAAATCCGGGACTTCTCCATGATTCCGCCCGGGGGTGGATACGAAACGGTCCCCGGGACCATACTGGGAGCGAATAGTGGCTACAGAAAGACGGACCAATGACGATCTCCGCAGACCACCCTGCGCAGCAGCCTGTGGCCGCGCAGCAGCCGGCCCCCGGGCAAGCGGCCTCCGCCGCGACGGAAAATCCCGCCAGCGAGGCCGTGCGCAAGTTCGGCATCACGGTCGAGGACTACATGCTTCCCGCCCGGCACCCGATCCAGATCGTGGGACCCGACGGCGCGCCGAACGCGCACACGGAGCAGGGCGCCCAGCCTGGCCACGAATACGGCCTCCCGGGGGACGCGGAACTGATGGCCGCCTACGAGCAGCTAGTCGTCGGCCGCCGCGTCAACGACCAAAACTCCGCGCTGGTCCGCCAGGGCCGGATGGCCGTCTACCCCTCCAGCCACGGCCAGGAGGCCTGCCAGGTCGCGGCGGCGCTCTGCCTCTCCGACGGGGACTGGATGTTCCCCACCTACCGCGACTCGGTGGCCGTGATGGCCCGCGGCGTGGACCCGGTCCAGACCATGACGCTGTTCCGTGGCGACTGGCACGGCGGCTACGACCCCGCCAAGCACAAGGTCGGCATCCAGTGCACGCCGCTGACCACCCAACTGCTCCACGCCGTCGGCGTCGCCCACGCGGCCAAACTCCGCGGCGAGGACACCGTTGTCCTGGCCATGTGCGGCGACGGCGCCACCAGCGAGGGCGACTTCCACGAGGCACTGAACTTTGCCGCCGTGTTCCACCTCCCGGTGGTCTTCTTCGTCCAGAACAACCAGTACGCCATCTCCGTGCCGCTCGCGCACCAGTCGGTCGCGCCGTCGCTCGCGCACAAGGCCGTCGGCTATGGCATGGCCGGCGAACGCGTGGACGGCAACGACATTGTTGCGCTCCTGGCCGTACTCGGCCGGGCCGTGAAACTGGCCCGCGACGGTTCCGGCCCGCTCCTGGTGGAAGCGCACACCTACCGGATGCAGGCCCACACCAACGCCGACGACGCCACCCGTTACCGGCAGGACAGCGAGGTGGCCGAATGGGTCGCCAAGGATCCGCTGAGCCGGATGAAGACCTACCTGACGGAGCGCGGACTGCTCGACGACGACGGCGCCGCCCGGATCGCGGAAAAGGCCGAAACCGTAGCCGCGCAGCTGCGCGAGGGCCTGGGCGAGGATGTCCCCGTAGATCCCCAGGACCTCTTCAAGTACGTCTTCTCCGCCCCGACCCCGCAGCTGAAGGAACAGTCCGCCATGCTCGCCGACGAACTGGCACGCGACGCCGCCTCCGCCACGACTTCCGAGGAGTCCGCACAATGAGCCCCACCGTCACCACCTCCTCCGAGGCGAACAACAACGTCAGTGCCGCCACGGCCCGGGCCGCAGCCAAGGCCGCCGTTGAAGCCGAAAAGACCGGCCCGCAGACCATCACCCTGGCCAAGGCGCTGAACACCGCCATGGCCGACGCCATGCACGCCGATGCCTCGGTCCTGGTCTTCGGTGAGGACGTCGGCATGCTTGGCGGCGTCTTCCGCATCACCGACGGGCTCACCAAGACCTTCGGGCAGAGCCGCTGCTTCGACACCCCGCTGGCCGAATCCGGCATTGTCGGCATGGCCGTGGGCATGGCCATGAACGGCATGCGCCCGGTCATCGAGATGCAGTTCGACGCCTTCGCCTACCCGGCGTTCGAACAGATCGTCAGCCACGTCGCCAAGATGCACAACCGCACCAAAGGCACCGTGAAGCTGCCGATCGTCATCCGCGTCCCGTACGCCGGCGGCATCGGGGGAGTGGAGCACCACTGCGACTCCTCCGAGGCCTATTACGCCCACACCGCTGGCCTCAAGGTTTTCACCCCGGCCACCGTGGCCGACGGCTACCGGATGCTCCGCGAAGCCATCGACTCGGATGACCCGGTGATGTTCATGGAGCCCAAGAAGCTGTATTGGTCCAAGGACCAGGTGGACCTGGACGCGCTGCGGGCCGAGCACGCCGCGAACGCCGAACGCGGGACCTCCTCCGAGGGCCGCGCCGCCGTCGCCCGTCCCGGCACCGACGCCACGCTGATCGCCTACGGCCCGTCCGTCCCGACGGCGCTCGCCGCCGCGGCCGCCGCCGCCGAGGAGGGCCGCTCACTTGAGGTGATCGACGTCCGCTCGATCGTGCCGTTCGACGACGAGACCGTCTGCGCCTCGGTCCGCAAAACCGGCCGCGCCGTTGTCATCGCCGAAGCCCACGGCTTCGCCTCGGTGGCCTCCGAGATCGTGGCCCGGGTCCAGGAACGCTGCTTCCACCACCTGGCCGCGCCGATCCGCCGCGTCACCGGCTTCGACGTGCCGTACCCGGCGCCGAAACTCGAGCACTACTACCTGCCCGGCGTGGACCGCATCCTCGACGCCGTTGACGACCTCCAGTGGGAAGACTGACCATGACCGAACCGAAAGTATTCCTCCTGCCGGACCTCGGCGAAGGCCTCACCGAAGCCGAGCTCGTCAGCTGGCTCGTAGCCGTGGGTGACGAGATCCGCGTTGACCAGCCGATCGCCGAGGTGGAGACGGCCAAGTCCATGGTCGAGGTCCCCTCGCCGTATGCCGGCACCGTCGCCGTGCTGCACGGCGAGCCCGGCCAGACGCTCGACGTCGGCAAGCCGCTGATTTCTGTGACTCCTGTTGGTGTCTCCGTGTCCGGCGGTGGGGCCCCCGGTACGGGTGCCCGGGAGGCCGGCGCGGATGATGCCGCCAGTGGCGCCGCCACAGGCAATGCCGCCCCCGCCCCTTCGCCGGACGGCATTGCTGCAAGCAGCATGCCGTCCGGCTCCGACAGGCCCGATGCCACTCCCGGGGCGGCATTGCCTGCGTCGGCTGGTAGCGCTGTCGACTCACCGGCCGTTGTTGCCGACTCGCCGGCCGCAGTAGCTGCCGAGGTTTACCGCGAGGAGGAGAAAGCCGGGTCCGGGAATGTGCTGATTGGGTATGGGACTCCGGGCGGGCACGGGGTTGCTCGGCGGACGCGGGCACCTAAGCGGGCCGTATTGGCCGAGCCTGTGGCTCAGGTGTCTGCGGCGGAGAAGGCTGCGGACGATCTCTTGCTGATGCGGACGCGGGTTCCGGGGAAGCTGGGGGCCGTGATTTCTCCGCTGGTCCGGCGGATGGCGCGGGACCATGGGGTTGATTTAGGGGAGCTGCAGGGTTCCGGGACGAGCGGGCTGATCATGCGCCGCGACGTCGAGGCCCTGATCAAGCCGGCTCCGGCAGCTGGGCGACCCGCGGCGCAGCCGGCGGAAACGGCGCACCCCGCCGCCGGTGGCACCGATGCGCGGACCGGGCTGGGCATTTCCGGGCGCACCCCGGTCCGGGGCGTGCGCAAGGCCGTGGCCGCGAACATGAGCCGCAGCCGTTCCGAGATTCCCGAAGCCACCGTGTGGGTGGACGTGGACGCCACGGCGCTCGTGGAGCTTCGTGCCGCGTTGAAGAAGACGGATCCGCACCACGCCCCGGGGCTGCTGGCGTTCATTGCCCGGTTCGTCACCGCCGGGCTCAAGAAGTTCCCGGAGCTGAACACCCGGATCGTCACCACCGAGGACACCACGGGCGGGGCCAGCCAGGAAATCGTGGCCTTCGACGGCGTCAACCTGGGGTTTGCGGCGCAGACGGACCGGGGTTTGATGGTCCCCTCCGTGCGGAATGCGGACAAACTCAGCGCCCGGGAACTGGATGCGGAGATCCGGCGGCTCACCGCCGTCGTCCGCGACGGTAAAGCCACGCCTGCGGAGCTGGGCAGCGGCACTTTCACGCTGAACAACTACGGCGTCTTCGGCGTGGACGGTTCCGCGGCAATCATCAACCACCCCGAGGTGGGCATCCTCGGCGTCGGACGCATCATCGACAAGCCGTGGGTGGTCAACGGGGAGCTTGCCGTCCGCAAGGTCACCGAGCTGACGCTCACCTTCGACCACCGTGTGTGCGACGGCGGAACCGCCGGCGGTTTCCTGCGCTACGTCGCCGATGCGATCGAGAACCCGGGGGCCGTGCTGGCCGATCTCTGAGACTGCCGGCTAGTGCACGGTGCCGCGGCCCGGGACCTGGCCCGGCGGCACTTTGGACAGCAACGTCCGCGCTGCCATCTGGGCCATCTTCCGGGTCGCCGGCGACAAGTAGGCGCCCTCCCGCTGGATGAGGGCGATCGTGTCGAACAAGGGCTCGGCGAAAGGGACGGCATGGACGTTTTTCGGAAAACCGGGTCCTCTGACAATCGCCTGGGGGACAAAAGAGTCAGCCGCCCCTGCGGCGACCAGGCCCAGGGCGGTGTCGACATGTTCCACCTCGATGGCCGGATCGATTTTCAGCCCCTTGAGATGGGCGCGTTCCAGAATCTGCCGGCGGGTGGGGTCACGCCAGCCGGCGAAGGCGTCATAGAGGACCAGTTTCGACTCAGCGAGCTCCTCAATGGTGACCGGGCCGCGTGAAGGATGCCGGGTGGCCGACACGAAGAAGACTTCGTCCCGGAAGAGCGGCCGAACCTGAAGGCCCGTTTCCGCCACCGGCAGCACGATCAGCCCGGCCTCGATTTCGCCCGACGCCACGGACTCGGCCACGGTCACCGAGTTCAACCCGACGAGGCGCACCCTGACCTTGGGGTACCGGCGGTGGAAGCGCTGCACCAGGTCGGCGAGGTCGTAGTGGGCTCCGTACCGCAGCACTCCAAAAGTGCAGACGCCTCCCTCCAGCGCCGACATGGACCTCAGCGCCTCGACTCCGTTGTCGAACGAGGTGACCGATTGCAGCGCGTGGACCCGCAGTTCCACAGCCGCCGTGGTAGGAATGAGCCGCCGCCCGCCGCGGGTGAACAGGCTGTGCTGCAGCTCATGTTCGAGCCGGCTGATGAGTTCGGAGACAGAGGCCTGGCTTGTTTCCAGCTTTCGTGCCGCAGCGGTGAAGGAACCGAGTTCGTAGGCCGCTAAGAAGGCCCGGAGTTGCGCGAGTGTCATGGCTAACCCTGGCTCTCAGTAAGACATTCGGCAGGTTTGCAGACAATGATGCGGGGTGGACCGCTCGGGTGGCGCGGGCAAAATCAGCTGGCTTAAGCATAGGGCCACCCTGTATGAGGCACATGTTTGGGTCCCGTTGTGCGATGGCACACGCGTCAGTAGCTTTAGGCCATGCACATCACCCAGCGTGACAAGGCTCACATTCCGGGAAACTTCACCACCCTCAAGGCGCCCGCCATCGAGGACGTGCCAGCGCAAAGGCTTCCCGAAGTGGTGGCAACAGTATCCGCGATGCTCGGCGAGATCGAGGCCCGCGGAATGGACGCGGTCACCGAGTACGCCCGGGACCTGGACGGGTGGCAGGGCACGAACCTGGAGATCAGCCAAAACGAGCTGGCAAAGACCGGTGAGTCGCTCTCCCCGGAGCTTCGGGAGGCCCTGCTGGCCAGCGCCGAACGGACCAGGCTGTTCGCGGTAGAGCAACGCGAACACCTCACCGATTTTGAAGTCGAGCTCATCCCGGGAGTCTTTACCGGACAAAAGTACGTGCCGGTGGCGCGCGTCGGCGCCTACCTCCCGGCAGGCCGGTTTCCGATCCTTGCCAGCGCCTTCATGACGGTGGGGGTCGCCAAGGCCGCCGGCGTTCCCAACGTCCTGGCCTGCACGCCGCCAACCGCCCAGGGCGGGGGCAACCCCGCAGTGCTGTACGCCGCGTACCTGGCCGGCGTGGACAGGGCGTTTGCCCTCGGCGGGGTGCAGGCCCTGGCCGCCATGGCCTTTGGGCTCCTGGGGGAGCAACCGGTCGACATTCTGGTCGGCGCCGGCAACGCGTACGTGACCGAGGCCAAGCGGCAGCTGTTCGGACGTGTCGGCATCGACCTGCTGGCGGGTCCATCCGAGGTCGCCGTGATCGCCGACGAATCTGCCGATGCGGAGCTCGTGGCCGCTGATCTCCTCGGCCAGGCCGAACACGGCCCGCAGTCGCCGGCTTCCCTCGTAACCACCTCCCACGAGCTGGGAGAAGAGGTCATCAGGCACATCAGCAAGCAGCTGCGGACGCTGGCCACACGGGACATTGCAGGGCCGGCCTGGCGGGACTACGGCACCGTGTATGTGGCCGAGGACCGGGAAACGGCAGTGCGGATCATGGACCTGCTGGCACCGGAACATCTGGAAATCCAGACCTCGGACGACGTCTACTACCACCAGAACCTGCAGAACTACGGCTCCATCTTCCTGGGCCCGTGGTCCACGGTGGCCTACTCGGACAAGGGCTCCTCCGGCACGAACCATGTGCTTCCGACCGGAGGCGGCGCCCGGTCCTCCGCCGGGCTCTCCGTGTCCCGGTTCCTCAAACCCCTTACCTTCCAGCGGGTCGAAAAAAGTGCAACCCCGCGGCTGGCCAACTACGTCACCACGATCTCCGACACCGAGGGAATGGCAGCCCATAAGGCCACTGCCACTCTGCGGCTCGACCGCTTCAACCGGTAGAAATCCATCACTAGCAAAAGGCGCCTCATGATGAATACAAAAATCCTCCGCAAGCGTTTCGCTGCATTGGTGCCCATGGGCGTTGCTGTGGCCCTCGCCATGACCGCCTGTGGCTCCGGAGGCGGCGGGGGCGGGGCCAGCGGCGGCGGTGAGCAGAAGACCATCACCATCGCCACGTCCAACGACGCCCCCTTCTCCTTCACAGACCAAGCCTCCGGCGAGCTCAAGGGCATTGACGGGGAAATGATCAACGCCATCGCCCAGGCCAAGGGCTGGAAGATCAAAGTCTTCACCTCCGAATACGCGACCCTGATCGCCGCGCTCAACGCCAAAAAAGCCGACGTGATCGTGGACGCCATGTATATCACCGACGACCGCAAGAAGCAGATCAACTTCACCGACCCCTGGTACACAGAAGGTGAAGCGATGGTGGTCCCGGCAGACTCAACGCTGGCCTCACGCGACGACGTGAAGGGCAAGGTTCTTGGCGCCCAGACGGGCACCGTGTTCAAGGACCTCGTTGACAGCCTTGGCGGCAGCCAGGTCAAGCTGTTCGACTCGCAGGCTTCACTGCTTGCGGCCGTGGAAAATAAGCAGGTTGATGCGGTCTTCACCGACAGCGCCGTGATCGGCTACAGCCTGGTCCAGAAGCCGAACCCCAAGCTGAAGCTCGTCTCACCCTATAGGCCGTTCTACCCGGGCATCATCGGGGCCGGCGTCCGCAAAGAGGATTCGCAGCTGCTGCAGGACCTGAACTCCGGGCTGGCTGACCTCAAGAAGACCCCCAAGTACCTGGAGATCCTCAAGAAATACGGGCTGACCGAAGCCAACGCCGTCAAATAAGTTCCAGCTTCATGCGGGGCCGGCGGGCGTGCGATCCGCAACCGCGGAGCACGCCGGCCCCGCCCGACCCTAACCTAGGGATTTTCAGTGGACTTTATTACCAACACCATGGCCGTGTTCCCGGCACTCCTGCAGGCCGTTCCCGTCGTCGTGCAACTGGCGCTTGGCGCCATGGCGCTGGCCCTCGTGCTGGGCCTCCTGATTGCCCTGGCCCGGATCTCCTCGATCAAAATCCTCCGCGGCATCGCCACGGTGTACCTGGAAGTGATCCGGGGGACTCCGCTGCTGGTGCAGCTTGTCTACATCTTCTTCGTCCTTCCCAGCATCGGCGTGAGCATCGAACCTGTCCCGGCCGGCATCCTGGGCCTGGGCCTCAACTACGCGGCCTACCTGTCCGAGGTCTTCCGCTCCGCGATCCTCTCCGTGGAGCATGGCCAGACCGAAGCCGCGCTGTCCCTGGGCTACACGCCCTCCAAGACGCTGTGGAAGGTGGTTATTCCGCAGTCCTTCGTGGTCTCCATGGGGCCGATTGGCAACTACTTCATAGCGATGATCAAGGACACCGCACTGACGTCGGTGATCGCCGTGACGGAGATCCTGAAGACCGCCAACATCCTCAACAGCCAGACATTCCAGACCACGGCCATCTATACCGCCGCGGCCCTTCTTTATCTGATCATCAGCCTCCCACTCTCACGCGTCGTGGTGGTGCTTGAACGAAAGGCACGGGCCAATGGCTGACGAGACCATCATCGACGTCCGCGACGTCCACAAGACGTTCGTTTCCGAGACGAAACCGACCTTGTGGAGAAGGCTTTCCGGCAAACCGCACGTGCAGAAACGGGTGGAAGTCCTCAAAGGCGTGGACCTCGTGGTGCACCGCGGCGAAACCATCGCCATATTGGGCTCCAGCGGATCCGGCAAAAGCACCCTGCTGCGCTGCATCAACAAGCTTGAAACCATCGACGCGGGACGCATCTACGTCAACGGCCACCTGATCGGCTACGAGGAGCGCGGTGGCGAACTCATCGCCGAGAAGGCGTCCATCACCGCGCAGAAGCGAACGGACATCGGCTTCGTATTCCAGCACTTCAACCTGTTCCTGAACAAGACGGCGCTGGGGAATGTCATGGCGCCGTTACGCGACGTCAAGAAGCTTTCAGCGGCGGAAGCGAGGAAAGTGGCTGTCCCCAACCTCGAAATGGTGGGCCTGGGCGACAAGATGGACAACTACCCCAGCAAGCTCTCCGGAGGCCAGAAGCAGCGGGTGGCCATTGCCCGGGCCCTGGCCATGGAGCCGAGCGTCATGCTGTTCGACGAGCCGACCTCCGCCCTGGATCCGGAGCTGGTGGGCGAGGTTCTGTCCGTAATCAAGAAAATCGCCCAGCAGGGCACAACCATGGTGATCGTCACCCACGAGATGCAGTTCGCCCGGGACATAGCAGACCGGATCGTTGTCATGGATCAGGGAGTCATCGTGGAAGAGGGGCCGCCCAGCCGGATTTTTACCGCGCCGCAGCATCCGAAAACACGGGCGCTCCTCAGCCGCTCGGGCATCCTGCCGGCCTAGACAGCTGGATCCCAGGGGGCAAGTTGCCGGACGCGGACGGGTGCCGCTTCCGGGCTTTCCGTTTGCCCCGCGGGTAGAATCGAGGCCAGAACATCGCACCAACCATGCCGGCGCACCGCCGGAATACGGAGATTTCATGTCACGATGGCTCGAGGTCGGTCAGGACAACTACGTACTGACCACCCAAGGATCCCTGCTCAACACCGGCCTGGTTGTGGGCACCGAACGAGCCATGGTGATCGACACCGGCGGCGGGCCCCGGCAGGGCCGGGAGATCCTCGATGCCGTGCGCGAAAAGACGCAGCTGCCGCTGGTGGTCGTCAACACGCATGCCCACTACGACCACTTCTTCGGCAACGCCATTTTCGCTGACGACGGCGTGACCGAGTTCTGGGGGCACGAAAACTGCGCGGCGGACATCGAAGAGAACGGCGACGCCCAGCGGCACTTCGTCGCGGCGGCGGAACCGGAAATGGCTGCCGGCGAGGGCAGCTCGGTGGAGCTGGTGGTGCCGAACGCGATCGTCAAGGACCAGCCCGTCCTGGTGGACTTGGGCGGCCAGACGGCAACACTGTTCTACCTGGGACGCGGGCACACCGACGGCGACCTGCTCGTGGGGACGGGCACCACGCTGTTCGCCGGTGACCTGGTGGAACAGGGCGCACACCCGTCCTTCGAGGATTCCTTCCCGGAGGAGTGGGCCGATGCCCTGCGGCACCTGTCCGCGTTGCGGCACCGCTACGAATTCCTGATCCCGGGCCACGGCGAACCGTGCAGCGACCAGTTCGTCAAAACCATGGCCAACACCATGAGCACCGCCGTGCGGCAGGCCACCCAGGCCACCCGCGAGACGCCGAACGACGCCACCAAAGCCGTACCGATCCTTCCGTACGGACCGGAGCAGTCCCGGTGGTTCATCCGGCGTCTGCAGGAGACCCGCGCCCACCACTGAGGCGGGCCCCAAGACGGGCCACGGATCCGGCCGAAGCTAAGCGTGCTGGCGACTGCGCCTAGACTGGCTCTTTGAAAGAAGTCACAACAAGCGCCGCAGCGTGCTCCGCTGTGAGTCCTGGGGGAGAAACCAAAAGATGCCCGAATCGGTGGAAGACAACTCAGCTGCCACTGCTGAAAACTCAGGACAGCCTGAACTTCGCCGTCGCCGCGACCTGCGTCGTGCCGATGGTGAGAATCCAGCTGTCCGGACAGGAACCATGCCGGTCGTCAACCCCCGCAGCATCCCCGCGGAGCCCTCGGAAGCCCCTGCCCGTCCGGCCCCGCCGCGCAGCAGCTCCTGGGCCCAGGCCGCCGAGGCCGCCGATGAACGCTTTGGAAACCCTGCTACCGGAGCCACTCCGGTGATCAGCCAGGTCCCGGCGGCGCCGCGGCCGCCCGTCGCCCCGCCGACGTCGGCGGCGCCGGCAGTGCCGCAGGAGCCGGAAGAGTTGGCCGTCCCTGACGCCGCAGCCGCCTCCGTGCCGCCGCAGCCCACCCGCGCCACCCGCTCGGCCAGCCGTGCCGCCGCCCTGGCCGACGCGCCGATGCCGGACTTCATCAGCTCGCCAGGCCTCTTTGTCCGCGAACAGAAGCCCCGTCCGGTCGGCGGCTTCCGCGGCGCCCTCTACAACCTCACGGGCGGCAGCCTGAACCTCGGACCGAGTGCCCGGCAACGCGAGGAGGACGAGCTCGCGCGCCGGATTTCCCGCCAGCTCCAGGGCAGCTACAACACCGCCGTGCTGAGCCTCAAGGGCGGTATCGGCAAGACCTCCACCACGGTGGGCGTCGGACTGACCCTGGCCGAATACCGCGGCGATCCGCCCTGCGCGATCGACGCCAACCCGGACTCGGGCGACCTCGTGGAGCGCGCCCTCGGCGAGGGGATCTACCAGCAGCAGGCCCCGCGGACCATCAGCGACCTGCTCCGCAACGTCGAATCCATCGACTCGCTGACGGCCCTGGCCCGCTACATGCACCATGCCGGCCGCCTGCACCTGATCGCCGGGGAACAGGATCCGGAGGTGTCCGATTCGCTCACCGCGGAGGAGTACCTGCGGATCCGCAAGCTCATCTCCGGCTACTACTCCGTGGCCCTGACCGACTGCGGCACCGGCGTCACGCACAACGCGATGAGCGGGATCCTGCAGTCCGCGGACAACCTGATCATCGCCGCTGGCTACGCCGTCAGCGGCGCCAAGCGCGCACGTAGCACCCTGCACTGGCTCGCCAGCCACGGCTACGAGGACCTTGCACGGAACGCCGTCGTGGTCATCACGGACAAGGACGAAGTCTCCTCGCGCGTGGACAAGGACGCCATCGAGGACCACCTCTCCGGCATCTGCCGCCAGCTGATCGCCGTCCCGCACGACCGCGGCGTGGCCGACGGCGACCTCGTCACGCTCGATTCCCTCCGGCCCGAGACCCGCCGGGCATACCGGGAGATTGCCGCCGCGATCGTCGACGGCTACGTTTAGCCGCTACATTTAGGCCATGAGCAAGTACGCCGGGAACGACGCCGCCATCCAGCTGCAGGACCTCATTGTGGGCACCGAGAACGTCGAGGACTTCCTCGACCGCCTCGCGGAATTTTCCGCGTCCACCCTGAGCCACTCGGTCGGGGCGGACATCGAATGCGGCGTGACGCTGCAGCGGCGGAAGAAAACCATGACCGTGGCCGGCAGCAGCAGCAACGCCGTCATGCTCGACCGGATCGAGCAAAGCCTGGGCGACGGCCCCTGCATCGAGGCGCTGCGGACCCGGGGCATCGTGCTCCTGGCCAATGTGGACACGGACCCGCGCTGGCCCGAATACCAGCAGCAGCTCGCCGCCCACGGCTGCCGCAGCACCCTCGGCGTACCCCTGGAAATCGGCGAGGACTCGGCGGCCGCGCTGAACTTCTTCGCGTCCTCGACCGGAGTCTTCACCGCGGCAATCGTGGCCGAGGCCTCGGGGTTCGCGGACCTCGCCGGCCGGGCGCTGCGCCTGGCCGTCCGGATCGGCACCGCCCAGGCCCGAGCCGAGGACCTGCAGGCAGCCATGGAACACCGCACCTCCATCGACCTGGCCTGCGGCGTCGTGATGGCGCAGAACCGCTGCTCGCAGGACGAGGCGATGGCCATCCTTACCCGGGTTTCCAGCAACCGGAACCAGAAACTGCGCGACGTCGCGGCGGATGTGCTGAAGAACGTCACGGGCGGCGAAATCCACACCCACTTCGACAGCTGAACCTCCGTCCGGCTGAACCTCCGGCCGGCTGGGCACAGCCGGACCTAGGATGGAAGGGATGACCACGACACGCCCCGCCGACTTCAGCCTCCGCAGCATCGCCGTCCCCGCCTTCGGCCCGGCACTGCTGTTCAGCATCGGCGAAGGCGCGATCCTGCCCGTGGTGGCCTTGTCTGCCCGGGACCTGGGCGCCTCGGTCGCGGTCGCGGCCCTGGTCGTCACGCTCATTGGACTCGGTTCGTGGTTCTTTAACCTGCCGGCGTCACTGATCACCCTGAAGTTCGGCGAGCGCTGGGCGATCGTCGGGGCGGCAGCCGCGAGCGCCGTCGCCCTCGCCGCCGCCGCTGTTTCCCCGCTGGTGCCGGCCGGGATCTGGCTGCTGGCCGCGGCGATGGTGGTGGTCGGCATGGCCGCCAGCGTCTTCAGCCTGGCCCGGCAGAAATACCTGACCGAAGCCGTTCCGGTCATCCTCCGCGCCCGGGCGCTTTCGACCCTCGGCGGGGTCAACCGGATCGGCATCTTCATTGGCCCCTTCATCGGCGCCGCGGTGATGCAGTTCGGCGGCATCACGGCCGCCTACTGGGCCGGCGTCGTGGCAATGGCCGCGGCGGCATGCCTGTCCGTCACCATCCCGGACCTCGTTGTGGCGGCCGGGCCGACGGCCGGCACCCCGGTCCCGCAACCCACGCTGCGCAGCGTCGCGGCCTCCCACGCCGGTGTGTTCCTGAGCGTCGGCGTCGGGGTCCTGCTGCTCAGCGCGTTGCGCGCGTCCCGCCAAGTGGTCATCCCGCTGTGGGCCGAACACCTGGGCATGGACGCCACCCAGGCCTCGCTGATTTATGGCATCTCCGGGGCCATCGACATGCTGGTCTTCTACCCTGCCGGAAAGCTGATGGACCGCAAGGGCCGCCAATGGGTGGCGGTGCCCTCCACGCTCATCATGGGCACGGCCATGCTGCTGATCCCCCTCAGCACCGGATTCGTGGGCCTGCTGCTCGCCGCACTCCTGATCGGTTTCGGCAACGGCATCAGCTCCGGGCTGAACATGACGCTCGGAGCCGACTTTTCGCCGGACAACGGCCGCGGGCAGTTCTTGGGTATCTGGCGGTTCATGGCCGACGCCGGCGCCACCGGCGGGCCGGTGCTGCTCTCCGGCGTCACGGCCGCGGCGTCGCTGGGCGCCGGCGTGGGCGCCACCGGCGTGCTCGGCTTCGCCGCGGCCGCCGTCTTCGCCATCACCATTCCGCGGCTCAAACACCGCCGCAACTACTGAGGTGTCAGGCACTCGCCGGGGACGCCGGCAGGGGGCTGGCGCCGCCTGCGCGCCGGAACGCGGCGGCAAAGAGCGGCAGGCTGCGCTCGATCATTTCCTCGCTCGCGGTGAGCGAGATCCGGAAGAACCCCGGCGTCTCGAACAGCGTGCCGGGCAGCACAAAAACCCCGTCCTCCGCGAGCGCGTCGGCGAATGCGTCGTCGTCGCCCCCGCCGGGGGTGCGCACGAAAAGGTAGAACGTGCCTTCGGGCGGCCGGAGCCGGTAGCCCATCGCGGTGAGCGCGTCCACAAACACGTCCCGCTTGCGCTGGAGCCGGCCGATGTCGATTGAAAACTGCTCTAGCCGCGGCAGGACGTACTGCATGTCGGCGTTCGGAAAGACCCAGCCGCCGGCCATCTGCAGGGCCGCGATGGCCCCGCGCAACGCGGCGCTGTCCGGCATGGCGGGGGACACCGCGAGGTAGCCGATCCGCTGCCCCGGGGCCAGATGGGTCTTGCCGTAGGTGTAGGCCAGCAGGGTGTGGGGATAGTATTCGGCCGGGCTGTGGAAGCGGGCTCCGTCGAAGATGATGCGGTTGTAAGCCTCGTCCGACACGAGGTAGATGCGGCGCCCGATGCGGGACGACTCGGCCTCCAGCAGCTCGGCCAGCTGCGCCAGGAGGGACGGCGGATAGATCCGTCCGGTGGGGTTGTTCGGGGAGTTCACGATCACCGCGCGGGTGCGCTCCGTGACGGCCGAGCGGATGGCCGCCAGGTCCAGGTCCAGGCTGTCCGCGTCGATCGGGACCTTCACCGGCACCAGCCCGGCCTCCACGGCGAGGGGTTCGTAGAAGAACCACGGCGGCAGGCTGAAGATCACCTCGTCACCGGGATCGCCGACGGCTTTCAGGGCCACGCTGATGGCGGAGAACCCGCCGGTGGTAAGGAAGATGTCTTCCGTTCCGAAGTCCACCCCCACATGCGTCCGCAGCGAGTCGGCCGCGGCGGCCCGGGCCGCGGTTTCGTTGGTTTTGTAGGCAAACCACTTCTCATTGCGCGGGGTGATGACCTCCCGGAGCGCGTCCACGTAGCTTTCATCGGGCATCTCGTGGGGGTTGCCGAAGGTGAAGTCGCAGACCCCCGGGTCGTCCTGGCGCCGGGCGTACACGGAGCCTGTGAGGTAGGCGTTGATCCGCAGTTGGGAGGGTACAGAGGCCAGCCGTGTGGCCCGCCGGGATGCCGGTGATGCATCACTGTCGCTCATGGCGCGTCCCCTTGGTCTGGGCAGGATGAAGGCAAGCAAAACCGAAAGGAGTCAGGGCGCTGCTGAGCCCGCGGAGACTCCGGAGGTGATCATTCTGGGCCTGCCCCGGACGGTTGTAAAGGGAACGACGGCGGCAGCACCGGGCCTGCCGGCCGGTACGGCCCCGGCGTGGGGCGGGCGCTCAGGCGCCGGAGGCCGCGCGTCGGCGTCGTGCGGCGTGGCCAAACAGCCACACACCGGCGACCGTGGCGAGGTAGCCGGTGATGACGATCAGCGAGGTGCCGGCCCAGAAGTAGTTCGTTGTGCTGCCCTCCTGCCCCGGTCCCGGGGCGATCTTCAGCAGCGAGTACGTGGCCACCGCTGCGGAGGTAAGCCCCGCCAGCACCGGGACGGCAACCCACAGCCGGGCGGAGGCCCAGTGACCGTTGTAGCCGTCCCACACGTTCCACCTGGGACCCTTGCGCATGATCAGCCAGCCAGCCGGCAGCATGAACGCCCCGACCACCAGGAAAGCCGCCACCACGTCGGCGGGCCGGTGCCACTGGTTGATGAGCGTGGAGACCCCGGTGGCGACGGCGAAGCTGCCGCCCAGGAAGCCGGCCAGCGGCCGCCAGCGCGGCGAGACCATCAGGAACACCGCGGCCGCGGCCGAGGCGGCCAGGGTGGTGTGTCCGGACGGAAGGGAATTGAATTCCAGAGTTTCGATCCCGCGGAACGGCCGCACCGGGACCAGGTCCTTCAGGACCTGGGTGGCGACGTTCGCGCCCGCAGCGGCGGCGATGGCGATGCCCGCGGCCGCCCAGCGGCGGCGTGCCACGGTCACGAAGATGACCACCACGGAGGCGATCAGCGCCGAAAGCGCGGGCAGCCAGTCCAGGAGTTTGTTGCTCGCTTTCCCGGCCGCGCCGTGGATTTCCACGGCTTCGACGAGCGCGGATTCGTCGATGAACTGGCCGGTGGTGGTGCGCACGAAGAAGTAGTAGGTGGCGGCGAGGGCAGCCACGCAGCCAAGGGTGCCCAGCAGGAAGAGGAATCCGGTGGCCCTGCCCGGTCCGCGGGGCGCCGGGCCGGGCGCGGGATTCACGTCCGGTCCACCCGCTGACATGGGTTGATTGCTGCGTGTCTGCCGAAAACTCACCCCTACAGGTTCCCACAGAACGCTGCGAGGCTTCTGAGCGGAAGCTGGCGGTGTCGGGGAGGATTGACCGGCGCCGCGAACGGTACGAGAGTCATGCCATGAACAACCAGGAGCGCCGCGGACCCACCGCCGCGGAGGTTGCGGCACGCCATCCGGACGCTGCTTTTCCCCGCTTCCATCCGCGGCCGGCGCAGGGCTGGGTCGGCGGTCCCGCCGGCCTGTGTTTCCTCGACGGCCGGTACCACGTGTTCTTCCAGTTCAACCCGGACTCGGCGCTGCCCCGCCTGGTCTGCTGGGGGCACCTGAGTTCCCCGGACCTGCTCCGCTGGGAGGAACACCCGGTCGCGCTCCGGCCCCGGCTCCCGGGAACGGACGACTGGCGGCAGGACGGGCAGAACGCGGCGCGGGTGCCGCCGGATCCCCACGTCACCGCGGTGCGCGGTCCGTCCTTCTTCACCTTCCTGGGCCTGCGCTTTGCCCTGCAGGGGGCGGGCCTGGCCTCGGGGCACGCGGCCGTGCTGCTCTACCGCGCCGACGAGCTGCACGACTGGCGGTATGAGGGCATCTGGTTCACCACCGAGGACACCCTGGCCGCCAGGCACCTGCCGGCCGAAATCTGGGAGTGCCCGCAGCTGGTCCGCGTGCCGGACTCCTCCGGAGCCGAGACCTGGCTCCTGATGGCCTCGCTCCGGCCCGCCCCGGACGAACGCCACCATGCCGGCGGCGTGGGCTACCTGCTGGGATCGCTCGCCGAGGACACCGCCAGCGGATTGCCGGTCTTCACCCCGGCGCGGGGCGGCAAGGCGGACCTGGGGCCGGACTTCTACGCCCCGCAGATCCTGGCCCTGCCGGACCGTGCCCTGCTGTGGGGCTGGTCCGACGAGGTGTCGGGCCCGGACGGCCGCACGGGCCGCGGCCAGCCGGCCGCGGACGCCGCGGGCTGGGCCGGCCTGCTGACCTTCCCCCGGCAACTGGCGGTGCACGGGGACGCACTCGCCGTCGAACCGGCACCGGAGCTGCGCGGCTACCGGGGCCGCCAGCGCGCCAAGGGTGCCGCGGGAACCCTGCGATTGCCCGGCCAGACGGAAACCGCGGTCACCGGCGGGGAGGGCCGGATCCGGCTGGTCCTGGCCTCGACCGAGCAGGTCCGGGCAGTCTTCGCGGACACCGTGGCCGGCGGGGACGAACTGCGGATCTTCGTGGACGGATCGATCGTGGAGGTCTACCGTCACGGCTCGGTTCCGGCGACGGTGCGCGCCTACCCGGCGCCGGGGGAGGAATGGCGCCTGGAACTGCCGCACGGGGCGGCTGCCGACATCTGGGACCTCGAGCAGCCCGGAACCGTCCGGCGCGAGGGCGGCAGCTGGAGCCGCGGGTAGAGTACAGCCATGCCCATCACTGCCGACCGCCCCACCCCTTCCGTCCTGAATCCCGGCGGCGTGGAGGAGCTCCTGGACCTGGCCCGGGTGGTGACCCTTCCGATGCGGGTGAAATTCCGCGGCATCATGGAGCGCGAGGCCCTGCTGCTCCCGGGCCCGCTCGGCTGGGGGGAGTTCTGCCCGTTCCCCGAGTACGGCGACGCCGAGGCCTCCCGCTGGCTTTACGCCGCCGTCGAGGCCGGCTGGCAGGGCTTCCCGGAACCCCTGCGGGACAGCATCCCGGTCAACGCCACCGTTCCCGCGGTCGCTGCCGACCGGGTGCCGGACATCCTGGCCCGCTTCGGCCGGGTGGACGCCGTCAAGGTCAAGGTCGCCGAGACCGGCCAGACGCTCGACGACGACGCCGCCCGGGTGGCCGCCGTCCGCGCCGCGCTGCCGGACGCCGCGATCCGGGTCGACGCGAACGGGGGCTGGGACGTCCCCGCGGCCGTCGAGGCACTGACCCGGCTGGCCGCCGTCGGACTGGAATATGCCGAGCAGCCGGTGCCGGACATCGCCGGCCTCGCGGAGGTGCGCCGCCGGCTCAGGGCCGCCGGCGTTCCGGTGCTGATCGCCGCGGACGAGAGCGTGCGCAAGGAGGAAGACCCGCTCAAGGTGGCCCGCGCCGGCGCCGCGGACCTGGTTGTGGTGAAGGTGGCACCCCTGGGGGGAGTGCGGCGTGCCCTCGACATCGTGGCACGGGCCGGCCTGCCCGCCGTCGTCAGCTCCGCCCTGGACACCTCCGTGGGGATCCGCGCCGGGCTGGCGCTCGCCGCCGCCCTGCCTGAACTGCCCTACGCCTGCGGGCTGGGGACCGTGTCGCTGCTCGCCGCCGATGTCACCCGTGACTCCCTGGTCCCCGACGACGGCGCCATCCGCCTCCGCGACGTCGCCGTCGACCCGGGCCTGCTGTCGGAATACGCCGCAGCGCCGGAGCGGAGGGACTGGTGGCTGGACCGGCTCCGGCGCGTCTACGCCCTCCTGGCAACAACGACTGCTCCGTAACGGCCCTTATCGGCGCCGAAAAGGGCGTTTACGACGCAACCGGCGGGCTTCGCGGGAACCGAGAGCGTTCACCCGATTTTCACCTTGGGGACTGCTCCGCGTTGTCCGGCGCTGGCAGGGTGGGGGGACGCATCCCTCTGCCCTGGAAGGTCCCACCCATGTCTGTCTCCTCCGGACGCAAGTTCTCCCTGTTGCCCATGCTGGGCCACACCAAGGGCAAGCGCAGCCCCGTGACCTGTGCACTCAAGTGCGACAACGCCTGCTCCGGCGAGGTCTGCAACAGCAGCTCGAACGGCTACTTCCGCGACATTGCCTCCGCCACGATGTCCCGCCGCGCCGCCCTCGGCTTCGGCGCCGCCGGCGCGCTCGCCGTCGTCTTCGGCAACGCCGTGACCTCTGCGGAACCGGCCGCCGCCGGTGGCCCCGGCCTGGCCGCGGCCGCCAAGTCCGGCTTCGGCAAGTCCAAGCTGCAGTTCACCGCCATTGCCCCGGTGGACGCCGCCGTCGACGCGTTCACGGTGCCGGCAGGCTTCAGCTGGCAGCCGATCATCCGCTGGGGCGACCCGCTCTTTAACGACTCGCCCGCCTTCGACGTGGACCGCCAGAGCGCCGCGGCGCAGGTCCGCCAGTTCGGCTACAACAACGACTACACGGACATCCTGCCGCTCGACGCCAAGGGCCGCCGTGCCGTGCTTTTCACCAACCACGAGTACACCAACGAGAGCATCATGCTCCCGGCCGGCTTCGACGCCGCCGAGACCCGGGCCATCGGGCGCGCCGCCCACGGCCTCACCGTCGTCGAGCTGGAGCGCAAGAACAAGAACCAGCCGTGGCGCTACGTCCAGGGCGCCCCGCTGAACCGCCGTTTCCTGAGTGACACCAGCTACGAACTCACCGGCCCCGCTGCCGGCTCCGCGCTCGTCACCACCGTTGCCGACCCGGGCGGGCGGACCATCAAGGGCACCCTGGGCAACTGCTCCGGCGGCACCACTCCGTGGGGCACCATCCTCTCCGGCGAGGAGAACTTCAACGGCTACTTCGTCTCCGCCGGAACGTCCGCCGCGGACAAGCGCTACGGCCTGACCAGCAAGCCCACGGCCCGCCAGTGGGAGCTCGATGACCCCCGCTTTGATACCCGCAACCCCGGCTACGCCAACGAAAGCAACCGCTTCGGCTGGATCGTGGAGGTGGACCCGCAGGACCCGACGTCGACGCCGAAGAAGCACTCCGCGATGGGCCGCTTCAAGCACGAAGGCGCCAACGTGATCGTGGCCGCCTCCGGGCACGTCGTCGCCTACATGGGCGACGACGAGCGCTTCGACTACCTCTACAAGTTCGTCTCCAAGGACAAGTACCGTCCCGGGACGACCGCGGCCGACCGCCGGCACAACATGACCCTGCTCTCCGAGGGCGACCTCTTCGTCGCCAAATTCAGCGGCGACTCCCCGGCGGCCGAGATCGACGGCTCCGGCAAGCTGCCCGCGGACGGCGCCTTCGACGGTGCCGGGGAATGGCTCCCGCTGGTGGTGGGCGGCAAGTCCACGGTGTCCGGGATGTCGGTCGAGGAAGTCCTGGTCTACACCCGCCTCGCCGCGGACAAGGTCGGCCCCACCAAGATGGACCGCTGCGAGGACGTCCAGCCGAGCCTGCATACCGGCAAGGTCTACGTGGCGTGCACCAACAACACGGACCGCGGCAAGACCGGCAAGGAGGGCGCCACCGAGGTCAACCCGCGCACCTTGAACCGTGACGGCCACATCGTGGAAATCACCGAGACCGGCGACCAGACGTCCACAAAGTTCAACTGGAACCTGCTGATGGTCTGCGGCGATCCGGCCAAGAACACGTCCGCGTACTTCGCCGGCTTCCCGGCCAGCCAGGTCTCGCCGATCTCCTGCCCGGACAACCTGGCCTTCGACTCGGTCGGCAACCTGTGGATTTCCACCGACGGCGCGCCCTCGACCACCGGCTACGCCGACGGTCTCTTCAAGGTCACCCTGGCCGGCCCGGAGCGCGGCCGCGTGGAGCAGTTCCTTGCCGTGCCGCGCGACGCCGAGACCTGCGGACCCATCATCCACGATGAGGAACGGCACGTCTTCGTCGCCGTGCAGCACCCGGGCGAGGACGGCAGCTTCGAGGCGCAGAACTCCCGCTTCCCGGACTACGTCGCCGCCGGTGCGACGCCGAAGCCCGGCCAGGCCCGGATCCCGCGTCCCTCAGTCGTCCAGGTCTTCCGCGCCGACGACTAGCCCCTCAAAGCAACGCGGGGTCACTTCGCGCCCATTCCGGGGGTCCTGATGGGCGCGAAGTGACCCCGCGTTGCTTCTGCGGGAGCGTCCGGGCATGGCGGGAACTGATAATTTGAACAGTGTGAATAATCCGGCCGAAATGGTTGTCCCCAGAGTCCAGGCAGCTATTGCCCACGCGTTCGGCGAGGAGTTCCGCCAGACGGACCCGGTGATCCGGCCCTCGCAGTTCGCGGACATCCAGATCAACGCCGCCATGGCCCTTGCCAAGAAAGTCGGCTTGCCGCCCCGCGACGCCGCGGCGAGGATCGTGGAGGCCCTGGACCTCGACGGCGTCTGCAGCCTGGTGGAGATCTCCGGGCCAGGCTTCATCAACCTCACCTTCGACGGCACCTGGATCGAGGAGCTGCTCAACGCTCCGGCCCCCACCGGCGGGGGTGCGCAGCCCGCGCCACTGCACCGCGTCGTCGTCGACTATTCCTCCCCGAACGTGGCCAAGGAAATGCACGTCGGGCACCTGCGCACCACCGTGGTGGGGGACAGCATCGTGCGCGTGCTCGAGGCGCTGGGGCACACCGTGATCCGGCAGAACCATATCGGCGACTGGGGCACCCCCTTCGGCATGTTGATCGAGCACTGGCTCGAGGTGGGCGAGGACTCGCCCGAGGCCGCCCTGCTGGTCGATGACCCGAGCGCCTTCTACCAGGCCGCGCGGGCGAAGTTCGACGCCTCCGCCACGGACCCGGACGGCTTCGCCACCCGCGCCCGGCTCCGTGTGGTGGCACTGCAAGGCGGGGACCCTGAGACGTTCGCGGTCTGGCAACGGCTCGTGGCCCAGTCGAAGCGCTACTTCAACGCGATCTACGCGATGCTCGGCATCAGCCTCACCGACGACCACATTGCCGGCGAAAGCTCCTACGACGCGCACCTGGCACAGCTGTGCCGGGAACTCGAGGAGCGCGGCATCGCCCGGATCAGCGAGGGCGCGCTCTGCACCTTCCCGGCCGGCTTCACCGGGCGGGACGGCGATCCGCTGCCGCTCATCATTCGCAAGTCCGACGGCGGTTACGGCTACGGCACCACCGACCTCGCCACGATCCGGTACCGGGTCCGCGAACTGGAGGCGGACCGGGTGCTGTACGTCGTGGGCGCGCCGCAGAACGTCCACCTGCGGATGGTCATGGCCACCGCGCGCGACGCCGGCTGGCTGCCGGACACGGTGGAAGCCACCCACGTCCAGATCGGCAACGTGCTCGGCGAGGACGGCAAAATCCTCAAGTCCCGCGCCGGCAACCCGGTCAAGCTGATGGCGCTGCTGCAGGAGGCCGTGGACCGGGCCCGCGCCGTCATCGACGCCAGCCGGCCCGAGCTCAGCGACGCCGAACGGGCGGTCACGGCGCGGCAGGTGGGCATCGGCGCCGTCAAGTACGCCGACCTCTCCACCGGGCACGACACCGAGTACGTTTTTGACTTCGACCGGATGCTCGCGCTGACCGGAAACACCGGCCCGTACGTCCAGTACGCGGCCGCCCGGATCCGCTCGATCCTGCGCAAGGCCGGGGCCCTGGACCAGCACCTCGACGGCGCCGCCGCCGCGTCCGCGGCGCCCGCGGCGGCGATCGCCGTCGTCGAACCCGCCGAACGCGCCCTGGCCCTGCACCTGCTCGAATACGACGCGACGCTGCAGAAAGTCGGCGAACTGCTCGAACCGCACCGGCTGTGCGCCTACCTGTTCGAGCTCGCGCAGCTTTTCACCTCTTTCTACGACCAATGCCCCGTGCTCAAGGCCGACGAAACGGTCCGGGAATCGCGGCTGGCCCTGTGCGGACTGGTCCTGCGGCGGCTCTCCAGCGGCCTGGAGCTGCTGGGCATCGAGACGCCGGAGAACATGTGAGCCCGGCCGGGGAACCGGCCGTGCCTGCGGGCGGCGGGCTGGGGGCGGTCGAGGCTGCACGGGTGGCCGTCGCGGCCCTGATCGGCTCGGGGGTGCGCTACGTCGTGGTGGCCCCGGGGTCCCGGTCGGCGCCGATGGCCTATGCCCTGGCAGAGGCCGATGCCGCCGGCCGGGTGGAGCTGCTGGTCCGGATCGACGAACGCGACGCAGGCTTCACCGCGTTGGGCCTGGCCCTGTCCACCGGCGCCCCCGCGGCCGTGCTGACCACCTCCGGCACGGCGGTCGGGAACCTGCTGCCGGCCGTGATGGAGGCCAACCACGCCGCCGTGCCCCTGGTGGTCCTTTCCGCCGACCGGCCCGAGGAACTCCGCGGCACCGGGGCCAACCAGACCACCGTCCAGCCGGACCTCTTCGGCGAGCATGTGCGCTTCGCCGCCGACGTGCCCGCGGGCGACAATCCGCTCCGCGCCGTCGAGACCGCGCTGAGCGCCGCCACCGGAGCCTTCGAGGACATCCCGCCCGGGCCGGTGCAGCTGAACCTGGCGTTCCGTGACCCGCTGGTCCCGGCCGCCGGCGACGGCCTGGGGGAAGCGTCCGGCCGCAGGATCCACCAGGCCGCGCGGCATCCGCTCGCCCTGGATTTCCCGGCCGCGTCCGCGGCGCTGCCCGAGCGGCGCACCGTGGTCCTGGCCGGGCACGACGCCGGCCCGGTCGCCGAGGCGTTCGCCCGCGCCCATGGCCTGCCGCTGCTCGCCGAGCCCTCCTCCAACGCCAGGTTTGGTCCGAACGCGGTGGGCCCCTACCGGCTGCTGCTGGAGCACTTCGGCCCGGAGTCCGCCCAGCCGATCGAACGGGTTGTACTGTTCGGGCGCCCCACGCTGTCCCGGCCGGTGTCGGCCCTGCTCGCCCGCGCCGACGTCCCGTCCGCCCTCTACCAGCCCGTTCCGGTGGCCTGGTACGAGCCCGGCCGCCGCACCGAACTGCCGCTGGAGACCCTCGCCGACCTGGCCGACTTCGCCGGCCGGGGCCCGGCGTCCTGGCTCGATGCCTGGCTGCTGGCCGGCGCCGCCGCCCAGCACACCCTGGACCTGGTGCTCAACGGTCCCGCCGCCACCGGCCCGGCGGTCGGCGCCCTGGTCTGGGAACACGTCCGCGGGCAGCTCGTGCTGGGCTCCTCCAACGGGATCCGCGACGTCGACCTCGCAGGCGCGCCGCCCCAGGAGCCCCAGGCCACGGTGTTCGCCAACCGGGGCCTGGCCGGAATTGACGGCACCCTCGCCACAGCCACCGGCATCGCCGTCGGCGGCCGGCAGGAAACCACCGTGCTGCTGGGCGATGTGACCTTCCTGCACGACGCCGGCGGGCTGCTGCTGGGCGCGGGGGAGACCGTGCCGGCGCTGCGGATCGTGGTCCTGAACGACGCCGGCGGGGCCATCTTTGGGCTCCTGGAGCACGGCGCCGTCGAACGGACCGGCCGCTACGGCACCGCCGTCGAGCGCCTTTTTGGCACCCCGCACACGGTTGACCTTGCCGCCCTCGCCGCCGCGTACGGTGTAGCGCACCGCGCGGTCAGTACGACGGCGGACCTTGCGGCGGCACTCGGGGAGCCCGTGGTGGGCCGCAGCATCATCGAAGTGCGGACGGACCGCCACGGCCTCCGCGAGCTGCACGGGCGCATCCGCACTGCCGTCTCCGCCGCCGTGGCCGGGGTCCTGGGCCGGTAGCACCCGGTTTTCGCTACGAAACGCCGTCGGCCCGGCGCGGCGCCCCGAGCCTGGCGACGCGCACCGAGCCTGGCGACGCGCGAAATACCTTGCGAGGCCCGAATGCCAGCAGCGCCAGCTGCTTTGCGCAGCGCGGAACGAGAAGCGCGTCGTGTTGTCCACATGCTGGCGCCGCGGGATGGTGCGGCCGCCGCGGGACTGGGACCGTCGATCCATGAATGAATTGCCCAGGCTGATCCTCACCCGCGATCACATCCAGCGGGGAATGGCTCCCAAGGAGTTGGCTAGCCGCTGCCGGTCGGGTGCTTTGGTCCGGGTGCGCCAAGGCGTTTACGTCGATGGGGGTGCCTGGCGGGCGTTGAGTCCCTGGGACCAATACCGGGTCCGGGTCAGTGCGGCCGCGGAGACGTTTATTGCGCCGACGATCTTTGCCCGGCATTCCGCCGCTTCAGTATGGAGGATTCCGACTATTGGACACCGGCACCCCGTTCACGCCTTAACCCTGCAGAACGACGGCGGCCGCTCCCGGGCCGGCGTGCTGCGGCACTATGCGCCGCCGGCCGGATTGGAGTACGTCGAACGGGACGGGCTATTGGTGACCGGAAGGGTGCGCACAGTGCTGGACATTGCCGCCTTTACACCGTTTGCCGAGGCAGTGGTGCCGCTTGACCACGTGCTTAGGCCTGACGTCGAGCAGCGCCTGCCAGCCTTGACGAAGGAGCAGCTTTCGGCCGGAATCGAGGGAAATTACTCGGCCGCGGCACGGCGGCGGATCCTGACGGCACTGGATTTTGCGGATCCGAGATCCGGATCCGCAGGCGAATCATATAGCCGGGCGCTCATGCGGATAGCCGGGTTCCAGGCGCCGGAACTCCAGTATGCGATTCGCGATGGTGCGGGCCTCGTGGGCTACTCGGACTACTTCTGGGGCGGAGTCCGGGTTGCCGGCGAGTTCGACGGCGTCGAGAAGTACGTCAAGCCCGAGTTTCTGTTGGGCCGGACCCCGTCGCAGGCCGTCGTCGCCGAGAAAGACAGGGAGAACCGGATCCGGGCACAGGGAAACGGCGTGGTCCGGTGGGTCTGGTCGGACCTGATGGAGCCAGCCCGGCTGGAACGAAAGCTGGCAGCCGCCGGCGTGCCCCGCCGTCGTGCGCGCTCCGCATGCTGAAGGTGATGCGCAAACCATTCCACGACGCGCAAAAGCCCCTGCGCTACCGAATTCCGGTAGCGCAGGGGCTTTTGCGCGTCGCCCAGCGGATTCCGCCGCTTTACTCCGCGATGTCGATGTGCGTCGGGTCGAGCACGCGCCGGAGGAATTCCTTGGTGCGCGGCTGGGTGGGGGCACTGACGACCTGCTCGGCTGCGCCTTCCTCCACCACAACGCCGCCGTCCATGAAGACCACCCGGTCGGCGACTTCGCGGGCGAAGCCCATCTCGTGGGTCACCACCAGCATGGTCATGCCTTCCTTGGCCAGGTTCCGCATGACGGCGAGCACGTCGCCCACGGTCTCCGGGTCCAGGGCCGAGGTGGGCTCGTCGAACAGCATCAGTTCGGGGTCCATGCTCAGCGCCCGGGCAATGGCCACGCGCTGCTGCTGGCCGCCGGAAAGTTGGTCCGGGAACCGGTCCGCGAGGTGGTCCAGGCCTACGCGGGCCAGGTTCTTCCGGGCCACGTCGGAGGCGTCGGCCTGGCTGCGCTTGAGCACCTTGGTCTGCGCGATCGTGCAGTTCTGCAGCGCGCTCAGGTGCGGGAAGAGGTTGAACTGCTGGAACACCATGCCGACCTTGCGGCGCATCTTGTCGATGTCCACGTCCGGGTCGGTCGACTCGAATCCGCCGACGTGGATGGTGCCCACGTTGGGCTTCTCCAGCAGGTTGACACAGCGCAGCAGGGTGGACTTGCCGGAACCCGAAGGCCCGATCAGGCACACGACTTCGCCGGGAGCGACCTCGAGGTCGATGCCCTTCAGGACCTCGTTGGCGCCGTACGACTTGCGGAGGTCCTTGATGGAGACCCCGGCGGCCTGGATCTGCTTCGCGGCAGCCGATGACGTTGATTCAGTCATGGTCCTAGCCCTTCGTCTTGGCGGTGCGGGATTCAAAGCGGCGGGCCAGAATTCCGAGCGGAACGGTGATGATCAGGTAGCAGGCGCCGGCGATCACCAGCGGGGTCAGGCCGGCGTTGGGCTGCGTGATGCCGTCGCGGCCGAACTTGGTGAGTTCGTACTGCGACGCTGCCAGGCCCAGGAGGTAGACCAGGGAGGAGTCCTTGGTGAGCAGGATGACCTCGTTGGTCAGCGGCGGCAGGACGATCTTGAACGCCTGCGGGATGACAATCGAAACCATGGCGCGCCAGTGGGGCATGCCCAGCGAGCGGGCGGCCTCGAGCTGCCCCTTCGGCACGGCCTGCAGCCCGGCCCGCAGGGTTTCGGCGATGTACGCCGCGGCGACCATGCCCAGTGCGAGCATCACGGTGACGTAGATGTCGAAGCGGACGCCGAACGCCGTCGGAATGCCGAAGCCGAAGGCAATGAAGACCAGCAGGGCCGGGACGCCGCGGAAGAACTCGATGTACAGCGTGGCGATCCAGCGCCAAACGGCCACCGAGGAGAGCTTCATCAGCGCCAGCAGCAGGCCGCCGGAGAGACCCACCACAAAGCTCAAGGCGGTGTAGATCAGCGTGTTCTTCAGCGCCAGGGTGATGATCTCCGGGAACTGCTTGACCGCGGAATCCCAGTTGAAGAACGCCTTGCCGATGGAGGCCCAGTCGGCGAAGAGGATGAACAGGACGACGGCGAGTGCCAGCAGTCCGTACTGAACGGACCGGCTGACGCGGGCCCGTTGGCGAACAGTCATTGCCATGTGATTTGCCTTTTACATGTTGCGGGGCGGTTCCGGGCCAGGAGTCGGCCGGAGCCAACGACTGATCCGGAACCGCCCTGCTGTGGTCGGTCCGGGCGGGTGGGTTACTTGGCGGCTTCGCCGAACCAGGTGGTCTTGAGCTTGGTCATGGTGCCGTCGTCGGCAAGGCGCTTGAGCGTCTTGTCCACGGACTCGGTCATGGCCTTGTTGTCCTTCTTGATCGCGACGCCCAGCTTCTCGCCGGTCTTGTAGGTCTCTGCGAAGACCAGGCTGTTGTCGCCCTTGGCGGCGAAGCCCAGAACGGACTGGTTGTTGATGGCAGCGTCCACGCCGCCGGTCTTGATCGCCTGGATCAGCAGGCCGGTGTTCTCGTACTGGATGGTCTCCAGACCCTTGGACTTGGCGTATTCTTCGCCGGTGGTGCCCTGCTGGACGCCGACTTTCTTACCCTTGAGGTCGGCCAGGGTCTTGAGCCCGGACGCCTTGGTCACGAGCAGCGAGAGGTCGTCGTCGAGGTACGGGGTGGAGAAGTCCATGACGGTCTTGCGAGCATCGGTGATGGAGATGCCCGAGATGGCGACGTCGCACTGGTTGGTGTTCAAGGCCTGGCCCGACTGGATGCCCTCGAAGGCCACGGTCAGGACGTTCGGCTCAACCTTGAGATCCTTGGCGATCTCGGATGCCAGATCCATGTCGAAGCCGACGTTCTTGCCGTCCTTGACGAACTCGAACGGCTCGTAGGGGATGTCCGAGCAGACCGTGAGCTTGCCGGATTCAATCAGCTTGACGCCGGAATCGGTGGTCGTCGAGCCGCCGGAAGAGCTGCAGCCGGTCAGGGCAAGGGCGCCGACGGCCACGAGGGCAGCCGCCTTGGCCGCGGAGCCGGCCAGGAAGGAACGGGAGATCAGCATTTCTTTACCTTTTGTTGCAGGGGCATGCGAGTCCAAAACGACTTGTAGTCTATCGCCGAATAAGAGATGTGCATCACAGGAAACTTAGTTTCACTATTGGATAACTAATTGCCGCCAAATATCAAGGGGCCGCACCCGGCGGTTGTCTGTGATTACGGATTCCCGCGCGGGCCGGGGCGGCCCCGCCGAGGCGGCCCAAGCGGGCCGGGGCGGCCCCGCCGAGGCGGCCCAAGCGGGCCAAGCGGCCCGTCGGGGCCCAGGGCCAGCTGCTGATGGCTAGCTGCTGATGCCGAGGGATTCCAGCATCGGCCGGAACTTGGCCCACGTCTCTGCCAGTTCGGCCTCGGGGACGGAGCCCTCGACGACGCCGCAGCCGGCATAGAGCCGGACGGTGTCCGGCCCCTCGATGACCGCGCCGCGCAGCGCGATGCCCCACTCGCCGTTGCCGGCGGCGTCGAGCCAGCCGACTGGGCCGGCGTACGGGCCGCGGTCCAGGTGCTCAAGTTTGCGGATGAGGGCTCCGGCCACGGTGGTGGGGGTGCCGCAGACCGCGGCCGTGGGGTGCAGGGCGTTGATCAGGGCCAGGCAGGTGGGCACATGGCCTTCCACCTCGGTCAGTTCGGCCTTCACGTCCGAGGCCAGATGCCAGACGTTCGGCAGTTCCAGGATGAACGGCTCGCTGTGCGCGTTCATGGCCTCGGAGAACGGTGCCAGCTGCGTGGTGAGCGACTGGATGGCAATGTCGTGCTCATGCCGCTGCTTCTCGGACCCGGCCAGCACGCGCTCGGCAAACTCCATCGGCGAGCCGGCCATCCCCTCGGCGTCGCGCCGGTCCAGGGTCCCGGCCAGGACGCGCGCCTGAGCCGTGCGGCCCTCGACCTGGATCAGCATTTCGGGGGTGGATCCCACCAGCCCGTCCACGCCATAGGTCCAGCATTCGCGGTACCGGACCGCGAGCTGGCGCAGGATCTCGGCGGCGTCCACGCCGTCGGGCAGGGTGGCCACAATGTCCCTCGCCAGGACCAGCTTCTCCAGCGCCCCGGTGCGGATTTCGGCGACGCCCTCGGCAACGGCGGCCATCCAGTCGGCCTCGGTGAGGGACCCGGTGCTGAGCTTGGCTTCCCGCGACGGCGTCTGCCCCGGCGCCGCTGCGCCGTCCACGTCGAGCCAGCGCCGCAGGGCGGCGCGGGCGCCCGCCTCGGTGAGCTCGCCGTCGTCGAACGTGAGCTGGGTGAGCCAGGCTTTCCCGTCGCGCAGGCCCACCACGATTTCGGGGACGATCAGCCGGGAGGCGTGTTCGGAAACTTTGGAGAAGGCGAAGGAGCCGAAGGCGACCGGGCCGGTGCCGGGGCAGCCGACGGCGTCGGTGATGTCCGCCTCGAGGACCAGGTGCCGCCACCAGATGTCCGCCTCGAGGAACCGCTCGGGTCCGGTGGCGCTGAACCGGGCCACCTCGCCGAAGCCGACCAGGCCGGCCTCGCGTCGCGTCCAGCAGAGTACGTCGTCACGGACCAGAAACGACGGCAGCCCCCCGGGGAACGAATCGGCATCGAGGGGGACTGTCAGGGTCCTGATAATTCTGGTATGGAACGCGCTCGTCATGATGAGATAACACTACTCCCGCCTCGCGCCGCGCCCCGGCCCGGCCCGTGGTTAGGGGGTGCGTCGAAGATTTGAGACAATAACGGGGTGAACCGAGCATCCTTGGATAAGCGTCCGGACGAAGTAGCCACGATGTTTGACGACGTCGCCCCCAAATACGACGTCGTCAATGACGTCCTGTCCATGGGACAGACGCGCCGTTGGCGCCGGGTCGTCGTTGAAGCCATGGATGTGAAGCCCGGCCAGCGCGTGCTGGACCTGGCCGCCGGAACCGGCACGTCCAGCGAGCCGTACGCCGACGCCGGCATCGACGTGATCGCCTGCGATTTCTCCCTCGGCATGCTCAAGGTCGGCAAGCGCCGCCGCCCGGACATCGATTTCATCGCCGGTGATGCCACCCGACTGCCGTTCGCGGACAACACCTTCGACGCCAGCACCATCTCCTTCGGCCTGCGCAACGTCAACGAGCCCAAGAAGGCCCTTGCCGAGATGCTCCGGGTCACCAAGCCCGGCGGCCGCCTGGTCATCGCCGAGTTCTCCCAGCCGGTGGTGCCGCTCTGGCGCACCATGTACACCGAGTACCTGATGCGCGCGCTGCCCGCGATCGCCGTCAAGGTCTCCTCCAACCCGGACGCCTACGTCTACCTTGCCGAATCCATCCGCGCCTGGCCGGACCAGGACCACCTCGCCGCCTGGCTGCAGGAAGCCGGCTGGGAGTCCGTCACGTACCGCAACCTCAGCGGCGGCATCGTCGCCGTCCACCGCGCCCAGAAGCCCGCGGGCCCGGCTGCCGGACCCGCTGCGGGCGCCGCCGCGCTTGCCAACCACACCGGCCCCGTGGCCAAGCTGCGCCGCAACATCACCCGGCCCGAACGTTAGCCGACAGCTGCCGTGAAAGTACTGATCGTCGGCGCTGGTCCGGCAGGATCCACCGCCGCGTTCTACCTTGCCCAGGCCGGCCTCGACGTCACGGTGCTGGAGAAGACGAGCTTTCCGCGGGAAAAAGTCTGCGGCGACGGGCTGACCCCACGCGCGGTCCGGGAGATCCAGAAGCTTGGCCTGCCGCACCCCGAAAGCGAGGGCTGGCGGCGGAACAAGGGCCTGCGGCTCATTGCCGGCGGCCGCACCATCGAACTTCCCTGGCCCGAGGTCTCCGACTTCCCGCAGTACGGCCTGATCCGCACCCGCCTCGGCTTCGACGAGGAGCTGGCCCGGCACGCGCAGTCGGCCGGCGCCGTCGTGCTGGAACGCCACAGCGTCACGGAGGCGCTGCGCTCCGAGGACGGCCGGGTCACCGGCGTCCGCGCCGCGCTGCTTGACGACGCTGGCCGCAAGACCGGCGAAAAGCGGGACTTTACCGCGGACGTCGTCCTCGCCGCGGACGGGAACTCGACCCGCACCGCCGTCTCGCTCGGCATCCACAAGCGCGATGACCGGCCCCTGGGTGTGGCCGTCCGCACCTACTTTACGAGCCCGCGGCACGACGACGACTGGATGGAAGGCTGGCTGGAGCTTCCGGGCCGCGACGGCGAGCTGCTGCCCGGCTACGGCTGGGTGTTCGGCGTCGGCGACGGCACCTCCAACGTGGGCCTGGGCATCCTGAACTCGTCCAAGGAATTCGGCAAGCTGGACTACAAGCAGGTGCTGCGCGAGTGGACCGCCGCGATGCCCGCGGACTGGGGTTTCACGCCGGAGAACCAGGTGGGCGAGATCCGCGGCGCCGCGCTGCCGATGGGCTTCAACCGCACCCCGCACTATTCGCCGGGCCTGCTGCTGTTGGGCGACGCAGGCGGCATGGTCTCCCCGTTCAACGGCGAGGGCATCTCCTACGCCATGGAATCGGCCCGTTTCGCGGCCGAGTTCATCATCGACACCGCGGCGCGCTCCGCCTCGGCGGCCTGGAACGGGGCCGACGCCGACGCCCACCTCGCCGGCTACGCCGACTTCGTAAGGGATCAGTGGGGTTCGCACTTCACCCTGGGCCGGGCCTTTGCTGCCGTGATCGGCAGGCCGGCCGTGATGAAACTGGCGCTCCGGACGGGCATGCCCCTTCCGGTGCTGATGAAGTTCGTCGTCCGGCTGCTGGCCAACCTGACCGACCCCTCGGCCAAGGGGATCGAGGACCGGATGATCCGGGTCCTGGAAGCCCTGGTCCCGGCCACCTCCAATACCCGGCCCGTTCCAGACTCAAATCCGCGGATTCCGCAACAAAAAGTTAGGGTTAACCCGTGACCAACTCTGCAGACCAAAGCTGGACGCACGCCGGACACGGCCTGCCGGGCTCCGAACCCAGCCTTAACACCACCGCCATCGCCACCGGACTGCAGCTGCCGGCCGGTTTTGCGGCCATCGCCGGGGACCCGGAACTCGGCCCGGCCATCACCACGAACCTCGCGCGCGTGGAGAAGAAACTGCGCGAGGCCATCGCCAACTCGGATCCGCTGGCTGACGCAACGTCGCGCCACCTCGTGGAAGCCGGCGGCAAACGCATCCGGCCGCTGCTGACCCTGCTCTGCGCCCACCTGGGTGATGCCTCGCTGCCGGCCGTGGTGCAGGCCGCCGTCGTCGTCGAACTGACGCACCTGGCCACCCTGTACCACGACGACGTGATGGACTCCGCCCCGTTCCGCCGCGGCGCCCCCACCGCGCACGAGGTCTGGGGCAACTCCGTTGCCGTGCTGACCGGCGACCTCATCTTCGCCCGGGCCTCCATCCTGGTCTCCGAGCTCGGTTCGCGGGCGCTCGGCATCCAGGCCCGCACCTTCGAGCGGCTCTGCCTGGGCCAGTTGCACGAGACCGTGGGGCCGCGCCCGGACGAGGACCCGGTGGCGCACTACCTCTCCGTGATCGCGGACAAGACCGGTTCGCTGGTGGCGGCCTCCGGCCAGCTCGGTGCGATCTTCGCCAACGCCGATCCTGCCTACGAGGCGCTGCTGGTGGAGTATGGCGAAAAGGTCGGCGTCGCCTTCCAGCTCGCCGACGACGTCATCGACGTCACCGGCGTCAAGGTCAAGTCCGGCAAGTCCCCGGGTACTGACCTGCGCGAGGGCGTGCCGACTCTGCCGGTCCTGCTGCTGCGCAAGGCCGCGGCCGACGGCGACCAGTCCGCCGTGGAGCTGCTGCAGCTCATCGATGGCGACCTCAGCTCCGACGAGGCCCTCGCCGCCGCCGTCGCCGGGCTGCGCGAACACCCCGTCACCGCCGAGTCCTGGGTAGTGGCGCGGTCCTGGGCCGACGAGGCCATTGCCGCCCTGACGCCGCTGCCCGCGGGCGTGGTCAAGGATTCGCTGACCAGCTTCGCGCACGCCGTGGTGGACCGCAGCAGCTAGCGGTATCCCGCCTGAGTCTTAAACCGGAATGGCCCCGGTTCCTCACAACGTTACGAGTCGTCCGTTGTGCGGAACCGGGGCCATTTCTCCGTTCGCATCAGATTCACCGGAGGCATTTGGTGAACCCATGAACAACCTTATGACAGTCGTGTCATGTTGTCTAGTGATTCTGTAAATTGCCTGTCACGGATTTGCTGGGCGGCCGGGGCGGGGGACTCTCCCCGGTTTTGGTCGCCGCGGACGTCGGATTACCGGCAAGTCGCGACGACCCGCCGTCGGGCGTCTCCGAAGTTGGGGAGAAGCAGCCCGCCAGTTGTCCACATAGCAGCCGGGCAGCCTCCCCGCTGTGGGTGTGGGCAGGTCTGCTGGACGCATGGATGTCACGACCTACATGAAATTTGCCGGCTCGGTCGCACGGACCGGAACGCTGCTTCAGGCTGGGTTCTCGGAACGGAGTATCCGCAACTCGCTTACCTCCGGGGAAATACTGCGGTTGCGCCATGGTGTCGTTGCGTTGCCGGGTGCGGCGCCGGACCTGGTGGCCGCAGTCTTGGCCAATGGCTTGCTGTCCTGTGTCTCGGCGGCGGGACACCACAGGATCTGGAGACTCCACGAACCGGCGCAGCTGCACCTTTTCTGCCGCCATGGTTCGGCCTTCGGGGTGGTTGTCCACCGGGGCAGTGTGGTCCCGCCGGAGTTCCCGCGGCCCGTGGCTGGGCTGACGGATACTCTGCTGCACGCCCTGCGATGTCGGCCGCCCATGGAATCCGTGGTCATGGTGGAAAGCGCCCTCCTGCAGGGTCGAACCACTCTCGAATATCTCAGAGGGCATCTTCCCGGCAACCGCAACGGTTCGGCCCGGGCGGCGCTGGAATTGGTGGACGGTTCGGCAGGATCCGCGATCGAAGTTGTAGCCAGGCTCCTGTTCCGGAGCGAAGGGATCTTCACGCAGACCCAGGTCGATCTCCCGGGGATCGGGATCGTGGACTTCCTGCTGGAAGGGTTCCTCATTGTGGAGATCGATGGCGGCACGCATTTGGAGCCGGCACAGGTCAAGAAAGACCGTCGGCGCAACAACGCCAGCACCCTTACCGGGTACGCGGTGTTGAGGTATGGCTACCAGGACGTCGTTTTCAACCCGGAGAAGATCGTCGCGGAAGTGTGGCAGGTGCTGCGCGGCAGGGTCGTCCGCTGAATCTCCCCATGTTTGATCAGCAAGGGCCGCAATGGACCGGCGGTTCTGCGCAACACGCCGGCCGGCCGGCTCAAACCTGGGGAAACTCGGCGCCCCGGAAGGTCGGGGCAGCCGGGAGGGGGTGTCTAGTCCTCGTCCTCTTCGTTGAAGGCCCACTCGAACATGTCGAAGACAAACTCGGAGAAGGTGCCTTCCTCGCTCTTCCACTGGCCGCGGGCGTTGTTGCGGCGGTACACGATCGGGTCCGGGACGCTGAGATCGCCCACACGGAAGCCCCAGGTGAATTGTTCTTCCTCATCCTCGAGGAACATCAGGAAGCCCTCGTCGTCGACCTCAAGTTCCTCGGGGTCCCAGAAGTAGTGGTAGGCCTCCATCAGGTCCTCGCAGCCGCCGAGGGCCAGGTAGAACTCCCGGAGGACCAGCGGGACCTGGAACTGGTGCTCGGCCAGGGCCGCATCCAGCTCGTCTGCCGGCAGCCCGTCCTCTTCCTGCCATTCGTCTTCGAGATACTTCGGAACAAGCGCGCGGAACTTCTCGAGGAACATGTCAGTCATGCTCTTATCCTAGCTAATCCCGGGGTCCACTTTCGGCCGCGTCCAGGCCCAGACGGTGCCAGCCGCGGACCGCCAGCGGCACGTACCAGTGGCGCCGCCAGGCGGTTACGCGGAAGGCGAAAACCACGGCCGCCACCGCACTCGCCGTCACCGCGGTGAACACCCCGGAGACGGACAACGCCACCGTAAGCGCGGCCCCCGCAAACGCCGGCAGGGCGTAGATGTCCTTGGGGTCGAAGAGCTGCGGCACTTCGTTGGCGGTGATGTCCCGCAGCAAGCCTCCGCCAACCGCCGTCGTGACCCCCAGGAGCACCGCCGCCACCGGGTGCATGCCCGCGGCGAGGGCCTTCAGGCTTCCGGTGATGCAGAACAGGGCCAGCCCGCCGGCGTCGAACAGGACCAGCAGCGAGGTGAAGCGCTGGACACTGGAGAACAGGAAATACACCAGCACCGTGGCCAGCAGCGGGGGAGCGAGGTACGCCGGGTTGGTAAAGGCGGCCGGCGGGCCTGCGTTGATGATGATGTCGCGGATGACGCCGCCGCCCAGGCTCACCACGGAGGCCAGCAGCAGGGACCCGACAATGTCGAACTGCTTCCGCGCCGCGAGCAGCGAACCGGAGACCGCGAAGAAGAAGACGCCGGCCAGGTCCAGCCAGACCATAACGAGGCTAAAGGAGAAGGTCATGGAGCGTCCCGGTCGGTTGCAGGGGGCGGATGGGGCGGCTCCAAGGTTACGCTAACGGCTATGAATAGCCCCATCATGATCGCCTGCGCCCACGGCACCTCCAGCACCCAGGGGGCCGCGGAGGTCAATGCCCTGCGGGCCGGGATCGCCGCGCTGCGCCCCGGGCTCGACGTCCGCGAAGCCTACGTCGATGTTCAGGACCCCGAGCTGCCGGCCGTGGTGGCGGGGCTCCCGGCGGGGGAAGCCGCCGTCGTCGTGCCGCTGCTGCTGAGCGTGGGGTACCACGTCAAGGTGGACATCGCCCGGGCCGTGAAGAGCCGGCCGGGCACCCTCGCCGCGGCGCCGCTGGGCCCCGACCCGAGGCTCGCGGCGCTACTGGACCAGCGGCTGCGCGAGGCCGGAGTGACCGACAACGACGCCGTGATCCTCGCTGCCGCGGGATCTTCCGACGCCACCGCCGCGGAAAACGTCGAGGAACTCGCGGGCCAACTGCGCTCGCTCCGTTCCAACCGGATCGTGGCCGCATACGGCGCCTCGGCGACGCCGTCGGTGCCGGACGCCGTCGCCATGCTCCGCGAGGAGGCGGCGGGAGGCGCCGGCGCGGGGCTGTCCGCCGGAGCGGTGGACCTGGGCGGCCGCGTGGTCATCGCCTCCTACCTGCTCGCCCCGGGGTTCTTCCACGACCAGCTCGCCAAGGCCGGTGCCGACCTGATCACCGCACCGCTGCTGCCCTCCCCGGTGCTCGCCGAGATTGCTCTGGCGCGTTATGACGCGGCGGTCGCCGGCAGCGCTTCATGACGAAATGTTGCCCTAGGTGACCCCGCGTTTCTGACCCTTTGTGACGCCATTGCGGCCACCCCTACAGTCGATCCATGACTGATACAGCTCTAGCCGGAGCGTCCCCGGACCAGGCTGACGCAGGCCGCGCCAGACGACCCGCCCGCCCCGCGGCCAAGCCGCACGGGCAGTGGAAAGTGGACGGCACCGCCCCACTGAATGCCAACGAAACCTGGAAACAGGAAGACAACGGCCTCAACGTCCGCGAGCGTATCGAGTCCGTCTACGCCAAGCACGGCTTCGACTCGATCGACGGCACCGACCTGCACGGGCGCTTCCGCTGGTGGGGCCTCTACACCCAGCGCAAACCCGGGATCGACGGCGGCAAGACCGCCACGCTCGAGCCGCACGAGCTCGAGGACAAGTACTTCATGCTCCGCGTCAGGATCGACGGCGGCGCCCTCAGCACCGAACAGCTGCGCGTTATCGGCCAGATCTCCGTGGACTTCGCCCGCGGCTCGGCCGACCTCACCGACCGGCAGAACATCCAGCTGCACTGGATCCGGGTCGAGGACGTGCCGGAAATCTGGCGCCGCCTCGAATCCGTGGGTCTGTCCACCACGGAGGCCTGCGGTGACGTGCCCCGCGTCATCCTTGGCTCCCCGGTCGCCGGCATCGCCAAGGACGAGATCATCGACCCGACGCCGCTGATCCACGAGCTCGCCGAACGGTTCATTGGCGACCCGGAGCTCGCCAACCTGCCGCGCAAATTCAAAACCGCCATCACCGGCCACCCCAGCCAGGACGTCGTCCATGAGATCAACGACGTCGCCCTGGTGGGACTGGTCCACCCCGAGCTCGGTGCCGGCTACGACCTCTGGGTGGGCGGCGCCCTCTCCACCAATCCGATGCTGGGCAAGCGGCTCGGCGCCTTCGTCCGGCCGGACCAGGCCGCCGACGTCTGGCTCGGAGTCACCAGCATCTTCCGCGACTACGGGTACCGGCGGATGCGCACCAAGGCCCGGCTGAAGTTCCTGCTGGCCGACTGGGGGACGGAGAAGTTCCGCCGGGTCCTCGAAGACGAATACCTCGGCTACAAACTCTCCGACGGTCCCGCGGCGCCTAAGCCCGCCACCCCCGGCGACCACGTCGGTGTGCACGAGCAGAAGGACGGCAAGTTCTTCATCGGTGCCACCCCGGTGGCCGGCCGGCTCTCCGGCAGCCAGCTTGTGAGACTCGCCGACACCCTGGAGGCCCGCGGCTCGCAGCGGCTGCGCACCACGCCGCACCAGAAGCTCGTGGTCCTCGACGTGCCCAAGGACGAGGTGGAACCGCTCGTGGCCGAACTAGACGCCCTCGGCCTCTCCGCCCGGCCGTCGGTGTTCCGCCGTGGCACCATCGCCTGCACCGGCATCGAGTTCTGCAAGCTCGCCATCGTGGAAACCAAGGTCACCGCCGCCACCGCCGTGGCCGAGCTGGAACACCGCCTCGCCGACCTGGTTGAGACTAAGCAGCTTCCGCAGGCCCTGTCGCTCCACATCAACGGCTGCCCCAACTCCTGCGCCCGGATCCAGACCGCGGACATCGGCCTCAAGGGCATGATGCTTCCCACGCCCGACGGCGACCCCACCCCGGGTTTCCAGGTCCACCTGGGCGGCGGGCTGGCTTCGGACAGCCGCGAGGAAGCGGGTCTGGGACGCACGGTGCGCGGTCTCAAGGTCACAGCCGAAGAGCTGCCCGACTATGTGGAACGTGTGGTCCGCAAATTCGTGGCCGACCACGTCGAGGGCCAGACCTTCGCCGAGTGGGCCTTCGCCGCCGATGAAGGTGATCTGCAATGACGGCCGCCCTCCGTTCCCGCGACGAGCTCAAGGCCCTCGCCAAGACCGGCGCCGCCGAGCTCGGCTGGGACGCCCCGGCCGGCGAGGTCATCGCCTGGGTGGCCCGCAACTTCGAGCTGCCAGCTGTCGCCGTCGCCTGCTCCATGGCGGACGCGGTCCTCCCGGCGCTGGTCGCGGACCAGCTCCCCGGCGTCGACGTACTGTTCCTCGAAACCGGCTACCACTTCCCGGAAACCCACGCCACCCGCGACGAAGTGGCCGCGAGCCTGCGCGTCAACGTCGTCGACGTGCTGCCGGAGACCACCGTGGAGCAGCAGGACCGGCTCCTGGGCAAGGACCTCTTCGCCCGCGACCCCGCCCAGTGCTGCGCCCTGCGCAAGGTGGCGCCGCTGCGCCGCACCCTCGCCGGCTACGAGCTCTGGTTCACCGGAGTCCGCCGCGACGAGGCCCCCACCCGCACCAACACCCCGCTGGTCACCTGGGACGAAGCCAACGGCCTGGTCAAGGTCAACCCGGTGGCGGCCTGGAGCTTCGACCAGCTGGTGCAGTACTCCGATGACAATCTCCTGCCCGTCAACCCGCTGCTTACCCAGGGCTACCCGTCCATTGGCTGCCGGCCCTGCACCCGCAAGGTGGCGCCCGGCGAGGACCCCCGCGCCGGACGCTGGGCAGGAACCGACAAGACAGAATGCGGACTACACGTATGAGCACTCAAATCACCAACGAGGACCTGGAGCTGTCCGGGACGGACCATGACGCTACTGAGACGCCGATTGCCGCCCCGGGAGTGGCATCGGGCCTGTCGGAGCCGCGCGCTGGGCTGATCGAAGATCAGCCGCGCGGCGCAGGGGCGGGGGCGGCAATCGGCGTCGCAGCGCCGGCCCGCCTCTCGTCCCTGGACACGCTCGAGTCCGAGGCCATTCACATCATCCGCGAGGTGGTTGCCGAGTTTGAGAAGCCGGCGCTGCTTTTCTCCGGCGGCAAGGATTCTGTGGTGATGCTGCACCTGGCTACGAAGGCGTTTTGGCCCGGGAAGGTGCCGTTCCCGGTGCTGCATGTGGACACCGGGCATAACTTCCCGGAGGTGATCGCGTTCCGTGACCGGACGGTGGAACGGCTGGGCCTCAGGCTCGTCGTCGGCAGTGTCCAGGAGTTCATCGACTCGGGCGAGCTGGCCGAACGCGCGGACGGAACCCGCAACCCGCTGCAGACCGTGCCGCTGCTGGACGCGATCCAGCGCAACAAGTTCGACGCCGTCTTCGGCGGCGGCCGCCGGGACGAGGACAAGGCCCGGGCCAAGGAACGGATCCTGAGCCTGCGCGACGAGTTCGGCCAGTGGGACCCCCGCAACCAGCGCCCCGAGCTGTGGAACCTCTATAACGGCCGGCACACCGTGGGCCAGCACGTCCGCGCGTTCCCGATCAGCAACTGGACCGAACTGGATGTGTGGCGCTACATCGAGCGCGAGAACATCGAGCTGCCGGGCCTGTACTATGCCCACCAGCGCGAGGTCTTCGCCCGAGACGGCATGTGGCGCGCGGTCGGTGAGGTCTCCCGGCCGCGCGAGAATGAGCAAGTCATCACCAAGACGGTCCGCTACCGGACCGTCGGCGACATGTCCTGCACCGGCGCCGTGGAATCCGCGGCCGCCACCGTTCGCGACGTCGTCATTGAAGTCGCAGCCTCCACCATCACCGAACGTGGGGCCACCCGGGCCGATGACCGGATCTCCGAGGCCGCCATGGAAGACCGCAAGAAGGACGGCTATTTCTAATGAGCACCACCGCAACTGTGCCTGAATCCGCCGCAGCAAGCCTCGGGCTCTCATCCGCTTCACTGTTCAGGTTCGCGACTGCCGGCTCGGTCGACGACGGCAAGTCCACCCTGGTGGGCCGGCTGCTGCACGACTCGAAGGCGATCCTTTCCGACCAGCTCGACGCCGTTGCCCGCACCTCCGCGGACCGTGGCTTCGGCGGGGCCGGCGCAGCCGGTGTTCAAGCGATTGACCTCGCGCTCCTGACCGACGGCCTGCGTGCCGAACGGGAACAGGGCATCACCATCGACGTCGCCTACCGCTATTTCGCCACAGACCGGCGCAGCTTTATCCTCGCGGACTGCCCCGGGCACGTGCAGTACACCAAGAACACCGTCACGGGCGCGTCCACCGCGGACGCCGTCGTCGTGCTCATCGACGCCCGCAAGGGTGTCCTGGAGCAGACCCGGCGGCATCTGTCAGTGCTGCAACTGCTGCGTGTGGCCCACGTGGTCGTGGCCGTGAACAAGATCGACCTGGTGGATTTCAGCGAGGACGTGTTCCGCGGGATCGAGGCCGACGTGCAGATGGTCGGCCGCGAACTGGGGCTCGGCGCCGATGGCATCACCGACCTCCTGGTCATCCCCGTTTCCGCGCTCGACGGCGACAACGTCGTCGACCGCTCGGACCGCACCCCCTGGTACCGGGGCCCGGCGCTGCTGGAGGTCCTCGAGACGCTGCCCGCCGCCGACGAACTCGAAAGCCACCTGGAGAGCTTCCGTTTCCCGGTCCAGCTGGTCATTCGGCCGCAGGGTGCACTGGCGCCCGACGCCGTCGCCGGCGGACTCGACGTCGAGAATTACCGTGACTACCGGGCCTACGCCGGACAAGTCACCGAAGGCTCGGTACAGGTGGGGGATCAGGTCAGTGTCCTGACCCCGGGCCAGGCGCCGCGCACCACCACCGTCACCGGGATCGACTTTGCGGGCCGCGGACTTACCGAGGCCGTGGCACCGCAGTCCGTAGCGCTCCGGCTCGCGGACGAGTTCGACGTCGCCCGCGGCGACACGATCGCGGCCGCGGGGCCCGCCGGGGGCGAAATACCGGGCTCCTCCGCCGACCTGTACGCGGCGCTGTGCTGGCTCTCGCCCAAGCCGCTCCGCGAGGGCGCGAAGGTCTTGGTGAAGCACGGAACCCGCACGGTCCAGGCCTTGGTCCGCAACGTGACGGGCAAGCTGGACCTCGCCAACTTCCAGCTTGAGCCCACCAGCACGCTGGAGCTCAATGACATCGGCCACGCCCAGCTCCGGCTCGCAGCGCCGCTGCCGCTGGAAAACTATCTGCACCACCGGCGGACCGGGGCCTTCCTGGTGATCGACCCGCAGGACGGCAACACGCTTGCCGCCGGCCTCGTCAAGGACTACCCGGGCGACCACGAGGACGAGCGCTACTCGATCTGAGGCGCGCACCGGTCCGGGACGCCGTCCTGCTGTCCTAGGCTTTGCGATAGCTCAAACCGGCGCCCTTGGATACCCTGCTGAGTAGAGGCGCTGCGCGTTGATCCGAGGGGGAGCGGTTGGAAGACCATGATTCCGTTGTTGCCAGGTCCCTGGAGCAATACAGTGTTCTGCTGCCCCGGCTGAATGCGGCTTCGGACGCGATCGGGGATGCCATCCGCGCCCGGCTCCGCGACGATGGTCTCAACCACCACACCGTGCAGGCCCGGGTCAAGGACCCAGGCTCGGTCAAGGAAAAGCTGGACCGCCTCACCGCCGACGGCAGATTCAAATACGAGCGCGGGCTCGAGCAGCTCGATGACCTCATCGGTGTCCGGATCATCATGTTCCTGGAACCCGACATCGCGGACGTTGCCACGGCGCTGAAGGGGCAATTCGACTGCCGCGAGGACGACGACAAGACCAGCTCCCAGCGGCGGAACGGCCAGATCGGTTACGCCGGCCGGCACCTCATCCTCGAAGTCCCTGCCGGCAACGTGCCGGTGGGCTGCCACACGTTCATCGGGGAGCGCTTCGAAGTCCAGATCCGGACGGTGCTGCAGCACGCCTGGGCGGCCTTCGAGCATGACATCCGGTACAAGGGACTCGCGGAGGCCAACGCGGAAGTGGACCGGGCGTTCACCATGGCGTCGACCCTGATCGAACTCGCCGACGCCCAGTTCTCGGCAATCAACGACATCGTCAAACGCCGCCAGGCCGAAAGCACGGCCGAGTTCGCCGCGAATCCCGCCACCGAGCTCACCGGGGACATCCTCCATGACATGCTTGCGCGGCTGCTCCCCGAACACCCCCGAAGCCAGGCCCGGCAGTACGGCTGGCTGGGGGACGTGCTGGCGGCCAACGGTGTGCGGACCGTGGCCGACGCCGAGAAGCTGTTCGGTGCCGCCGACTGGTCCGTCGTGGCGAAGCGGATGGACTATAAATTCCCCGCCGGCCACGTCCGGATTGCCGACGACTTCCTGCTCAAGACGTGGGGAACGGACTACATTGCGCGGACCAAGTCCCTGGGCGGCGACCCCAAACGGGAGGCGAAGCTGACGTACCGGCTGGAGCGGATGCAGGACTGAGCCTGCCGCACCCGAAACAATCAGGTGCCCGGCGGCCGGTACTTGATCTGCTCGGCCTTGGCCAGTGCTTCCATTGTTTCGTCGACCGTCAGGAGCACGGTCGTCTCGAAGGAGCTAAGTGCGCCGCCTCCGCTGATTGCGAGTGCAACGGCAGCCATGGATACGTTGTCCGGCGCCTCCCACAGGTTGTAGCCGTCGTGGGAGCCAAAGGCATACCAGAAGCCGTGGAGCTTCCCGCCCACCGATTCGATGTAGGCCTGGGCGGCCTTCCTGCGGTCCTCCGGTTTGCTGATCAGTCTCGCCCACGTCTCGGGTGTGTAGCTGAACTTCGACAGATAGAGGGGCATCGTCTCGTCCTTTCCTGCGTGTCCCGGTTCAGTAAGAATGGCAGTCGGCTGCGTGGCCAGCAATGGCCGCGGGGCTCGTCAAAGCCGGCCAAGTCGCCGCAACGGTCGTCCCTTGCCACCCGGCCCCCGGCGGACCATCATCGTCGTGGGAGGGCAGAGCGTTGGAAGCCATCAACAGCCGTCTCTTCAGCTGGGCATCGATCCTGGACGACGAGACCCGCAGGCAGGCCCTCGCCACGGCCCAGTTGCCCATCATCTACCCGCACCTGGCGCTGATGCCGGACGCCCACCTGGGCAAGGGGGCCACTGTGGGCTCCGTCATCCCCACCGTGGGCGCGATCATCCCGGCCGCCGTGGGCGTGGACATCGGTTGCGGCATGATCGCCGTCCGCACCCAGTACGCGCACAAGGAGCTGCCCCGGGACCTGCAGCGGCTGCGCGAGGCAATCGAGCGCGCCATTCCCTTGTCCGCCGGCCACTTCAACCGCAGGATCTCTGCCACCGCCGGACCCCGGCTCGCCGAGTTGCGGCGGCTGGCGGCGAAAGCGGGCTTTGACCCGGCCAAGTACGCGGCGAACTGGGAGCTGCAGCTTGGCTCGCTGGGCTCGGGCAACCACTTCATCGAGGTGTGCGTGGATGAGAACGCCGCGGTGTGGCTGTTCCTGCATTCGGGCTCCCGCGGGGTGGGCAACAAGATCGCGCAGCGGCACATCGCCGAAGCCCGGAGCATGGCCCTGCGCCGGCACATCGCCCTGCCGGACCGGGACCTGGCCTACCTCGAGGAAGGCACCCCCGAATTCCTCCGGTACCTCCGGGAACTGCGTTGGGCGCAGCACTTCGCCTTGCTGAACCGTGAGGAAATGATGGACCGGGTGGTCCAGCAATTCGAGTCCTGGGTCGGCGGCCCGGTCCGGGAACTCGAACGGATCAACTGCCACCACAACTTCACCGCGCAGGAAATGCATTACGGTAAGTCCGTCTGGGTCTCGCGCAAGGGCGCGATCAGGGCCCAGGCCGGGGATCCCGGGCTGATTCCCGGGTCCATGGGCACGGCGTCCTACATCGTCGTCGGGCGGGGGAACCAGGCGTCGCTGAACTCCGCACCGCACGGCGCCGGCCGGGAGTATTCCCGCACCGCCGCGCGGAAAGCGTTTTCGCTCGCGCAGCTGAAGACCGCCATGCAGGGCATCGAATTCCGGCCCCGCGAGGCCTTCATCGACGAGATCCCGGCCGCATACAAGCCCATCGACCTGGTGATGCGCGACTCTGCTGACCTGGTCAGCGTGCGGCACAAGCTCCGGCAGCTCGTGAACATCAAAGGCGACTGAGCCCCCGGCCGGGTGCGAATGCAGGGTCCGCATATGACGCTGCATGAACTTGCGTGACCCCGGGTTTCCGCACCATTGAACCCGGTTCGTGACCCTCCCTAGGGTGAGTCCATGACTACTCCGGAACGGTTCAACAGCCCCTCCCTCAGGGCACTCCAGGGGCGATGTCGCCGGCGCTGACCACCCGCCCGGCCCACCCGCACCCCACGAACAGGATCCTCCCATGTCATCCACGCCCAAGAACCCCACCCCCGGCACCACCCGGATCGTCGCCGGCGAATCGGCCAAGCCGAAACGCCGGCGCACAGTCGAAATCGGCGTCGCCGTCGGCCTCGCCCTGCTGATCGGCGCCGGCGCAGCCGTCGCCTCGACGGTGTCCCGCACCAACGACGCCGGTGCAGCACCGGCCGCCGGCACCGCCCCGGCGGCGGAACTGCGGCTCGGCTACTTCGGCAACATCACCCACGGCCCGGCCCTGATTGGCGTCACCAAGGGGTTCATCGCCAAGGAACTGGGCCAAACCAAACTCAGCACACAGGTCTTCAACGCCGGCCCCGCCGCGATCGAAGCGCTCAACGCCGGCGCGATCGACGCGACCTACATCGGCCCCAACCCGGCGATCAACTCCTACGTGAAGAGCAAAGGCGAATCCATCAGCATCATCGCCGGCGCCACGGCCGGCGGTGCGCAACTGGTGGTCAAACCCGGCATCAACTCGGCCGCCGACCTCAAAGGCAAGACGCTCGCCTCGCCGCAGCTCGGCGGCACCCAGGACGTGGCCCTGCGCGCCTGGCTCGGCCATCAGGGGTTCAAGACCTCCACAGACGGCAGCGGCGACGTCACGATCAACCCAACCGAGAACGCCCAGACCCTCAAACTCTTCCAGGACGGCAAGCTCGACGGCGCCTGGCTGCCGGAGCCGTGGGCGTCACGCCTGGTGCTCCAGGCCGGCGCGAAGGTCCTGGTCGATGAGAAGGACCTGTGGGAGAAGGGCGAGTTCGTCACCACCGTCCTGATCGTCAACAAGACGTTCGCGGCCGAGCACCCGGCCACCGTGCAGGCGCTCCTCAAGGGCCATGTTGAATCCGTCGACTGGCTGAACGCGGCTCCCGCCGCCGAGAAAGCCACCGTCCTCAACGACGCACTCAAGGCAGCCGCCGGCAAGGCGCTGCCGGCCGACGTCATCGACCGGTCCCTGAAAAACATCGTCTTCACCACCGACCCGCTCGCCGGGACCTACAAGAAACTGCTCCAGGACGGCGTCGACGCCGGAACCACCAAGCAGGCCGACATCAACGGCATCTTCGACCTCACGTCGCTCAACAGTGTCCTGGGCGAGACTGCGGCCGGCAAAAAGATCTCCGCCGGAGGGCTAGGCAAGGACTAGCTCCCTAGCCTCCAGCCACCCGCCACAACAGTAAGGACCCGACCATGCCAGTCGTACTGGAAAACCTGGGCAAGCGCTTCGGCGACGGCGCCCCGGTACTGGACGACGTCAATGCCGCCATCGGGCAGGGCGAATTCGTCGCCCTGCTCGGTGCGTCCGGCTGCGGCAAGTCCACCCTGCTCAACATCATGGCGGGACTGGAAGCCCCGACGTCGGGCGCGCTCGAAGTGCCCAGCGACGGCGCGGCGTTCATGTTCCAGGACGCGGCACTCTTCCCGTGGCTGACCGCCCGGGAAAACATCGAGCTGGCCCTGAAGCTGCGAGGCATCGGGAAAGCCGAGCGCAGGATCCGGGCGGGGGAGCTGCTGGACCTGGTGCACCTGGGCGGCGCCGGCGACAAACGGCCCCACGAACTCTCCGGCGGGATGCGCCAGCGGGTATCCCTGGCCCGTTCCCTGGCCCAAGACCGGCAATTGCTCCTCATGGACGAGCCCTTTGCGGCCCTGGACGCGATAACCCGCGACCTGCTCCACGACGAACTGGAACGGATCTGGAAGGAAACCGGCCGCACCATCGTCTTTGTCACGCACAACGTCCGGGAAGCCGTCCGCCTGGGCCAGCGCGTGCTGCTGCTCTCCTCCCGGCCTGGCCGCGTGGTGCGCGAATGGCAGGTCAGCGAGGAACACCGCACCGACGCCGGCCTGGCCGGCCAGCTCACCGGCGAAATCACCGCCCGGCTGCGAGAGGAAATCCGTCGCCATGCCAAATAGCCAACTTCCCGTGGCGGTAGCTCCGGCCGAGACCCGCAAGGTCACCGCCGCCCTGACCCGTTCCTCCAGCGGAAAGGAAGACCTGCGCGAGCTCGAAGCAGGCCTCGATTCCCTGCAGTCCGACGCCCTCCGCAGGGCCCGCATCGACTGGGGCCGGATCCTGCTGCCGGTGGCTGCGCTCGCGGTGCTGGTGATCCTCTGGCAGTTGTACGTATCCCTCGGTTTCAAGCGGCGCGACGTCGTGCCCGGGCCGCTGGATGTCATCGGCCAGGTCGGCACCCTCTGGAGCGAAGGCAAGCTGCAGGAGGCTGTCTGGACCTCGCTGCAGCGCGGCGTGCTGGGCTTCCTGATCAGCGTGGTCATTGCCACGCCGGTGGGGCTCGTGCTGGCGCAGGTGGCACCCTTGCGGCGCGCCTTCGGGCCGCTGATCTCGGGCCTGCAAGTCCTGCCGTCTGTGGCCTGGGTGCCGGCCGCCATTCTTTGGTTTGGGATCACTGATGCCACAGTGTATTTCGTGGTGTTCATGGGTGCCATCCCGTCGATCATCAACGGGCTGGTCTCGGGCGTCGACCAGATTCCACCGCAGTACCGCAGCGTCGGAAAAGTACTGGGCGCTTCCCGACTCCAGTTGGCCCTGCAGATCATCCTGCCGGCGGCCCTGCCGGGCTACCTCGGCGGCCTCAAACAGGGATGGGCGTTCTCCTGGCGCTCGCTCATGGCCGCGGAAATCATCGCCGTTGGCGGCACCATCGGCTTCGGCCTCGGCTCGATGCTGGACCAGGGCCGCGTTCTCTCCGACATGACCATCGTCATGTCCGCCATCCTGCTGATCCTCGGCGTCGGGATCCTGATCGAACTGCTGGTGTTCGCCCCGATCGAGAAGCGCCTGCTCCGCCGCCGCGGCCTCCTCGCCGGTAGCACCCGTTAGGTCTCTGGCGCCCCAGACTGAACAAGAAAGCCCGACGGCGATTATCGCCGTCGGGCTTTCTGGTTTCCGTTTGTCAGCCGCGCGTCAACGTGCCGCAGCCGCTGACTTCGAAGCCACTAGTTCCGGCGGGGACGGTGACGATCGTTCTGGCCGCACCGTAGTAATTGTCGATGATATCGCTCAACGTACCCCGGAAACCGCGGAGCGTGGCCCAGTAGCAGGACTTCCCTGCCCCGTAGCCGTAGTAGGTGCCCGGCAGGATATCGATGCCGACGCGGTAGGTGCCGTCGGTAGTGATCCGGCTGGACCTGGCGCCGGTGGACGGGACGGTCGTCCAGGAGCCGCAGCCGTCCGAGCTGAATCCAACATCTCCTGGAACGATCTGGACGTAAGTCCGCGCCGATCCATAGTTGTTGGCCTTGATCTGGCTGAGTTTTCCGGAGAAGCCGCTGAGCCTCTCCCAGTAGCATCCACTGCCCGTCCCCGTAGCTTTGTACAGGCCTGGCCTGATGTTGACTCCGACACGGTACGTGCCGTCGCCGCGAAGCACGGTGACAGCCCAGACGGGAAGCTTTATTGCTGCACTAGAGGCGGCCCGGGTTTCGTAATAAGGCCTGGCCGCCCAGACTTTCACGGAAATGGACCGACCGTTGTCCGCTGCAGCCACCCTGTAGGTGCGGTACCTGGCGCCGGGGATGGAAGCTCCATTGCGGTACCACTGGTATGCGAAGGACGTCGGAGCCGGAGCAAAGCTACCAGGCGCCGCTGTCAGCGTGCCGCCCAGCCCGCGCCCGCCACTGATTCTCGGGACGGACCTGACCGTCATGAGCGCCTTACCAACCACCACGGATTTGGTGACGGCGGCGCGGGCGGCATAGCCCGGTTTCGTGACGGTCACCTTCACAGCGACCCGAGCGCCGACGTGGCCGCCGCCGAGTCGCAGGGCGGACCCCGTAGCTCCCCTGAGAGCGACGCCGTTCCGGTACCACTGGTATCGGATGGTCGAACCGGCAGTCCAACCCTGAGAAACTCTCACCGTCTGCCCATAGCGGTGGGTTCCGGTTACCGTGAGCGACCGGGTGGCCGCGATGGTTCCGGCAGCAATCGACCGGGCGGCGGAGTAGCGGTCCAGCGTTGTGAAGCCAGGCTTGGCTGCACGCACCCTGACCTTGAGCGTCTTCCTGTAGTCGAGTGCAGTTGTGGCGTAGGTGCGGCCGACTGCGCCAACGATGGCTCCCGTTCCGCGATACCACTGATAGGACAGCGTGGCCCCGGTCGGCGCCCACGTGCCGGCATTGGCGCTCTGCAACTGGCCCACTTTCGCTACACCGCTGACTGTCGGAACCGGCGCGGCCACAAAGCTTCCCTTGCCGGCGGTGACTTGGGCGGAAGTGAGTTCCACTGAGGTGAGGCCCGGTGCGGAGAGCATCACCTTGGCCCACAGCTTCTGTGCGACATCGGCGGCCGCGACAGTGTAGCTCGGCCCCGTCGCACCAGTGATGGGGTCAAGTCCGCGGTACCACTGGTAGCCGATTGCTGCACCTTGGACGGCGTCGCTCCACGTCGGTGCGCTCAGCGACAGCGCTTGCCCGACGACGGGTTTGCCGGCTACGGCGTTGTTCCAGCTGACCCCCGCGAAAGCTCCCGGACGAACCGTTACCGGCGTCGCCGCCAGCTCGGTGCCGGGTCCCTGGGCCTCCAGTGAGGCCAGCACCGTCAGTTGGACCGATTTGCCTGCCATGGACGGATCAAGGTGCAGCACGTCAGCTTCACCAACCGCGTGGTCGGCGGCTTGAACTGTGACACCTTCGACGATCCAGCTGTACTTGATCCAGCCGGCGCCGTTCCACTGGCCGCCTGTCGAGGTGAGTGTGCCTCCCGCGACAGGGTCACCCTCGATAACCGGCGGGCTGACGTTTTGCGGAGCGGCGGGCGTTACTTCCGCCGGCGGTGTTTCGACGGGTGTTATTTCCGCCGGCGGTGTTTCGGCAGGCGTGTCCGCTGGTGCCGGTGCGGGTGTCGGCTGTTCGGCGATGATGTCAGTTTCCATCGGCAGCGCCTGCGCTGCCGGAGCCATCAGAAGACCGGCAAGCAGTGCGATGCTCCCGGCTGTGGCTACTGCCCTGGTCATTCGGCCAGGGCGCGTCCGAGTACGGACGTTTTCGCGCAGAGACAACTAAGTCCCCTTCCCCCATTTCGGGACCGGCTAGCCCGGTCGGAGCAATTGTATTGGGGAGTGGCGACAATGAGCGGATGCACCCGCAGAGGGCAGCCACTGCCTGCCCTGGACCGATACATCGCTCTAACGCCGCCACCCCCTTGCTCCGCCCCGACCGCGTGCCTACACTCACGGCTATAGGCCGGGCTGCCGGCCAAACCATCCCAATTCCAAGGAGGTAGCCGTGGCACCGAAATTTGGAGTGCTGGCACTGGTCGAAGCGAAAGCGGGGAAGGAACAGGAAGTCTGGGACTTCCTCAACGGCGGCAGGGAGATCGTGCTCACCGAGCCGGGCACTAGGACCTGGTACGCGTTCCGGGTCAACGAGAACACCTTCGGCATTTTCGACACTTTTGACACCGAGGAGGACCGGCAGGCCCACCTCAACGGGGCCATTCCTGCTGCCCTCGGCCAACACGGCCCGGAGCTGCTGGCCAAGGATCCTGACATCAAACTGGTCGAAGTCATTGCGGTGAAGTAGGGACGAGGGCTATTCAGAACTCGTCGCCTCACCCAAACATCGGCCGGACTGCCAGCCGGCGGAGCCCCAGGTTACGCCCCGTTACCCTGCGTGAACGGGTGTTTCCGCACCGTTGTTCCGCTCTCGGACGCCGCCCTATCGTCGATGCATGGCAATTCAGGACATTTACCCCACCGCGCTGCGCCTGCTCGGCCGGCCCGTGCTGGTCGTAGGCGGCGGACCCGTCGCCGCACGCCGCGCCAGGGGACTGCTCGACGCCGGCGCCCGAGTCACCGTCGTGGCGCCGCTTGCCTGCCCGGCCCTAAACGACCTGGTCGACGCCGGGCTCCTCAGCTGGCAGCCCCGCCCTTACCGCAGCTCCGACGTCGACGGCGTCTGGTTCGTCCAGACCGCCACCGGTGACGCCGACGTGGACGCGCAGGTCGCCGCCGACGCCGAGGCGCAGCGGATCTGGTGCGTCAACGCCTCCGACCACGAGGCCTCCGCCGCCTGGACGCCGGCCGTCGCCGTCGTGGATGACGTCAAGATCGCCGTCAACGCCGGGGGAGACCCGCGCCGGGCGATGGCCCTGCGCGACGCCGTCGCCACCGCCCTGGCCGCGGGAGACCTGCCGCTGCGCCGACACCGCGCTTCGGGCACGGGCCCAGGCGCCGGGGACGGCACGGTGGCGCTCGTGGGCGGCGGGCCGGGCGAACCCGGACTCATCACCGTCCGCGGCCGGCGGCTCCTGGGCCAGGCCGACGTCGTCGTCGCCGACCGGCTCGGCCCGCGTGAGCTCCTGGCCGAACTGGCCCCCGACGTCCGCGTGATCGAGGTCGGCAAGACCCCCGGCCACCACCCGGTCCCGCAGTCCGAAATCAACCGGATCCTCGTCGACGAAGCCCTCGCCGGCCACCGGGTGGTCCGGCTCAAGGGCGGCGACCCCTATGTCCTCGGCCGCGGCGGCGAGGAAGCCGAATTCTGCCGGCAGCACGGCGTCGAGGTTGAAGTGGTGCCCGGCGTCACCTCGGCGATCTCCGTCCCCGCCGCCGCCGGCATCCCGGTCACCCACCGGGGACTCGCCAAGGGCTTCAGCGTAGTCACCGGCCACGAGGAGCTTTCCGAGGTGCCCGCCCGCTCCGACCACACCGTGATTCTGCTCATGGGCGTAGCACAACTGCGCGATTCCGCGGCCTCGCTGGGACGCGCCGGTTTGCCAGCCGGGACGCCTGTTGGCATCGTAGAGAATGGATACCTGCCCAACCAGCGGGTGACCATCGGAACGCTCGAAACCATCGCGGACCAGGCGGAGGCAGCAGGCGTCGCGAATCCTGCCGTGATCGTGATCGGCGACGTGGTCCGCGTCAGCCCGTTCGCGCCGTCGCACTTTAAGACCGCGGACTACAGCACCACCTCCCCGAACGCCCCGCGCGTCGCCGCCCGCTAGTTTCACCCGCAGCACCCGGATCGAACCAAAGGAACACAGCCGTGTCAACGAACACCCCTGTAGGAACCGCCGCCCGCCCGCTGCGCGTCGCCGTCGTCGGCTCCGGCCCCGCCGGCGTCTACGCCGCGGACATCCTGACCAAAAGCGAGGCCGTCAAGAGCGGCGAGCTCACCGTCAGCATCGACCTCTTCGACCGCTACCCGGCGCCCTACGGGCTCATCCGCTACGGTGTGGCGCCGGACCACCCGCGGATCAAGGGGATCGTGAACGCCCTGCACAAGGTCCTGGACCGCGGCGACATCCGATTCTTCGGCAACGTGGACTACGGCACGGACCTCACGCTCGAGGACCTCCGGACCCACTACGACGCCGTCATCTTCGCCACCGGCGCCATCAAGGACGCGGACCTGAACATCCCGGGCATCGAGCTTGAGGGATCCTACGGCGGGGCCGACTTCGTCTCCTGGTACGACGGGCACCCGGACGTGTCCCGCGACTGGCCGCTGGAGGCCAAGGAAATCGCCGTGATCGGCAACGGCAACGTGGCCCTGGACGTCGCCCGGATGCTCTCCAAGCACGCCGATGACCTGCTGGTCTCCGAGATCCCGGACAACGTCTACCGAGCGCTGAAGGACTCCCCGGTCACCGACGTCCACGTCTTCGGCCGCCGCGGCCCGGCGCAGGTGAAGTTCACCCCGCTGGAATTGCGCGAACTCTCCCACTCTAAGGACGTCGATATTGTCCTCTACCCGGAGGACTTCGAGTTCGACGCCGAATCTGACCGCCAGATCCAAAGCAACAACCAGACCAAGACCATGGTGGGCACGCTCACCAACTGGATCGCCGAGCAGCCGGAGGATCTCTCCGAGCTCACCGCGTCCCGCTGCCTGCACTTGCACTTCCTGCACAGCCCGGTCGAGATCTTCGACGACGCCGCCGCCCCCGGCCGCGTCGCCGGCATCAAGTTTGAGCGCACCGAACTGGACGGCACGGGCAACGCCCGCGGCACCGGCGAGTTCATCGACTACCCGGTCCAGGCCGTCTACCGCGCCATCGGCTACTTCGGTTCGGCCCTGCCCGAGGTCGAGTTCGACCACAGCAAGGGCGTTGTCCCGAACGACGGCGGCCGCGTGCTGGACGCCTCCGGAGCCCACGTGCCCGGCATCTACGCGACCGGCTGGATCAAGCGCGGCCCGGTGGGCCTGATCGGGCACACCAAGGGTGACGCCCTGGAAACCGTGACCTACCTGCTGGAGGACCGCGGCAGCCTGCCGCCGGCGGCGGCACCCGCGCCGGAGGCGATCGTCGGACTGCTGGAAGACCGGGGCGTGCAGTACACCAGCTGGGAGGGCTGGCTGGCCCTGGACGCGCACGAGCGGTCCCTCGGCGAAAAGGCAAGCGCCGGCGCGGGCAGCGTCCAGCGCGAACGCATCAAGGTGGTCCCGCGCGAGGACATGGTGGAGATCTCCCGCGGCGGAGTCGCTGCGGAGGTCTGAGCGGCCGCCTCACAACTGCAACGCGGGGTCACATCGCGCCCAAAATCCCCTCCGGGACGGGCGCGAAGTGACCCCGCGTTGGTTGTTAACGGCGCATTCCCTGCGGGTAGTCAGTAGGCTTACCGTCATGGACACTGCCAGGCACCCAGGATCCGGCCGATGAGGCTCCGTCACAGCAACGCGTCCGGCCGCGGCTACCGCCGGGTTCCCGCCGGGAGCGGGTTCAGCTACAAGGACCTGGACGGGTCGACCCTGCCGGCCGGCCCGGTGCGGGAGCGGCTGGAAAGCATCGGGATCCCGCCGGCCTGGACCGACGTCTGGATCGCGCCGTATGAGAACGGGCATATCCAGGCCACCGGGGTCGACGCCGTCGGCCGGCGCCAGTACATCTACCACCCAAGCTGGCGGGAGCGGAAGGACCGGCTGAAGTTCGACCGTTCGCTCCAACTCGCGGAAACCCTGCCGTCCGCGCGCCGCCTGGTGACCTTGGACCTGCGCTCCGAAGGACTCACGCGGGAGCGCGTGCTCGCGGCCGCCTTCAGGATGCTGGATAGCGGATCGCTGCGCGTGGGCTCCGAGCGGTACACCAACGAGAACGGCAGCCACGGACTGGCCACCCTGCTCTGCGCCCACGTGAACGTGCGCAAAGACGAACTCCGGCTCAGCTTCCCGGCCAAGAGCGGCAAGACCTGGGAGTCCCGGATCGACGACGCCGACCTCGCCGCCGTCGTGCGCTCGCTCAAGCGCCGCGGCGGCAACGCCCGGCTGTTGGCCTACAAGAACGGCCGCAGCTGGCATCCGGTCACCAGCGCCGAGATCAACGAGTACGTCAAGGAACGAACCGGCGCGGACTTCACCGCGAAGGACTTCCGCACCCTGCGCGGCACCGTCGCGGCGGCCGTGAGCCTGGCGAAGAGCGGCCCGCAGGCCAAGGTCTCGGCCCGGAAGCGCGCCGTGAGCCGCGCCATGGTCGACGCCGCGGCGGTGCTGGGCAACACGCCGTCGATCGCCCGAAAGAGCTACGTCGATCCGCGCCTGCTGGACCACTTCGCGGCGGGGGAGACCATCGATCCGAAGCGGCTGGATTCGGCCGAATCGGAGATCCGGGCGCTGCTGTACCAGGAGGGTGCGGTCGTCCCGCTGCGCTGACCGGTGTGACGCTCAGGACCCGGCGCGTCAGAACTCGGCGTTGATGAATCCGATGATTATCGCCGTCCACCAGCACGCCTGCGAGATAACCAGGCAGACCAGCAGGTGGGTCCGCTGACCGGCGCTTAGGCCCCGGAACGGGGTTTCCGGAGGAAGATGAACCAGCCGCCGCATCAGCGGGATCAGCATGATGCCGTTCAGACTGAGAACCAGCACGGCGGCCAGTTTGACGTCTGTCATCGGGTTGGTCAGGTGCGGGTTCAGGAACACGCCGGTGGCCAGCAGGCCGGCGAGACCGGCCCAGATCAGCGGCGTGGCAGCGCCGTCGAGCCGGATGGTTTCAGCCAGTTTGCGGCGGCCGACAAGCCACAGGAAGCCGTGCCAGTCGACCAGGATGATGGCGCCGAAAGACACCACCAGGGACAGGACGTGCAGGACGACGGCCAGGTCGTGGGCGTAGCCGCCCACCCGGACCGCCGTGGACATCGTGACCGAAAGCAGCCACGCCACTGCCGCCGCCGCGGACAGGACGATCACCAGGCGCCGGGTGGACCGCTCGGACTCACGGTGGCGCCGGATGGTGCGCCTGCTGACTGGGACGTAGCTCATGGCCATACCTCGAAGAACCGACCACCGGGGGCGTGCGCGGCACTTGTCGGAAGAGAAGGGAACGCCGTGCCGGGTAGCTAAAACGATATCCCCGGCTCCGCTCGGCAACAAGGGAGGAAACCTGCGCTACATCCGGCCGAACCGGGCGCGGATCAGGGCGAAAACCCCGTAGGCCATAAACCCTGCGCCAATGGCCAGCAGCAAGTATGGCCCGAACGGGTGGTGCTGCAGCGCCTTGAGGCTTCCGTCCAGCCCGGTGGACGAGCCAGGGTCATTGGTGGCCGCGGCCATCACGAACAGCAGACCGGTCAGGACCAGCGCCAGGCCTTTGGCCACGTGGCCGGCCACGCCCAGGCCGCTGATGAGGTGGCCGCGGTGCGTGCCTTCGAAGTGGCGCAGCTCCTCCTTGAACTTCTTGCCCAGGCCCTTGACCACGAAGAAAACGCCGATCCCACCCACGGTCAGTCCCAGTCCGATCAGCAGTGGTGCGCCCAGCGGCCGGTTCATCAGGGCTTCGCTGAAGGCCGCGGTGGAATCCCCCGAGTCGCTGCGGAAACCCAGGGCGAAGCTGGCAAAGGTGAAGCCGACGCTGCCGTAGGCGATGGCCAGGAAGCCCGAGGAGACCAGCTTGCCCAGCCGTTCACCGCGGGGCAGGTGCCTGGCCCGCAGGGTCGCCTCGCTCAGCTGCCACAGGGCGAGTCCGGCGCAGCCGGTGAAGCAGAGCCACAACACCGCCGGACCCCAGGGGTTGGCGGCGAGCTGCTCGATCGCTCCGGTGGGCTCGGCCTGGCCCGGCGCCCCCAGGACCAGCGCGACGGCGATCACGCCGATGACAATGTGGAGCAACGCCATCACGGCGAACCCCCACCGCGCGACGACGTCGAGCACCCTGCTGTTTGAGGCGGCCTCTGCGGCATCGGCGGCTTCGCCGATGCCAGCCGCGTGGCGCGGCACGGCCTGCCCTTGCGGGAGCTCCCTGCTGATTTCTTCCATTGCTTCGAGCTTACGCGTAACGGATCGGCTGCCTGGAAGCTCCGTCCGGCGGTCGGCGGCCCGAAACCGGGACTACCAACTTGTTGGTAAGTGTGCTTACTATGTCCGGGGTGCGGCGTCGCATGTGGCCGCACCATTCCGGATTCGAATTCACACGATAGGAAGCTCACCATGGCAGGTAATCTTGTTGCCCGATCCATCCACGACCTGACCGCCGGCGCGTGGTTTGGCGGTTCGCTGATGGGCGCCATCGGGCTGAACGGCGCGACGGCGGAGGCCAAGGATCCCGCCGAGCGCACCCGTCTGTCCAGCCTGGGCTGGAAGAAGTGGGCCCCGTACCAGACGGCCGCATTCGGCGCGCACTTCCTTTCCGGCCTCGCCATCATGTGGGAGAACAAGGGCCGGATGACCAAGCAGGACGGCGTGACCCGGCTGAGCATCTACAAGTCGATCGTCACCCTGGCCGGTGCAGCCGTGACCCTGTACGCCGGACTGCAGGGCGCGAAGGTGGACAAGCTCGCCGCCGAGGGTGCCGAGGGCGCCACCGAGCCCAAGCCGGGCGCCTCGGAGGAACTTCGCTCTGCCCAGCAGCAGCTGAAGATCCTGCAGTGGGCCATCCCGGTCTTCGCAGGGTGGGTGATCGTCCTGGGCGCCAAGCACGGCGAAATGCAGCGGCCGAAGAACGTCTTCAAGGGCCTCTCCCGCTAGCCGCGCTGGTTCCACTCCGACGCGGGGTCAGAACGTTCCCACGGCAATTGCCGGATGGGCGCGGTCTGACCCCGCGTTGTTGGAGGCGGGGGCTGGTGCGTCAGCGCGGCTGCCGGGCGCTGAGCCGCTGCACGGCCAGCGCCAGCCAGAGCTGGACCCGGTCCGCGGTCTGCGCCGGGTCGTAGCCGGTCAATTCGGTGATTTGCGCCAGCCGGTAGCGGACCGTGTTGCGGTGCAGGGTGAGCTCCTCGGCGACGGCGGCGACCGAACCGTTGTTGCTCAGGTAACTCTCCAGTGTGGTCATCAGTTCGGCGCCGTGCGCGGCGTCGAAGTTCCGGAGCGGGTTCAGCGACTCGTTCGCCATGTCCGCCAGCGGAACGTCCTCGCTGGCCAGCAGCAGCGAGGTCAGGCTCAGCCGCTCCGGCTCGTTGACCGGCAGTCCGTGGCTGGCGGCGTCGCGGGCCTCGAAGTAGCTCCAGCGCAGGCCGTTCGGCTTCGTGTACGCCCCGCCGATGCCGATCGTGGCGTGGATGCCCGCCTCGGCGAGGTGGTCGCTGAGGCTCCGGGCCAGGGCGCCGGCGCCGCTGCCGTCGTCGTGCACCAGCACCACCAGGTCCTTGCCGACGACGGCGGTCACCGCCGCCGCCAGCGGCTGAGGCAGCGAGGAGCTGCCCAGCTGCTTGGCGTGGGCGGCCGATTCCGCCAGCAGGACCACGTTCTTGCGGGTGCTGTTGACGCCGATGCCGGCGAGCCGGCGGGTGGCTTCGGTGGCATCGAGGGTCCCGTGGATCACGTCCTCAAGCACTTGCCCGGCCAGGGCGCGCTGCGACTGGCGTTGCTTGACCATGTTGTTGAGCTCGACGCTGATCAGGTTCTGCGCATAGCCGATGATTCCGGAGTCTTCGAACGGGTGCCTGACCCACAGCGTGCAGGCGTCGCGGCGGCCGGTCGGGATCGGGTACGAGGCCCAGCCGTCCGACGTGGGGGAGGGGTTGCCGGCGGCGCTGTTGTAGAGCTGCGCGGTGAACTGGGTCAGGACGATCTCGGTGCGCAGCATGGAGCCGAGGTGCCTGAGCAGCTCGGCGAGGCCGCCGCCGGTCAGCAGGGCGCGGGCCAAGACCTGGTGCCCCGCGATCAGGCGCTCCAGCTTGGCGTAGTGGTCCGCGGACTGGGCGTCGGCCACGAGCTTGCCGATGGCGATGAAGGGTGTCTCGTAGGGCACTTCCACCACCGGAAGGCCCCAGCGGTTGGCCTCGGCGATCAGGGCCGGCGGCACCGCGTCGTGTGTCAGCCCGATCCCGAAACCGATGCCCACGGCGCCGGCGCGTTGGACCTGGCGGACGAAGCGGCGCTGCTCCGGGGCGGTCCTGAGCCGCATCCCGGTGGTGAGGACCAGTTCCCCGCCGTTGAGGAAGCGCTGCGGGTCTTCCTGCTCCGTCACCGCGACCCAGTGGATGTCCTGGTGCCAGGTGGTCTCCGCGAGGCCCGATTTCGTCAGCTTGAGGGACGGAACCCCCAGCAGGGCCGCGAGTGAAATTGCCATGGAATCAGGATAGCCGGGGGCTGGTCAACCGCACTAAAGTCGCGCTGCTTCGGTGTGCAGCTGCCTATTCCCTGCCTTGCGTGCCTGGCATAGGCTCGGAGCAGTCGCAGATCCCCTCATACCTGCCTTTCCGAGGCCAGCACGAAAGAGGTTGTACACCGTGGTTCAAACCTTGCAGAACTTCATCAACGGCGAGTTCGTCACCCCCGCCGGGACCGCCCTGCTGGACATTGTCAATCCCACCAACGGGGAGGTGGTGGCCAAGTCGCCGGTCTCGGTGCAGGCCGACGTCGACGCCGCCATGACCGCCGCGAAGGACGCCTTCGCCAGCTGGAAGCACGTCACCCCCGGCCAGCGCCAGCTCATGCTCCTCAAGCTCGCCGACGCCGTCGAAGCCAACAGTGACGAACTCGTCGAGGCCCAGCACCGCAACACCGGCCAGGTCCGCTCCCTGATCGCAGCCGAGGAGGTTGCCGCGGGGGCAGACCAGCTGCGCTTCTTCGCCGGTGCCGCCCGGATCCTGGAGGGCAAGTCCGCCGGTGAATACCTCGAGGGCCACACCTCCTACGTGCGCCGCGAACCGATCGGCGTCGTAGCGCAGGTTGCCCCCTGGAACTACCCGTTCCTGATGGCGATCTGGAAGATCGGCCCCGCACTGGCCGCCGGCAACACCGTGGTGCTCAAGCCTTCCGACACCACGCCGGAATCCACCCTGGTCCTGGCCCGCCTCGCCGGCGAGATCCTCCCCGCCGGCGTGCTCAACGTCGTCCTCGGCACCGGCGAGACCGGCGCCATGATGGTGGAGCACAAGGTCCCGGGCCTGGTCTCCATCACCGGTTCCGTCCGGGCCGGCATTGCTGTCGCCACCGGCGCCGCCAAAGGGCTCAAGCGCGCGCACCTGGAGCTCGGCGGCAAGGCACCGGCGATCGTGTTCAAGGACGCAGACATCAAGAAGAGCGCCGCGGCCATCGCCGAGTTCGCCTTCTTCAACGCCGGCCAGGACTGCACGGCAATCACCCGGGTCCTGGTCGAGGATTCCGTGCACGACGACGTCGTCGCCGCCATGGTGGAACACACCAAGACCCTGCACACCGGCTCGCAGAACGACGAAGACAACTACTTCGGCCCGCTGAACAACGTCAACCATTTCAACGCGGTCACCAACGTTGTTGAGCACCTGCCGGCGAACTGCAAGATTGAGACCGGCGGCCACCGGGCGGGGGAGAAGGGCTTCTTCTTCGAGCCCACCATTGTCACCGGCGCCAAGCAGACCGACGACATTGTCCAGAAGGAGACGTTCGGCCCGGTCATCACGGTGCAGAAGTTCAGCACCGAGGCCGAGGCGATCGAACTGGCCAACGACGTCGAATACGCCCTCGCCTCCAGCGTCTGGACCACGGACCACGGCACCGCCATGCGGGTCAGCCGCGACCTGGACTTCGGTGCCGTCTGGATCAACACCCACATCCTGCTCACCGCCGAGATGCCGCACGGCGGCTTCAAGCAGTCCGGCTACGGCAAGGACCTCTCGATGTACGGCGTCGAGGACTACACCCGCATCAAGCACGTCATGAGTGCGCTCGATGCCTGACGCGGCTGCCTAACGCTCCCGCCAGACCCGGCCCCGCCGACCCTTACACGTTTAGAAAGGCCTTCCCCATGACCACCACAGCAAACGACCTCACCTACCGTCTGGAGCAGAAGCGCCGCGTCCAGGCCGACTTCCCCGGCCCCAAGTCCGTGGCCCTGACCGAGCGCCGCAAGGCGGTCGTCGCGTCCGGCGTCGCCTCCAGCGTTCCGGTCTACGTCGCCGACGCCGACGGCGGCATCATCCAGGACGTCGACGGCAACTCCTTCATCGACCTCGGCTCCGGCATCGCCGTGACCAGCGTCGGCGCCTCGGATCCCGCCGTCGTCGGCGCGGTGAAGGAAGCCGTGGAGCACTTCACCCACACCTGCTTCATGGTGACGCCCTACGAGGGCTACGTCGCCGTCGCCGAGCAGCTGAACCGGCTCACCCCGGGCGACCACGAGAAGCGGACCGTGCTGTTCAACTCGGGCGCCGAAGCCGTGGAGAACGCCGTCAAGGTGGCCCGCCTCGCCACCGGCCGGGACGCCGTCGTCGCCTTCGACCACGCCTACCACGGCCGGACCAACCTCACCATGGCGCTGACCGCCAAGGCGATGCCGTACAAGACCAACTTCGGCCCGTTCGCGCCCGAGGTATACCGGATGCCGATGAGCTACCCGTACCGCGAGGAAAACCCGGAGATCACCGGCGCCGAGGCCGCCAAGCGTGCCATCACCATGATCGAGAAGCAGATCGGTGGCGAGTCGGTGGCCGCGATCATCATCGAACCCATCCAGGGCGAGGGCGGCTTCATCGTCCCGGCCGAGGGCTTCCTGCCGGCCCTTGCCGCCTGGGCCAAGGAGAAGGGCATCGTCTTCATTGCCGACGAGGTCCAGTCCGGGTTCTGCCGCACCGGCGAATGGTTCGCCGTGAATCACGAGGGTGTCATCCCGGACATCGTCACCATGGCCAAGGGAATCGCCGGCGGCATGCCGCTCTCCGCCATCACCGGCCGCGCCGACTTGCTCGACGCCGTCCACCCGGGCGGACTCGGCGGCACCTACGGAGGCAACCCGGTGGCCTGTGCCGCGGCGCTGGCGGCCATCGGCTCGATGGAGCAGTACGACCTGAACGCCCGGGCCCGCCACATCGAGGAACTTGCCCTGGGCAAGCTGCGGGAGCTCGCGTCCGAGCTCACCGTGGTCGGTGACATCCGTGGCCGCGGCGCCATGCTCGCGATCGAACTGGTCCAGGCCGGCTCCAAGGAACCGAACCCGGAACTGACCAAGGCCGTTGCCGCTGCCTGCCTCAAAGAGGGTGTCATCATCCTCACCTGCGGCACCTACGGCAACGTGATCCGGCTGCTGCCGCCGCTGGTGATCAGCGACGAGCTGCTGCTGGACGGACTCGAGGTGCTGGCCGCGGCGGTCCGCGCCAACGCCTAAGCGCCGGCGGGACAACCCCAGCGGGACAACCCCGGCGGGACACCCCCAGCGGGACAACACAGAGCAACATGAACGAGCCGCGGACCGAGAAGTCCGCGGCTCGTTCGCGTCCGGGCCTACATCCAGGAGCTGGCGTCGAGCTGGATCGCGACGACGTACAGGTGCCGGCCCTGTTCGATCTTCTCCACCTCGTAGACCCGCACCTTGGTCTGCTGCACGGCGGTACCCGGGCGGCCGACGCCGATCCCATAACTAAGGACCCCTTCGAAGTCCCCGGCCGGGGCGTAGCGGGTGAGTGCCCGGTAGCCGATCGACGGGGCAGGGCTGCTCTTGACGGTGCTGCCCTTCCCGTCTGCGGTGTGCGCCTGGGCGCCGTGGAAGACAACTTTCAGGATGGCGCCCGTCCCGGGCATCGGCACGGGCAGGCCGCTGCCGTCGGCGATCAGTTCGGGGACGAACGAGATGTCGTAACTGGGAAAGGCGCCGTTGAACCGGAAGCTCAGCTGGTCATAGGGCGGGGTGTCCGAGGGGTGCTGGCCGGCGCCAATGGCGTACAGCGTGGGCAGGGGCTCCGCCGGCGGCGGGGCCAACGGTACGGGATTGCTGTGCGTGGTCTTGAACGGCGACTTCGCTCCAGGCCAGGCCCAGTCATGGGTAATGGTCGAGGAGATCACGCGGTCGCCGTCCTGCGGGGCTTTGGTCTCGTCGGAATCCGGAGACGGCGTCGCGGAGGCCGACGGCGTCGCCGAGGCGGTGGATGAGGGCGTCGCAGCGCCGGAAGGTGTGGAGGTCGACGTCGCCGATGCCGTCGCTGATTCCGTCGCCGACGCGGGGCTGCTCCCGGAGGGTTGGGGCGAAGAAGGGGTGCAGCCGGTCAGCGCGAACAGGAAGATCAGCACTCCCAGCCCGCTCGTTTTTGCCGCGAACCCGGTGTTCCTGGTCAGACTCATGGTGAGCTCCCCTCCACGGCTTCAGCGTAGTCGCGGAAATTTGCGTGCCGCAGGGCCAAAAGTCACCCACTATTCCCCGCAACGCTGGGCTAGAGTCGTTCCTACCACTGCAGGAACGCAGACCGGCCGACGTCGCCCGGAACCCCGGAGCCAAGCTGGATTCTGCCCCAGACCCATAAGGGGTTCTTACATGCGATACGTAGTTGGCTACACACCCAACGACCGCGGCGCCGACGCCGTCGCCCTGGCTTCCGCCATGGCCCGCGCCCAGGGCGCGCACCTGGACCTGGTTCATGTGGTGGACCGGAACACACCCTATGTCGCGCTGAACCCGCAGGGAAACCGCGTCAGTGCCGCGGAGCAGTCCGTGCTGACGGCGGAGCGGCAGGGCCTGTCCCTGGTTCCGGAGGGCCTGGAGGCCAGGTTCCACGTGCGCCAGGCTGATTCCTTCGCCGCGGGACTGATCGACGCCGCCAAGGAATACCGCGCCGGCCTGATCGTCGTGGGTGCCGCGAACAGCGGCCTGTTCAAGCGGTACAGCGTTGGCAGCGTGGCCAACGCCCTGCTGCATGCCTCACCGGTGCCGGTTGCGCTGGCGCCCCGCGGCTACCGCAACACCGACCCCATCACCCGGCTGACCCTCGCCGTCGGCCAGCGTACCGGCGCGGAGGCGGCGATCGACGTCGCGATTGAGTCGGCCGAGCGCCGCGGCGTGCCGCTGCGGCTGGTCTCGCTCGTCGAACTGGACGCCGAGGGCGACGGCGGCGAAAACGTCAACGCCGCGCATGTCCACGCGAACACCGTCCTGAAGGCCGCGGCCGAGCGCCTGCCGGCGGGACACCACGTCACCGTGGAGGTCGCGCACGGCCGGACCATTGAGGAAGCCATCGATGACCTCGACTGGGACGACGCGGAGATTATGATTGTCGGTTCGTCCCGCCTGGCGGAGAAGAACAAGCTCTTCATCGGCAGCACGGCCAACAAGGTGCTCCGCGCCCTGCCGGTCCCCATGGTCGTAGTGCCGCGCGACTACGTGCGCATCGACACCAGCCCGGACGACTAAGCCGGCGCCGCCGCCTGGGCTGGTCTGCCCTAGGCGGCGGCGCGGGCCAGCCTGCGGGTGACGGAGTTCTTCCGGGCCGTCCGCAGCATGTCCGCCGTGAGCAGCAACAGCGCGAGCCAGACGACGCTGAAGCCGATCCAGCGCTCCGGGGTCATGGCCTCCTTGAACACCACCAGCGCCACGATGAACTGCAGTACCGGGGCGAAGTACTGCAGCAGCCCGATCGTGGTCATCGGCAGCCGCCGCGCGGAGGCGCCGAAGAACAGCAGCGGGACAGCGGTGATGACGCCGGACGCGGCAAGCAGCCAGAAGTGTCCGGCGCCGTTGGTGGTGAGCGAGGCGGCGCCGGTCAGGGCCAGGACGATCATGGTCACGCCGGCGATCGGCGCCAGCACGATGGTTTCCACCGACAGGCTGGTGATCGCGTCCGCCCGCGGACCCACACGTTTCTTGACGAAGCCGTAGAGGCCGAAACTGAACGCCAGGGTCAGGGCGATCCACGGGAGCTTGCCGTAGGAATATGTCAGTACGCCCACCGCGATGAAACCGACGACGACGGCGGCCCACTGCAGCGGCCGCAGTTTTTCCTTCAGGACAAAGACGCCCAGCAGCACGGACACGAGCGGGTTGATGAAGTAGCCCAGCGATGTTTCGACGGCCTGGCCGGTGGTCACGCCGTAGGTGTAGGTCAGCCAGTTGATCGCGATCAGGACGGCCGCGAGGGCCAGCGGACCGATCACGGTACGGTTCCGGAACGCGGCGCCGATCACCCGCCAGGCGCGGGTGACGGTGATCAGCAGGACGCAGAAGAGCAGGGACCAGACCACGCGGTTGGCCACGATCTCGACGGCGCTGGCCGGGTGCAGCACGAAGAAGTACAGCGGGAGCAGGCCCCATAAGCCGTAGGCGCCGATGCCGAACAGGATCCCCGCCGTCGTGTCCTTGTCCACTGCCTTGAGTCCAGGTGCCGCAGCGGGGCCAGCGGCGTCACCGGCGGCTCCGGTAGCGGGGGCAACGCCGCCCGGGGAAGTCAGGGATGCGGGAGCGGGGGATCCGTCGGAGATAGGCACAAGACCCATAACACCACCCCCGGCGCGGCTATTCCTGCCGCGGAGCCCGGCAGGGCGGCCGCGGCGTCTGCGATGTCCGTCACCTGCGTTCTCCCTCACCCGGGGACCACCCCACCGCGGGGGCATTTAGAATAGGGGACTGTGCGCTGTATCTGCCGGCGCACCCGCCAAGACTCAGAAGGGCTCCCGGTGTCCAACTCGGCCGAAACCTCGCCTGAAAGAACGACCAAACGTCCCCTCCGCGTTGCGATTGTCGGCGCCGGACCGGCCGGTGTCTACGCCGCGGACATCCTGACCAAGTCCAACGAGGTCAAGGACGGCGACTTCGAGGTCAGCATCGACCTGTTCGAGGCCTACCCGGCGCCCTACGGGCTTATCCGCTACGGCGTGGCGCCGGACCACCCGCGGATCAAGGGGATCGTGAACGCCCTGCACAGGGTGCTGGACCGCGGCGATATCCGCTTCCTCGGCAACGTCAGCTACGGCCGGGACCTGACCCTGCACGACTTCCGCGCTTTCTACGACGCCGTGATCTTCGCTACCGGCGCCATCAAGGACGCGGACCTGGACATTCCGGGAGTCGGGCTCGAAGGCTCGTTCGGCGGGGCCGACTTCGTCTCCTGGTACGACGGGCACCCGGACGTTCCCCGCGACTGGCCGCTGGAGGCCAAAGAAATCGCGGTGATCGGCAACGGCAACGTGGCCCTGGACGTCGCCCGGATGCTGGTCAAGCACGCAGATGACCTGCTGGTTACCGAGATTCCGGACAACGTCTACCAGGGGCTGAAGAACTCGCCGGTGACGGACGTGCACGTCTTCGGCCGCCGTGGACCGGCGCAGGTGAAGTTCACGCCGCTGGAGCTGCGCGAGCTCAGCCACGCGAAGGATGTGGACATCGTGCTCTACCCGGAGGACTTCGAATTCGACGAAGCCTCCGACGAGGCCATCCGCACGAACAACCAGATCAAGACCATGGTGAGCACCCTCGGCAACTGGCTCGTCGAGGAGCACGCCGAGGCCGAGGAACCGTCCTCCCGCCGGCTGCACCTGCACTTCCTGCACAATCCGGTCGAGATCCTCGGCGAAAAAACAGGCGACGCTGCGCATCCCGGCAAGGTGACGGGCATCAAGTTCGAGCGCATGCGGCTGGACGGCACAGGCAACGTCAAGGGCACCGGCGAGTTCGTCGATTACCCGGTCCAGGCCGTCTACCGCGCCATCGGGTACCACGGCTCCCAGCTCGACGAGCTGGAGTACGACGCGCGGCGCGGCGTCATCCCCAACGAAGGCGGCCGCGTGCTCGGCGCCGACGGCAAGCCCGTGCCCGGCATCTACGCCACGGGTTGGATCAAGCGCGGCCCGGTCGGCCTGATCGGCCACACCAAGGGAGATGCGCTGGAGACCATCGGCTTCCTGCTCGAGGACCGGCTCACCCTTCCGCCGGCCCAGAACCCGGATCCGCAGGCCATCATCGACCTGCTCGAAGAGCGCGGCATCCAGTACACCACCTGGGAAGGCTGGAACAAGCTGGACGCCCACGAGCTGGCCCTCGGCGCGGCGTGGACCGCTTCCCATCCGGACGACGGCGTGGTGCGCGAACGCATCAAGGTCGTGCCGCGGGAAGAGATGATCCGGATTTCCCGGGACTGAACGGCGCTGGCCGACCCTCTGGCGGGGGTCCGGAACTCACCGTACACTCGATGAAACGACGCTGCCTCCGGCATGCCGTCGCGCGCTGAAGAGTGTGCCAGCCAGGTGGGAGTTCAATGAGGAATCCGGTCGAGCAGACGGCCCCGCGCGGCTCCGGCCACGGCCTGAGCCCGGAGCTGCGCCAGCAGTATGCCTACGCGGGGCACGAGCAACTGGACTCCATGGGCCTGGGCGGTGAGCAGCCGCCCGGGCTCCGCAGCCTGATCCGGGAATCCTGGCAGCGCTCCGCGCAACTGCACGCCAACCCGGACAACCCCGAAGCCCCGCTGGCCATGGACCGCGAGGAACTCGAGGAATACCGCCGGCAGCACCCGCTGGCCGCGATCATGCCCGTGATCCACAAACTGCTGGTCCTGCCCAGCCACGACAGCGGCATGCTGGTGGCCGTCGGGGACGAGGTGGGCCGGCTGCTCTGGGTCGAAGGGGACCCCGCCATGCAGCGCCGCGCCGAGGGGATGATGTTCGTCCCCGGCGCAGACTGGTCCGAGGCCACCGTGGGCACCAGCGCCCCCGGCACCGCGCTCGCCCTTGGTCGCGGCATCCAGATCGCCGGCGCCGAACACTACAAACGCTCCGTCCACCCCTGGAGCTGCACGGCCGTGCCGTTCCACGACCCGGATTCCGGGGCCCTGCTGGGCGTCGTCGACATCACCGGCACCGAATCCGCCGTCGCGCCGCACACCCTGTCCCTCGTCGAGGCGACCGTCGCCGCCGCGCAGGCGCACCTGCGGGTGGAGCGCCTCCAGCTTGCCGCCGCCCGGCAGGCCGCCCCGGTTCGACGCCGGCAGACCGCCGCCCGGCAGGCCGCCCCGGTTCGACGCCGGCAGACCGCCGCCGCGTCTCGCGCCGGGTCCGACGCCGCGTCCGGCGGAGCGCGGCCCGCCCGGGCGGGCTCCAGGGCGCCCGGCAGCCTGTACCGCAACAGCCTGCAGATGCTCGGCCGCGACCAGGCCGTATTGAGCATCGACGGCCGCACCGTCACGCTTTCGGCCCGGCACAGCGAAATCCTCACCCTGCTGAGCACGCATCCGGAAGGCCTCAACGCCGAGGAGCTGAGCTCGCTGCTCTACCCGCGCGACGGCTCCACCATGACGTTGCGCGCCGAGATGGTGCGGCTGCGCAAGGTCCTGCAGCAGCTCAATCCGGACGCCGTCCCGGAGTCCAGGCCGTACCGCCTCCCGGTGGACCTCGTGCCGGACTCCGGCCAGGTCCTCAGCTGCCTGCAGCGCGGCGCGCACCGGATCGCGCTGGAAATCTACCGCGGCGCGGTCCTGCCGCGCTCCGAGGCGCCGGGGATCACCGAGCTCCGCAGCCGCGTCTCGTCCCTGCTGCGCGAGGCCGTACTGACCGACGGCAGCGCCGAATCGCTGCTGAAATATGCCGAACTGCCGGAAGCGCGGGACGACGTCGAGGTCCGCACCGCCGCGCTGAAGCTGCTGCCGCCGCGCTCGCCCAGACGCGCCGCCGTCGTCGCGGACCTGGAGCGGCTCGAAGCCGAATTCGGCGCCTGAGCAGGACGCGCTCTCGGCGCTGCATGGCGCACAAAGAAGTCCCCGCCGGCGTCGTCTGCGCCGGCGGGGACTTCTTTGCCGAGTATCGCTAGTTGGTGCGCCCGGCCCAGAGGTCGTCGAAGCTGACGGTCAACGGGGTCGGCGTTCCGGTGGTGCTGAGGTAGCTGTAGATGCCGATTCCACCGGCGCTCTGCAGCGTGGCCGTGCTGTCGGTTGTGCTCAGTTGCCAGTTCGCCGGTTCCGCGGTGCCCACCTTCCAGACCTTCGCCCGGATGGTGGTCGGTGCGGTTCCGGTAACCTGCAGCCGGAACTGAAGCCGGTCCCCGGTATTGAAGGTCAGTCCGGACACTGTCGCGGCACTCATGTTCGTATTCGTGCTGCGGGTCAGGTGCAGGCTCACCGCGCCGGCGGAATTAACCACCACCCGTGCACCGTAGGTATCCGCACCCACCCGGCGGCCGATCAGGCCGGTGTAGATGCTGCTGGCGGTCGGCCGGTTGAAGCCGATCGTTGCCCGCACCTCCGTGTCGGTGGAGGAGACACCGTCAAGGTAGGCGTAGCGGTTGGCGGCAGCGGGGCTGGCAATCGTGGCCGCACTGCCGTTGACGGCGAAGTTCGAGGCTGTCCCGGACAATGTCCAGGGCCCGCCCGTTTCCGCCGTCCCCAGACCGCCGGTGACCGTGCGGGTRAACGTGTCCTGAGCCAGGACACTGCCCGCCGGCGGCGCGGCAACRCTTACCGAATGGCTGACCGTACCCTTGGCGCCGCCGTTATCCGTYACGGTCAGGGTGACCGTATACGTCCCCTCGGCAGCGTAGGTGTGGCTCGCCGTCACCCCGGTCCCGGTCCCGCCGTCACCGAAGTCCCAGGCGTACGAGGCGATCGTGCCGTCCGAGTCCGTTGAACCGGCCCCGTTCACGTTCGCCGTCAACCCGCTCACCCCACTCGTGAACGCCGCAACAGGCGCCACATTCGACGGCGGAGTCCCCTTCGTGTTTGCCAGTCCCGGTGTGCCGCCGGTGGTGGACACCGCGGTCCAGTTCGACGCAACGGAGTTGTCCGCCGTCGGCGAGGTCAGCTCCAGCGAAGGGCCGGTGCCGTCTGCCGCAGTCGGCCACGGCGCCGCGTTCGAGTAGGTGACGGAGTCCACCACCCGGCTGCCGTCGCGCAGCACTATGGCTTCGCCGGCGTCGTCGAGAGTGCCCGTGAACGTGCCGCCCACAAAGCGGTTCGCCCCGGTGTAGGCGAGGCGGAACGCCTTGTCATTCGCCACGAACACCACGCGTCCGCCGGCCGGGATCACCGTGCCGGGCTGGATCTTCAGGCCGACCGCATCGATCGTCCAGCCCGAGATATCCACGGCCGTGCTGCCGGGGTTCGCCAGCTCGATGTACTCCCCACCGCTTCCGGCCGGGTGGTACTGGATCTCATTGACCACCACATTCGCGTCGGCCGCTTGTGTGGTGGGCACCGGCAGTCCCGGGCCCGTGTTGCCGTTGATCGTGTTGCGGCGATCCGCCAGGCCGGCCAGGAACGCGGTCCGCGCCGACGCCGGCGTGTACCCGCCCCACTTAGCGCGGTCCAGGTTCCAGTCCGGCGTGGTCTGGGCCGATATCGCGTCCCACTGCGCCTCGTACTGCCCGGCCGGAAGGAACTGGTCGGCCAGGGTACGCAGCCGCCGGTAGAACATTTCCTTGATCTCCGGGTAGCTCAGCATGGCCTGCGTGAAATTGTTGGAGGTGTCCGGGGTCAGGAAGAGGCCCTTGCCGTCCGAGGAGGGAGTGGTGAAGATCCAGTTCAGGTCCCACTGCCACATCTCCCACCGGCCGGTCCCGTCGGTGTCGCGGGCCAGCCACCAGTTGTACCAGCCGCTGTCCTGGTGCCGGATGATCGAGTTGATCGCCATATAGTTGACCAGCTCCGGCATGTTCACATTCTGGTAGATCCAGGCCTGCTGCGCCGCTGAGGGCGAGGCGTCGACCGAGTTGGACAGGGTCCAGACGTCGGAGAAGTCCTCATCCTTGCGGGTCTTCTTGTCCAGCCAGCCCGAGGCCTGGAGCGCGGCCGGAGACGACGTGGCGCCCACGCTGCCGCCGTCGCCCTTGTAGATCGCCCAGTTGGACACGCCCTGGTCATCCCGCCAGCGGCCGTCCTCGGTCTCCATGATCCGGCCCAGGCTCCAGAAGGTGCCATTGCGCTGCGTACGGACCGGGACGATGTTCAGGGCCCGGTCGCCACCGGCCTTCACGGTCGCCCAGCCGACGTCGGCGAAGTTGTCCGCGTAGTTCTGGAGCGCAAATTCGTCCAGCGGATAGGGCAGCTTGCCGCCAAGATCGAAGATGTAACCCTTGGGCAGCTCGACCTTCCAGCTCACCTTCGCATTGCTCCGGGAGGTGTTGCCGCGCACGTTCATCAGGGCGCCGTCGATGACCTGGCCGTTGTAGGCCCAGACCGCCGCGCCCTGGTAGTCGTCGTAGCGGTGGTTGGCCAGAATGTCGTTGTACACGGCGTCATCCATGAACCACTCGATGACAGGAAGCGAGCTGCTGACCGCGGAGTTCAGGACCACCACGCCGCGGTAGCGCACCGAGTCACCGGCCGCAGGTTCCGAGTAGCCGGTACCGCCCGCGGAGGCATCGACCCGGTAGCGGATCAGGTTGCCCGCGCTCTGACCCGGGATGGTTCCGGAATACACGCCGTCGCCTGCCCCGCCGGGGCTGGCCGCATCATCTACGAACGGAACCACGACGTCGGCGCCGAACATCACCTTGTAGGTGAGCTGAGCTGTGGAGCCGGTCCGGAGCCGGGCCGTAACGGCCACCGGCTGACCGGCGGCCGGCCGCGCCGGGGTCGCCTTCAGCTCAGCGACGACCGGCGCCGGCCCGGTCCCGTCGAGCGAGTTCTTGGCCCCGGGGGTGCCGCCCGCAGCCAGGCTCGCGCCCCAGCTGTCGGGCTGTGTGTTGTCCAAGGTCAGGTCGCGCAGTTCGAGGGTGGGGCCCGTCCCGTCAGGCGTCGATGGCCAGGGCGCGACGTCCGCGTAAGTGACGGTGTCCACGACGTTCAGCGCCGCATCGACCAGCGTGACCGCTTCGCCGCCGTTGCTGAGGTTTCCGCCGTAGACGGCGTTCGGGGCGAACCCGTATGTGGTCTGGAACTGGGCGGCATCCTTCGCCACCACAAAGTAGCCGTTGGCGGGAACCACGGTGCCCGCAGCGAAGACGGCCGTGACGCCGGCGGTGAAGGACCATCCCGAGATGTCCAGCGGAGCGCCTGATGTGTTGGTCAGTTCCAGGAAGTCGTCGGTATCCAGATCCGATCCGGAATGGTAGTTGAGTTCTGAGATCACCATCCCGCCCGACGTCGCCGCACTCGCCGGGACAGCCTGCGAGACCACGAAGGTGCTGGCCATCGCCGAAGCCAATGCAATGGCCGACGCCATCCGCCAGCCTCTTCCTCCTGCTTTTGTTGCCGTTTTTACCACCATGCCAAGAGCCCCCTCAATGAAGGTGTGAGCGCCGTTGGTGAGCAGCTGGACGCCCACGCCGCAACAGCCTGCGGCGTCACGCTGAGTATCGGAGGGGGCTCCGGCGGTGTCCATAGGTATTGCGGGGTGGAGGTAAGTACCAGAACACGGGCCCTATTGCCTGGATGGTGGCCGCGTTCCTGAACGAGCCCAGCGCAATGAGAGTCCGCGTGATCCGGCTCACATGGTTGCAACCTGCTCGCAACCTCCCGGCTCCTAGGCTGGTGCCAGCGGCGGCCGCAGAGATCCTGGCCGCTTCCGCCACCAATCTTGCACAGCAAAGGAGCTAGCAATGACTGTCTACGCACAGCCCGGTACCGAGGGCTCGAAGGTCACCTTCAAGGACCGCTACGAGAACTGGATCGGCGGCGAATGGGTTGCCCCGGTCAAGGGCCAGTACTTCGAGAACATCACCCCGGTGACAGGCAAGGCCTTCTGCGAGGTCGCCCGCGGCACCGCCGAGGACATCGAGCTGGCCCTGGACGCCGCGCACAAGGTCGCCCCGTCGTGGGGGAAGACCTCCGTCGCCGAGCGCGCGGCCATCCTGAACAAGATTGCCGACCGGATCGACGAGAACACCGAGATGCTCGCCGTCGCCGAGTCCTGGGACAACGGCAAGCCGATCCGCGAAACCCTCAACGCCGACATCCCGCTCGCCGCGGACCACTTCCGCTACTTCGCCTCCGCCGTCCGCGCCCAGGAGGGCCGGCTGTCCCAGCTCGACGACGACACCACCGCCTACCACTACCACGAGCCGCTCGGCGTCGTCGGCCAGATCATCCCGTGGAACTTCCCGATCCTGATGGCCGTCTGGAAGCTGGCCCCCGCACTCGCCGCCGGCAACGCCGTCGTCCTCAAGCCGGCCGAGCAGACCCCGTCCTCGATCCTGGTGCTGATGGAGCTGATCAGCGACCTGCTGCCGGCGGGCGTCATCAACGTCGTCAACGGCTTCGGCGTCGAAGCCGGCAAGCCGCTCGCCTCCAGCCCGCGAATCCGCAAGATCGCCTTCACCGGCGAGACCACCACCGGCCGCCTGATCAGCCAGTACGCGTCCCAGAACCTGATCCCGGTCACCCTGGAGCTCGGCGGCAAGAGCCCCAACATCTTCTTCAACGACGTCGCGGATAACAACGACGCCTTCTACGACAAGGCTCTTGAGGGCTTCACGCTCTTCGCCTTCAACCAGGGCGAGGTCTGCACCTGCCCCTCCCGCGCCCTGGTCCAGGAAGGCATCTACGACTCCTTCATGGCCGACGCGCTGGCCCGCACCCAGAAGATCATCCAGGGCAACCCGCTGGACACCGACACGCAGCTCGGCGCGCAGGCCTCCAACGACCAGCTCGAGAAGATCCTCTCCTACATCGACATCGGAAAGCAGGAGGGCGCCAAAGCGCTTACCGGCGGCGCCCGCGCCGAACTGTCCGGCGACCTCGCCGGCGGCTACTACGTCCAGCCCACCATCTTCGAGGGACACAACAAGATGCGGATCTTCCAGGAGGAGATCTTCGGGCCGGTGGTTTCGGTGACCCGCTTCAGCGACTACAACGACGCCATGGGCATCGCCAACGACACCCTTTACGGCCTGGGCGCCGGCGTCTGGTCCCGCAACGGCAACGTCGCTTACCGCGCCGGCCGCGAAATCCAGGCGGGCCGGGTGTGGGTCAACAACTACCACGCCTACCCGGCCGGCGCCGCGTTCGGCGGGTACAAGTCCTCCGGCATCGGCCGCGAGAACCACGCCATGATGCTGGACCACTACCAGCAGACCAAGAACCTGCTGGTCAGCTACAACGAGAACAAGCTCGGCTTCTTCTAAGCCGTTGCGGCGGGGCGGACCGGACCGGTCCGCCCCGCCTTCCCGTCCCGCCCGTGACAGCCGTCCCTACTTGCAGGAGAAGCTCCGATGACCCAGACCAGGCTCGACGCCGCCGTGACACAGGCCGGCGAGGACTTTTCCCGCGTGGCGCTCACCCCCGAAGCCGTTGAGCTGCTGCGCAAGCTCTGGCTCCAGCACGGCCCGCTCATGTTCCACCAGTCCGGCGGCTGCTGCGACGGCTCCTCGCCCATGTGCTACCCGGCGGGGGAGTTCCTCACCGGAGACTCCGATGTGCTGCTGGGCCTGTTCGACATCTCGGACGGCCTGCAGCCGCAGCCGCTGGAATTCTGGATGTCCAAGGAGCAGTTCAACTACTGGAGCCACACCCACTTGACGGTCGACGTCGTCCCCGGCCGCGGCAGCGGCTTCTCCGTCGAGGCTCCCGAGGGCAAGCGCTTCCTGATCCGCTCGACGCTGATGGACTGGCCCGCCTGAGCCACTGAAGCCCTAGGCGCGAACGTTCACTTGGGGGCCCCGCGGCCGGGGCCCCCAAGGGTATGTTCGCGCTCTTTTGCGTCTCACGATGTGGGATAAAAGCGGCCGTCCAGTGGATGGACACTACTATTAATAGGTCTGTTTCCAACCAGCTACCGAGATTTTGGACTTTCCTATGAACCTTTTCCGGACCAAATCCATCGAGCAGTCGATCGCCGACGCCGATGAGCCCGGACGCAAGCTGAAACGCTCGCTCAGCACCTGGGACCTGATGATCATGGGCGTCGCCGTTGCGGTCGGCGCAGGCATTTTCTCGGTCGGGGCCAAGGCTGCCGCCAACTTCGCCGGCCCCGCCGTCACCATCTCGTTCGCCATCGCAGCCGTCACCTGCGCCCTGGCGATCATGTGCTATGCCGAATTCGCCACCGCCATCCCGGTGGCCGGCTCAGCCTATGTCTTCACCTACGCCACCATGGGGGAGGTGCTCGCTTGGATCATCGGTTGGAACCTCATCCTCGAGCTCTTCACCGCCGCCGCCGTGATCGCCAAATACTGGGGCATCTACCTCAGCAAAGTGTTCGCGCTGATGGGACTGGACGTCCCGCCGTCGATCTCCGTGGCCGGCGTCGACCTCTTCTGGGGCGCCTTCCTGATTGTTGCCGTGTTCACCGTGCTGCTGGTGCTGGGGACAAAGCTGTCCGCCCGTGTCGGCAACGTGTTCACGCTGATCAAGATCGCCGTCGTGCTTTTCGTCATCGTCGTCGGCTTCAGCTACGTGAAGTTTGAGAACTACGCCCCGTTCGTCCCTGCCTCCGAACCCACCGGCGGTACCGGCGCCACGGACGTGCTCAAGCAGTCCTTCTTCGGCTTCCTCACCGGCGCGGCCCCGGCCCAGTACGGCACGCTCGGCATCTTCGCCGGCGCCGCCCTGGTGTTCTTCGCCTTCATTGGTTTCGACGTCGTCGCCACCTCCGCCGAGGAGGTCAAGAACCCGCAGAAGACGCTGCCCCGCGGCATCTTCGGCGGCCTGGCGATCGTCACCGTGCTCTACATCCTGGTCTCGCTGGCCCTGACCGGCATGGTGTCCTACACCAAGCTGGCCGAGGCGAAGAACCCGACGCTGACCACTGCCTTCGAGGCCGTGGGGAACACCGACGCCGCAAAGGTCATCGCCTTCGGCTCCCTCGTGGGCCTCACCACGGTGATCATGGTGCTGCTGATGGGCCTCTCACGTGTGGTCCTGGCCATGAGCCGCGACGGCCTGCTGCCGCGCTCGCTCTCCAAGACCGGCACCATCCGGGCGACCCCCGCACGCCTGCAGATCATCTGCGGCACGGCCGTGGCGGTCGTGGCCGGACTGACCAACGTGGACCTGCTCGAGGAAATGATCAACATCGGCACGCTCTCCGCGTTCGTGATGGTCAGCCTCGGCATCCTGGTGCTGCGCCGGAAGCGGCCGGACCTTAAGCCGGCCTTCCGCGTGCCGTTCGGCAAGGTGCTCCCGGTCGTCTCGGCCGTCCTGTGCCTGTACCTGATGACGAACCTGGCGGTGGAGACCTGGATCTTCTTCGCGATCTGGCTGGTCATCGGCATCGCGATCTACTTCGCCTACGGCCAGCGCCACTCCCGGCTCAACGAGAAGTTCGCCGAGGCAAGGGCCGCCGTCAACGGCCCGGCCGCCGAGCCGGCGGCGGACGAGGATGCGGAGTCGCTCACCCGCTCGTAGCTGCAACGCTGCACTTCAACGCGGTTAGTCAACGCGGGGTCACTACGGCCCGTCCGGCCTGTCCGGACGGGCGTAGGGGCCCCGCGTTGCTGCGTTGCGGGAGGTATTGCCGCGGCCTCTTCCGCGCTCGTCTCGGAGCTGTAACAATGCGCCTAATGTGCTTGACCTCACAGTACCCTTAGGTCAGACTTGATTTTGAACGCTTGTTCGAAGAGCGAACTTCGGGGCTTGGGGGCTTGTCACGCCCACGCCAATGCGCACATAGGAGTGAACATGAAACGTCGTATTATCGCCGTGCTGGCGGCCGCATCGGTCCTGGCCCTCTCGGCCTGCGGCAGCGGATCGCCGAGTTCCACCGGCGGGGGCAGCGCATCCGGCGGTGCCACGGGCGGCGGAAATCTGACCAAGGTCAGCGTCGGCGTCATCCCGATCGTCGACTGCGCTCCCATCTACCTGGGCAACAAGCTGGGATTCTTCAAAGACGAGGGCCTTCAGTTGGACATCCAGACGGCCACCGGCGGTGCGGCGATCGTACCCGGCGTGGTGAGCGGCAGCTTCGACTTCGCCTTCTCCAACCTGATCTCTGTCATGGTGGCGAAGGACAAGGGCCTTGACCTGAAATTCGTCGCCAACGGTGCCTCAACCACGGGCGAGAAGGGCAAGGACATCGGCGGCGTCGTCGTCCCCGCCGGGTCCAGCATCCAGTCCCCGAAGGACCTTGCGGGCAAGACCGTCTCGGTGAACAACCTCTCGAATATCGGGGACACCACCATCAAGTCGGTCGTCGAAAAGGCCGGTGGCGACCCCTCGAGCGTGAAGTTCGTGGAGGTGGCCTTCCCGGACGCCCCCGCCGCGCTGGCCAACAAGCAGGTGGACGCGGCCTGGATTTTGGAGCCCTTCCTGTCCAAGGCCGTCGCAGAGGGCGGCAAGATCATTTCCTCCAACTTCGTGGACATGAGCCCTGAGCTGGACATCGCCGGCTACTTCACCAAGGCGGACACCATCAAGGGCAAGGCCGAGCTGACCCAGAAGTTCACCCGGGCCATGAACAAGTCGCTCGAATATGCCCAGGCGCACCCGCAGGAAGTCCGCGACATCGTGGGCACCTACACCAAGATCGACGAAGCCACCCGGGCCAAGATTGTCCTGCCCCGCTACCGTGTGGAGTTCAACAAGGACGCCTTCAAGACCCTCGGTGATGCTGCCGCCAAGTACGGGACGCTGTCCAAGGCCCCGAACGCAGGCGACCTCCTCCCGTGAGTTCGGTAAGTTCCATGAGTTCCGACGCTGTGGCGTCCGGCGGTTCCGCCTCCGGCGGGAGGCGGAACCGCCGGTCCGGCCACAAACTTCCGGTGAAGCAGTTGCTCGGGGTGGTCGGGATAATTGGGTTCCTGGGAACCTGGGAGCTCATTCCGCGTCTGGGAATTATCGACGAACGTTACCTTCCGCCCGCCAGCGAGGTCATTTCCGCCCTGGCCCTCGACTTCGGCCTGACGGCGTTTTGGGTCTCGGTCGGTGAAACCATGAAGGCCTGGTTCCTGGGCCTCATCATCGCGGTTGCCCTCGCCGTGCTGCTGGGCTTCATCATCGGATCCAGCAGCTTCCTGCGCAAAGCCACCAACTCCACCGTCGAGTTCCTGCGCCCGATTCCGTCCGTGGCCCTCATCCCGCTGGCCGTGTTGCTCTTCGGCGTGAAGATCGAGTCGTCACTGATGCTGATCACCTATGCCGCCTTCTGGCAGGTCCTCATTCAGGTCCTCTACGGGGTGGCCGACGTCGACATGGTCGCCAACAACACCGCCAAGACCTACGGGCTGGGGTGGATGGCGCGGATCCGCTACGTCGTGTTCCCCACCGCGTTGCCCTACCTGATGACCGGTGTCCGGCTCGCAGCCACGGTGGCGCTGGTCCTGGCCATCACGGCGGAACTCGTGATCGGTTCGCCGGGGCTAGGCCGTGAAATCGCGCTCGCGCAATCCGGCGGCGCCATCTCGGGCATGTACGCCCTGGTGCTCGCCACCGGGCTGATCGGTGTGCTGATCAACGTCCTGATGCGCTTCATCGAAAAGAAGACCCTGTCCTGGCATTCCTCGGTCCGTTCTGAGGTGATCGTATGAAAGCACTGAAAACGGCGGCCTACCTGCTCGCGCTGCCAGTTCTGCTCGTCCTGGCCTGGTGGGCCTCCACCCTCGGAACGGTCAATTTCTTCGTCCCCACCCCGGCCGCCCTGGTCAACAAGTTCGGCGAGGTCTGGTTCGGCCCCCGCTTCTTCTCGGATGTGCTGCCCAGCATCGCCCGGCTCCTGATCGGCGTGGTCGCGGCGATCGTGATCGGCGTCGTGGGCGGGGTGCTGATCGGCTCGGTCAAATGGCTCCGGGCGTTGCTGGAACCGACGCTCGAATTCTTCCGCGCCATCCCGCCGCCCGTGCTGGTCCCGGTCCTGATCCTGCTGATGGGCATCACCGACTCGATGAAGATCGCGGTCATCATCTCCGGCTGTGTCTGGCCGGTGCTGCTGAACACCATTGAGGGCGTCCGCGCCGTGGACGGGGTCCTCTCGGATTCGGCCCACACCTACGGCATCGACGGCTGGGCCCGTGTGCGTTACCTGGTGCTGCCCTCGGCCAGCCCGCAGATCCTCGCCGGCGTGCGCCAGTCGCTGTCCCTGGGGCTGATCCTGATGGTCATCTCCGAAATGTTCGCCTCGTCCTCCGGGTTGGGCTTCACGATTGTCCAGTTCCAGCGGTCCTTCGCCATCCCCGAAATGTGGTCCGGCATCGTGGTCCTCGGACTGCTGGGCGTGGCCATGTCATTCATCTTCCAGTGGGCCGAGCGGAACATCCTGCGCTGGTACCACGGCCAGAAAGAGGTAGAAAATGCAGCCTAGTGCAGCGCAAGCGGCCCCGGAGGCGATGCTCTCCGTCCGCGGACTGAAGAAGGTCTACCAGACCGACGGCGGCGACGTCGAAGCGGTGCGGAACCTCACCTTCGATCTCCGCGCCGGTGAACTGGCCTGCCTCGTGGGCCCTTCGGGGTCCGGCAAGACCACCCTGCTCAAGTGCATCTCGGGCCTGATGACCCCCACCGAGGGGGAAGTGCTCCTGGACGGCAAGCGGGTGTCCGGGCCGCCGAAGAAGATGGCGGTGGTTTTCCAGGAATACGGACGCTCGCTGTTCCCCTGGATGCGGGTCAGGGACAACGTGGAACTGCCGCTGAAGAACCAGGGCGTGCCCAAGGCCGAACGCGACCGACTCGTCGACGAGGCCCTGGAGGCCGTGGGCCTGGCCCACGTGCCGCGCTCCTACCCTTGGCAGCTTTCCGGCGGCATGCAGCAGCGCGTGGCGATCGCCCGTGCCATCGCATACCAGCCCGAGGTCCTGCTGATGGACGAGCCGTTTGCCGCCGTCGACGCGCAGACCCGCGCGGACCTCGAGGACTTGATCCGGGTGGTCTGGAAGAAGCTCGGCGTGACCGTGCTTTTCGTGACCCACGACATCGACGAGTCGGTCTACCTCGGTGAACGGGTCATCATCCTCTCGAGCTCCCCGACCGTGGTGCAGGAGGACATCGTGATCGACCTTCCGGCCGAGCGGGACCAGCTGGAGACCCGTTCCCTGCCCCGGTTCACCGAGCTCCGCCACCACGTCTACGAGCAGATCCAGCTCGCCAAGAGGGGCCACCGCCCCGCAGCGGCGGGCGCGCCGGCAGCAGCTACCGCGGCAGCGTCGGCGCCGGCGGCCCCGGCGGCGGACCCCGGCGCCAGCGGCGCCTAGCTGTCCCGCCGGTCCGGGCGCCGGACGAAAAGAACACCCCGCCGCGGTTCTCCGCGGCGGGGTGTTCTTTCATTGCCGGGAAAGGCTAGCCGATCTTGTTGGCAGCCTCTGCGTCCGAAGTGGCAGCACCGGCGGCGGCACCCAGGTTGGCCCGAAGCTTCGCGCCGAGCTCGGCGTCGACGTTGGTCCAGTACTGGATGGCGCGCTCCTTGATGCCAGCGTCCTTGACGCCGCCCACCGCACCGGTGAGGGTGTCCAGCAGGCGGGCCTTGGCGCCGTCGTCGAACACCTCGCGGTACAGCGTGCCGGCCTGGCCGAAGTCGCCGTCCTCAGCGTGCAGGGAGTGCGCGGAGAGCGTCAGCTCGCCGTCGTTCTCCCAGCCGCCGGCCGGGTTCTGCGGTTCCACGGCGGCGGGACCGCCGAAGGAGTTCGGCGCGTACACCGGGACCGAGGGGGCGTTGAAGTGGTACCGCGCCGCGCCGTCCTGGCTGTAGTTGTTGACCTGGCTCTTGGGCAGGTTCACCGGGAGCTGGGCGTGGTTGGTGCCCACGCGGTAGCGGTGCGCGTCGGCGTAGGAGAAGATGCGGGCCTGCAGCATCTTGTCCGGGGAGGCGGCGATGCCCGGCACGAAGTTCGACGGCGCGAAGGTGGCCTGCTCGATCTGCGCGAAGTAGTTCTCCGGGTTCTTGTTCAGCTCCATGGTGCCGACCTTGACCAGCGGGTAGTCGCCGTGCGGCCATACCTTGGTGACGTCGAACGGGTTGAAGCGGTACGTCTTGGCGTCCTCGTACGGCATCACCTGGACGTGCAGGTCCCAGGAGGGGAAGTTGCCGGCGTCGATGTTCTCCTGCAGGTCGCGGATGTAGAAGTCCGCGTCCGCGCCGGCCAGCTCTTCCGCTTCGTCGCCCGTCAGGGACTTGACGCCCTGGTTGGACTTGAAGTGGTACTTGACCCAGAAGCGCTCGCCCGCTGCATTGATCCACTGGTAGGTGTGCGAGCCGTAGCCCTGCATTTCACGCCAGGAGGCCGGCAGGCCGCGGTCGCCCATGAGCCAGGTGACCTGGTGGGCGGACTCGGGGGAGAGGGTCCAGAAGTCCCACTGCATGTCGGCGTCCCGCAAGTGGGTGCCCGGGAGGCGCTTCTGCGAGTGGATGAAGTCCGGGAACTTGATGCCGTCGCGGATGAAGAACACCGGGGTGTTGTTGCCGACGAGGTCGTAGTTGCCCTCGGTGGTGTAGAACTTCACGGCGAAGCCGCGCGGGTCGCGGAGTGTGTCGGCGGAGCCTGCCTCGCCGGCGACGGAGGAGAAACGGATGAGCATGTCCGTCTCGGCGCCCGGCTGGAACAGCGCGGCCTTGGTGTACTGGGAGACATCCCCCGTGGTCGTGAACGTGCCGAAGGCGCCGCCGCCCTTGGCGTGCACGACACGCTCCGGCACGCGCTCGCGGTTGAACTGGGCGAGCTTCTCCACCAGGTAGTGGTCGGTCAGGATAATCGCGCCGTCAGCACCGACGGACTGCGAGTGGGCGTCGGAAGTGACGGGGGCACCGGACTGTGTCGTGGACACTGCGGGCGCAGAGATGTTCTGAGTCATCATTCTCCTATTTCTGTTTCTAACTTAGTTACGGTCGGCGGGGAGTTTTTGGGTGCGCTGGCAGTCCTCGCAGATGCCCTGGTACAGGACGTCCGCGATCTGGATGGTCATGGGCTTCGAGCCCGACTCCCAGTGCGGGGTGAGGCACGGCGCGTGGCCGACGGCGCATTCAACGTCCTCCACACGGCCGCAGCTGATGCAGACGGCGTGGTGGTGGTTGTCCCCCACACGCGTCTCATACAGCGCGGGCGAGTGCGGGGGTTCGAAGCGGCGCAGCATCTGCAGCTCGGTCAGGTCGCCGAGGACCACGTAGACGGACTGCGCCGTAAGTTCGGGCAGCTCCTCGCGGGCTGCGGCAAGGATGCTCTCCGCCGGCGAATGCGGGTGGCGTTCGACGGCGGCCAGCACGGCCAGCCGCTGCTTAGTGACCCGGCGGCCGTGGGCATGCAGGGCGGCGGTCCATGCCTCGCTGCCGCCCACCGAATCCGTCATGGCCCCATTCAAGCACTTATTTTGAGCTGGTCACAATAAGGTTCGGCTTATTTCCTTTGTGGCCCACTAGAGTTGCCGGGTGGGGAAATTCCTGGCGGACATCACGCCGTTACGCGAAAGCCCGGCCTTCCGCCGTCTGTGGCTGGGATCCGCCGCCTCGGCGTTGGGCAGCCAACTCACCCTCGTGGCCGTGAGCCTCGAGGTCTACCGGCTCACCCAGGACAGCCTGTACGTGGGGCTGCTGAGCATTTTTGCCCTGGTCCCGCTGGTGTTCGGCGGCCTCCTCGGCGGCTCCATCGCGGATGCCCACGACCGCCGCAAGGTCGCGCTGCTCGCCTCCGCGGTGCTGTGGCTGACTACGGTCGGCCTGGCGCTGCAGGCGTGGCTGCACTTGGGCAACGTCTGGCTGCTGTACCTGCTCGTCGCGGTGCAGAGCGGCGCGCAGGCCATCAACCAGCCGGCCCGCAGCGCCATCATCCCGGTCCTGGTCCGGAAAGAGCTCCTGCCCGCGGCGAATGCCCTGAGCATGATGATCTTCGGCCTGACCATGACCGCCGGTCCGCTGCTGGCCGGCGTGCTGGTGGCCACGGTCGGCTTCGCCTGGACCTACACGATCGATGTGGCCAGCTTCGCGTTTGTCGTCTGGGCCCTGCTGAAGCTGCCGCCCATGCCGCCAGGGCATGAGTCGCACCGGGCCGGCCTGCGCTCCGTCGTCGAGGGCTTCCGCTTCCTCGGCACGCGGCCGAACCTGCGTATGACCTTCGTGATCGACCTCGTGGCCATGATCCTGGCGCAACCGCGGGCGCTGCTGCCGGCCATCGCCGCACTCATGATCGGTGGCGGCGAAGCCACGGTCGGCGTGCTGCTGGCCTCAACTGCCGTCGGCGCGTTCCTGGCCGGGCTCTTCTCCGGCCCGCTCGGTGCGGTCCGGGCGCAGGGCACGGCGGTGGTCTGGTCTGTCATGGGCTGGGGCGCCTCCATCGCGGGGCTGGGCCTCGTCGTCGTGCTCGCCGGCCGGTCCGGCGCCGCGGGCGTGACCCCCTGGCTGGTGCCTGCCGCCGTGTGCTGCGCGCTCGCCGGTATCGCCGACTCCGTCAGCGCGGTCTTCCGCACCACCATCCTGCAATCGGCCACCCCGGACCACCTGCGCGGCCGGCTGCAGGGCGTCTTCGTGGTCGTCGTCGCGGGCGGCCCCCGGGTGGGGGACATGCTGGCCGGCGGCGCGACTAAGCTGCTCAGTGAAGGCTGGGTTCTGCTCGCCGGCGGGGTGCTGTGCGCGGTGGTGGCCTGGCTCGTGGCGCGCTGGCAGTCCGGGTTCCTGAAGTACGACGCGCGGAACCCGGTTCCCTAGCGGTTCGTTTCTTAGATGGGTGACCCGTGGGACACCCGATCGACGGCATGGCTTGGGAGGATCAGTGCATAACCATCACAACGGCTTGAAGACGGCGGCCCTGTTCGGCGTGCTCTGGGCGGTGCTGCTTGGCCTGGGCGCGGTGATTGGATCCGGGATGCGGAGTTCGGCGCCCATCTGGATCATGGCCCTGATCGGCGTCGGCACCACCGCCTACGGGTACTGGAACAGCGACAAGATCGCGATCCGGTCCATGCAGGCCTATCCGGTGACCGAGGCCGAGGCGCCGGAGCTGCACCAGATCGTCCGGGAGCTCTCCGCCCGCGCCAACCAGCCGATGCCGCGGATCTACATCTCACCGACCATGGCACCCAACGCCTTCGCCACCGGCCGGAATCCGCAAAACGCCGCGGTCTGCTGCACGCAGGGCATCCTGCAGCTGCTCGACGCCCGCGAACTCCGCGGCGTGCTCGGCCACGAGCTGATGCACGTCTACAACCGGGACATTCTCACCTCGTCGGTGGCCGCCGCCGTCGCGGGCGTGATCACCTCGGTGGGCCAGATGCTGCTGTTCTTCGGCGGGGGCGGCGACCGCCGCAACGGCAATCCCCTCGCCCTCCTCGCGATGGCCCTGCTGGCGCCGTTTGCCGCGTCGCTGATCCAGATGGCCATCTCCAGGACCCGCGAGTACGACGCCGACGAGGACGGTTCGGCGCTCACCGGCGACCCGCTGGCGCTGGCCTCGGCCCTGCGCAAGATCGAGCAGGGCGTCCAGCTCGCGCCGCTGCCGCAGGACCAGCGGCTGGTCAACGCCTCGCACCTGATGATCGCCAACCCGTTCCGCGGCGGCGGCATGGCGCGGATGTTCTCCACGCACCCGCCGATGAGCGAACGGATCGGCCGGCTTGAGCGGATGGCGGGGCGTCAGCTGGGCTAGGCCCGCCGGCCCGACGACGCGCACCTGGTTCCATGACGCACAAAAGGGCTGACGCTGCCGGAATACCGGTGGCGCCAGCCCTTTTGTGCGTCGCAGGGTAGTGCCCGACGCGGAGCGCAGCTAGCTGCGGAAGTTCACGAACTGGAGATCGGCCTCGTCGAAGCCTTTCAGCAGGTTCATGGTTTCCTGGAGGTCGTCGCGGGACTTGGACGTCACGCGCAGCTCGTCGCCCTGGATCTGGGACTTGACCGACTTGGGGCCCTCGTCGCGGATCAACTTGTTGATCTTCTTCGCGAGGTCCTGGGCAATGCCTTCCTTGATGGTGGCCTCGAGGCGGAATTCCTTGCCGGAAGGGTAGGGCTCGCCCGTGTCGAGGGACTTCAGCGAGATGCCGCGGCGGATCAGCTTGGACTGCAGCACGTCGAGGACGGCCAGCACCCGCTCCTCGGAGTTGGCCTTCATCAGGATCTTCTCGCCGCTGAAGTCGACCTCGGCGCCGACGCCCTTGAAGTCGTACCGCTGCGCCAGCTCTTTCTGCGCCTGGTTCAGCGCGTTGGCGACTTCCTGCTTGTCGACCTTGCTGACGACGTCGAATGTGGATTCGCCTGCCATGACTGTCCTCCTGATGTTGTCCGGACGCCCTGCTGGAGGGCGGTGTTTTCTGCATTCCAGCCTAGTACGGATGCTCCGGATGTGAAGGTGCCGCGGGGCGGCCGGTCTTCACAGTTGGCTCAAAGCTGAACCCCGGGGGGAACGAAGCTTGGCCCGGGAGAGTTGGGACCGTTGGAAGAGCCGCTTGAAAGGCAGGGCACATGAACCGCAGGGCCATCCGTAACGTCAGCAGCACCACCGCCGCAGCCGCGGGTTCCATCACGACGGCGGTGACGTCGGTGGCCGCCGCGGCCCTGGCGGCCTCCATCATCCTCAGCCCGGCCGCAGACGCTTCCGCCCGCCTCGGTGGCGTGCAGGCGGACCTGGCCCGGGCGGTGCAGCTGAACCAGGTCACCGCCGAGCAGGCGGCGAAGTTCGAGGCCAAACTCGCCGGCCGCATCCTCGGAGAAGCCTGATATTCCGGGCCACCCGGGGCCACGCGGCGCCGATTCGATTCTTCGGCGGAAGTTCTGTAAAGTTGTCTTGCCCGCGGTTGCTGGAAGCGGAACGGACTGGAAACAGGCGTTCGGCAGATGGAAGCCGCGAGTGATCTTCTTTTGAAGTTCGGCAGATTACCCGAGCGGCCAAAGGGGGCTGACTGTAAATCAGCTGGCAACGCCTACGGGGGTTCGAATCCCTCATCTGCCACCCTCGAGAAAGCCTCCGGAACCAAACGGTTCCGGAGGCTTTTTTGTTTTATTGCGCGACTGCTCCGTAGGTGCCGTTACGGGACGTGAAAACGGCAGTTATGGAGCAATCGGCGTTCGGTCCACGGCGGCGACGATGGCAGCACCCAGTTCCGCGGGCCTGGTGAACTGCGGCCAATGCCCGGTCGGCAGGTCCAGGTATTCGACGTCGCGGATCCGTGCCAGCTCCGCGACATACGGCTGCTCCGCGGCAATCCATTCGAGCAGCACCGACGTCGGAAATTCGCAGGCGATGACAGTTGCCGGAACGTCGTAGCGGCGGTCATCGTGGAGCCTCTGCTGGTCGTAGGCAACGCCCTTGGGTTCCGGGACGGCGCGGGCCCGGAAGGCGGACCGGAGCTCCTCGTCCAGGTCAACGAGGTCCTCGTCCTCGAAGAATTCCCATGGCGGCAGCGGCACCTCGTCGCCGTCGGCCGGCAGCTGGTCGTTGACGACGCCGCCGTCCCCCAGCGGGCCGCTGTCCACGTAGATGGCGCGGGCAACGCGGTCCGGTCGCGCATCCACGGCGCCATGGATGATCGCCCCGCCGCCGGAGTGGCCCACCAGGACCACCGGGGTATCCACCCTGTCTACGGCGGCCACGACGGCGTCGATGTGGGTGCGCAAGCCGATGCCGGCGCGCGGTGCGTCAGCCGACTCCAGCCCGGGCAGCGTGAGCGGGTGGACCCGATGCCCCGCGGCGACCAGCGGCGGCGTGACCTCCGACCACGACGACGCGTCCAACCAGAAACCGGGAACCAGGATGATGTCCATGACGGCACCCTACGCGGTCCGGCCGCTGGCGAAGGCGCGCAACGCAGGGGGTTTCCGCCGTCGAACGTCATTTTCCGGTCGAAAACGTGCCCGGCGTCACATCTTGGCCCGCTGAGGCGCTACTCTGTCGCAGGAGGGGGAATCACATGGAGATAGTCCTGGCAGCTGGCAAGGGGACGCTCAACCTGGATGAGAGCGGAATTCTTCGGCTGGCCTGGGCCTCCGGGTCCATGCTCGATACGGCGGACGCCGTCGATTCCGTCGTTGCCATTTCAAAAATCAGCGCCGGGCGGATGCTGCCCTTGCTGATCGACATCAGCGACGTCAAGCTGACCGCCGGAGCCCGCAACCATTACCTGGAGAGCCGCTTCGTTTCCTCCGTGGCACTCGTCGGCGAATCGAACGTGGACCGGGTTGTCGCCGCGTGGATGCGCCGCGGAAACGACTGCCCGCAACGCTACTTCACCTCCCGCGCCGACGCCCTGGAGTGGTTGGGTGAGCTGGCCGCCAGCGACGAACCGCAGAGCGTCGCCGGCTGATCCTTCCGCGGCACCGGAGGCTCCGGCGACACCCGGGCGGATAATCGGCCGATCCGGCATTACTGCGGAGTAGGGTTAGGCGCGTTGATCGAATGAGCCTGAGGAGTTGACATGAAATCGTTTGCATGTGGTGACGTTGTTCCCGGTTGTGAAGCCCGCTGGGTCTGCAGCACCGATGACGAAATCCTGGTCCAGGTCGGCGCCCATGCCGCGTCCGTGCACGGCCTGACCGAGCTTCCCGCCGAGCTCGTCGACTCGGTGCACAAAGCAATCCACCCGGTTAGTTGATTCCTGCGGCGGGCGGTCCACCTTCCGGGTCCGGCGCCACTGCACCGCCGGACTGGGATGGGCTGCTGGCCTCGGCCTGCCGCGGCGAAGGCCTGGCGGCTGCCTACCAGCCCATCGTTGATACCGCGCGGGGAGCGGTGGTGGGCTATGAAGCCCTCGCCAGGTTTCCCGGCTATGCCGAGAAGAACCCCGAAGTCTGGTTCGCCGCTGCGCGTCAACACGGGAAAGCCGCTGAACTCGAAGCGGCCGCGCTGCGCACCGCGCTCAAGGCCCGCGCCGCCCTGCCGGCCAACTGCTTCCTGACCCTCAACGTCTCACCGGAGCTGCTGACCACGGAATGCATCCGCAGCGTCTGGCGCGACGAGGGCAAACTGGGCGGCCTGATCGTCGAACTGACAGAGCAAACACCGATCGACTCGTACGTGGAGCTGGAACCGGACCTCAACCAGTTGCGCGCCGCCGGTGCCCTGATCGCCGTCGACGACGCCGGAGCCGGCTACGCGGGACTGCGCCACCTGCTGGCCCTGCGCCCCGCCCTGATCAAGATCGACCGGGACCTGATCCAGGACGTCGACCGTGATGAGGCGAAGCGTGCCCTCATCGGGATGCTCGGCGCGTTTGCGAGTCAGGTCGACGCCTGGATCCTGGCCGAGGGCGTCGAACGGGCGGAGGAGCTCGAGGCACTGGTCTCGCTGGGCGTCCCGCTCGTGCAGGGCTACTACCTCGCCCGGCCCGCCCCGCCCTGGGCCGGCATTGATCTTGACCTGGCCCACCGCCTCGCCAGCGCCCGTCCGGTGGCACACAAGACGGTCATCCGCGACGTCGTCGAACCGGCGACGACGGCCGGCAGCGTCACCCAGGCCGCTGACGCCTTCGCGGCCAACCCGGCGCTGGAGGCCGTCGTGCTGCTCGGCGAGCACCTGCGGCCGGTCGCGGTGCTGGACGCCGGAGCGTCCGCACTGGGCGTGGTCAGCCCCGGGATGCGCGTGAACCTCGATACCCCGCTCAGCCAGGCCCTGGCCCGGGCCATGACGAGGCCCAAGAACCAGAGGTTCGACTCGCTCCTGGTGACGGACAACGCGGGGCGTTTCGCCGGCGTTGCCAGGATGGAGCGGATGATCATTGCGCTCACCGGGACGGCAGGGGCACGTGACGACTGACGCCCCAAGCGCGCTGGCGGGAGAGCTGCCCGGCGGTCTCCGCATCAGGCTGCTTCGCGGTTCCGACGCCGAACGGCTGGGGGCCGCGTACCGGCGGAACCGGGATCATCTTGCGCCTTGGGAACCGGCCCGGAGCGCCGAGTTCTTCACCACGGAGGGGCAGCGCGCCAACATCGGCGGCAAACTCGCCATGTTCGGCGCCGGAACCGGCGTTCCGTGGGTCCTGCTGGCCGGCGGGGAGGCCGTGGGGACGATGACGCTGAGCGGCATCGTGCGCGGGCCTTTCCTCAGCGCCAACCTCGGGTACTGGGTGGATCAGGACTTCAACGGGCGGGGCATCGGATCGGCCGCCGTCGCCCATGTTGTCGGAGCCGCCAGCACCGCGCTGGGCCTGCACCGGATCCAGGCGGCCACGCTGCCGCACAATGCCGCTTCCCAGCGGGTGCTGCAGCGGGCCGGGTTCCAGCAGATCGGACATGCCCCGGAGTACCTGCAGATTGCGGGCGCCTGGCAGGACCATCTCCTGTTCCAGCGCATCCTGCACTGAGGCACGTGCGAGACTCACACAGTGACTGACGAATCCTTCGGCGACCTGCACCACGTCGAGCTCTGGGTGCCGGACCTTGCGCGGGCCCGGGACGAATGGGGCTGGCTGCTGACCAGGCTCGGCTACGGGCAGTTCCAGGACTGGCCCCGCGGGCGGAGCTGGCGGCGCGGCGCCACGTACATCGTCGTCGAGGAGTCACCCGACCTGGACGGCCGGAACCACCACCGCACCGCGCCCGGGCTGAACCATCTGGCGTTCCGGGGCGGAACGCCGGAGCACGTGGACGCGCTGGCCGCGGACGGCCCCGGCAACGGCTGGACCGAGCTGTTTCCGGAAAAATATCCGCACGCCGGCGGCCCCGGACATTACGCTGCCTACCTGGTGAACTCGGACGGTTTCGAAGTCGAGCTGGTCGCCACCGGCTGACCCGGCGGCCGGGCGGGTACCGTGATACCCATGAGCATCATCCTGGTGGGCGGGGGCCCCGATACCGTCACCACCCCGGTTATCTTTGACCGCTTCGTCAAGGATGTCCGGAACCGCGGCGGGGGAAGCCGGCCTCCCCGGATCGTCGTCGTGCTGTTCGACCGCGAAGGCAGCTCGGAGTATTTCCTCCCCGCGTACCTGGAGCCGCTGCAGAGCCGCACGCCCTGCCAGCTGACACCGATCCTGCTGCGCTCCCACGAGCCGGCGGACCCGGGGGCGTTCGACGACGTCGACGGGATCCTCGTCGGAGGCGGCCCCGCCCCGGACTATCTGGCCGGCCTGCAGGCCTCGGCCGCGGCAATCCGGAAGGCGGTCGCTTCGGGCGTGCCTTATCTGGGGTTCTCCGCGGGGGCGATGATCGCGCCGCAGCGGGCGCTTGTGGGCGGATACCGGGTCCGGGGCATCGAGGTGTGCTCGGAGGAATGCTCCGAAGGCCTTGACGAACTCGACGTCCGCGACGGTCTGGGCCTGGTGCCGTTCGCCGTCGACGTCCATACCGCGCAGGCCGGAACCCTGAGCCGCGCGGTCGCGGCGGTGGCGGAGGGCCTGGTTGACCGGGCCGTGGCCGTGGACGAGAACACCGCGCTGGTGCTGCGCCACGCGGGCCTCGAGGACCTTGAGGTGCTCGGCACCGGGAACTGCTGGACCATCCGCGGCTCCGGCCGCAAGGCCACGGTGGCGGTGCTGTCCGCCGGCTGAGCGGCCGACCCTTCTTGGCACCTTTGTTACCCGCGGGTAACATAGTCCCATGCACCTGCTGCTCCGCACCCTCCTCCTGCTCATCAAGTCCGCCCGGCGCTCGCCGCTGAGCATCTGGGACACGTCCTCGCTGCCGCTCCGCGTGCTCCCGACAGACATCGACATCGCAATGCATGTCAATAACGGCATGTACCTCTCGCTGATGGACCTGGGCCGCTTCGACCTGATGGCACGCAGCGGGACCTGGAAGGCCATGCGCCGGCGCGGCTGGACGCCAGTGGTGGCGGGGGAGACGATCGCTTTCCGCCGCTCCCTGCAGCTCTGGCAGCAGTACACCATCGAGTCCAAGGTCATCGGCCTGGATGAGAAGGCCATCTACTTTGAGCAGCGCATGGTGGTCGACGGCGAAATCTACGCCCGCGCCCACATCGCCACCCGGCTGGTCAGCAAGGGCAAGCCGGTCAGCCAGGAAGAGATCATCCGCGAGTTCGGGGCGCCGCCGGCGGACCTGGAGCTGCCCGAATGGATCCACGAGTGGCGGGAAACGAACGCGCTGCCGGGCGCCCGCCGCCCCGCCCCGCACGTCTGGGCGTGACCTCCGCGCCGTGCCCGCCGGGATGTGCCATCAGCGAAACGCAGGGGACTTTCGCGGGCGGCTCGCGTACCGTTGACGCATGGCTACCGTAGACATTACAGGTGAACAGTTCGCATCGACCGTCGAGGACAACGACATTGTCCTCGTAGACTTCTGGGCCGAATGGTGCGGCCCGTGCAAGCAGTTTGGCCCCACGTACTCGGCCGTTTCAGAGAAGCACCCGGACGTGGTCTTCTCCAAGGTGGACACCGAAGCGGAGCAGCAGCTTGCCGCCGAGGCCGGTATCACCTCGATCCCCACGCTGATGGCCTTCCGCGAAAAGGTACTGGTGTTCTCCCAGCCCGGTGCGCTGAACGCCCAGCAGCTGGAGCAGGTGGTCGACGCCGTCAAGGCCCTCGACATGGAGGAGGTCCACGCGCACGTGGCCCGTTCCCAGGCCGAGGCCGCAACAACCCAGCAGGACGGTAGCCAGATTCCGGATATCTAAGCCGGACTGCCGCAACACCCGGACTGCCGCAACAAACAACAACGCGGGGTCACTTCGCGCCCATCCCTTGAGGGATTACCGGCGCGAGGTGACCCCGCGTTTGTGTTCGGAGGCGGGGCGGGCTTAGAGCTTTTCCAGCTTGACCGGCTCGGCCAGCAAAGCGCTCAGGGACTCGTTCAGGTCCTGGACCGCGGTGCCCTTGGAGTGCTTGTCCAAGTCTGCCTGGGAAGCCCACTGCTCGGTCAGAACCAGCTTGTCCTCGCTCGCCTCGGTCAGCTCATAGCGGATGCAGCCGGGTTCGTTGACGACCTCGTCGATCGCGATTTCGAGGGCAAGCTTCACGCGGAAGAATTCGCCCTCGTTGGGAATGAAAGTGGCCTGCAGGTCAATGGGTGCGCTCATGGGTTTTACCCTACCGGGCGGCCGACCCGGCGTCGGAAGATGTCCTGAAGATTTCCTAGGACTTCCACGCTTTGCCCTTCTCTTGCCGGCGGCCTGTTGGTAGCGTCACACCATGCTTGCGTACACAGCCGGGGACACTGACGTCCCGCTGATCGATGAAACCATCGGCGACCACTTTGAGCGGATCGTCGCCCGGTTCCCGTACCACGACGCGCTGATCGAGGCCGCGGCGGTTCCCGGCGGGGAGGCCCGGCGGTGGAGCTACACCAAGATGAACGACGACGTCGACCGGCTGGCCCGCTCGCTGCTGGCGCTCGGCGTCGCCAAGGGAGACCGGATCGGAATCTGGAGCCCGAACTGCGCCGAATGGACCATTCTGCAGTACGCCACAGCGAAGATCGGGGCGATCCTGGTCAACGTCAATCCGGCGTACCGCAGCCACGAGCTGGAGTTTGTCGTCAAGCAGAACGGCATGCGGATGCTGGTGGCGGCGCCGTCGGACCGGAACAGCGACTACACGGTGATGGCCCGGCAGGCGCTGGCGGAATGTCCCGAGTTGCGCGAAGTCGTGTTCCTGCCCGATTCCGGCCAGCCCGGCCTCACCGCCGGGGTCCCGGAAAGTGAGGCGGAGCGGACATTCGCCGAGCTGCTGAGGCGGGCCGACGACGTCGCGCACTCCGGCCTGAAGGCGCGGATGGCCGAACTGGACCCGCACGACGCGATCAACCTGCAGTACACCTCCGGCACCACCGGTTTTCCCAAGGGCGCCACCCTGACTCACCACAACCTGCTCAACAATGGCTTCGCCATCGGCGAGCTGCTGGCTTACACCGAGCACGACCGGGTGGTGCTGCCGGTGCCGTTCTACCACTGCTTCGGAATGGTGATCGGCAACCTGGGCGCCTTCAGCCACGGCGCCGCCACCATCATTCCGGGCCGCGGGTTCACGCCGGCCGCCGCGCTGGAGGCAGTGCAGGACTTCGGCGGAACGTCGCTCTATGGCGTGCCGACCATGTTCATCGCCGAACTCGCGCTGCCGGACTTCGCCTCTTACGACCTCTCGACGCTGCGCACCGGCGTCATGGCCGGTTCGCTGTGCCCCATCGAGGTCATGAACCGGGTGATCTCGGAAATGAACATGCGCGACGTGGCCATTTGCTACGGCATGACCGAGACCTCTCCGGTCTCCACCATGACCCGAGACGGGGACACCATGGCCCAGCGCACGCAGACCGTCGGCCGCACCATGCCGCAGCTGGAGAACCGGATCGTGGACCCCATGACCGGGGAGGTGCTGCAGCGCGGCGAGATCGGCGAGTTGTGCACCCGCGGGTACTCCGTGATGCAGGGCTACTGGAACCAGCCGGACAAGACGGCCGAGGCGATCGACGCCGAAGGCTGGATGCATACCGGCGACCTGGCGCGCATGGATGAGGACGGCTACCTGGTGATCGAGGGCCGGATCAAGGACATGGTGATCCGCGGCGGCGAGAACGTCTACCCGCGCGAGATCGAGGAGTTTCTCTACACGCACCCGGATATCCAGGACGTTCAGGTGATCGGCGTCCCTGACGCCACGTACGGTGAGGAACTGATGGCGTGCGTGATCCTCAAGCCCGGAGCCGGCAGGCTGGACGCCGCGGGGCTGGCGGAATTCTGCCGGGGCAAGCTGGCGCACTACAAGATCCCGCGCTACGTGGACGTCCGGGAAAGTTTCCCGATGACCGTGTCCGGCAAGATCCGCAAGGTGGACATGCGCCAGGAAGCCGTCGCCAGGCTGCATCTTTGACCGCAACGCGGGGTCACTTACGGCCCATCGCGGGGCCGTGGATGGGCCGTAAGTGACCCCGCGATGCTTCGAGTTAGGCAGGCCTGTGGATAACTCAGGCAGCGAGCCTAATCCGCGGCCACAATGGTGCCCATGGTCCGCATTGTGCCGCTCCCCGAAAGTCTCTTCCAGACGCCGTTCACGGTCTACGAATCCCGTGCGGTCGGCGTTACGTCCAAGCGACTCCGGGCGAAGGACCTGTCCGACGGCGGCCGTCTCATCTATCTGCCGGCCGGCAGGCACCTGGAGATCTTCGAACGTGCCCGGGTACTCAGCGCAGCCACGCCCGGCGCCTGGGTGTCCCACGAGACCGCCGCCGTGCTCACCCGGCTCGGGCTGCCGCCGTGGCTGGGCGGGTGTTCCACCATCCATCTCAGCAAGCCGCACGAACTGCCTCGCGTCCGCCGGGCCGGGGTTACGGGACACCGCGTGCGGTGTATCCCCGGCGAGCTGACCGACGTCGACGGCGTCCCTGTGACGGCACCGCCGCGGACCTGGCTGGATCTCGCCTCGGGCCTGCCTCTCAACTACCTCATCGCACTGGGCGACCAGATCATTCGGATACCCCGGCCTGGCCTGGAACAGCGCTCAGAGCCCTACGCGTACAAGGACGGACTGCGGCTACTCATCCGCCAGCATCCCAACATGAAGGGCGTCGAGAAAGCCCGGCTGGCCCTGGACGAGATGCGGGTGGGGGCGGATTCGTTCCCGGAGACCTTTCTGCGGCTGGCGCTGATGGACGCGCGATTACCGGAGCCGGAGCTTCAGATCAGGCTGGACCCTGACGACCGGCGCTCGCCGGCCGCAGACCTGGGCTACCGGAGGTACCGCATCGCCATCCAGTACGAGGGCGTCCACCACCTCACCCGGGAACAACAATCCAGGGACATCCGGCGGGACGAAGCGTTCCGCGGCGCTGGCTGGGCGTACTTCAAGGCCAACGCCGATGACCTCGCCGATGGCTTCGAAGCCCTCGTTGGCCGGATCAAGAAGACCCGGCTCCGCTCGGTCTAACGCAACGCGGGGTCAGATCGCGCCTATAAAGGCGCCCCGGATGGGCCGGATGTGACCCCGCGTTGCTTCAGCGGCGCCGGTCAGTGGCCGCGGTGGTCCTGGATGGTCATCCGCGGCCCGAAAACCGGCTTGCGGAACCCGCTGAGGCCGATCATGCGCACCACCCGCTGGCGGTGCCCGGCCCAGGGCGCCAGCAGCCTCAACATCCCGGCGTCGTCGGTCCGCCGCCCGGTCAGGGCCGCGCCGACGTAGGCCGCGAGGTGGTAGTCGCCCACCGCGATCGAGTCCGGACAGCCGTGCGTGCGCTGCACCACCTCGGCCGCCGTCCAGACGCCGATCCCGGGAAGGGTCTGCAGCTTCGCGGCCGCTTCGGCCGCCGGCAGCGCCGCCAGCCGTTCCAGCGCGGCCGCGGAACGCAGCGCCCGCATGACGGTGTCCGATCGTTGCGGGCCGACTCCGGCCTTGTGCCATTCCCAGGACGGGATGCGCAGCCACTGCTCGGGCGTGGGCTGGACCAGGAGGTTGGCGGGGGCCACGGTGCCGGCGCCGGGCGCCGCTGTCCCGAAGCGGTACATCAGGTAGCGGTAGCCGCGGCGTGCCTCGATCACCGTGACCTTCTGCTCGAGCACCGTAGGCACCAGGGAATCGATCATCCGCCCGGTGGCCGGCAGCCGGAGGGCGGGGTTGCGGCGTCGTGCGTCGACAACCATCCGGGGGAGCGTGGCGTGGAAGCCGGGTTCGTCGAAGGCCGTCCAGTCGTCGTCGCGTCCCAGCATTCGCGGAACGGCCTCGATCGCCGCGGCTGCCCCGGGCCCCCAGGCGCGCGCCTCGATCCAGGGCGCGGCCGCCGGACCCGCGGACGCCAGGCGCAGCGTGGCCGGACCGGCCGCCGTCGTGAACGCCATCCAGAAGCCGTCCGCAGTGACCCGGATGGACGGATCGCCGTGGCCCCGGCGGAGCGTGCCGAGGGTCTGCAGGAGATCGAACGGGCCGCCCGGGTGCCACCGCAGCGAGGCGTCCGCCGCGGCGGGCACGCCGGCGGGGAGCTCTGCGGTGGTCACTCGAATATGTTCCCACGCCCGGCCGACGGCGGGCACATCCGGGCTGTTGGGCGGAGGGATGCGCGCAACCGGACGGCCCTTATCCGCGGCCCCGGACGGGACTAGACTCCGGCTGTGGCCCGGACTTCCCGCGCCCGCCCCGGGATCGGATCCCTTGATGGTCAGGAGAGTGTGATGGCTGGTGGAGTGGTGCACTTCGAGCTTCCCGCGGACGACGAGAACCGTGCGCGTGAGTTTTACAGTTCGGTGTTCGGCTGGGGTTTCCAGGTCATGCCGGAGATGGAATACAGCCTGGCGCTGACCACCCCGATGGACGAGGAGGGCCGGCCCGCGGTCTCCGGGTCGATCAACGGCGGCCTGTTCCGCCGCGGCGAGCTCACCGCCCCGGTGGTGACCGTCGACGTCGACGACATCGACGCCGCCTTGGAGCAGATCGTGGCCCGGGGCGGTTCGGTGCAGCGGGCAAAGATGGAGGTGCCGGGGTCCGGTTGGAACGCGTATTTCACGGACACCGAGGGCAACGTAGTGGGGCTGTGGCAGAACGCCGCGCCCGCGGCACCGGCTCCGGCCGGCGGCAGCGGCGAAACCGCCGCAAACGACATCGGGGCCTGACCCGCGCCTAGTGCATGCCGCTGGCCAGCCAGAGGGCCACGACCGCGAGGGGAACCGTGAGGACGACGGCGGCGAGGCCGGCCAGCGCGAAGCCGCCCCAGCGGATCTCGACGTTGAGGGCCCGCAGGCGCTCGTGCCAGAGCAGGGTCGCCAGGGACGCCCAGGGGCTCACCAGCGGGCCAAGGTTCACGCCGATCAGGAGGGCCGCGAGCCTCACCGGCGAGCCGCCCGCCGGTTCCAGCGCGAGGTAGGCCGGCAGGTTGTTGACGGTGTTCGCGGCTCCCACGCCGAGCCCCGCCAGTTGGAGCAGCGCGGGAAGGCTCTCCCCGGACCCGGCGACGCCCGCCAGGACCTTGGTCAGGCCGTTGGCGTGCAACGCCTCGACCACCATGAACAGGCCGACGGTGAGCATAAGCGGCCGCCACGGGACCATGGCCCAGCGGAGGGCCGAGCGGCGCCGCCACAGGAACAGCCCCAGGAGGACCGCGGCCGCGGCAGCGGCGGGAATCTGTACCGGCACTCCGGACACCAGGGCCGGGAGCAGGAGCAGCATCACGCCAGCCGAGGCGTACAGCAGCACCTTGTCACGCACCCGGTGGACCGGCTGGGGGCCGTAGCGGCCCCGCAGATCCTTCCGGAAGGCCAGCCAGAGCAGAGCCAGGGGGAGCAGGATCCCAACCAGCGCGGGGGCCCAGACCAGCGAGGCGAAGGCGGCCGGGCTGAGACCCAGCCGGGACTGGGCCAGCAGGTTGGTCAGGTTGGACACCGGCAGCAGCAGCGAGGCCGTGTTCGCGAGCCAGATGGTAGTCAGCGCGAAGGGCAGCGGCGGGATCCGGGCGTGGACGGCCAGAAGTACGACGACGGGCGTGACCAGCACCGCCGTCGTATCCAGCGACAGGAACACGGTGGAGACCGTTGCCAGCGCGATCACCAGCAGCCAGAGCAGCAGCACGCTGCCCCGGCCCAGGGCGGCCAGTCGGTCCGTGACGGCCCGGAACAGCCCGGCGTCGTCCACCAGTTCCGTCACCAGGGACATGGCCACCACGAAGCCCAGTACGGGCACCGTGCGGCCGGTGAGCTCCTCGAATGCGGGCCAGGGCAACAGCCCGGTGCCCAGCACCGCCACCCCGGCGAGGAGCATCCCGCCGGGGACGAGGTAGCTCCTCAGCGTCTTCAACCAGGTCCTTCGCTTCACTGCCTTATCGTCGCACCCGGACCGCGGCGCCGGCGACGCGACGTGCCCGCCGTCCCGGAGACGGTAACTTTGTACCTATGAAGTACGCCCAGTCCGTCCTGGACCTCATCGGCAACACGCCGCTCGTCAAACTCAATCACGTGACCGACGGCATCGCCGCCACGGTCCTGGTGAAGCTGGAATACCTGAACCCCGGCGGTTCGATCAAGGACCGCATCGCCGCCAAGATGGTCGAAGAGGCCGAACGCAGCGGCAAGCTCCAGCCCGGCGGGACCATCGTGGAGCCCACGTCCGGCAACACGGGTGTGGGCCTGGCGCTCGTGGCGCAGCAGAAGGGCTACCGCTGCATCTTCGTGGTCCCGGACAAGGTCGGCGAAGACAAGCGCGCCGTGCTGCAGGCCTACGGCGCCGAAGTGGTGGTTACCCCCACCGCCGTCGCGCCGGACAGCCCGCAGAGCTACTACGGCGTCTCGGACCGCCTGGTCACTGAAATCCCGGGCGCCTACAAGCCGGACCAATTCTCCAACCCGGCCGCGCCGGCCAGCCACTACGAGTCGACCGGCCCGGAGATCTGGAAGGACACGGACGGCTTGGTCACGCACTGCGTGATCGGCGCCGGCACCGGCGGCACCATCACCGGCACCGGCCGCTACCTCAAGGAAGTCTCCGCGGACCGGCCCGAGGCCGACGGCGGCGTGGTCAAGATCATCGGGGCCGACCCGGCCGGTTCGGTCTACTCCGGCGGCACCGGCCGGCCGTACTTCGTCGAGGGCGTCGGCGAGGACATGTGGCCCGCCAACTACGACAAGGCCGTTCCGGATGAGGTCATAGCCGTCAGCGACGCCGAGTCCTTCGCCATGACCCGCCGCCTGGCCCGGGAAGAGGGCCTGCTGGTGGGCGGTTCCTCCGGCATGGCCGTCGTCGCCGCGCTGCAGGCCGCCAAGGACCTGCCCGCCGCCGCCGTCGTCGTCGTGATCCTGCCCGATTCGGGCCGGGGCTACCTGGCGAAGATCTTCAACGACCAGTGGATGCGCTCCTACGGCTTCCTCGCCGGCGGCGACGAAGCCTCGGTGGGAGAAGTGCTCAAGTCCAAGACCGGCGAGCTGCCGGACCTGGTGCATATCCACCCGAACGAGAGCGTGCGGGACGTCATCAACATCATGAACGAGTACGGCGTCTCCCACATCCCGGTGCTGTCCCAGGAACCGCCGGTCGTGATGGGCGAGGTGCTCGGTGCCGTCGACGAGCGCACCCTGACCGCCAAGCTCTTCCGCGGCGAGGCGAACCTCACCGACAAGATCTCCGAACACATGGAGGCCCGGCTGCCCGTGATCGGTTCGCTCGAATCGATCTCGACGGCCCGCGAACTCCTCTCCGACACCGACACCCTGATGGTGACGTTCGTCGGCGCTCCGGTGGGGATCCTGACCCGCCACGACCTCCTCGCCTACCTCAGCAACTGACCAGTTCAAGGAGTCCCATGTCCCAGCCAGAAAGCTCTTCCACGGCCAACGCCGGCTTCAACACCCGCGCCGTGCACGCCGGCCAGGCCTTCGAGCCGCGCACCGGCGCCGTGGTGCCCCCGGTGCACTTCTCCTCCACCTATGCGCAGGACGGGATCGGCGGCCTCCGGGCAGGCTACGAATACGGCCGCGGCACCAATCCCACCCGCGACGCCCTGCAGGAGCAGCTCGCCGCGCTGGAGGGCGGCGCAGCGGCGTTCTCCTTCAGCTCCGGCCTGGCCGCCGAGGATTCCATGATCCGCGCCCTCACCCGGCCCGGAGACCACATCGTGCTCGGCAACGACGCCTACGGCGGGACGTACCGGCTGATCAGCCGCGTCCTGGGCGAGTGGGGGATCGGCAACACCCCGGTGGACATGTCCGATCTTGACGCCGTCGCGAAGGCCGTCGCCGCAGGCGGATCGAACGGCGGCGCGGCCGGCGGCAAGACCCGGCTGGTCTGGGTGGAGACGCCGTCGAACCCGATGATGAAGATCACCGACATCGAGGCGCTCGCCAAGGTGGCGCACGACGCCGGCGCCCTCCTCGTGGTGGACAACACCTTCGCCTCGCCGTACCTGCAGAACCCGCTGGCCCTCGGCGCCGACGTCGTGGTGCACTCCACCACCAAGTACATCGGCGGGCACTCCGACGTCGTCGGCGGCGCGATCATCGTCAACGACCCCGAGCTGGCCGAGAAGATCGGCTTCGTGCAGTTCGCCGTCGGCGCCGTGTCCGGGCCGATGGACGCGTTCCTCACCACCCGAGGGCTCAAGACGCTCGGCGTGCGGATGGACCGGCACAGCGACAACGCCCAGGCCGTGGCCGAATGGCTGCTGCAGCGCCCCGAGGTGGAGGCCGTGCTGTACCCGGGCCTGCCCTCCCACCCGGGCCACGAACTGGCAAAGAAGCAGATGAAGAAGTTCGGCGGGATGATCTCCGTGCAGTTCAAGGGCGGCGAGGCCGCGGCACGCAAGGTGGCCGAATCCACCTCCGTGTTCACGCTGGCGGAATCCCTGGGCGGCATCGAATCGCTGATGAACTACCCCTCCGAGATGACCCACGCCTCGGTCAAGGGCACCGAACTGGCAGTCCCGGAGAACCTGATCCGGCTCTCCTGCGGCATCGAGGACGTCGAGGACCTGATTGCGGACCTCGAGCAGGCTTTCGCGCGCATTGAGACGGGCAGCTAGCCTCCGGTGACCAGCACTTCCAGGGCAGCCAGCTCCACCATCCGCGGCTGGATCGCGACGGCGGCCGGCGCGGCCGCCGTCGTCGCCGCCCTGGTGGTGCTGTACTCGGCCTACATCCCGCTGCTGAACGACTTCGAGGTCTATTTCTACGGCGGAAACCGGGTGCTGCAGACCGGCGAAGCCGGCGTGAACGAGCTCTACGCCCCGCGCGACGGGCTTCCGTTCACCTACCCGCCGTTCGCCGCGCTGATCTTCGCCGCCCTCGCCACCCTGGGCCAAAGCGCCGGCGGCTTTGTCTTCACTGCCACCGCGCTGCTCGGCGCAGCCGTCGTGTCCGCCTGGCTGACCCGGCACTACTTCGGGCTGGGCCGCTGGCGCGACGCCGTCGCGGACTGGCGGTTCCGGGCCGTCGCCCTGGCCGGCACCGCGGCGATCCTGCTGATGGGCCCGTGGCGGGATACCTTCGACTTCGGCCAGATCAACATCATCCTGATGGGCCTGATCCTGGCCGACTTCGCACTCTACGGAAAATCCCGGGCCGGCGAGTTCCGTTGGCCGGCGGGCCTGCTGATCGGGATCGCGGCCGGGATCAAGCTGACCCCGCTCGCCTTCGGCCTATACTTCCTGGTCCGCCGCGACTTCAAGGCCCTGGGCTGGATGGCCGCGGGGTTCTTCGGCTCGATCGCGCTGGCCTGGGCCATGCTGCCCACCGCTTCGGTGACGTTCTGGACCAAGATCCTGCCGGACACCGGACGGATCGGTGGGCCGGCCTACGTGGACAACCTCTCGGTCAAGGGCCTGCTGCTGCACTTGGGGATGCCGGATTCGTCCCTGACCTCCGTGGTCTGGCTGGTGCTCGCGCTGGGCCTCGCCGCCGTCGCCGCGCTGGTGATCAAGTGGGCGGTTGACGCGGAGGAGAACTTCGTGGCGGTGTCCGCCACCGCGCTGCTGATGCTGCTGATCAGCCCGGTGTCCTGGTCCCACCACTGGGTCTGGATGGCCGTGGCGCTGCCGTGCATGGGGTTCGCCATCCACCGAGTCCCCTCGCGTGACGGCAAAATGCGGCTGGCCGGCTGGATCATCGTCGCCGCCTCCGCCGTCGCCTTCTACCTCACCCCCAAGTACCTCGCGGTGATGGCCGGGGCACACGAGTGGGGCAAGGATCCCACTACGCAGTGGCAGCTCACGGTCGCCAGCCTCGGCGTGGTCTGCGGGATGGCGATGCTGGTGTACTGGGCGCTGGCCTACCGGCCCTCCCGCGCCGGGCTCCGGCCGTACCTCTAGGTCCCGGCAGCTGCGGCCTCTAGCTATCTTGAAGAAAGCCAGCTAATCTGCCGGTATGGCACTTCGATCCGACTGGTCCCGGCGCAACTGCAGCATGGCCCGCGGCCTGGACATCCTCGGCGACCCGTGGGGCATGCTGGTCCTGCGCGAAGTCTTCTTCGGCAACGGACGCTTCGACGCCATGAAGGCCCGGCTGGGCGCTGCTGACTCGGTCCTCACCCGGCGGCTGGCAGCACTCGTCGACGCCGGCCTGCTCACCCGCCGCCCCTACGACGACGGCGGCGGCCGCCGCCGCCAGGAGTACGTGCTCACCGCCAAAGGCGAGGACGCCCTGCCGGTGCTCAATGCCGTCGTGATCTGGTCCGAGAAGCACCTGGCCGCGCCGTCCGAACAGGCGCACATGTTTGTGGTCCACAGCGGCTGCGGGCAGCGCACCTCCTCTGCGGACAGCTGCACGGCCTGCGGCGAACGGCTCACGGCCGAAAACACCAGCTGGCACAGCCTCACCCGGACCGCCGACCCGGTCCCCCTCGCCACCGCTCCGGCGACACGGAAGAACGGAACCGCAGCATGAGTGAGCCCCGCACCTCCACCCGGCGCCGCATCCATCCGGCCTGGATCGTCGCCGTCGTCGCGTTCCTGGCACTGGTCGGCGCTGCCGGTTTCCGGGCCGCCCCGGGCGTGCTCATGGTGCCCCTGCAGACCGAGTTCGGCTGGTCCACCACGGTCCTCTCGGCCGCGGTCAGCATCAACCTGGTGCTGTTCGGCCTCACGGCACCGTTCGCCGCGGCCCTGATGGAGCGCTTCGGCATCCGCGCCGTGACCGCCGTGGCGCTGGTGCTGATCGGGGCAGGCAGCGCCCTGACCGTCCTGGTCAACCAGTCGTGGCAGATCCTGCTGACCTGGGGGCTGCTGATCGGACTCGGCACCGGATCGATGGCGCTGGTGTTCGCCGCCACGGTCGCCAACACCTGGTTCGTGAAGAGCCGCGGGCTGGTGATCGGCATCCTCACCGCGGGCAGCGCGGCCGGGCAACTGGTGTTCCTGCCCTTCATCGCCGCCCTCGCGCAGAGCCCCGGCTGGCGGCAGGCCTCGCTGCTGATCGCCGCCGGTGCCCTGGCGGTGGTGCCGCTGGTGCTGAAGTTCTTGAAGAACTCACCGGCCGACGTCGGTGCGCTGCCGTATGGCGCCGAGACCGAGTCCGCGGAGGGTGGGGCTACAGCCGGCGGGACCGCAACGCCGGGGGAGCAGGCGGTCCCGGCCGGGCCCCGCCGGAATGCCGCCGTCCGGGCACTCCAGGTGCTCAAGCGGGCCAGCAGGGTCCGGACGTTCTGGGCACTCGTGGCCGGCTTCGCCATCTGCGGAGCCACAACCAACGGACTGATCGGCACCCACTTCATCCCCTCCGCCCACGACCACGGCATGGCCGAAACCACGGCCGCCGGCCTGCTCGCCGTCGTCGGCATCTTCGACATTCTCGGCACCATCGCCTCGGGCTGGCTGACGGACCGCTTCAATCCACGGATCCTGCTCGCCGTCTACTACCAGTTCCGGGGCATCGGGCTGCTGGTGCTGCCGCTGCTGCTCAGCGCCGAGATCCAGCCCAGCATGATCGTGTTCGTGATCATCTACGGCCTGGACTGGGTAGCCACCGTCCCGCCGACGGCCGCGATCTGCCGCCAGGTGTTCGGCGCGGACGGCAGTGTCGTGTTCGGCTGGGTCTTCGCCGCGCACCAGCTCGGCGCCGCCGCGGCAGCGCTGGCGGCCGGTGCCGTCCGGGACGCCACCGGCCAGTACACGTACGCCTGGTTCGCCGCCGCGGCGATGTGCACCATCGCCGCCGTCATCAGCGCGACCATCCGCAAGGACACCGGAAAGCAGGCGGCCGTCCCGGTCCCGGCCTAGGCCGGACGTTAGGCTGGGCACCATGGTTTCCACCCCGCCCAGGCCAGATAACCCGGACACGCCGGCCGCCGATGCCCCGCCGGTGCAGCGCAAGACGGCCCTGGTTACCGGCGTCGGAAGGCTCGCCGGCATCGGTGCAGGCATTGCGCGGCGGCTCGCAGCGGACGGTTGGGACCTGGTGCTCACCTACTGGCAGGACTACGACACCCGGATGCCCTGGGGCGTGCAGCCGGACGACGTCGAACGCCTCACCGCCGAGCTTCAGGCGACCGGCGCCGCCGTGCTGGCCGTGCCCGCCGACTTCGAGGATCCGCAGGCCGTGGACCGGCTGATGGCCGCAGTGGCGGAAGAGGCTGGCGCCCTGCAGGGTCTGGTGCTGAGCCACGCCGAATCCGTGGACTCGGGCATCCTGGACACGTCCCTGGAGAGCTTTGAGCGCCACTTCGCCGTCAACACCCGCGCCAGCTGGCAGCTGGTCGCCGCATTTGCCCGGCAGGCGCCGGCTGAAGGCGGTGCAATCGTGGCGCTGACCAGCGACCACACCGCGTTCAACCTGCCGTACGGGGCGTCCAAGGGCGCGTTGGACCGGATCGTGATCGCGGCCGCGAGGGAGTTGGGCCCGCAGAGCATCAGCGCCAACGTGCTCAACCCGGGGCCGGTGGACACCGGCTGGATGGACCCGCAACTGCGCGAGGACCTGGCCCGCCGGCATCCAGGCGGCCGGATCGGCACCCCCGCGGACGTGGCCGGGACGGTGGCGTTCCTGCTCTCACCCGAGGGCCGCTGGGTGTCCGGGCAGCTGGTCAAGGCCGACGGAGGCTTCTCCGCCTGAGGCCGCGCCATCGCCGCCGTCGAGATGACATTTTACGGCAGTGTGGTGCGGCAACACTGCCGCCAACTGTCATCTCACCCCGCGCCGCTAGCGGAAGGCGGCCAGCCCGGTGATGTGCTGGCCCAGGACCAGGGTGTGCACCTCGTCGGTGCCCTCATAGGTGCGCACCGACTCGAGGTTGGCGGCGTGCCGCAGCGGTGAATAGTCCAGCGTGATGCCGTTCCCGCCCAGGATGGTGCGAGCCTCGCGGGCAATCGCGATTGCCTCCCGCACGTTGTTCAGTTTGCCCAGCGAAATTTGCTCCGGCCTCAGCTTCCCGGCGTCCTTGAGCCGGCCCAGCTGCAGCGCCAGCAGGGTGCCTTTCTGGATTTCCAGCAGCATGTTCACCAGTTTCTCCTGGGTGAGCTGGTACCCGGCCAGCGGCTTGCCGAACTGCAGCCGCTCCTGCGAGTACCGCAGCGCAGCCTCGTAGGAGTCCCGGGCGGCGCCCATCGCGCCCCAGGCGATCCCGTAGCGTGCCTCGTTCAGGCAGCTGAACGGTCCGCGCAGCCCGCGGGCGGCGGGCAGCTGCGCCTCGGGGCCCAGACGGACCCCGTCGAAGCCCACATCACACTGGATCGAGGCGCGCATCGAAAGCTTCTGCCCGATCGGCGTGGCAGTCACCCCCGGCGTGCCGGCAGGCACCAGGAAGCCGCGCACGCCGTCGTCGGTCATTGCCCACACCACCAGCACGTCCGCGACGGAGGCGAGCCCGATCCAGCGCTTCGCCCCGTCCAGGATCCAGCCGGCGTCATCGCCCGTACCGTCCCGCCGGGCGAAGGTCTGCATCGCCGCCGGGTCCGACCCGGCGGTGGGCTCGGTCAAGGCGAAGCAGCCGATCGCTTCGCCCGCGGCCATCCGGGGCAGCCACGCCTGCTTCTGCTCCTCCGAGCCCCACAGGTGGATGGCGGTCATAGCGAGGGAACCCTGCACCGAGACGAAGGTGCGGATGCCGGAATCGCCGGCCTCGAGCTCCATCGCGGCCAGGCCGTACTCGACGGCGGAGCGGCCCGGGCAGCCGTAGCCCTCCAGCTGCATCCCGAGCACGCCCAGCTCGCCCAGTTCCGCTGCCAGTTCGAGCGGGAAGACGCCGTCGTCATACCAGGCTGCGATCCCGGGCCGGATCCGCTGGCTGGTGAAATCGCGGACCCTTTCCCGAACAGCCAGCTCTTCGGCGCTCAGCAGGGAATCGATCGCCAGGACATCGGACACGTCTGTTGCTCCAACACTGCTCATGGGAGCATCCTACGTTCCGCCGCCCGGACGCTGCCCCGGGCCTACACTGGTGCCATGAACACCGCTTCTGTGCTTGCCGTCTGCCGGGTGCACCAGCTGCTCAGCGACGAGGGACGACTGGGCGTGACCGCCATCGACAAGCGTCCCGTGGACGGACCCGTGAAAGTCCACCGGCTGGGCCTCCGCGGTGACATCCAGGCCGACCGGATCGACCACGGCGGCGAAGACCAGGCGCTGTACGCCTATTCCCAGGCCGACGCCGACTACTGGGCCGCGGAACTTGGACGGGACATCCCGCCCGGATACTTTGGCGAGAACCTCCGGGTTGCCGGCATCGACGCCACCAACGCGGTGATCGGCGAACGCTGGAAGATCGGGCTCGACGTCGAAGTGGAAGTCACCTCGCCCCGCCGGCCGTGCAGCACCTTCCAGCGGCGCGTGAACGAACCCCACTGGGTCAAGCGGTTCACCGAGGCCGGACTTGTAGGCACCTATCTGCGCGTGGTGCGCACCGGCAGCATCCAGGCGGGGGACCACATCCACCGGCTCTACGTCCCGGCGCACGGCGTGACGATCGGCAAATGGTTCTCCGACCCCACGGTCCAGGACATGGAGGCGCTGCGGGATGCCGACGCCGATGGCCTGATCCGGCTGCAGCCGGAGTACCACCAGGAATTTGCGAAGCTGCAACCGGCGGACTAGCACGCCCGCCGGAGCGCGGTCCGGGGCCCGCACAGGCCCGGGCGGTGCGGCATGTGCGCAAGCTCACCGCCGCCGTCGACCCCTGCGTTACCACCTGCAGGTGTGCATGCCTTACACTTGAAATATCCCCCACTCCGGAAATCCCTTATTCCTGCCCAATTTTTGAGGCAGGACTGGCAAGTGTTGGGGCCCGCTACTGTGATGCGGGCATTTTCATAGGGAGAGCCGGCTAAAGAAAACGCTGTACAGACTGCTGGGATAGCAGCCAAGAGTTGCAGCGGGAAGTCCTGCCACGGGATTGCGAAAGCGCCGGGCTTCTATGTGACCGGCCGGTCAACGTATGCCCGGCAATTACGGCACGTGTACTGCGGCTCCGCTCACCTCGGGTTGTGCCGCCTGGCCCCTATGGATGAGGAAGATTCCCCTATGCCCGAAAATCAGGACAACTCCGTCGACACTGAAAACACCCAGGCCGACGTCGAGATCACCGAAACCCCTGCCGCCGAAGCAGCCACCACGCCGGTGGAAACCGCGGCCGAAAACACCCCGAACGATGCCGGTGACGACGAAACCGGTCTCCGCTTCGTCGACCTCGGCATTGATGCCCGCGTCCTTGCCGCCCTGCAGGACGTCGGCTACGAGAAGCCGTCCCCGATCCAGGCAGCGACCATCCCGGTGCTGCTTGAAGGCCGCGACGTTGTGGGCCTAGCCCAGACCGGTACCGGTAAGACTGCAGCATTCGCAGTACCGGCACTGTCCCGGCTGGCCGAACTCCACGACCTGAACGGCCCCTCCCGCAAGACGCAGGCCCTGGTCCTGGCTCCGACCCGCGAGCTTGCGCTCCAGGTCGCGGAGGCCTTCACCTCCTACGCAAAGCACATCGACGACTTCACCGTCCTGCCGGTCTACGGCGGCTCCGCCTACGGACCCCAGCTGGCCGGCCTGCGCCGCGGTGCCCAGGTCGTCGTCGGTACCCCCGGCCGTGTGATCGACCACATCGCCAAGGGTTCCCTGGACCTGTCCGAACTCCAGTACCTTGTGCTGGACGAGGCTGACGAGATGCTGCGGATGGGCTTCGCCGATGACGTGGAGCAGATCTTCCAGCAGACCCCCGAGGGCCGCCAGGTTGCACTGTTCTCTGCCACCATGCCGAGCCAGATCCGTCGCCTCTCCAAGCAGTACCTGAACAACCCGGCCGAGATCCAGGTCAAGTCCAAGACCACCACCGGCGCCAACACGCGTCAGCGGTACCTGCAGGTCATGGGCCCGCACAAGCTCGACGCACTGACCCGCATCCTCGAGGTCGAAGAGTTCGACGGCGTCATCGCCTTCGTCCGCACCAAGATGGCCACCGAGGACCTGGCCGACAAGCTGCGCTCGCGTGGCTTCCAGGCGGCGGCCATCAACGGCGACATCCCGCAGCAGCAGCGTGAGCGCACGGTCGAGGCCCTGAAGGAGGGTCGGATCGACATCCTCGTCGCCACCGACGTCGCGGCCCGCGGCCTGGACGTCGAGCGCATCAGCCACGTGATCAACTACGACATCCCGCACGACACCGAGTCCTACGTGCACCGCATTGGCCGCACCGGCCGCGCGGGCCGTTCCGGCGACGCCGTGCTGTTCATGACCCCGCGGGAGAAGTACCTGCTGCGTTCCATTGAGAAGGCCACCCGCCAGCCGGTGGAGCAGATGCACCTGCCTACCGCGGAAACGGTCAACACCCTGCGGCTGGGCAAGTTCGCCGAGAAGATCACCGAGACCCTCGAATCTGAGGACGTCTCGGCGTTCCGTGACCTGATCGCTTCCTACGAGGAAGAGCACAACGTTCCGGCCGCCGAGATTGCCGCCGCACTGGCCGTCATGGCGCAGGGCGGACAGCCGCTCCTGGTCAAGGAACTGCCCGCCGCGCCGGAATTCCAGAAGCGCGAGCGCTCCAAGGACGGGTTCGGCTCCCGTGGCCCGACCCGCACCCTGACCGAGGGCAACGCCACCTACCGGATCGCCGTCGGACGCCGCCAGCGCGTCATGCCGGGTTCCATCGTGGGCGCCATTGCCAACGAAGGCGGCATCTCCTCGGCCCAGATCGGCGGCATCGACATCCGCTCGGACCACTCCCTCGTGGAGCTCCCGGCGGACCTGAGCCCGGATCAGCTGAAGGCACTGTCCCGCACCCGGATCGGCGGCGAGCTGATCCACCTCGAGCTGGACAACGGCCGCAAGCCCTCCGGCGACCGGGGCGCCTACCAGGGCAACCGTGGCGGCGAGCGCGGCGGTTACTCCGGTGGCAGCGGCAACTTCAAGGGCAACGGCGGCTTCAAGCGCGAGTTCCGCAAGAACGACGGCGAGCGTTCCTCGGCTGACCGCGGCGGCCGCTCCTTCAGCGATCGCAACGAGCGCAGCGTCGGCACCGACACCCGCAAGCCCCGCACCGAAGGCGGCTTCAAGCCCCGCAACAAGTGGTAACCACTAGTTCCTAGGCAAGCAGGACGGGCCGGCTCTCTTTGAGCCGGCCCGTCCTGCTTTAAGGTCCGGAGCGTGCGCAGTTCCTGGAACGCTCCGGACCCGTGAGTCGCCTTCGTCACATCCCGGGTGCGGACCGGCCGGAATGGGCCCGCGGGGGATGCCCGAAGGCCCGGGATACCCCCGAAATCGCGCGGATTTTGGCACCGCCGGCAGGGGAGGCCAGCCGATTTGTTGGGAGCCGAATCTTCCGGTAGAGTATTTACTCGTTGCCCCCCTAGCTCAGTGGTAGAGCGCGTTCTTGGTAAGAACGAGGTCACCGGATCGATTCCGGTGGGGGGCTCTGAATGAGGGCCTGCGTCAAGGCGGTTTTTGACCGGCTTGACGCAGGTTTTTCTCATTCGTGGCGGCGTAGCTCAGTTGGTTAGAGCGCACGACTCATAATCGTGAGGTCGGGAGATCGAGCCTCCCCGCCGCTACCAGATAAAGCCCCCGGAATCCTTGAGATTCCGGGGGTTTTTCTGTATCTCTGTATTCGCCATCACTTGCGCCCTGCGCCGAACGCGTCGTCCCACATCACGCTGAACTTCGTGCCAATTGACGCCGAGCCCTGGTCCCTGTCCGCCGTTGCCCTGTCACTTATGGCTGTTCTGCCGCGCCCATAACGGCCCGAAGTGATAGAGCATCGCGCTCGAATGGCCACGGTCCGGGTGCGGGGACGGGGCTCGGTGGGACAGAATGGGACGATGACGCGAATCGCAATCATCGGCGGCCACGGAAAAGTGGCTATGGAACTGTCCGGCATCCTCTCGAAGGACGGGGCCGAGGTGACCTCCATCATCCGCAACCCGGACCATCGCGACGACGTCGCCGCCACCGGCGCCACACCGCTGGTGCTCGACGTGGAGAAATCGACGACGGCGGAAATCGCCGAAGCGTTGAAGGGCCACGACGCCGTGGTGTGGTCCGCCGGCGCGGGCGGCGGCAGCCCGGAACGCACCTATGCCGTGGACCGGGACGCGGCCATCCGGTCGATCGACGCCGCGGGCGACGCCGGCGTCCGGCGCTACGTTATGGTCTCCTACCTCGGGGCCGGGCCGGACCATGGCGTCCCAGCGGACAACAGCTTCCACGCCTACGCCGAGGCCAAAGCTGCCGCGGACGCCCACCTGCGTGGCAGCGGCCTGGAGTGGACCATCCTGGGCCCGGGAGCCTTGACCGACGGCCCCGGCAACGGTCTGCTGGACGTCAACCCCACCGATACCTCTGACGGCACCGGCACCTCGCGCTCCAACGTGGCGCTCGTCGCCGCCGCGGTGCTGGGTCTGCCGCAGACCGCAGGGCGGACAATCGAGTTCCGGGACGGAACCCTGCCGCTCGCCGCGGCCCTCGGTCCCGTGAGCTAAACCGGCGAACTGGACCCGTGAGGTAGTCGGCCGGGCCGGCCCCGGCGAACCAGTGCCCCGATAGGGTGGTGGGGGCGGCTGGCGCGTCGATGACCGGGGACTGGTCGCCGTCACCCCGGGGAAAGAGTGCACATGGACCAGCTGGCCCTCATCATCGGACTTCTTCTTGCCACCGTGGTGGCGGTGGGCCTGGGCGACCGGCTCCGCCTGCCATACCCGGTCCTGATGCTGATCCTCGCCGCGTCGCTGACGTTTATCCCGGGCTTTCCGGAGGTGGACATCCCGGCGGAACTGATCCTGCCCATCTTCCTGCCGCCGCTGCTCTTCGCGACCGCGCAGCGCAGTTCCTGGGCCGTCTTCCGGGTGCGCTGGCGGACGCTGCTGATGCTCGCCGTAGCGCTTGTGGTGGTTTCCACCGCCGTCGTGGCAGGCGCCGCCTGGCTCATGATCCCGGGTATCGGCATCCCGGCCGCGATCGCCCTGGGCGCCATGGTGGCCCCGCCCGATCCCGTGGCGGTGGACTCCATCGCAGGCAGGGTCCACATGCCGCGCCGGCTCATCACGGTCCTGCAGAGCGAGGGCCTGTTCAACGACGCGGCCGCCATCGTCATTTTCCAGGCGGCCGTGGCGGCCTCCGTTGCCGGCAGCAGGGTGGGGCCCGACGTCGTTCTCCAGTTCGCCGTCGGGGCGGCCCTTGCCGTCGGCGTCGGGATCGGGATGGGCTGGCTCACGCGCCTCATCACGCGTCTGGTGCACTCGATGGTGGCCCGCAGCGCGGTCACGCTAGTGGTCCCGTTTGCCGCCTACATCCTCGCTGAGGAGGTGCACGCCTCCGGCGTGATCGCCGTCGTCGTCACGGCCTTGGAGATCCAGCGGCATTCACGGCCGCAGGAGGCCGCCGAACGGGTCACCCGCACGGCGTTCTGGGATGTGGTGGAGCTGCTCGCCACGGGCCTCGCCTTCGGGCTGGTGGGCCTGGAGATCCGCCAGGTCATCCACGACGAGGGCACCGCGGTGATCGGAATGGCCGGAACAGCCGCCGTGGTCTGCGTGCTGGTTTTCGCCGTGCGGTTCGGCTGGCTGGCGATGATGTCGGGCCTGGCGCGGAGCAAGAAAAACACGCTGCGTCCCACCTCCGCGAAAGAGGTCTTGATCCTGACTTGGTGCGGCATGCGCGGCTTGGCCACCCTGGCGCTGGCGCTGGCCCTCCCGGCCACGCTGGCCGACGGGACCCCGTTCCCGGCCCGCAGCGAGCTGCTGGTGATTGCGTGCGCCGTGCTGCTGGCCACGCTCGTGCTGCCGGGTCTGACATTGCCGTGGCTGATGCGGGTCCTGAAGGCCTCGGAGGACGGGTCCGTGGAGCGCGACGCCGCCCGGCTGCTGGCCTCCCGCGCGCAGCAGGCGGCCATTGCGGCGCTGAAGGACCACGAGCTTATGAAGGAGCTGCCGCAGGGAAAGGTGGCCCTGGTCAAGGAGAAGATGACCCGGCTGCACGCCGAACTCCTGGACGGCAGCCTGCGGAACGAGAGCGTCACCGAAAAACGCAAGCGCGGCCGCGAGCTGGCCATTGCCGTCCAGACCATCGCCCTCGACGCCGCGCGTCAGGAGGTTGTGGCGGCCCGGAACGAACCCGACATGGACCCGGAGGTCGCGGACCGGGTGCTGCGGCAGCTGGATCTGCGCACCATGATCATGCCGGAGTGACGCACCGGCCCACCGGTAAGTCCGTTACTTACGGACGACCTTGACTCCCGTCGAGCTGTAGATCATGGAACCGCCCTGGAACGGCACCGTCCGGTAGCCGTTGTAGGCCACAGCTGCGCCGAGCGGGTAGCCCAGTCCGCCGGACTGCCAGCCGGCCAGCCGCCAGGCTTCCCGGTAGGGCTGGCCGATCATGTTCGCGCCGGTCGCGGCGGTGTAATAGCTGTTGCCGGTCTGGAAGGGCTGGTAGCACCCGCCGCCCCACAACCCGCACTTTTCCGGGCCCGTGGGGTACCCCACGCCCTTCTGCCATCCGGCCGCACGCCAGGAGTTGAAGTACCGGCTGGTGACGGCGTGGGCGCCGGACGCGGCGGAGTAGTAGATGTTGGACTTTTCGAAAGGCTGGTAGCAGCCGCCGCCGTAGAGCCCGCAGCTGGGAGCTCCGATGGGGTAGCCGATGCCAGGCTGGAGTCCGGCCGCCGTCCAGGCCGTGGCGTAGACGCCGCTCACGGCGTGGGCGCCGGTGGTGGGCGTGTAGTAGACGTTGCCCTTTTGGAACGGCTGGGAGCAGCCGCCGCCGGCGAGCCCGCAGGCGGGTTCGCCCGTGGGGTAGCCGATGCCGGGCTGCCAGCCGGCTTCCCGCCAGGCGTTCCAGTAGACGCCGATGACCGCGTGCGCGCCGGAGGCGGAGGAGTAGTAGATGTTCCCCTTCTGGAAGGGCTGGTAGCAGCCGCCGCCGTACAACCCGCACGCCGGTGCGCCGGTCGGGTAGCCGAGGCCCGGCTGGAGTCCGGCCGCTGCCCAGGCTGTGGCGTAAACACCGCTCACGGCGTGGGCGCCGGTGGCGGTGGTGAAGTAGACATTGCCCTTTTGGAACGACTGGGAGCAGCCACTGCCGGCGAGCCCGCAGACGGGTTCGCCTGTCGGGTAGCCGATGCCGGGCTGCCAGCCGGCTTCCCGCCAGGCGTTCCAGTAGGCGCCGATGACCGCGTGGGCGCCGGATGCTGTGGAGTAGTAGATGTTGCCCTTTTGGAAGGGCTGGAAGCAGCCGCCGCCGTAGAGTCCGCAGCTTGGTGCTCCGGTGGGGTAGCCGATGCCGGGCTGCCAGCCGGCGTCCCGCCAGGCATTCCAATAGACGCCGACGACGGCGTGGGCGCCCGACGCTGTGGAGTAGTAGATGTTGCCCTTTTGGAAGGGCTGGTAGCAGCCTCCGCCGTACAGGCCGCAGCTCGCGGTCCCGGTGGGGTAGCCGATGCCCTGCTGCCAGCCGGCGTCCTTCCACCCGGACATGTAGGTGTTCGAGACGGCATAGGTGCCCACGCCCGGGGTGCTGTAGACCACGCCGCGCTGGAAAGTCTGGTGGCAAGTGGTGGTGGCCGCCGCGCCGTACGGGCAGGTCACGTCGCTGGTGCTGTAGCCCAGGCTGGCTTCCCCGCCGGCCTGCAGCCAGGCGTCCCGGAACACTCCGGTCACGGCGTTGGCAGCGGTGATGGTGATGGCCGCGGCGGTAGCCGAGATGGAATCAATTTTCACCCGGGTGCCGGCATGGGTGCTGAAGGTCTGGCCGGCCTGCCAGGTTTGGCTGGGGTTGTAGTACCCGGAGAAGGGTCGTGAGTCTGGCAGCAGGATCAGCGAGCCCGCCCCCAGTTGCTGGACAATCTTGACGCCGCTGTTGAGGTTCACGGCCTTCGCGGTGTCGTAGCTGACCGGCAGGCGCAACTCGAGGAAATAGACTTCGCCGCTCACCGGGTCGGTGAACTTCACGGCGCGTCTGGCATCGGTGCCGGCCCAGGCCTTCAAGGTGAATTTCTTGACGTCCTTGAGGATCCCGGCGTCGAGAACCTCGTCCCCGCGGCCGAATCCTCCATAGGTCCAGAGGGTCGAGCTGATGGCGGGCTGGGTGGTCTGGGAGACGCCCATCAGGTCCAGGCTGTCGCCGTATTCACGGATGCTGCAGGTGGAGTCGGCGAACGTTCCGTCCGACTTGGTGGCGACGTCCTGCGCGCCGCTGCCGCACTGCAAGCTGTTGGCGTGCATCAGGCCCAGCACGTGCCCGAATTCGTGTGTCAGCACGCTGTTGGTCAGGGTGGCCGGGAGCGGCATGATGACCCGCCCGCTCGTGCCGCTGTAACTCCAGCCTGCGCCGTACGCCCCGTCGGAGAGCGTGGGCGTGGACACGAAGACGACGAGTGCGGTGTAGGGATTCGGCGTCCACTTGAGCTCGGTGGCGATGGTGTTCATCATGTCCGGGTAGCGCTGCGTCGAGGTGGCCTTGCTGGTGCGGCTCTCCACCGTCGCCACGCTCATCGACAGGCGGCCGTTGGACATGGTCTTCCAGTAATTGCTGCTGGTGGTGATGGAGGCCTTAGCCGCTGTCTGCGAGATGGTGGCCTTCTTGTCGGCCAACTGGACCAGGACGAGGCGAACCTTGATGTCACCCTGGCGGGCAAGCGAATAGGACTCCGTGGACAGCATGCCCGCGCTGGCCGTGGCCGGAGCCCCCTTCACGCCGGCCGGGGGCGGATTCTCAAAGGTGTGTGCCACAAAGGGCTCGCCCGAGTTTTCCGGGGGCAGCGATTCGACCGTCGTGAGGGACGGGCTGGTGCCGGCAGTAGCGGAGGGGGTCGGCGCCGGCTGGACGGCGTCCGCGCCCGGAGTCAGGGCTTCCGCGGTGGGCGCCGCCGTCGGCGTCTGTGTTGCCGTCTGGGTGGCGGTCGCCGTCTGCGTTGCCGCGGCCGGAGCGCTAGGAGTCGGTGTTGCCGTGGCGGTCGCGACAGGTGCCGGCGTCAGCTCAGCGTGTGCAGGTGCCGTGCCGGTTGTTGGGACCGACGCCAGGGCAAGGACAAGCGCGGCAAAGAACGCGGCCTTCATCCGTAAAGAGTTCACGTTTATCTTTCATGAGACCGCCGCCCGGCCGACGGGTCAGCTGGACGGCCGCAAGTGACCAGAGTGACGCCAGTCTACGGATGAGAGAGAAGAATAAAAGGAAACCTGCGTCAAACTTTCGACTTGGGTATCCAATCGTTGCCGAATCTTGAGATTCGGCTCCTTGGAAAAGTGGCCTGCTTGGGCGGCCGTCAGCCGGCCAGTTCCACTTCCAGGGCGTTGGCCTCGACGAAATCCAGGGCGTGCCGGATGGCTCCCACCGTAACGATCTTGTCGCCCAGCGGCGAGACCGTGACACGCGGGGGAGTGGCGGTGAAACGCGGCAGCGCGGCGGTGATGCCGGGCACCAGTGCGCCGGCCGAATCCGCGACGGCGCCGCCGATCACCACCTGCTCCGGGTTGATCAAGCTTGCGATGGCGGCGATGACCCGGGCCATCCGCTCCGAGAGCCGGCCCAGGATCGCGAGGGCCGCGGCGTCCCCCGCGGCGGCGTCCTCAAATACGCGCCGGGCGCTCGCTTCGCCGCCGTCGGCCGGGCCGCCGCCCGCTGACTGCCACTGCCGGGCCAGGCTCGCGATGCCGTCGCTGGAGCCGACGCCCTCAACCATGTCCAGGAAGCCCATTTCACCGGCGCCGCCGCCGCGGCCGTGCAACAGCCGTCCGGACTCCAGCACGCCCGCGCCGAGCCGCTCGCCGGCCAGGAGCACCACGAGGTCATCCACGCCGGCGCCGGATCCACGCCAGCGTTCACCGAGTGCTGCCAGGTTGGCATCGTTCTCCAGCAGCACGGTCCAGCCGTGGAGGTCTTGCAGGGCCGAGCGGAGCCCGACGTCGAACAGGCTCCAGAAGTGCTGGGCGGCCAGCACATTGCCGCCGCGGTCCACCGGAGCGGCAATGCCGGCACCCACAGCCAGAACCTTGCCCGGGGCCTCGCCGGCGGCCTCCAGCGCCTCTCGGCAGGCCCGGTCGACGACGCCGATCCGCTCCGCGGCGGGGATGTCCGCGGCACGGAAACTCCCGCTGGCGCGGCCCAGGACTGTGCCCCGGAGGTCCGCGACGGCCGCGGTGGTGGTGGCGGCGCCGATGTCGATGCCGAGTACGACGCCGGCCCTCGCCCGGAGCTCGAAACGCCGGGCAGGCCGTCCCTTCTGCGGGTGTCCGGCGGCGGGAGCGTCCTTCCGCGGGGCGTCCAGTTCGCGGATCCAGCCGCGCCGGATCAGGTCCTCGCAGACGGCAATCACCGAAGCCCGGGTGAGTCCGGTTCCCGCCATCAGTTCCGTGCCGGTGGCCACCTCGGTGCCCCGGATAGCGGCAAGCACCGCCTGGGCGTTGACGCGGCGCAGCAGTTGGGGGGTGGCGGCTGCCTGCGGCTTCGGAATCTTGACCTCCCTGTAAGTGCGGACCCATAATTGAACCTGCAATAGATTTAGCTTGTATCTAAATTATCAGACCCGCTTTTGTCAGACACCGCTCCCCAGCCCCGAAGGATTCACCTTGTCGAACACCGCCACGCTGGCAACCCTGTCCGGTTCCGACCTCGCCGCAGACCCCAACTGGTGGCGCCAGGCCTCCGTGTACCAGATCTACCCGCGCAGCTTCGCCGACTCCAACGGTGACGGCCTGGGCGACATCAAGGGCATCACCGCCAAGGTCCCGTACCTCAAGGAACTCGGCATCGACGCCGTCTGGCTCTCCCCGTTCTACCCTTCGGCCCTCGCCGACGGCGGCTATGACGTCGACGACTACCGCGATGTCGACCCCAAGCTCGGCACCCTGGAAGACTTCGACGAGATGTCCGCCGCGCTGCATGCCGCAGGCATCAAGTTGATCGCTGACATCGTCCCGAACCACTCCTCCAACCGGCACGAATGGTTCAAGGAAGCCCTCGCCTCCCCGCGCGGCTCGGCTGCCCGCGAGCGTTACATCTTCCGCGACGGCAAGGGCGAAAACGGAGAGATCCCGCCGTCGGACTGGGAGTCCGTCTTCGGCGGCCCGGCCTGGGAGCGCATCACCGAGCCGGACGGCACCCCCGGCCAGTGGTACATGCACATCTTCGCCAAGGAACAGCCGGACCTGAACTGGTCCAACCGCGAGATCCGCGACGACTTCCTCAAGACCCTGCGCTTCTGGTCGGACCGCGGGGTGGACGGCTTCCGCGTCGACGTCGCGCACGCCCTGACCAAGGACCTCACCGAGCCGCTGTTGTCCAAGGTCGAGCTGAGCGAGGCCAACTCCGGCACCGACGGCTTCGACGACGGCTCGCACCCGTTCTGGGACCGCGACGAGGTGCACGAGATCTACGTCGAATGGCGCGAGGTCTTCAACGAGTACAACCCGCCGCGCACCGCCGTCGCCGAGGCCTGGGTGCACGCGTCCCGCCGCGCCCGCTACGCCAGCCCGGAGGGGCTCGGCCAGGCCTTCAACTTCGACCTGCTGCAGGCCGACTTCGACGCCGACGAGTTCCGCGAAATCATCACCCGCAACCTCGCCGAAGCCACCGAGTCCGGCGCCTCCTCCACCTGGGTCTTCTCCAACCACGACGTCGTCCGGCACGCCACCCGCTACGGCCTGCCCAAGGGCGGCGGACGGCACGCCAAGGGCCAGGACGGCAAGGGCTGGCTGCTGGCCGGCGCCCCGGCCGAGGAACTCGACGTCGAACTGGGCCTGCGCCGCGCCCGTGCCGCGACCCTGCTGATGCTGGCCCTCCCCGGTTCCGCGTACCTCTACCAGGGCGAGGAGCTGGGCCTGCAGGAGGTCGCTGAGATCCCCGACGCCGAACGCCAGGACCCCACCTTCTTCCGCAACAAGGGTGTCGAGATCGGCCGCGACGGGTGCCGGGTGCCGCTGCCCTGGGCCCCGGAAGGCTCCTCCTTTGGCTTCGGCGACGGCGGCGCCCACCTGCCGCAGCCGGCATGGTTCAGCCGCTACGCCGTTGCAGCCCAGGACGGGACCGAAGGCTCCACGCTGGAGTTCTACCGCAAGGCCCTGAAGCTGCGCCGCGAGCTGCAGACCTCGGAGGAACTGGAGTGGCTGGAGACCGGCCGCGCCGACGTGCTGCACTTCCGCCGCCACGGCGGCTGGCAGTCCGTCACCAACTTCGGGGACGACGCCGTCGAACTGCCCGCCGGCGAGGTGCTGGTCAGCAGCGGCCCGCTGGACGGCCAGCTGCTCCCGGGCAACACCACCGTCTGGCTTCGGTGAATTCCGCGCCCCCTAAGCCCGGAGGGTTCCCCACCCAGGAACTGATTTATGGCTGCATGGGCCTGGGCGGCAGCTGGTCGGCGGAACCGTACTCGTCCGCGCACGTGGACGAGGCGGCCGCGGCCGTCGACGCCGCCCTGGACGCCGGCATCACCCTGTTCGACCACGCCGACATTTACCGCAACGGCAAGTCCGAGGCGGTCTTCGGCGAGGTGCTGGCGCAGACGCCCGGCCTGCGGGAACGGGTCCGGCTGCAGACCAAATGCGGCATCCGGTTGGGCGAACAGGGCCTCGATGCGTTCTACGACCTGAGCCGGGACGGCATTCTGGACCGGGTCAACGACAGCCTGGACCGGCTGCGGACGGACTACGTGGACGTGCTGATGCTGCACCGCCCGGACCCGTTGCTGGACCCTGTCGAGGTGGCGTCCGCCGTCGGGCAGCTCATGGCCGAGGGCAAGGTCCGCGCGGTGGGGGTCTCCAACATGTCGGCCCCGCAGATCGAGCTGCTGCAGGACCGGCTCGAGGTGCCTGTGGTGGCCAACCAGCTGGAAATGAGTCTCTCCGCGCGGGCCTGGCTGGAGAGCACCGTGCTGGTCAACCACGCCGAGGGTACGGACTACAGCTTTCCGCACGGCACCGTGGAGCACTGCGTCCGGCGCGGCATCACCCTGCAGGCCTACGGCGCGCTCTCCCGCGGGCTCTATACCGGGGCGCCGGCGGCGAGCCCGAGTGCCGCGGAGGAGGCCGCCGCGGCACTCGTCGCCGAGCTGGCCGCGGAGAAGGGCACCACGGGCGAGGCTGTGCTGCTGGGCTGGCTGATGAAGCACCCGGCCGGAATCGCCCCCGTGATCGGCACCGGCAAGCCGGACCGGATCCGGGCCTGCGCCGGCGCCGCCAAGGTGGCCTCGGCCATGACGCGCACCGAGTGGTACCGGCTCTGGATCACGGCCCGGGGCAGCAACATCCCCTAGGCACGCACCGGCCGCGCCGGCCGTCGTGCCCGCCCAACTGGCTCGCAGTTGTTGTCGTTTAGATTCCCTCAAACGACAACAACTGCGAGCCAGTTTCGCGCGCCGGGGTGATTTTGGTCGTATTGGTCGCCCTAAACAGGGGTATTACTTGGCGGCGGGCGGCCCCGGGCGGCTAGCGTAGAGGCATGACCTCTACCACCACCGCCGGGATCGTCCGGCCCCAGCGCAATGTCCCGGCCGAAATCGCCCGCTCCTGGCTGCTGGTCAACGCCATGAAGCCGGAACTCTTCGGCCAGTCGGCGGAGTCCCGCGCGGACGCCATCATCCTGGACATCGAAGACGCGGTGGATCCCTCGCAGAAGGATGCCGCCCGCGAGCACGTTGTGGACTGGCTGACCGCCGGCGGCAGCGCCTGGGTCCGGATCAACGACGCCACGAGCCCCTTCTGGGCCGATGACCTCGCCGGCCTGCGCGGCACTCCGGGACTGCTGGGCGTGATGCTCGCCAAGACCGAGTCCGCGGACCAGGTCACCGAGAGCTACCACCGCATGGACGGCAAGACCCCGGTCATCCCGCTGGTCGAGTCCGCCGTCGGCATCGAGGAAGCCAACCACATCGCCAAGGCCCAGGGCGCGTTCCGGCTGGCCTTCGGCTCCGGTGACTTCCGCCGCGACACCGGCATGGCCGCCACCCCGGAGGCCATGGCCTACCCGCGCGCCAAGCTCGTCGTCGCCAGCCGCGTCGGCAACCTGCCCGGGCCGATCGACGGCCCCACCGTCGGCACCAACCACCCGATCCTGCGCGAGCAGACCGGCATCACCGTGATGATGGGCATGACCGGCAAGCTCTGCCTCGCGATCGACCAGACCAGCGTCATCAATGAGGTCATCAGCCCGACGCCGTCCGACGTCGCCTGGGCCACCGACTTCATGGCCGACTTCGAGGCCAACGGCCGCGTCATCCGGGACGGCTCCGACCTGCCGCGCCTGGGCCGCGCCGAAAAGATCATGAAGCTCGCTGTAGCCTTTGGGGTGCAGCCGGCACTGTAGCCGGTTCCCGGCCCAAGCAAGGAGACCCCGTGACCGATACCCGCTATCTGGTCCACGGGGTCTTTTGGGATGGTCTGCAGCCGGCCTCGCCGGTTCCTGGCCAGCCCGACGCCGGCCGGGCCGTCCTGCGGTTGCAGGACCCCGCGGGTGCGTTCACCGAACTGGTGCTCGACGCCGGTACGCGCCTCGGTTTCCGGCTCGCCTCGCGGGGGAAGCACTGCCTGGGCCACCACAAAGTGCACGGTCCCGCGGACCGGGACCACATGGTCTGCCCGGACCGTGCCCCGGCCGCCCGAGGAAAGCAGTGCGGGCCGTGCTTCGCCGTCGACGATTCGCGGCTGATCCATGACTTCCACCGCGGCGGCCGGGTCCCGCCGGGGCTGCGCGCCTACCTGATGCAGCCGCACTGGCTTTACGTCGCGACTTTCGCCAATGGCGCCAGCAAGGTGGGCACCGCCTCGAACCTGCGCAAGTGGCACCGGCTTGCCGAGCAGGGTGCCGTCGTCGCCCGCTACGTCGCCCGCGCCGACGACGGGCGGGTGGTCAGGGTGCTGGAGGATCTGGTCACGCGCGACGCCGGGCTGCCGCAGCAGGTCCGCTCGGCGGCGAAGGCCGCCGGGCTCACCGCGCCGCCGCCCGCCGCAGCACTGGAGGCCCTCAACAGCCGGCTCGCAGCCGGAGTCCGGAACCTGCTGGGCGGTGCCAATACGGACGGCTTTGAGGTCGTGGACGAACGGTGGCTGCGTCCCGCGCTGGCCGACGCGGCCTGCACCCCGGGCGCCCGGCACGCCTACCCCCACGACCTCGGCTCGGACGCCCACGGCTTCCGGCTCGCGTCGCTGAGCGGCAGCGTCGCGCTGGCCAGCCTCGACGGCGCCGACCTTGAATTCGTCGTCAACCTCGGCGAGCTGAAAGCGCGGACCATCGAGCTTGGCGACCACGGCTCCGAGGTCCCCGCTGTCCAGGAGGCATTGTTCTGAGCCCGGGTCCGCCCACGACGGCGGGTGCAGGGGTCCCCGGTAGACTGGCACGGTGCTGAACGAATTCTGGGCCACCGCGTCAACCACCTACAAGGTGCTCGTCTTCAGCGCCATGGGCCTGATCGCCACAGGCATCATCCTCAATCTGGTCGGCAACAACACGGGCAACCAAGGCCTGGCCCTGGCCTCGCTGGCCGTCATCGGCGTCGGTCTCATCCTGCACATCGCCGGGATCGTGGTCCGCGGCCAGACAATCCGGAAAAACCTCAAGCGCTAGCGGCGGCGTTCCGCACCACGTGGCTGCGGGCGTGCTCCACGGCGTCCGGCAGGCTGGCGAACAAATGCTTGTGGTGCCGCAGCGAGCGGATCACGCCGACATTGGTCACCAGGTCCAGATGCTGCGGCTGGACGCCCTTGAGCAGCACCGTGACTCCGCGCAGCTCCAGCGCCGAGATGACGTCCACCAGCGTGTGGGCCCCGGTCGCGTCGAGCATCCGCACCTGCGAGAGCCGGATGATCGCGACCTGGATGTCCTTGACCTGGCTGATCTCCTGCAGGACCCGTTCCGCGGCCCCGAAGAACATGGCGCCGTCGAGCCGGAAGATGGCGATGTGCCTGTCACCGGGTTCAGCCGGGCCCGGGATGTCTTCGCGCTGCACCCCGCTGAGCGAGGCGAACTTGCGCAGCGTGAACACCGCCGCCGCGACCAGCCCGATCTCAATCGCCACGATCAGGTCGAACGCGACGGTGATCAGTGCTGTCAGGACAAAGACGAAGGCATCGGCCCGGGTGGAGCGCATCACCGCCGCCACGGTTTGCCGTGAGACCATGCGGGTGGCCGTGACCATCAGGATCCCGGCCAAGACCGCCAGCGGGATCCTGCCCACCAGGCCCGCCGCCAGGTAGATGATGGCCAGCAGCACGAGGGCGTGGACGATCGCCGCGAGCCGGGTCTTCGCCCCGGAGCGGACGTTAACGGCGGTCCGGGCGATCGCGCCCGTGGCCGGCATGCCGCCGAAGAAACCCGCCGCTACCGACGCCAGGCCCTGGCCGGTGAGTTCGCGGTCCGGGCTGTAGGTCCCGGTGGGCCGGCCGTCGGGGCCGACCATGCCGGCGGCCACCCGCGCGGACAGCAGCGATTCGATGGCCGCGAGCGTGGCTATGGAGACGGCGGGCATGAGCAGGCCACCCAGCACCGACGGGTCCAGTGCCGGCATGGACGGTGCGGCGAGGGAATGCGGCAGTGAGCCGATCCGCGGGATCTGCAGGTCCAGGAGTTCGGCGGCCACGGTGGCCAGCAACACGGCGGCCAGGCTGGCGGGGATGGCCTTGTTCAGCCGGGGCAGCAGGAACATCACCGCGGCGACGCCCGCCACGATAGCCAGGGTCTGCAGCACCGTGGGGGCCGTCGCCGTGGCGGCGCTCTCGACGGCGGCCAGCATGGTGTTGTGGCCCGGTACTCCCTCAGTGCCGGTGGCCATCGGCACCTGCTGCAGGAAGATGATGGCGGCAATGCCCAGGGTGAAGCCCTCCACGACGGGCCACGGGATGAACGCGACCGCCCGGCCCAGGCCGCTGACGCCGAGGATGATGACCAGCAGCCCGGCCATCACGGAGACCAGGGCGATGCTGCCGGCGCCGTGCGCGGCGACCACCGGGGCCAGGACCACCACCATCGCGCCCGTGGGCCCGGAAACCTGGACGTGGGAGCCGCCCATGACGGCGGCAACCAGTCCCGCGACCACTGCCGTGATGAGCCCCGCCTCGGCACCCACCCCGGAACTCACCCCGAAGGCGAGGGCCAGCGGCAGGGCCACGATGCCCACCGTGATGCCGGACAGCAAGTCCGTCCGCCACGACCCGCGCAGCCCGTCGTAGTCGCGGCGGGAGGGCAGGAAGCGGGCGAGGTAGCCCCGGACGCCGCGGGCCGCCGTCGTTGCCGTCGCGGCGGTCACGAGGCGGACCCCTGGAGGTGCGCGGCCGGCAGTTCCTGCGCGAGCCGGAGCTGTTCGCCCGAATCCGCCAGGCTGTCCAGCAGGAAGATCCGGGCAATGGCGAGCAGCTCGGCAATCTTCGGGTGGGCCAGCCGGTAGGTCACGGCGTTGGCGGTCCGGACCGAGGTCACCACCCGGTGCCGGCGCAGCGTGGCCAGGTGCTGGGACAGGTGCGAGGCCTCCAGACCGGTCTCGGCCAGCAGGTAGCTGACCGGAGCCGAGCCGTCCGGGGCCGCCGCCAGCAGTTCCAGCACCCGGATCCGCGCCGGGTGGGCGAGGGCCTTGAACAGGTTGGCCTTGATTTCGTACAAGGGGGTCTGCGCTGCGGAAATCATGGCGGTCCTGCGCTCTCTTGGCCTGCGGACGGGCACCGCCCGCACCGTGGATTTACGAATTGATGTTTCCATCATATCGTCCGGGTGCAAGCGCCGCGGGGCCGTGTAACGGGGAAAGCCATCCGAAGGCAGGGCGCTAGGCTGGAACCATGACTATCAATCCGGATCTGCAGGGCCGCAGTTACCCTGCCGCAGAGGTGTACGACGTCGGCCGCGAGAAGATCCGCGAGTTCGCGCGCGCGGTCAAAGCCACCCACCCCGCCCACTTCGACGTGGACGCCGCCAGGGCCCTGGGCCACGGCGACCTCGTGGCCCCGCCCACCTTCGCGATCATCGTCGCGCAGCGCGCCGACGCGCAGCTGATCGAGGACCCGGATTCCGGCATCGACTTCTCCCGCGTGGTCCACGCCGACCAGCGCTTCGTCCACCACCGCCCGATCGTCGCCGGGGACCGGCTCGTGGCCGAACTGCACGTCGACGGCGTCCGCGCCATGGGGGGAGGCGCCATGATCACCACCCGCTCCGAGATCTTCGCCCTCGCCGGCAGCGATGCGGCCGCTCCGCGTGAAGCCGTCGCCACCACCACCTCGTCCATCCTGGTCCGCGGAGAGGGACAGTAAGCCATGGCCCCCACATTTTCAGAGCTCACGGTCGGCCAGGACCTCGGCAGCCGAAGCATCGAGGTCACACGCACAGACCTCGTCAAGTACGCCGGCGCCTCCGGTGACTTCAACCCGATCCACTGGAACGAGGCCTTCGCCACCGGCGTCGGCCTCCCCGGCGTGATCGCCCACGGCATGTTCACGATGGGCGCCGCCGTCCAGCTCGTGACCGACTGGGCCGGTGACCCGGCCGCCGTCGTCGACTTCCAGACCCGCTTCAGCAAGCCGGTCCCGGTGGCCGACACCACCGGTACCCCGGACGCAGGCGCGGTGATCGAAGTCAGCGGCGCCATTGGGGCGCTCGACGCCGACGCGGGCACCGCCCGCGTGGACCTCACCGTCGTCGCAGGCGGGCAGAAGGTCCTCATGAAGGCCCAGGCCGTCGTCAGGCTGGCCTGACCGAATGATCCAGCCGTGAGGGTCCGTGTGGCCCAGTCCGCCGAGGTGACCCGGTGGCGCAACGCCGTCGTGGCGGCCTATGCCTTCAGCGGGATAGCCTTCGCCAGCTGGGTGTCCCGGCTTCCGGCCATCCGTGACGGACTCGACCTCACGCCCGGGAACGTCGGCCTGCTGCTGCTCTGCATGACGCTGGGCTCCTTCGTCTCGGTCTCCGCGTCGGGGCTGATCGTGCTGCGTTTCGGCTCCAAGCAGACCATCCGGATCGGCAGCATCATGGTGGGCGCCGGGCTGGTCCTTGCCGGGTTCGGAACCTCGGTTCTGGTCAACCCGCTGGCGGTGGCGGCTGGGCTCGTGGTGGTTGGCCTCGGCACGGCCAGCTGGAACACGGCGTCCAACGTGGAAGGCGCCGCCGTCGAGCGCGCGGTGCGCCGGCACATCATGCCGCGGCTGCATGGCGCGTTCAGCCTGGGCACCGTCGCGGGCGCGGGCGCGGGGGCCTGGGCTGCCGGCGCCGGCGTGCCGGTCTTCTGGCACCTGGCCGCCGTGGGACTGCTCGTCGCCGGTTCCGTGCCCACGGCCGCCAGCTGGTTCCGCGCCGACATCACCCCGGTCGAGGCCGAGAAGGATTTCACCCCGTCCGGGCCGGACACCTTTGAGGATCCCTCCACCGGTCCGCTGCCCATCATCAGCCAGGCCACACAGGGCCCGGAAGAACCGCTGGATAACAAACGGCAGATCGCGCAGGCCTGGCGGGACCGCCGGACCCTGCTGCTCGGCGTCCTGGTGCTCGGGCTCGCCCTGGCCGAGGGCGCGGCGGGGGACTGGGTGGCGCTGGCGCTCGCCGACGGGCACGGCCAGTCCGACGCCGCCGGAGCCGCCGGCTACGGCCTCTTCGTCACTTTCATGACCGTGGGCCGTTTCGCCGGCACCCTGGTGCTGGACCGTTACGGCCGGGTCCCGGTGATGCGCTGGTGCGCGGCGCTGGCCGTGGCGGGACTGGGCCTGTTCGTCTTCGCGCCGGTTCCCTGGCTGGCCTACGTCGCCCTGGCCGTCTGGGGGCTGGGCGCCTCGCTGGGCTTCCCGGTCGGCATGTCCGCCGCCGCGGACGACCCCGTCAAGGCCGCCGCACGCGTTTCGGTGGTCTCCACCATCGGCTACGGGGCGTTCCTCTGCGGACCGCCCCTGCTCGGCCTGCTGGCCGAGCACGTCGGCATTCTGCACTCGCTGCTGGCCGTCATGGTGATGCTCGTCGTCAGCTTCCTGCTCTCCCCGGTGGCGCGCAAGGCCGCCTAGGCCCGGCCCTGCCGCCTTTCCGGGCATACGCCGAACCCGGCTAGGCTGGTGGGGTGACCCAGACACTGCTTTCCGCCCTGACCACGGCCGGCGTCGGCGGCCCCGCCGCCAACTACGTCGAAGCCCGCACCGAAGCGGAGATCATCGACGCTGTCCGCACGGCCGACGCCGCCGGCGAGCCGCTGCTGATCATCGGCGGGGGCTCCAACCTGCTGGTCGGCGACCAAGGCTTCCCCGGAACCGTCGTGAAAATCGCGTCGGAAGGATTCACCGTCAATGCTGAGGATTCCTGCGGCGGAGTCGCCGTGGTGGTCCAGGCCGGGCACAACTGGGACGCCCTCGTGGAGCATGCCGTCAAGCATGCCTGGTCGGGCGTAGAGGCCCTGTCCGGGATCCCCGGCGCCACCGGCGCGACGCCGGTGCAGAACGTCGGAGCCTACGGCTCCGACGTCTCGCAAACCATCGCCGCGGTGCGCACCTGGGACCGGGAACGCAATGCCGTCCAGACGTTCACCAATTCGGAGCTCAAGTTCGGCTACCGGGACTCCGTGCTGAAACAGACCACCACCAACGGCTCTCCGCGGTACGTGGTGCTCACGGTCGAATTCCAGCTGCCGCTGGGCCGGATGAGCGCTCCGATCCGCTACGCCGAACTGGCCCGGGCTCTCGGCGTCGAGACCGGCCAGCGGGCCTACTCCAACGACGTCCGGCGCGAGGTGCTCCGGCTCCGGGCCTCCAAGGGCATGGTGCTGGATGCGGCGGACCGGGATACGTACTCCACCGGATCCTTCTTCACGAACCCGATCGTGCCCGTCGAGGTTGCCGCGGGGCTGCCCGAGGATGCCCCCCGCTACCCGGGCGGCACCGAGGGCCTGACCAAACTCTCCGCGGCCTGGCTGATCGACCATGCCGGCTACGGAAAGGGCTTCGGGCTTGAGCCGGGCAGCGTCTCCGGCGGCCGCGCATCGTTGTCGACCAAGCACACCCTGGCCATCACCAACCGGGGCGGCGCCAGCGCGGCAGATCTCCTGGCGGTTGCCCGCGAGGTGCGCCGCGGCGTCCTCGAACGCTTCGGTATTGAGCTGCACCCCGAGCCGCTGCTGATCGGCGTCGAGCTCTAAGTCAGGGGCCGACGGAGGCCTTGACGGCGGAGGCCGATTGGCGCAGTGCCGCTGCGGCCAGCGCCTGGGCCCAACCCAGAGTGGCCATGGTCGGATAGAAAAAGGCCGATGCCAGGCTCGTGGGCCGCAGTGGGCCGAGCACGCCGGTCGCCGACATGAGCATGGATGCCGCAGACGCCAGGGCCCCCACGGCCGTCAGCACCACCGCGAGCCGGACGACAGCCGGGTACCGGCCCCAGTCGCGCAGCAGCCGTACCCTGACTCCCAGGCTGCTTGCCGCGAGGGCTCCCAAGGTTGACACTGCGTAGCCGGCCGCTAGTCCCAGGACTCCACCCGTCAGGTAAGGCTCGGCGTCCTTGCCCGTCGCCTGGCTGAGGAGGGCCCCCGCCATCGATGCAGTTCCGGCCAGCACAGCCAAGCTTGCCAGCAGCATCCAGCGGAGCCGGCCCCGGTCCAGCACTTTCAGTAAACTCCCCAAAGTCATCCGGCCAGCCTAGCGGAGGCTGTCCGGTGCTTGTGGACTAGCTCCTCCCGCGGCGGGGGACCACCTTGCTGAAGAGCATGAAGGTGAAGCCGGACGCCGCGGCGCCCAGCAGGAAGACCTGGCAGAACGCCACGGACTGGGCGCTGGGCCCGCTCCGCAGCAGGAGCCCGGCGCAGGCGAAAGCCACCGCCCCGGCCAGCAGTGCCAGCGAACCGAGGAGGAAACTGTGCACCGTGGCGGGAAACTCCGCGCCGGGATCCGGGTCGGCTTCCCCGCGGTCGGCGTTCTGCAACGCCGGAGACCGCGGCTGGATCATCGCAGCCGTGACAAAGCTGACCACGGCTACCGCCATGGACGCGGCGGACACCGTCTGGAACGTTGTCATCATGGGGGAGAGACGGGTGCCGCTGGCGATGGCGACGGCCAGGCCTGCCGCCATGCCGGCCGCGCTGGAGGCCCAGCCCAGCAGGGCCAGCCTCCTGCACAGGGGCCGCAGGAGAGGCCACACATCACCCAAAGTCATGCATCCACGGTAATGAAGCCGGCTGGACGCAGGCTGGGAGAGGACCGGGCGGTGGCCGCGCACCGGCCGGATTCCACCGGGGCGGCTGAGCCCGGCCTAGGATGTTGTCATGGCAGCAGTGGTGCGCACGCGTCTGAGCCGGAGCGTCATGGGCCGGCTCCGCTTGGTCTCCCAAGGGCTTGCCGGCCCGGCTTTCGAGTCTGTTCCCGGCGCCGTCCGGGGCATGACCGCCATGCAGGCGCAGGACCTCCAGGCTGCGCTGTGGGCGGTGGGACAGCGCGTGCCGGGCTCCCGCGCGGCCGATGTCCGCGCTTCGCTGGACCGCGGCGAAATCGTCCGGTCCTGGCCGATGCGCGGCACGCTGCACCTGTTGGCGCCCGAGGACTTGAAATGGGTCCTGGACATCACCTCCGCCCGCCTCATCAAAGGCCTGGCGGGGCGGCACCGGGAACTGGGCATCTCTGCCGCGGACGTCGACGCCGCCGCGGATGCCGCCCTGCAGCGGGTCGCCGGCGGGGCAGCAGCCAGCCGGGCGGAGCTGTTCCAGGCCTTCGAACAAGCCGGCCAGTCCACGGCAGGCCAGCGCGGCATCCATCTCCTGGGGACCCTGTGCCAGCGCGGCCTGCTGGTGCTGGGCCCGCTCGCCGGCAACCAGCAGCTGGTGGTGGCGTTTGACGACTGGATCAAGGACTCGCGGCGGCTGGGCCGCGAGGAAGGGATCGCCGAGTGGCTGCTGCGCTACCTCTACAGCCACGGCCCTGCCACCGAACGTGACTTCGCCTGGTGGTCCGGCGTCCCGCTGACCGAGGTCCGGGCTGCGCTGGCGGACGTGCGCGACCGGCTGGCGGAGCTGGAATTTGACGGAAAAACCTACTGGCTCTCCCCGCAGACGGCGGCCCTGCTCGACTGCGCCGTCCCCGGCCAGCGCACCGTGCTGGCGCTGCCGGGATTCGACGAGTTCCTCCTGGGCTACACCGACCGGTCCATCGCGCTGCACGCGCAGCACGCGGACAAGATCGTCCCCGGCGGCAACGGCGTGTTCAAGAAGACGATCGTGGCCGGGGGCGCCGTGGTCGGGACCTGGGCGGCGCCCGGCAACGGCCGGTCCGGCGCCGTCGTGCCCGAACCGTTCGACGGCGTTAACGGGCTGCGGCCTGCGGCTCGGAAATCCTTTGAGCTGCAGGCCGCGAAGTACCGCCGGTTCCTCGGCCTCGACCGAACCTGACCGGACCCGCAGTTCCTAGAGCGTGCCGGTGGCGATCTTGAGCATGCGCCGCAGCGGCTCCGCGGCGCCCCAGAGGAGCTGGTCGCCGACGGTGAACGCGCTGATGTACTCCGGGCCCATTTCGAGCTTGCGGATGCGGCCCACCGGGATATCCAGGGTGCCGGACGCCGCCACCGGGGTCAGGTCCGCCATCGAGGCTTCCTTGGTGTTGGGCACCACGGTGGCCCATTCGTTGTCCGCGTCCAGGAGCTTCTCAATCTCGGGGACGGAGAGGTCTTCGCGGAGCTTGAGCGTGAGCGCCTGGGAGTGGGAGCGCATGGCGCCGATCCGGACGCACAGGCCGTCCATGATGACGCGGTCCGCGCCGGTGGTGCCCAGGATCTTGTTGGTTTCCACCCCGGCCTTCCACTCTTCCTTCGACTGGCCGTTGCCGAGGTCCGCGTCGATCCAGGGGATCAGGGAGCCCGCCAGCGGCACACCGAACTGGGTGGCGTCGATGTCGGTGCGCTGGTGGGCCAGGACCTTGCGGTCGATCTCCAGGATCGCCGACGCCGGGTCGTCCAGTTCGCTGCTGACCTCGGCGTTCAGCGTGCCGAACTGGCTCAGCAGTTCACGCATGTGCCGGGCACCACCTCCGGACGCGGCCTGGTAGGTCATCGAGGTGCCCCATTCGACGAGGCCGTTCTTGAACAGGCCGCCGAGGCCCATCAGCATGCAGGAGACCGTGCAGTTGCCGCCGATGTAGTCCTTCACGCCGCCGGAGAGGCCGGCGTCGATGACGTCGCGGTTGATCGGGTCCAGCACGATGATCGAGTCGTCGTTCATGCGGAGGGTGGAAGCGGCGTCGATCCACAGGCCGTCCCAGCCGCGGCTGCGCAGCTCGCCGTGCACCCGCTTGGTGTAGTCGCCGCCCTGGGCGGTCACAATGATCGGCAGCTTCGCCAGCGTCTCGACGTCGAACGCGTCCTCGAGCTTGCCGGCAGCGCCTGCCGCCGCACCGGCGATGGCCGGGGCGGCACCTCCGGCGTTCGAGGTGGAGAAGAAGACCGGGTTGATGTTGGCGAAGTCGCCCTCGTCCTGCATACGCTGCATCAGGACGGAACCGACCATGCCACGCCAACCGACCAGTCCGACGGACGGGGTAGCTGCTGTAGTCATTGGGCCAGTTTAGACTTTGCGGTGCCTGGCCCGCAGCCGGTTACGTCACGTGGGTACGTCGGCCCTCCCGCAGGGCTCGGCAACGTCCCGTATCAGTTCAGCTGGCGCGGGCTGGGCTCCGGAAGGCCGCGCTCGCGGCGGATGCGCCTGGCCTTGAATTCGGAGACGGCGAGCCGAACAGCGTAGAGCACACCCGAGGCGCCGATCACGGTCAGCACGAGAGCGCCCCACAGCGGGCTTTCGCCCCGCGAGGTAGGGGCGGCGACGAGGAAAATCGAGAACACGGTCACCGCGGCGAACACGGCCGCCAGAAGGACCATCCCGGACGCCGTGGCGACGATCGGGCCGGACCCGGCGCGGGCAAAGCCGATCTCGTCCGCGGCGTAGGAGTGCAGTCGCCCGTGGTCCATGGTCCTGGTCAGGAACCGTTTCTCCCCGGCAGCCACTGCCCGTTCATGGCGGGCCCGGATCTCTTCGTCGTGCTGGTGGTTGTCAGTGTCTGTAGGCACGTGGTTCTACCTTCTGGATGGTGTGGATGACGCATTCGCAGTCGGGTACGTTATGCGAGCGAGCGATGCCCGGCCCTGCGAACTACTGCGAGATGTGCCCGGCTCCAGGCTCGGGCGCCTGCCGCTCCGTCCGTAGCTTTTTGGCCCGGTACTCGTCACTTGCCATGCCGAAGGTATACCAGGCTCCGAAACCGCCGAATGCCGTCAGGAACAGTGCTCCCCAGAAAGGCTGCTCACCGCGGCCCACGGGGGCCAGCAGGATCACCCCGGAAAGAATGACTAAGAGCCCCATGACGGCGGTAAGGATTCCCATGCCCCACCAGGACCGGACCTGCACCTGGCCGCGGCCGGGGGAAAACCCGATTTCGTCCGCGGGGTAACTGTGCAGTTCGCCTGTGTCGGTCTTTCGCAGCACGCGCTTCTCGCCCCGCGCGAGCGCCTCCTTGTGCTCGGCATTGACGTCGTCGTTGCGGCGTTCACGCTCGCGATCGAAGCTCACAGTTCGTCCTGACTAACGGTGCGGATCTGCTCGGGAAGACGGTTGCCAGCGGCCCTTCAGATGACGCCGTCGCGCCCACCGGGCCACGGAACTTTTTACCTGCGGAGAAGCTACTTGACCGGCCTCGGCAGGTTGCGGGCCTTACGCAGCTTCTCGGCTTTGCGTTCCTTGAAGTAGCCGGCCCAGCCGGCGAACAGTGGATAGAGTACCAGCACGTACATCCACCAGATCTCGCCCATGATGTGCCACTGGTCGGTGACGGCCATCTGGACCACGCCGTAGAGCATCAGTCCGAAGAAGGCGGTTATCAACAGGGCCAGGAACAGCAGGCCGCCGGAGGCGTTCAACGGCTTGATGATGCCCAGCCCGTCGTCTTTGCGTACGCCGTATTCCTCGTCGGTATAGCTGACAATTTCGCCATTTTCGGCCATCCGGTGCTTCACGGGCGCCTCCGGGGCCGGCGGCGGTGTGTAACCGCGTTCCTGGGGCACGTCCCGGCTACGCCTCGCCACGGGACCCTCGCGGCTTCAGGAGATTACCTCCGGTGCCGTAGGCCTGCGCAGCATTCGACGAGATCGTCGGACCCTCGGCGACGTCGGGAAAATTCAGCATGCTCCGCGACTGAAAGGGGAGCGGCGGTGCCTCCGTCACGCTACTCGACCGGCCGCGGCAGGTTGCCGGCCTTGCGGAGCTTTTCGGCCTTGCGTTCCTTGAAGTAGTTGAACCAGGCAGCGGCGAAGGGGAAGATGCAGGCGGGAAAGACCCACCAGACCTCGCCGGCGATGTGCCAGGCGTCCTGCCTGATGATCTGGACGACGAAGTAGACCAGCCCTCCCATTCCGATCGTCAGCAGGATAGCCAGGAAGAGAATGCCGTTGGCGCTATTGACGGGTTTGATCACGCCGAGGCCTTCATCCTTGCGGACCCCGTACTCTTCGGCGCTGTAAGCGACAAGATCCCCGTTGTCCGCCCTGCGGCGGATCGGGCGCTCTGGCCCGGCTCCCCGCTCAGGCTCTCCTTGCGCGCCGTCGCGGGCGGGATCCTGGGGGGTGTTCTGATTATGCCTGTCCACGGGACTCCTCAATCGCCCGCAGCAGCGCGGCGTCGTCCAGGCCTGCGGTTTCCACGACCTCATCCGTCTCGAAGTCGGGCACGCCGGTCGTCCACGTTTCGCCTTCCCGGCGCACCAGCAGACGGGTCTCGGCAGTGAGGGTTTTGAACACGAAATAGGCAGAGCCGCCGGGGGTTTCTGCGGCGTGCTGCTTGACCAGCCGCAGCGTAGCCTCGGCCGAGCTGATGGCGGGGTCCTGCGCGAACACGAACCAGGTGCCCAGCAGCCGGGGCTGCAGCATCAGCGCGACGTCGGGGGCTTCGATGAGCAACACGTTGTCCATCGACTCGGGTGCCAGGAGGGACACCTCCGTCCAGTGGGTTGCGTGGCCGAAAGCGGACGCGACGGCGGCGGCGACACCGGTCACGCCGAGCTCTCCCTCCTCGTTGACCGTGGCCAGGTCCCGTGCAAGGAGCGAGGAGGCGCCGGCGGTCGCCAGAGTGACGTCGTCCACCATCTCTTCAGCCCGGAAGACGCTGACGGAACGGTCACGGGCCGGTCCCTCGAAAACATCAAGCAGGTACGCGATTTCCCCGATGCCGAAGCCGATGACATCGACGCCGAGCCGGGGCTCGTAGGCAGTTTCATCCTGAACTGTCATGTGATTCTCCTAATCTAGAAGCCGAAGAAGTGTGCCACGGATTCGCCGGCATCCTTGACGCTGTCAGCGGCATCGCTGACGAACTTGCCCGGATCCTTGACGGCGTCGACGATGCCTTCGCCGACGTTCTTGCCGACGCTGCTGATGGTGTCCCAGTTCTCGTAAACGGCTACGCCCACGCTCGCCACCTGGCAGATGGTCCCGGCAGGCGGCGGCATGAAGCATCCGACGCCGAGCATCGTTTTGCCAAGGCTGGCGGCACCACCCTTGAGGTCGCCGTCCGCGAAGCTCTTTACTGTGTCCACGGCGTTGAATCCGACTCCGGCCCAGCCGAGAGTGCGGGACAGTCCGGACTTCCCGAGCCAGTCCCAGCTCTTGTTGGCCCCGAAGAGCTGCCGCTCTTCGAGCAGCGGCGCCAGACGTGACAGCCCGGGTATGTGCTTGTTGAGGTCCTTGAGCGACGCGATGTCCGAGGCCTTGTCGATCAGGCCGAGGGCCCTGCTGGACTTCGTCGATGCCGTGAGCAGCTCCTTGAGCGGGTCGCTGCGCAAGAGGTTGCTTGCGGTGAATCCGGGTCCCCCCAACCGGTGGCGGCCGGTGGTGAAGAACGCCTTGGACAGTGCATCCCGCTCGTTCTTCAAGACCCAGCCGTACTGTCCGAGGTGCTTGGCCAGGGTGAGCGGGGTCTTGAAGTTCTTCTGGATCCCCATGAACATTTTGAGGCGGGCGGCTCCGCCGGCGAGGATGCCGCCGGCCACGGCCCACGCCCCGGGGCCGGCGCCGTGGCCGAGGGGGCCCAGCGGGCCGCCGCCGGAGCCCGGGGCGGCGTTGCTGGCCTTCTCCTGCTCGTCGGCCTGGGTCAGGAGTGCCTTGGACTGCTGCTTCAGCGCCCGGGCGGTCTGCTGGATCAAGGCACGGTGGGTGTCGTTCCAGTCGGACTTGAAGCGCGCGCCGTCGGCGCCCTTCCACGAGGTGTTGTTGTTGATCGTGGACGTGAGGACCGAGGACTGCTGCAGTAGCGTTTCCGACGTCTTGCCGAAGTGCTGCGCGAGCGACCGAAGCTGGGCGACGTCGGCGCCCCACACGTTACCTGCCATGATGGCATCCCCCCTTACAGGCAACAGCCTAACGGGCCACTGCCAAGACCAAGTGCATTCCAGCTCATTACAGCCAGACCAAAGAATCTGACCGGCCCCAATCTAGCCGTGCCGCCGGGATCGCGCGATGGGGTGGTCTCCCCATCCGCCGGCACCGGCGGGAGCCGCGGCCGGTGCCGCTACTCGCCGTCGGGCTCCGCCAGCAGTGCGCTCTTGCGCCGGCGCAGGGCGAACATGGCGCCGAAAGCGAACAGCTGCGTGACGACGACGAGCACGATCGCGCCCGCGATCTTGTTGCCGCCGAGGATCATGGTCAGTCCCACGATCGCGGACAGCAGCGCCAGCAGGGGCAGCAGCATGTAGCCGAGGACAAAGAGGATTTCCGGTTTACGCAGCACTATTTGGCCTCCGTCCGCCGCCACAGGGTGATGCGGTACCGCGTGCCGTTCGCCGCAGTCAGCCAGCCGTCGGGCGGGAGGCTGGCCTCCGCGGTCCAGTCGTAGCCGAGTTCCGGGGCGAAGGTGTCGCCCTCCGTCGCGGTGTCGATGGTCGTCACGACGGCGACGTCGGCGAGGTCGAGGGACTGCGTGAAGATCTCGCCGCCGCCGATGATCCAGACCATCTCGGGACCGGACGCGAACTGCGACTCCAGCAAGGCGTCGTCGAGGGATTTGACCGCCAAGGCGCCGTCGGCCTCCGGGGTCCCGCCCCAGCCTTCCTGCCGGGTGATGACAATGTTCGTCCGGCCGGGCAGCGGCCGGTACTTGTCCGGGAAGGAATCCCAGGTCTTGCGCCCCATGATGACGGGGTGCCCGGCCGTGAGCCGGCTGAAGTGCTTCATATCCTCTGGAAGGTGCCACGGCATGGTCCCGGCCTGGCCGATCACTCCCGTGCTGGTCTGCGCCCACACCAGGCCGAGGCCGGTGACGGTGCCGCGGAGCTGCTCGGTGAAATCGACGGGATCCGTGGGGTTGCTGGTCTCGTTGCTCATACGGCTATCGGGGCCTTAATCGTTGGATGGTGCTGGTAGCCGACGACCTCGAAGTCCTCGAGGGTGTAGTCGAAGATGGACTCCGGCTGGCGGGTGATCCTCAGCTGCGGATATTCGTAAGGCTCCCGGCCCAGCTGCGTGAGGACCTGGTCCAGGTGGTTCTCGTAGATGTGGACATCGCCGCCGGTCCAGACGAACTCACCCGGTTCCAGCCCGGTCTGCTGGGCCAGCATGCAGGTCAGCAGGGCGTAGGAGGCGATGTTGAAGGGCACACCCAGGAAGGTGTCCGCGGAGCGCTGGTACAGCTGGCAGGAGAGTTTGCCGTCGGCGACGTAGAACTGGAAGAAGGCGTGGCAGGGGGGCAGGGCCATGTTCTTGAGCTCTGCCACGTTCCAGGCCGAGACGATGTGGCGGCGTGAATCGGGGTTGCTTTTGAGGTTCTCCACCAGTTCCGCGATCTGGTCGATGTGCCCGCCGTCGGGCGTGGGCCAGGAGCGCCACTGGACGCCGTAGACCGGGCCGAGTTCGCCGTCGGCGTCGGCCCATTCGTTCCAGATGGTGACGCCCTGGTCCTGCATCCACTTCACGTTGCTGTCCCCGCGCAGGAACCACAAGAGTTCCACGGCGACGGACTTGAAGTGCACGCGCTTGGTGGTGATGAGCGGGAAGCTCTTGCCCAGGTCGAAGCGGAGTTGCCGGCCGAACACGCTGCGGGTGCCCGTCCCGGTGCGGTCCGATTTGTGGGTGCCGTGCTCGAAGACATCGCGCAGCAGGTCTTCGTAGGGCGTTGGGATGCTCACGCTCCCAGTCTACTGAGAAGAGTCTTGCTCGCCGTATTCATGGCTTTGGCCGAGCCGGGCGCGCATCACGGCGAGCAACGCGCCGTCGTCGAGGCCGGCCGCGCGGCCTGCGGCAATGCAGCGGTCGACGGCGGCGATCACCGCGGCGTTCGGTCCGGCCGCCGGCCGCGCCGGGACAGCATCACCGAGGGCGCCACCCGGGCCGTCCCCGCCGACCGGGCCGGCGACGACGGTTCCGTTGCGGCGCCCGGTCTGGATCAGCCCGGCTTGTTCGAGCTCCTTGTAGGCACGTGCGACGGTTCCGGCCGCAATGCCGAGGTCTGCGGCGAGGCGCCGGACGGTCGGCAACCGGGTTCCCGGCGGCAGCGCCCCGATGACGATCAGCGAGGCGATCTGCGCCCGAATCTGCTCGTACGGCGGTGTGGCCGAGCGGAGGTCGATGGAGATTCCCGCGGTCACGCGGCGGGCTCCTTGTCCCGCCGCGGCACGGGTCCGGCCGGGCTGCGCGCGGGGCCGGCGACGGGGATAACGGCGATGATGGTGGCAAGGGTGCCGAGGACCGCTCCGGCCAGGGTCGCCGGCCACCACGTGTTGGCGTCGGGATTGAATGGTCCCCCGAAGGATTCGGCGGCAAACAAGGCAGCCCACGCGGGCCCCTGGGTCAGCAGCAACACGGCGGCCTGGGCGGTGAACAGGGCCGCGAGGGTCCGCACGGTCCGGTGGATCGCGACGGCGCGCAGCGCGGCGTCCATGCCGGCGGCAAGACCGGGGACCCCCTGCCGGTGCCTGGCGGCGAGGAAAGCCGGCACCGAGGCAAGCGCGCCGCCGGCCGCGAGGAGGGCCGGCGGAACCCAGTCCGGCTCGCCATAGAGCCGTTCCTGACCGACCGCCGTGACTGCCAGGGCCAGCAGGAACGACAGCAGGGCCAGGACGGCGGTGGTCAGCATTGCCGGGCTAACCGGCTGCCGCGGCCAGTTGCGCGGCGCTCCCGGGTCGCCGTAGTTGCGCTGCAGGAGCAGCTCGCCGGCCGCAATGACCGCCAGCACCGCGGCCGCCATCAGGGTAGCGAAGCCCGCCATTCCGAAGCCCGCCGCGGCGGCGGTCAATCCGGGGACGATGAAGACCCCCGCCAGCAGGGGCACCGCCGCCGCGAGTCCCAGCAGCGGACCCAGCGACGAGACCAGCCGGGCCGCGGGGTGCTGGCCGCCGGCCTGCAGTCCTGCAGGCGGCCGGTTGCGCGCGCCCAGCCCGGCGGCCGCGAGCCGCGGCGGCCCCCAAAACCACATCATCAAGAGGACACCCATGCCCGCCAGGCCGGCCGCATTCGTCCAGGACGAGACGCCGGTTGACGGGTCCGGCCGCGCTGCGAAGTTGCCTGCGATCACGCCCAGCCCCGCAGCCACTATGGAAGCGGTCCGCAGCAGGCGGTTCATGGCGATGGTGCGCAGCACCGCATTGTCGCCGGCGTCGAGGGCCTCCAGCTGGCGGCGGCTGGCAATCAGCCACAGCACCAGCATCGTCCCGGCGGCCAGGACGGCCAGGGCTCCGCCCAGCCAGGCGGCTAGCTCAACCCCGGGAATACGGCCGTCAACGCCCAGCGTCTGCCGGGTGTACGGGCCGTCCGCCCCGGTTGTGGGCGGCACGGGTGCGAACCCCGGGAGCGTGGCGGTCCACGCGATGAGCGCGCCGGCGGCGGCAAAGACGGCCGCCGTGACCGCGGCCAGCCGGTGCGGCAGGAAGTCGCGGATCCGCCGGACCGACAGGACGGTCTGCCGCCGCATTCGCCGCGGCCCCGGATAGCTGACCTGGCCGAGCGCGTGTACGCCCAGGCAACCCAGGATCGGCCAGGTAAGGGCCGGCAGGATCGTCGCGGGGGTCGTCATGGCGCCGCCGGCGGAAGGGTCGGCCGGAATGATGCCCAGATTCATGGCGCCCTGCAGCGAGCTCGCCAGCCAGCCGATGACCCCCACCCACAATGCGTGTTCCGACACCGATGCCGGGGAGGTGCCTGTATCCGGCGCCCAGATTACCCAGCGCAGCACGGCGTAGACCAGCACGGCGGCGATGATCGGGCCGAACAGCAGCATCGATGGAAAGTAGAACTCGCCCGGCATGAAATCCCCCAAAGATCCCGCAGTTATGTACCAAGTACTTGATACAAACTAGGGCCGGGGGGCGCCGGGGTCAAGGACCCTAGTCGTCGAAGGGCCGGAACTGCTCCACGGCCACGACCTTGCCCTTGCTGTGCGAGACATGGCAGACGATGATTTCCCCGGGCGAGAGGAATGGATCGTTTGAGGGCAGCAGGGCCCGCAGCCGGGAGTTCATGTGCTTGCCCAGTTGCGCAAAGACCGTGGGCAGTGCGGGGCGGTGCGTGCACAGTGCCACCGGGCGCCCCTTGTCGAACAGGGATTCGACGACGTTGGCGGTCTTGTGCGGGCTCCGGCCGTGCAGGTGCTCGGTCAGTGATTCATGCAGCTTCACCTTGGCGTCGACGGCCTTGGCATAGGGCGCGACCGTGGCTACGCAGCGTAGCCAGGGACTCGTCACCACCCGCGACGGGCTCCAGGCCTGGAGCAGCCGGCCCACGGCCTGGGCCTGGCGTGTCCCGGTGGCAGCCAGCGGACGGTCGCCCTCGGCCTTTGACCAGGACGAGCGCGGCTTGGCTTTGGCATGACGCAACACCAGCAGCGGCCAGGTGTCCAGTTCGCCGCGGGAGTGTGCTGCCGCGAGGTGCTCCAGCGGGGCCCGGTCGCTGGGGTTGCTGAGCAGGCCGGCGGCCTTCTCCGGCGAACACCACATGACGCTGTCCACCTCTTTGCCATCCGGGCGGAGCGGGGCGCCGTCGACGTCGACCGCCCAGTAGTGCACCACCTTCAGGCCTGCTGCCACGTGGTAATGGATGGGCGGGAGCGGGATGCCCAGGGGAGCCTTGAGGCCGATTTCCTCTTCCACCTCGCGGGCGGCGCACTCGGGAACGGTCTCGCCCGGATCAAGCTTGCCCTTGGGCCAGGACCAGTCGTCGTAGCGCGGGCGGTGGATCAGCAGGACCTCAAGCTTGTCTTTGTTGACGCGCCACGGCAGGGCGCCGGCCGCGACGACGGCTATGGCCTCGCCGGGATGGTCGGTCTGGTCCGCGACCAGTGAATCGCTGCTCACAACCGGAGGCCCTAGCGCAGGCTCGCCGAGCGCTGCCGCGAACGCGATGCGAGCAGCCATGACTGGACGTCCTGCAGGGCGGTGCCGTCCTCCGCGAGGTGGTGGCGGACCCATTCGCCGCTGTTGTCCAGATGCCAGCTGGCGGTACCCGGATCCATGTAGCGGCGGAGCATGTCCAGGACATACGAGGTGTCGTCCCCGCTGCTGAGCTGCACCAGGGCCTCCACCCGTCGGTCCAGGTTGCGGTGCATCATGTCCGCCGAGCCGATGTAGACCACCGGGTCTCCGGCGTTGGCGAAGGCGAAGACGCGGGAGTGTTCCAGGAATCGGCCCAGGACGGAGCGCACAGTGATGTTCTCGCTGAGTCCGGGGACGCCGGGACGCAGGGAGCAGATGCCGCGGACAATGACGTCCACCTGCACCCCGGCCTGCGAGGCACGGTAGAGGGAATCGATGATGGCTTCGTCCACCATCGAGTTCACCTTGATCTGGACGCGGGCGGCGATTCCCGCCCGGGCGTTCCGGATTTCCGTTTCAATCCGGTCAATCAGCCCGGAGCGCACCGACCTTGGAGCAACCAGCAGCCGCTTGAAGGTGGACTTGGGTGCATAGCCGGAAAGCTGGTTGAACAGCTTCGACAGATCTTCGCCCACCTGCTCGTTGGCCGTCAGCAGGCCGAGATCCTCGTAATAGCGCGCGGTACGCGGGTGGTAGTTCCCGGTGCCGATGTGGCAGTAGCGGCGCAGCCCGTCGACTTCCTGGCGGACCACGAGCGAGAGCTTGCAGTGGGTCTTGAGGCCCACGATGCCGTAGACCACGTGCACCCCTGCCTGCTCCAGCTTCCGGGCCCAGGAGATGTTGGCCTGCTCATCGAAGCGGGCCTTGATCTCCACAAGGGCGAGCACCTGCTTGCCGGCCTCCGCGGCATCGATCAGGGCGTCGACGATGGGCGAGTCGCCGGAGGTGCGGTACAGGGTCTGTTTGATGGCCTGCACCTTGGGGTCCGCGGCGGCCTGCTCGAGGAAGGCCTGCACGGAGGTGGAGAAGGAATCGTAGGGGTGGTGCAGGAGGATGTCCCGGCGCCGCATGGCCGCGAAGACGTTCGCTGCCTTGGAGGTCTCCGACTCGTTGAGGTACCGGGACGTGTGCGGCACATGCTTGGGGTAGTGCAGGTCCGCGCGGTCGATCCCCGCGATCACGGAGAGCCCGCGCAGGTCCAGCGGGGCCGGGACGGAGTAGACCTCGGATTCCTCCACGCCGAGTTCGCGGATCAGCAGCGCCCGGATGTTGGGGTTGATGTCGTTGGTGACCTCGAGCCGGACCGGCGGGCCGAAGCGGCGGCGCAGCAGTTCCTTCTCCAGAGCCTGCAGCAGGTTCTCGGCGTCGTCCTCTTCGACCTCGACGTCCTCGTTGCGGGTAACGCGGAAGGTGTGGTGTTCCAGCACCTCCATTCCGGCGAAGAGCTGGTCCAGGTGGACGGCAATGACTTCCTCAAGCGCGATGAAGCGGGCCACCCGCCCGGGCACGGAGCCGGCGCGCGGGCCGTCAATGGAGATCAGCCGCGGCAGCTGGTCCGGGACCTTGACGCGGGCGAAGAGCTCCTTGTCGCTGACCGGGTTGCGGACCACGACGGCGAGGTTCAGCGAGAGCCCGGAGATGTACGGGAACGGGTGGGCCGGATCCACGGCCAGCGGCGTCAGGATCGGGAAGACCTTTTCCGCGAACATGGCGCTGAGCTGGTCCTTGGCCTGGTCGTCGAGTTCTTCCCAGTGCATCAGGTGGATGTGCTCGTAGGCCAGCGCGGGGCGGATCTGTTCCGCGTAGACCCTGGCGTGGCGCTGCTGGAGCCGGTGGGCGGCGTCGCCGATCTGTTCCAGGACCTGCATTGGGCTCAGGCCGGCGGGGGAGGGCACCGCCAGACCGGTGGCGATGCGGCGCTTGAGGCCGGCGACGCGGACCATGAAGAACTCGTCCAGGTTGGAGGCAAAGATGGAGAGGAAACTGACGCGTTCCAGCAGGTAAAGGTTGGGGTCTTCGGCGAGTTCCAGGACGCGTGAGTTAAACGCGAGCCAGCTCAGCTCCCGGTCCAGGAAGCGGTCCGGGCTGATGTCGCCTTCCGGTTCCAGGTTGGGGGCGAACTCGGGGATGTCGATCCGGTCCTGGGTGGCGCGGGAGGCGGGCACTTCGGAGGAACCGAACCGCGCCCGCACGGGACGCGCAGCCTTGTCCGGCGTAGCGGCTTCAGACGTGGCTGTCCGGGCAGATTCCCGTTGCATGGTCTCTCCTAATGCTGGCGCGATTTAGCTTCAACCTTACAAGGAATCAGATCCGGATGAGCCCAGGTTTCGACCCCGGCCGGGTGCCCGGCCGCCGGCCCGGCTACTGCCCTTCCAGCGGGGCATACATGACGTCCACATCCCAGCGTGAAAAGCCCAGACGCCGGTACAGTGCGACGGCGGGAATGTTGTCGGCGTCGACGTAGAGCATCACGGCGTGCAGGCCCTGCTGCTGCAGGTGCTTGATGCCGGCCACGGTCAGGGCCTTGCCCAGGCCGGTGCCCTGCGCCTCGGGGGCGACGCCGACCACGTAGACCTCGCCGATTGCCGGGTGCTCGCCGTGACGGGGGTGCACCTTGGTCCAGTGGAAGCCGAGGATCCGGCCGTCGGCGTCGACCGCGAGCAGGAAACCGGCCGGGTCGAACCACGGCTCGGCCATACGGGCGTCCAGGTCCGCGCGGCTCATATTTCCCTGTTCCGGGTGGTGGGCGAAGGCGGCCCGGTTGACCGCCAGCCAGGCCTCCTCATCCCGGCCGGGCACGAAACTGCGCAGCGACACGCCGTCGGGCAGGGCGACGTCGGGCAGTTCCGAGGCCGCGGTGGCGAGCCGCATCTTCCACAGCTCGCGCACCGGGGCGTAGCCGTAGCGGGCGGCCAGGTCAGCGGCGGCCTCATGGTTGCCGTGTGACCACGCCTTCAGGCCCGCGAAGCCGCGCACCTTCCGGAGTTCCCCGACCAGCCGGTCTGCGACGCCCTGGTTGCGGTAGCTCGGATGGACGGCCACCTCCAGCACCCCGGTGCCGTCCGCCTCCTCGACGACGACGGCGAAGCCCGCCAAGTCGTTGCCCCGGCCCGGGTGTGGTGATCCGGCGTGGCCGGGGGCAGCGGCATCCACGCCGGAGTCCTCGCGGAAATAGTCGGGGGAGTAGAGGGCCAAGGCCAGCACGGAATGCGGGCCCGCGCCCGCGGCGCGGAGCGTCACGAGGGTCTGCTCGGACAGCGGCGGGTTGCCGTCGGACTCCTCGGCGGCCGCCACGAGCGTCTTGACGTCCCGCAGCAGCTGTTCGTCCACAGCTCCCTGCAGGGTGAGTACGGGCCAGTTTTCCGGATGCGCAGGACTCATGATGCAAGGCTATACGTCCGCTGCCCGCCGGCGGGTGGGGGCCGCGTCGATTTGATGCATCCGTTCGGGGCACGTATAGTCGTTATCTCATCCGGCTCAACGGTTCGAAACGTTGAATGGATGCGAGGGGGATCCACCACTGGGGTGGCCTCGATACGTTCGACCCGTATGTCCTCCACTGCAGCGCCAAGCGGCGTAAGGAAGCCCCGGACTGTTGAGTCCGGGGCTTTTCTGTGTTCGAAACGGGCCAGCGCGGTGGGCGGAGCCGCTCAGGCCTCGGTGAGTTCCTCATCCGGCTGCCGGACCAGCGTCAGGCGGTATCCGACATTGCGGACGGTGCTGATCAGGTTCTCGTGGTCGGCGCCGAGCTTTGCCCGCAGCCTCCGGACGTGGACGTCCACGGTGCGGGTGCCGCCGTAGTAGTCGTAGCCCCAGACCTCGGTCAGGAGCTGCTGCCGGGTGAAGACGCGGCCGGGGTGCTGGGCGAGGTACTTGAGCAGTTCAAATTCCTTGAACGTCAGGTTGAGCGCCGCCCCGTTGACCCGGGCCGTGTAGCTGGCTTCATCGATGACGACGCCGGCCGCCCGGATCTCCGTGGGGGTGTCGTCCTGGTCCGGCAGGGCACGCGCGACGCCGAGGCGGATGCGGGCTTCGACTTCCGCGGGCCCGGCCGACTCCAGCAGGATGTCGTCCACGGCCCAGGCCGAGGAGACCGCTGCCATGCCGCCTTCGGTCAGGATCAGCATGAGGGGTGCGCTCAGCCCGGTCGCCTTGAGCAACTGGGTGAGGGAGCGGGCGCCGACCAGGTCCTTGCGGGCGTCGAGGAGCACGATGTCGCACGGGTCGGTCTCGAGCAGGGCCGTGGGCTCGGCGGGAAGAATGTGGACGCGGTGATTAAGCAGTTCCAGCGCAGGCAGGACATCCACCGATGACCCGGTGCTGTTCGTCAGTAGCAGGATGTGCGACATGGTTCCTCCAAGGGGTGTCCGCGCATCATTGGGCGTCTGAGCCGGGCTCTCACCGGCCGGTACTGAGCTTCCGGACGGTGACCTGCCTGCGGCTGCCGGAGGAAGCGTAGCTGAGCTTTGAGTATACCCAAACGGCCCCCGACAGGCACTGTTCCGCCGCTCCAGCTTGGCCCTTTTGCGACACAAAACGTTCATATAGGGCAGGATTGATCCGTCAGGGCCTCCAGCCCGGCGAGTCGAGCAGGCCCAACGGGTCCGCAGTGAGCGAAGGTACCGGTTGATCGTGGCTAAGTTGATCGTGGGGGACCGCGTTCCGGGTGCCCTGCTGGGGAGGGCTTTGAGACAGACGTTGGAGGGGGAACTGTGAAGTCCTGGAGTGTCGGCGTCATCGGCCTGGCCGGACTCGCCGCGATCATTGCCGGGGCTTACTCCGCGCCTGAGGTCCTGCTGGCCGTCGCGGTGCTCACCGCGGCCTGCGTCGGCATTGGCTGGCCGCACTTCCTCGGCATCCCGGCCAAGAAGACCCTCGCCGCCCTGATCGGCCTCCCCGGAATCGGCTCCGCTGTGGCCGCCACCTACCTGCCCGCGCCGGGGTTCCTGAACTGGACGCCAGCATTCGTGGCGGCCGGGGTGATGGCCATCTTCGTCATGCAGCTGATCCGCGGCACGGGCCAGGCCCAGCGGCTGGAGTCCACCCTGGGGTCCAGCGCCGGCGTGCTGCTGTCCTGCCTCGGCGCCGGCTGGATCGCCTGCTCGCGTTTCAACGGGGTCAGGGAAATGCTGCTCGTTGCCGCCATCAGCGCGGCGATCGCCCTGATGGCGGGCCTGATCCGCTGGCCGGACCGGATCGTCGCTCCGCTCGGCATCGTCGGGGCAGGGCTTGCCGGCCCGCTGGCCGGCCTCGTGCTCTCCGACATCGCCGTGCTGCCGGCCGCCCTCGTCGGGATCGTGGTCGGGGCCGTCCTGGTCAGCTTCCGCCGGCTGGTGATCATCCGGGGCGCTACATTGAACCTGCCGGCCGTGCTGAGCATGGGCCTGGCGCCCGTCTCCGCGGTCGGTTCGCTGGCTTACTTCATAGACAAACTACTCCTCCACTAACGCGTTAGGATGGCATCATGTCCGTACTTGCATTTGAGATCTTCTTCCTTGTCCTGCTTGCCGTCGCCGGCCTTTCCATGGCCTGGTTTGCCGGCTTCGTGGTGTACCGGCTCTTCAAGGGCCAGAAGTAAAAAGCCGCTAAGCGTCCAGAACCCGTAGTTTCCAGAGGTAGCTGCTGTGCCGATTGAAATTCCTACAGATCTGACCCCCGAACTTGTTCCGCTGTCCTGGCTCATTGGTGAGTGGGAGGGCCGCGGCCGGCTCGGCGCCGGGGAAGAGGACTCGGAGCACTTCCTCCAGCACGTCTCCTTCACCCACAACGGCCTGCCGTACCTGCAGTACCGGGCCGAATCGTGGCTGACGGACGACGAGGGAACCAAACTCCGGCCGCTGACCGTGGAGACCGGTTTCTGGGCCCTTGAGCGCAAGCAGCGCGAGGAGGACGGCGGCCCCGGGCTCATTCCGGCCGACATCGTCCCGGTGCTCAAGAGCGCCGACGAGGTCGAGGAACTGCGCAACAGCGAGGGCGGTTTCGACATTTCCGTTTCCATCTCGCATCCGGGCGGGATCTCCGAGCTCTACTACGGCCAGATCAAGGGACCGCAGATCCAGCTCAGCACCGACATGGTGATGCGCGGCAGCCACTCCAAGGAGTACACCGCGGCAACACGGATTTTCGGCCTGGTCGACGGCAAGCTGCTCTGGCGCTGGGACGTCGCCGCCGGCAAGGGCTCGACGCCGGGCGGCGGCCTGGAAGCGCACGCCTCCGCCATCCTCAGCAAGGTCGGCTGAACCGCACGTCCGGCCGAAGCCGGGGTCTCACTGGATTTCCGTTGTCCGCAGCGAACGCAGGGAGCACCACAGTGAACGACACAGCAAGTGGCACCGCAAATGAAACCGGCACTGACGCGGCGAGACCCGGCACGTACGGCGACCTCAAGGCAGTCTTCTTCAACGGCACCCTGAAGAAATCCCCGGAGACGTCCAACACGCAGGGCCTGATCGAGATCAGCCGCAGGATCATGGAGAAGCAGGGCGTCGCCACCAGCGTCATCCGGACGGTGGACCACGACATTGCCAGCGGCGTCTACCCGGACATGCGCGAGCACGGCTGGGCGAGCGACGAGTGGCCCGCGCTGTACCCGGCGGTGCAGGAAGCGGACATTGTGGTGGTGGCGGGCCCGATCTGGCTGGGGGACAACTCGTCCCAGACCAAAAAACTGATCGAGCGTCTCTACGCGCACTCCGGCGAGCTGAATTCCAAGGGCCAGTGGGCGTTCTATCCGAAGGTGGGCGGCTGCCTCATCACCGGCAACGAGGACGGCATCAAGCACTGCGCCATGAACGTGCTCTACAGCCTCCAGCACATCGGCTTCACCATCCCGCCGCAGGCTGATGCGGGCTGGATCGGTGCTGTGGGACCGGGGCCGAGCTACCTTGACGAAGGCTCCGGCGGCCCGGAAAGTGACTTCACCAACCGCAACACCACCTTCATGACGTGGAACCTGTTGCACCTGGCCCGGATGCTCAAGGATGCCGGCGGCATCCCCGCGTACGGCAACCTGCCCGAAGGCTGGAAAGCCGGCACCCGATTCGACTTCGAAAATCCGGAATACCGCTGAGCGCTGAGGACTTCTACTTCATATGACTACCAAGAGCCCCCTGCTGTCGCGCCCGGGCGCCGTCGACGCGGCCGGTGCCGACGCCGGCGTCGCCGCCCATTACGGCGAACCGCTGCGCGAGCAGCGCGCCCTGGCTGCCGGCACCGCCGTCGTCGATCTGTCCCAGCGCGGCGTGGTCACGGTGAGCGGGCCGGACCGGTTGAGCTGGCTCAACACCCTGTCCTCGCAGCAGCTCACGGCCCTGGCCCCCGGCCAGTCCACCGAACTGCTGCTGCTCAGCGTGCAGGGCCGGATCGAGTTCGACGCGCGGGTGCTGGACGACGGCGAGACCACCTGGCTGATCGTGGAGGCGGCCGAGGCCGCGCCGCTGGCCGAATGGCTGACCAGGATGAAGTTCATGCTCCGGGTCGAGGTCGCCGACGTCTCGGCGGACTGGGCTGTGCTGGGCGCCACCCGGCCGGTTCCGGAGTGGTCCGGTCTCCGTGTTTGGGAAGATCCCTGGCCGCACGTCGGCGCCGGCGGGTACTCCTACGCCGTGGTGGGCGAGGACACCCACCCTGGCCTGGAACGGCCGTGGTTCGAATACCTCGTGCCGGCTGCAGAGCTTGAGGCCACCGTGGCGGAACGCCCGCTGGCCGGTGTCCTGGCGGCCGAGGCGCTGCGCATCGCCGCGTGGCGCCCCCGCTGGGGGTCGGAGACCGACGACAAGACCATCCCGCACGAACTGGACCTGCTGCGCACGGCAGTGCACTTGGCGAAAGGCTGCTACAAGGGACAGGAAACAGTCGCCAGGGTGCACAACCTGGGTCATCCCCCGCGGCGGCTGGTGTTCCTCCAGTTGGACGGGTCCCAGCACACGCTGCCCGCCGTCGGCAGCGAAGTCCGGGCCGGCGAGCGGAAGGTCGGCACGCTGACTTCCGTGGCGCAGCACTACGAAATGGGTCCGGTGGCCCTGGCCGTCATCAAGCGCTCCGTCGCCCCGGACGAGGTGCTCACCGTGATGGACGGCGACGAAGCGTACACCGCCGCCCAGGAACTCATTGTGGCGCCCGACGCCGGTCAGGTCGTGGGACGCCAGACCGGCTTCCTCCGGGGGACCCGGTGAGCGGCGGGCCGGAAGCGGCCGCTTCCGAGCCGGCCGCCCCCGACGAGGAGACCCTCGCCCTCGCCCACGCGCTGTTCGACGCCGCCCGCGACGGCAACTCCGCCCTGCTCGGCAGCTACCTCGCCGCCGGGGCGCCCGCCACGCTGACCACCGCGGCCGGCGATACCCTGCTGATGCTTGCCGCCTACCATGGCCACGCGGACTCCGTCCGGCTGATCCTGGCGCACGGCGGCGACGCCAACACAGCCAACGACCGCGGCCAGACACCGCTGGCCGGGGCCGTGTTCAAGGGCTACCCGGATGTGGTCCAGGTCCTCGTGGACGCGGGCGCCGACCCCGACGCCGGAAGTCCCTCCGCCCGGGCAGCCGCCCAAATGTTTGCCCGGAACGATATTCTGGCGCTCCTCGCCTGAACCGGCCACCCACGCACCCTAAGGAACCGAATGGAAAACGTAGCGAGGCCGTGGGCCGCCCTCTGGTCTTTGGTGATCGGATTCTTCATGATCCTGATCGACACCACCATCGTCTCGGTGGCCAACCCCCGGATCATGGAGGGCTTGAACGCTGACATCAATTCGGTGATCTGGGTAACCAGTGCCTACCTGCTGGCCTATGCCGTCCCGCTGCTGATCACGGGCAGGCTGGGCGACCGCTTTGGTCCGAAGAAGCTGTACCTGTCCGGACTGGTGGTCTTCACCCTTGCCTCGCTGTGGTGCGGGCTCTCCGGCGACGTGCACACCCTGATCGAGGCCCGGGTGCTGCAGGGCCTCGGGGCCGCGATGATGACACCGCAGACCATGGCCGTCATCACGCGGATCTTCCCGCCGGACCGCCGCGGCGCCGCCATGGGCATCTGGGGTGCCACGGCCGGGGTTGCCACCCTGGTGGGGCCGATCCTGGGCGGGGTCCTGGTGGACGGCCTGGGCTGGGAGTGGATCTTCTTCATCAACATTCCGGTCGGCATCACCGGCTTTATCCTGGCCCTGCGCTTCGTTCCGGCCCTGAGTACGCACCCGCACAAGTTCGACATCCCCGGCGTGCTGCTCAGCGCCGTCGGACTGTTCCTGCTGGTGTTCGGGATCCAAGAAGGCGAAACCTACAACTGGGGCACCATCACCGGCCCCATCACCGTCTGGGGCCTGATCATAGGCGGCGTCGTTGTCCTCGTCGCCTTCGTGGCCTGGCAGCGGTTCAACAAGGGCGAACCGCTGCTGCCCCTCGGCCTGTTCAAGGACCGCAACTTCTCGCTGGCCAACGTGGGCATCACCACGGTTGGCTTCACCGTGACCGCCTTCAGCCTGCCGCTGATTTTCTACTACCAGGTGGTCCGGGGCCTCACCCCGACGCAGTCCGCGCTCATGATGGTTCCGATGGCCGTGATCTCCGGCGGCCTGGCACCGGTCGTGGGCAAGATCATCGACCGGGTCAACCCGAAGTTCATCACGGCCGGCGGCCTGGTCCTGATGTCAGTGGCGCTGTTCTGGAACGCCTCGCTGATGCACCCGGACACCCCCATCTGGCTCTTCCTGCTGCCCAGCGCCGTGCTGGGATTCGCGAACGCCGGCATCTGGGCGCCGCTGAGCTCCACCGCCACCCGGAACCTGCCGCCGCGCCAGGCCGGGGCCGGCTCCGGCGTCTACAACACCACCCGCCAGATCGGTGCGGTCCTGGGCAGCGCTGCCATCGCCGTGCTGATCCAGGCCCGGCTTGCCGCGGAACTCCCGGCAGCCCCGGGTGCGTCCGGGGAGTCAAACCCGATGGCGTTCGGCGGCAGGCTGCCCGAGGCGCTGCACGAGGGATTCTCGACGGCGATGGGCCAGTCCATCCTGTTGCCCGCGGCGGTGATCCTGCTCGGCGCTGCCGTGGCGCTGTTCTTCGCCAAGCCGCAGCCGCACGAGGGTTGGGGAACCCCCGGCACGGTTCCGGCGGCAGCAACCGGCGGGGCCACCGTCACGGAGGCCACCGTCACGGAGGACGCCGACGCCCAGCGGGGCTAGGGCAACGCGGCCGGGCGCAACCGGACCCGGCCCGACTAGCCCAGCAGCACGCTGGTCTGGATGCCGCCGGCGGTGAAGCCCAGGCTCCGGGCCAGGGCCAGCGAGCCCTTGTTGCTGACATCGGAGCGCCACTGCAGCGTCAACCCCGAGGCCAGCGCCTCATGGGCCGCAATCGAGGCGGCCAGGGTGCCGACGCCGCGGCGCCGCCACTCGGGGGCCACCAGCACGCCAAGCTGTGCCAAGATGCCTTCCCATTCGGTGTAGGCGCCGCAGGCCACGGGCGTCCGCCGGCCGTCTTCGACGTGCATGATAGTGAAGCGGTGTTCGAGGTCCGCGAGGCCGACCTCGTTGACGTCGTCCGGCGGGCACAGTGCTTCGAGTTCGATCGCTTCCGGGTTCCCTTGCGAGACGGTCAGCTCCTCGGCCGGCTGCTGCAGCGGCAGGTCGTCGGCGAAGAAGAGTGCGGCGGCGCCCAGGCCGTGGCCGCCGTGCCCGCGCGTGATGGTCAGCAGCGTGACGTGCTGCGCCAGCTCCTCCTCGGAGTACCCGGCCGCGGCGTCGATGGCCCATCCCGGCCCGACCAGGGCGGAGCTGCCGAACAGGCGGACGAACTGCAGGGAACGGGCCGCGTCGTCCACCCGGGTGAGGCGGCGACCCGCGGCGGTGGCAAAAGCGCCGTCGTCGAGCCCCAGCCGGCGGGCCCACGCGAGCTGGATGATTTCAGCGGAACCGGGCGCAAGAGTCATGCCTCAACCCTACCCAGCGGCAACGCCCAGCCGGGAAAGCCCAGCCCGGGGACGCCTCAGCCGAAGAGAACGGCCGCTTCCTCGTAGCGGTGCTGCGGCACGCTCTTGAGGTTGCCCAAGGCGGCGTCGAAGCCGACATGGACGATGTCGGTGCCGTTCAGCGACACCATGGTTCCCCAGCGCTGCTCCACCACCGAATCGATCGCCGCCATGCCGAGGCGGGTCGCCAGCACCCGGTCGAAAGCCGTGGGGACACCGCCGCGCTGGATGTGCCCCAGCACCGTGGCCCGGGTCTCGATGCCGGTGCGGGCCTCCAGTTCGGGGGCCAGCAGTTCGGCGATGCCGCCGAGGCGCGGCCGGCCGAAGGTGTCCAGTCCGCGCTCGGAGTGCGGGGACTCCTGACCCTCGGGGACGAAGCCCTCCGCGACGACGACCAGCGGCGCGCGGCCACGGTCGCGGGCCGAGATGACCCATTCGGTGATCTGTTCCATGGAGGCCTTCTGCTCCGGGATCAGGATGGCGTGGGCGCCGGAGGCCATGCCGGCGTGCAGGGCGATCCAGCCGACGTGGCGGCCCATGACCTCGGCGATCATGGTCCGGTGGTGGGATTCCCCGGTGGTGCGCAGGCGGTCGATGGCCTCGGTGGCGATCTCGACGGCGGTGTCGAATCCGAAGGTGTAGTCGGTGGCGTCGAGGTCGTTGTCGACGGTCTTGGGCACGCCGACAATCTTCAGCCCGGCGTCGGTCAGGCGCTTCGCGGCGGCGAGGGTGCCTTCGCCGCCGATGGCGATGATGGCGTCGATGCCGAGGCGGTCCATGTTCGCCTTGATGACCTCGGGGCCGCCGTTGTTCTCGAACGGGTTGGTCCGGGAGGTGCCGAGGATGGTCCCGCCCTGCTTGGCGATGCCGCGGACCAGCGCGCGCGGGATGTCGATGATGTCGCCTTCGACCACGCCGCGCCAGCCGTCCAGGAACCCCACGAATTCGTGGCCGTGGACGGCGATGCCTTTCAGGACGGCACCGCGGATCACGGCGTTCAGTCCGGGGCAGTCTCCGCCGCTGGTGAGGATTCCAATTTTCATGTCTCGGCTCAAATCCTGGTTCGAAGGGGTACAGGCAGAGCGCCACGCTGAGCTCACCTAGAAGTGTAATCGCGGATGTGGGGCAGCACACAAACGGTGACCCACGCGCAGTGCCCCCGCCGGAGTCGGCGGGGGCACTGCGCGTTCGTGGTGGGGCAGGCGGCTGCCGCCGCGGCTCAGGGCCGGCTCAGGGCCGACCGGCGCGCCTCTCCAGGAAGGACTCGAGGATGATCGCGTTCCGCTGGTCCGGCAGGATCAGCCAGGCTGCCAGGTAGAACACGAAGGCGGGGCCGGGGATGAGGGCGAAAAGCAGGTATCCGATCCGGACGTACGCGACGTCGACGTTCAGCTTGGCGGCGATCCCGCCGCACACGCCGCCCAGCCAGCGCTGCGGGCCGCGTTTCAGGCCTAGGCCCCGGACGATGCTGAAGAACTTATCCATGGTTCAAGACTTCCCTGTCGTAGTGTCTTTGTCACGTCTGCGGGCGGACAGTAATCCGCCGACCACCAGCGCGGCGCCGGCCCCGATCATCAGGCCGATCAGCACATAGGTTCCGTTCAGGGCGACGAGGCCCAGCCGGGAGATGATGATCAGCGCGGCCAGCGCCAGCACGATCAGCCCCCAAACCACGGTTCCCACGCGGGCCCGCGGACCGCCGTCGGTCGAGGGCCCCGCCGGCGTGTCCGCCGGGTCGTAGCTGCTCATGTCAGTTCCCTTCCTTCACGGTGACGTTGCTCAGGGTCCCCGAGATCTTGACGATCAGGCGGCTGCCGGGCTTGTCCGTGTTGTAGTCGTTCTGCTGGGTGGTCATGCCGCCGTGGTTGCCGCGGCTGTCGCTGAGGTTTCCCATCGTCATGTCCGCTTGGACCTGGACCGGGACGCTGGTGGGGATGGCCACCGTGACATTGCTCGCCGTGGCATCCAGCCGGACCACGACGTCGGAACCCAGCGGCGGGTTCAGGTTGAGCTTGGTCAGGTCCACCGTGCCGGTCCCGCCCGTGATGTCGAAGCCGTCCCGGGCCTGCTCGATGCTCGCCGGGGCCCAGTCGATGTTCTGGAAGCGGGCCCGGTCGGCGTTGGGCACCAGGTTGAAGATCCCGCCGATGATCAGTGCCACGACGGCGAAGAACCCCAGGATGCCCGCCGTCCGGCCCCGGAGCCCGGAGACCAGGATCCCCAGACCCAGCACCGCCGCGGCGCTGGCCCATACGACGGCGTTGCCCGCGGTGCCGAGGTTGATCGCGTGGGCGGCGTCGAGGGCCTTGATGCCGCCGCCGACCAGGAGCGCGATGCCGGCGGTTACCGCCACGGCAGAAGCGCCGGGGCCCAGGTTGCGGGGCTTGGGGGCCGGCACCGGCGCGGCCGGCGGCACGGGTCCGTAACCGCCGCCGTAGGGCGGGGTGAGGCCGGCGGCGGGCGGTACCGCCCAGCCGGGGGCAGCTCCGGAATGGTCCTCCCAATTCCGCGCCGGGAGTCCTTCCAGCGGGAGGGTCTGGTTGGTGCCGGTGGGGTTCGGTCCGGTGCCGCCGTAGGTGCTCTCGTAGGTGCTCTCGTAGGTGCCGTCGAGGGCGCTGTCGCCGGGTGTGGCGGGGTTGCCCGGGCCGGTGCCGGTGCCGGTGCCGGACATGGTGCCGTAGGTGCCGGCGCCCGCCGCGCTCCAGCCGGCACCTCCCGTCCCCGGCCTTGGGGACGCGGGGGGTCCGCCGGCCCGGGCCTTGTTGCGCTGCGTCAGGTAGTAGATGACGTAGATGGCGCCGCCCACCCAGAACACGGTCCAGACAAAGGCGCCGAAGCCGTAGCGGTCCCAGCCCCAGACGCCGCTGCCCAGGCTGGGGAACCCGATGATGGTGGTGATCAGGGCGCCGGTCATGCCCGAGCTCCAGCGGCCGGCGGCCGCCTCCTGGACGTGGATCCGGCCGTCCGGCTCCGGCAGCAGCGCCCAGGCCAGGCCGTAGAACAGGACGCCGACGCCGGCGAACACGGTCAGAACGATCAGGATGCCGCGCACGATCAAGGGGTCGACGCCGAGCCGCTGGGCAATGCCGCTGGCGACGCCGCCGACCCAGCGCTGACGGCCGCGGTAGATCCCGTGGCTGCGGATCCAGTCAAAGAAGTTCTGCGGCGGCACGCCCGGGGCCGGCGGGGCGCCGGTGTACGGGGGAGGGGTGGCCCCGGGGCCGGACGGGTACGGGCCGCCCGGCGGGTAAAGCGGCGGAGCCTCCTGCGCTGGTTCGCCGGCCGCCGCAGTGGTGTCGGCGGGGCCGCCGGAAGTGGCGTCCGGAGTGCTATCCGGACGGCCCGAAGCGTTCGGGTCCTCATCTGGGTGCGGAGTGTGCGGGTTCATACCTCGATCCTCCCGCCCAGGGGGCCCGGCGCTCTACTGGGGAAGACCCTGAACGGCCCCTGAGCGGTCCCCGGTTCCGTCCGAAAACGGCTCCTGGAAACCCCGGTCCGTGTTTGGATTGACCCATGACGACAGCCGTTTCCCGCCCGCCGCTGGTCCGCAGCAGCGACCGCGTGATCGCCGGCGTCTGCGCGGGCCTGGCCCATCATCTGGGCTGGCCGGTGCGGATGGTCCGGATCGGCATGGTGGTGGCGGCGCTCGCGGGCGGCGCCGGGGTCGCGTTCTATGCCTGGCTTTGGATCATGGTGCCCACCGCGGACGAGAACTCTAAGCGCAACGCCCGTCAGCCGGCGTCGCCGATCGCTCCCGCGGTGAGCGCGCCCGCGGTAGGCGGTCCCGCGGTAGGCGGGGGGAGCGGCGTCGGCGTGGATGCCGGCGCCGGCGTCCCGGCAGGGGCCTGGCGGACGCGGTTCCCGGGCATGCCGTACGGCAAGGAAATCCTGCTCGGCGCCGGGCTGCTGCTGGCGGCCGGCATCCTGATCGCCCGGCTCTTTGGCCTGGACGTGCCGCTAGGCACACTTATCCCGGTTGCCGCGATCCTGGGCGGCGCGGCCATCGCCTGGATGCAGCTGGATGAAACGCGGCGGGCCGGCCTCGTGGACAAGACCAAGGCCGACCAAGCCGGGGGCTGGGCAAGGCTCGCGGCCGGGCTCGCCCTGGTGGTGGCCGGGGTGCTGCTGATGGTGTCCGGCTCGGGCTCCTGGGAGCAGACCTGGCTCGCGCTGCTGGCCTCCGTGGCCGTCCTGGGCGGCGTGGCGCTGGTGCTGCTGCCCTGGGGCCTGAAGTTCTGGCGTGATCTGGAGGCCGAGCGCGCCGGCCGGGTGCGTGCCACCGAACGGGCCGAGATCGCCGCCCACCTGCACGACTCCGTGCTCCAAACGCTGGCGCTGATCCAGCGTCGCGCCGCCAACGAGCACGACGTCGTCCGCCTCGCCCGCGCCCAGGAACGGGAGCTGCGGGGCTGGCTCTACCGCGACCCCGGGCCGGACTCGGGCCAGCTCTCCGCCGGGCTCAAGGCTGCCGCCGCGGACGTCGAGGACTCCCTGGGGCACGCCGTGGAAGTCGTGACCGTGGGGGACTGCGCCATGACAGAACGCCGCGAGGCCCTCGTCCAGGCAGCCCGCGAGGCCATGCTCAACGCGGCCCGCCACGGCGGCGGCGCCGTCTCGGTGTACCTGGAAGTCACCGATGACGCCGCCGAGGTCTTCGTCAAGGACCGGGGGCCGGGGTTCGATCCGGGCGCGATCCCCGCCGACCGCCTGGGCGTCCGGGAATCCATCATCGGCCGGATGCGGCGCCACGGAGGCACCGCCGCCATCGCCAGCGGCCCCGACGGTACCGAGGTGCGGCTCAGGCTGCCGCTCGCTGCCACCACCAACAACACAGCCGCCGGCAACGGCACCAGAACCAACGGAGAGGACCAACCATGAGCACCCAGCCCTTGGCCAGCAGCGGGGCCGGGACCCCTCCCGTGGCCACGCGCGTGGTGATCGTCGATGACCACGCCATCTTCCGCTCCGGGTTGAAGGCCGACCTGGATCCCGGCATCCTCGTGGTCGGCGAGGCGGGCACCGTAGAAGAAGCCGTCGCCGTCATCGCCGAGGCGCGTCCCGACGTCGTGCTGCTGGACGTCCATCTTCCTGGCGGACTGGGCGGCGGCGGACGCGAGGTCCTGGCCGGCTCCGCGGCGCTGCTGGGCAGCACCAGGTTCCTTGCGCTGAGCGTTTCGGATGCCGCCGAGGACGTCGTCTCCGTAATCCGCGCCGGAGCGCGGGGCTACGTCACCAAGAGCATTTCAGGGGCGGGGATCAGCGACGCGGTGCGCCGCGTGGCGGGCGGCGACGCCGTCTTCTCACCCCGGCTGGCGGGCTTTGTCCTCGACGCCTTCGGCACCGCCCCGGCGGACATCGCCGACGACGAACTGGACCGGCTGTCGGCCCGCGAACTTGAGGTGATGCGGCTGATCGCGCGGGGCTACAGCTACAAGGAAGTGGCCAAGGAGCTGTTCATCTCGATCAAGACAGTAGAAACCCACGTCTCGGCGGTACTGCGCAAGCTCCAGCTCTCCAGCCGGCACGAGCTGACCCGCTGGGCCGCGGAGCGCCGCCTCCTCTAACCCTAAGATGCTCCTTCACATAGGGTCCCCAAGCCGGCGGCTTGGGGACCCTATGTGAGAGAGCATCAGAGGTTCGGGCCGCTACTTGGCCTTGCCGAGGAAGTCCTGGAGGCGGCCGACGCCGGTGGCGAGGTCCTCGTCGCCCAGTGCGTAGGACAAGCGCAGGTAACCGGAGGGGCCAAAGGCCTCGCCGGGCACGACAGCGACTTCCACCTCGTCGAGGATCAGCGCGGCGAGTTCGGCCGACGTCGAAGGCCGGACCGGGCCGTTCGCGGTGGGGAACTCCTTGCCCAGCAGCCCCCGGACGTCGGCGTAGACGTAGAAGGCGCCCTTGGGCGTGGGGCAGTCCACGCCCTCGATCGCGTTGAGCCCGGCCACGATGGCCTTCCGGCGGCGGTCAAAGGCCACCTTCATCTCATCGACCGCCGTGAGCGGGCCGGAAACTGCCGCGAGGGCAGCGATCTGCATGATGTTGGAAACGTTGGAGGTGGCATGCGACTGCAGGTTGGTGGCGGCCTTGATGACGTCGGCCGGGCCGATCATCCAGCCCACCCGCCAGCCGGTCATGGCGTAGGTCTTGGCGACGCCGTTGAGGATGACCACCTTGTCGCCGAGCTCGGGGACGGCCGTGGCGATCGAGGTGAAAGGCACGCCGTCGTACGTCAGGTGCTCGTAGATCTCGTCGGTGACCACCCAGAGGCCCTTGGCGGCCGCCCACTGGCCGATTTCGCGGACCTGCTCCGGGGAGTAGACAGCGCCGGTGGGGTTGGACGGGGAGACGAAGAGCAGGATCTTGGTGCGGTCCGTGACGGCCGCTTCCAGCTGCTCCACCGTGACCAGATAGCCCTGTTCCGGGCCGGCGAAGACCTCCACCGGAACGCCGCCGGCCAGCCGGATCGCCTCCGGGTAAGTGGTCCAGAACGGCGCAGGGACGATCACTTCGTCGCCCGGATCCAGCAGCGTGGCGAAGGTGTTGTAGACAGCCTGCTTGCCGCCGTTGGTGACGAGCACCTGGGATGCCTCGGCCTTGTAGCCGGAGTCCCGGAAGGTCTTGTCCGCGATGGCCTGCTTCAGCTCGGGCAGCCCGCCGGCGGGGGAGTACCGGTGGTACTTCGGCTGGCCCGCGGCCTCGATGGCTGCCTGGACGATGTAGCCGGGAGTCGGGAAATCGGGTTCGCCGGCGCCGAAGCCGATCACCGGCCGGCCGGCCGCCTTCAACGCCTTCGCCTTGGCATCGACAGCCAGTGTGGCGGATTCGGCTATGGCGGAAATGCGCTGGGAAATGCGGGCGGCAGGCATTGCGGGTCCGTTCTTCGCGTTCAGCTCGTGGCTGGATGAGGGGATTCGACGAAATCTACTCTATGCTGTTCAGCGGATCCTCCGGGGTGCCGGGTATGAATGTGACCCAGAGCGGGAAAGCGGCTTTCGGGTCCGCCGTTTCCGCAGGCAGCCAGGGGTCCGGACGGAGCCGGTTCGACGTGGACGCAGTTGTTGCGTAGACTGGTTCTCCGGTGTTGAAAACACGATGATGGCGTGCGCCTCAGGGAAGCCTGCGGAAATGCGCGGTCTGACCGGTTTTCGATCCATAGGGTAGTGGCGCAATTGGTAGCGCAGCGGTCTCCAAAACCGCAGGTTGCAGGTTCGAGTCCTGTCTGCCCTGCGCAAGCTGTTCCGGGGTTTATCGGAACCAGCGCAGCAACCATGGTTCAGTCCAGAGCCGGGTATCCGACATCGCGAGGATGAGTGAGGATCAGGTGACCGAAACAGCTGCCAGCAGCTCCAAAGGCCGCCCCGCCAAGAATGCCCCTAAGGCAGGATTCTTCGCTCGGATTGCACTCTTCGTCCGCCAGGTCATCGGTGAACTGAAGAAAGTCGTTGCACCCACCCGCAAGGAACTGATCAACTACACGCTCGTGGTGCTGGTGTTCGTGGTCATCATGATGGTGATCGTCACCCTGCTGGACCTGGCCTTCGGGACCGGAGTGAGCTGGGTATTCGGCGGAACAGGCGCCACGGACCGCTAAGGCGACCGGTCCGCAGACTGCGTGGACCTCCGGGAAACCGGAGCTTCCGCGGGGTGTGCGGAATTGAGTCATTTAAATAGGCATGTTAGGCAATGAGGAAGCAGGAGACCAAGTGTCTGAGCAGGAGCTCGAGGTAACTGAGACTGAGCTGGATAAGAGCCAGGACGCCGCGGCGGAAGCCACGGAAGAGTCCGAGGCTGTGTCTGCTGCGCCCGAATCCGACGCCGCCGATGAGACTGCTGACGAGGCCGTAGCTGCCGAGGAAACCGGAACCGGCGAGGAAGGCGACGCCCTCGCGGCTGCCGCCGCCGCGGCCGAGGTCGACCCCGCCGACGAATTCAAGGCCAAGCTGCGCCGCCAGGAGGGTGACTGGTACGTCATCCACTCGTATGCCGGCTACGAAAACCGCGTCAAGGCAAACCTTGAGACCCGCATCCAGACCCTGGACATGGAAGATTACATCTTCGAAATCCAGGTCCCGATGGAGGAAGTCGTTGAGATTAAGAACGCTCAGCGCAAGGTCATCAACCGCGTCCGCATCCCCGGCTACGTACTGGTCCGCATGGACCTGACCGACGCCTCGTGGGGCGCCGTCCGCCACACCCCCGGCGTCACCGGCTTCGTGGGCAACGCCCACAACCCCGTGCCGCTGCGCCTCGACGAGGTCTTCTCCATGCTCGCCCCGGTCTTCGAAGAAGAGCAGGCCGAGAAGGGCAAGCCGGTCAAGCACGCAGCCGCCGCGGTCGACGTCGACTTCGAGGTCGGCGAATCCGTTATCGTCAAGGAAGGTCCCTTCGAGACCCTCCCCGCCACGATCTCCGAGATCAAGGTGGATTCGCAGACCCTCGTGGTGCTGGTCTCCATCTTCGAGCGCGAGACCCCGGTCACGCTGGCGTTCAACCAGGTCAGCAAGATCTAGCAACACCGACAGAATTCGCCCCGGGCTGCCCGCTTAGCAGCCTTGGAGCGGCAGGCCGCCTCGCCATGGCGGCCAACAACCTGAGGCACGCTCCTGTGTCCCAGGACGTAATTGAGAGAAGGACCCTACATTGGCTCCCAAGAAGAAGGTCACCGGCCTCATCAAGCTGCAGATCCAGGCAGGTGCCGCTAACCCGGCCCCGCCGATCGGTCCTGCGCTTGGCCAGCACGGTGTCAACATCATGGAATTCTGCAAGGCGTACAACGCTGCGACGGAAGCCCAGCGCGGCAACGTTATTCCGGTTGAAATCACCGTCTACGAAGACCGTTCATTCACGTTCATCACCAAGACCCCGCCGGCTGCAGAGCTCATCAAGAAGGCTGCAGGCGTCGCCAAGGGTTCGGCTACCCCGCACACCGTCAAGGTTGCGAAGCTGACCCAGGCCCAGGTCAACGAGATCGCCTCCACCAAGATGGAAGACCTCAACGCCACCAGCCTGGAAGGCGCCGCGAAGATCATCGCCGGCACCGCCCGTTCCATGGGTATCACCGTCGAGGGTTAATTCCCCCACCGCTGATGCGGCGCCGGGTCCGGGAAACCGAAACCGACGACGGACAGCACCGCCGGGCGACCGGCACCACCTAAACATTGAAATGTCGGGAACCAGGAACGGATCAACCGTTCGGCATCCGACTGTGGCAGGACCCAGCGCGGTCCGCAGACCACAACTGCACAAGGAGAATAAGCAGCATGGCAAAGCGCAGCAAAGCATATGAGGCAGCCGCCGCCAAGATCGACGCGGAGAAGTTCTACGCGCCGTTCGAGGCAGTGACCCTCGCCAAGGACACCAACCCGTCCAAGTTCGACGCCACCGTTGAGGTCGCGTTCCGCCTCGGTGTCGACCCCCGTAAGGCCGACCAGATGGTCCGCGGCACCGTCAACCTGCCGCACGGCACCGGCAAGGTCGCCCGCGTCCTCGTCTTCGCCACGGGCGACAAGGCTGAGGCCGCAATCGCAGCCGGCGCCGACTTCGTCGGTTCCGACGACCTGATCGAGAAGATCTCCGGCGGCTGGACCGACTTCGACGCCGCCGTCGCCACCCCTGACCTCATGGGCAAGGTTGGCCGCCTCGGTAAGGTCCTCGGCCCGCGCAACCTGATGCCGAACCCGAAGACCGGTACCGTGACCGCTGACGTCGCCAAGGCTGTCAACGACATCAAGGGCGGCAAGATCGACTTCCGCGTCGACAAGCACTCGAACCTGCACTTCATCATCGGCAAGGTTTCCTTCGACGCCATCAAGCTGGCCGAGAACTACGCAGCCGCTCTGGAAGAGGTCCTTCGCCTCAAGCCGTCCGCTTCCAAGGGCCGCTACATCCAGAAGGCCACCGTCGCCACCACGTTCGGCCCGGGCATCTCGGTTGACCCCAACGTCACCAAGGTCCTGACCGAGGTCTAATCCCCTCCCGGATTGCCGTAGTAAGCAGCGAAAAGACCGTCCCGCGTCCGCGGGGCGGTCTTTTCTGCATTCCGGACCCCGGTTAGGCTGTCCCGGTGACTCCAGCGACGTACCTCATCGAACCCCTGACCCTCCCGGAAACCATCGACGCCCCGGACGCCGCGGACTTCCACGAATTCGGTCGCCTCTGTGACGCGCTGACCCTCGAAACCTGGGGAAGCCTGGACCGGGCGACGGCGCCCCCGGCGCGGCTGCGCTTTTGGCGCGACAACGCCTACACCCGGATGCGGATCTTCTTTGTCCGCGTTGACGGCCGGATGGCGGCGAAGTCCTGGATCCGCTTCGAGCAGCAGGAGAACCTTGGCCGGGCACTCCTGCACGTCGCCGTGCTCAGGGCGTATGCCGGCCGCGGGATCGGCCGGGCGCTGCTGCAGCACGCGGAGGAGCTGGCCGCCGCTGACGGCCGCAGCGTCCTGATGAGTTTCACGGAACACCCGGCGGACTTCGACGCCGACGGCCCGGACGTGATCGCCCCGCTGACCGGGACCGGCGCCCTGCCGGCGGCGGCCCGCGGCGTTCGTTTCGCCGCGGCGGCAGGCTACCAGCTCGAGCAGGTGGAGCGGTTCAGCAGCCTGGACCTCGCTGCCGCGGCGCCGGCGCTGGACGGCCTGGAGCGGGACGCGCGGACCAGGGCCGCCGGGTACGAGCTGCTGACCTGGACGGACCGCTGCCCGGACGAACACGTGGAGCAGCTTGCCGTGCTGATGTCACGGATGAGCACGGACGCGCCCACGGGAGGCCTCAGCTTTGACGAGGAAACCTGGGACGCCGCACGCGTCCGGCATGTGGAGGACACTTGGAAACAGGCCGGCAACGTCTCGCTCGTGGCTGCGGCCCGGCACCGGGAGAGCGGCGCACTGGCCGCCTACTCCGTCCTCGAGCTGGCGCCCAGCAAGCCGTGGCTTGCCGAGCAGGATGACACCTTGGTGGCCGCCAACCACCGCGGCCACCGCCTGGGCATGCTGGTCAAGATCGCCAACCTCCGCCGTCTGGCGGACTACCCCCGCGTCGAACGCGTCACCACCTTCAACGCCGCCGAAAACGACCACATGCTGGCCATCAACGTGGCCCTCGGCTTCCGTCCGGCCGGCTGGGACGGGGAATGGCAACGCTCCGTCACGTCCGGGACAGCAGCGGCGTCCGAGTGACCCCGCCTGCATCGAGGCTGCCCGCAAACATCCCGGTGCCGGCCATGGAATGCGGACCCAAACGGGCATATGCTGACGCTTGAAAGCCCGGCGCGGGCCGGGCAACGCATGGGGCGGTAGAGCATTGGGCGGCAGGATGGCTGGGAACATGCCCGCTAAGGCACACGAGGTACGGGTCGAGCAGCTCTGGATCCCGGATTCGCTGGACGGACCGGATGCAGCAGATTTCCTTGCCGCCGTCGAAGTAGGGCGGAAAGTCCGGATGCAGACGTGGGGGAGCGATGACCTGGCCTACGCGCCGCTGGAGAAGCTGCTGGAATTGGCGGACCCCTATGAACGCCAGGTGATCCTGGTGGCCAAGGTCGACAACCAGATCGTCGGAACCGTGGATATTGCCCTGCCGCTCGCGGACAACCTGGACCTCGCCGAATTCACCCTCGACATCCTGCCGGAGTTCCAGGGCCGCGGCGTGGGGCGGCAGTTGCTGGAAGCCGCGGAGCACCTGGCCCGGGAGGAGGGCAGGCGCATCATCCTGATCGACACGAACCACCCCGGCGCGACGCTCGCTGACAGCAAGGCAGGGCAGCTGATTCCCGGTACCGGGATGGGGTTCGTGCCACTGAACAGCCGGGAGGTGGAATTCGCGCAGCACACCGGCTACACCCTGCAGCACATCGAACAGTTCAGCTCCTGCACCCTTCCGCTGGACAGCAAGCTGGTCGCCGAGCTGCAGGCCGAGGCGGAAGAAGCCAACGCCGGACGTTACCGGCTGCACCACTGGACGGACCGCTGCCCGGAGCAGTGGCTCGAGGCTGTCGCCGCGCTGGAGAACCAGGCCGGAGAGGATGGTATCCCGGGCGCCGACGACGGGGCTCTGGTGTTCGACGGCGGCATCCTCCGTGAGGCGGAGGACGTCGCCATCGCGCAGGGACGTCGGACGGTGGTCACCGCCGTCGAGCACATCGCCAGCGGAACGCTCGTGGGGTTGACCACCATCAGCGTCCTGGCCCTGCGCCCCGACGTCGTCTTCCAGGACGACACCGTTGTGCTGCGCGAGCACCGCGGCAACAAGCTTGGCCTGCTGATTAAGGTGGCGAACATGGAAAGGCTGACCGAACAGTTCCCGGACGCGCGTGTGCTCTATACCTGGAACGCTCCGGAAAACCGCTACCTCCTCACCGTTAACCAGCAGCTCGGGTTCACCACCGCGGGCGTGACGGGCATCTGGCAAAAGGAGCTGCCGGACTTCCGGCCCAGTGTCAGCTGAGCCGATTTGGAGCACACGGTGCCCTTCCCGTAAGCTGATGGGACCAAAGACCGTCGGTTGTTGGAAATCCACTCTCCCAAGCAAGGCTCAATTCTGCAGCTGCGCCGGGAGGGCCAGTGGATCTCCAGACGAAGGACCCTGACATAGGGCGGCCGGCGCAGGTGAACGAAGCAAAGCTCCGCGACATGATCGCGTTGAGCCAAGCCCCGTGCATCTGCGCGGGGCGTTTTTAGTTTTAGCTCATCCGAGCGGGGACCCGGACAAACCGGCACTATCCCCGGAAGGAGGGTTATGGCAACGCCTAGCAAGGTTTCAGCAGTAGCTGAGATCACTAACGATTTCAAGGAATCGAACGCCGCTGTCCTGACCGAATACCGTGGGCTCACCGTTGCACAGCTCAAGCAGCTGCGTGTTTCTCTCGGCCAGGAAACCAAGTTCTCGGTCGTCAAGAACACCCTGACCGCAATTGCAGCCAAGGAAGCTGGTGTCGAAGCATTCGACGGTCAGCTCGCCGGCCCCACTGCAATCGCGTTCATCAAGGGTGACGCAGTTGCCGCTGCCAAGAGCCTGACGGATTTTGCCAAGGCCAACAAGCAGCTGGTTATCAAGACCGGTTACTTCGAAGGCAAGGCACTGAACGCCAGCGAAGTTGCTGCCCTGGCAGCACTCGAGTCCCGTGAGCTGCAGCTCGCCAAGGTTGCAGGCGTCCTCAAGGCTCCTGCTGCCGCTGCTGTACGCATCATCGACGCACTGCGCCTCAAGCTTGAAGAAGAGAACGGTGCACCGGCAGCTGCCGAAGCGCCCGCCGCTGAAGAAGCAGAAGCCCCCGCAGCCGAGGCTAACGCCGAAGCCGCAGCTCCGGCCGAAGCCGCAGCTGCCGAAGAGAACTAACTCTCTTTCAAACCAGACTCCGGTGCGAAGGCACGGCCCCGGCCGCCAAGCACCACTATAGGAAGGACGCCAACCATGGCGAAGCTCACCAACGAAGAGCTCATTGAAGCTTTCAAGGAACTGACCATCATCGAGCTCTCCGAGTTCGTCAAGCTCTTCGAAGAGACCTTCGAAGTTACCGCTGCTGCGGTTGCTGTTGCTGGCCCCGCCGGCGGCGCCGCTGAAGAGGTTGAAGAGAAGACCGACTTCGACGTCATCCTCGAAGCTGCTGGCGACAAGAAGATCGCAGTGATCAAGGAAGTTCGCGCCATCACCTCCCTCGGCCTCAAGGAAGCCAAGGACCTGGTCGACGGTGCACCGAAGGCTGTCCTCGAAGGCGCCACCAAGGAAGCTGCAGAGAAGGCCAAGGAGCAGCTCGAGGCTGCCGGCGCCACCGTTACCCTCAAGTAACACTCTCAGCTCCGGAAGGCATTCAGCTTTCCAGCTTCGGGAAACCCCGTCCACTCCGGTGGGCGGGGTTTCCTGCGTTCCGGGTCGGATACGGCCCAGGTGAACCTTTTGTAAATGATTGGGGGCTCTCCTTTTCAGGAGCGTGCGCGGCCCCTAGACTTTGGCTCTGTGCCGACCGGCCGCCAAACCCTGAGGAGTCCACCCAATGACCGATCCGAATCCTTCGTTCTCCCGCCGCGCCATGCTCACCGCGGCCTTCGTCGGCGGCAGCGCTGCCGCTGCCGCCCTCTCCGGCGCCCCGGCGGCCCAGGCCGCGCCGGCCAACGGGAAGAAGCAGTTCCAGCTGACCGTGCTCGGCACCACCGACCTGCACAACAACGTCTTCAACTGGGACTACTTCAAGGACGTGCCTTATTCGGACAACGCAGGAAACAAGATCGGCATCGCGCAGGCCGCCACCCTGATCAAGGCGGTCCGGGCAGAACGCGGCGCCGGCAACACCCTCACCATCGACTCCGGGGACACGATCCAGGGCACGCCGCTGGCCTACTACTTCGCCAAGGTCAACCCCATCTCCGACACCGTCAAGCACCCCATGGCACTGGCCATGAACGCCGTGGGCTACGACGCCGTCGCGCTCGGCAACCACGAATTCAACTACGGCATCCCGTTGCTGCGGACCTGGGAAAAGCAGCTGGATTTCCCGCTGCTCGGCGCGAACGTGCACGACGCCGTCACCGGCCAGCGCGCTTTCACCCCGTACATCCTCAAGCGCGTCAAGACCGGGAACGGCTGGCTGACCGTGGGACTCGTCGGCTTCGTGACCCCCGGCTGCGCGCTCTGGGACCGCGACAACGTCCAGGGCAAGCTCGACTTCAACGGGATCGTCGAGGAGGCCAAGACCGTCATCCCGCAGATGAAGGCGGCCGGAGCCGACGTCGTCATCGTCTCCAGCCACTCCGGTGCGACGCCGGGCTCTTCCTACGGCGATGCGCTGCCGTTCCCCGAGAACGCCTCCACCCAGCTCGCCGAGGAGGTCCCCGGGATCGATGCGATCCTAGTCGGGCACGCCCACCTGGAGATTCCGGAACGCTTCGTCACCAACAAGGCCACCGGCCGGCAGGTGCTCCTGACTGAACCCCTCAAGTGGGGGATGCGCGTCGCCGTGATCGACCTGCAGCTCGCCAAGGACCGGGGGCAGTGGAGCGTCGTCTCGGCGCACTCCCACCTCCTCGACGCCAAGACCGTCGATGCCGACGCCGCCGTCGTCAGCGCCGTGCAGGCCGGCCACCAGGCGACCGTGAAGTACGTGAACCAGGTGATCGGCACGTCCACCGCGCCGCTGAGCACGGCGACCGCCTGCTGGGGCGACTCGGCCGCGATCGACGCGATCAACTATGTCCAGGCGAGCACTATCAAGGCGGAGCTGGCCAACGGGCCGGCAGCCGGGCTCCCGGTGCTCTCCATCGCGGCGGCGTTCTCGCGGGCGGTGGACGTCAAGGCGGGCCCGCTGACCATCCGCGACGTGGCCGGGCTGTACATCTTCGACAACACGCTGTTGTCCATCAAGGTCACCGGCGCCCAGGTCAAGGCCTACCTCGAATGGTCCGCGCAGTACTTCAAGCCGGTCTCCGGCACAACGGCCAGCGCCCAGGACGTCACGAACGCGGCCACCGCGATGGCGCCGAACGGCACCCCGGACTATAACTACGACGTCGTCTACGGCCTGGACGCCCCGCTGGACTACGAGATCGACCTCGCCCGCCCGGTGGGGGACCGGATCATGAACCTGACGTACGGCGGGGCGCCCGTCCCGGCCGGCCAGGAATTCGCGATGGCGATCAACAACTACCGGCAGAGCGGCGGAGGGAACTTCCCGGCCGTGAAGACCGCGCCGGTGCTCTCCAACAGCCAGCAGGAAATCCGGCAGCGCATCATTGACTACGTCGTGGACCTCGGCACCCTGGACGCGGCCGTATTCAGCCAAAGCAACTGGCGGCTCACAGTCAACGGGGCGCCGCTGACCGTCACCGCCTGATTCCTACGGACCCTTCCGCCGGAAACAGCAACGCGGGGTCACCTCTCGCCCATCCTTTGGCCTCGGATGGGCTGGAAGTGACCCCGCGTTGGTTTTAACCCGGGTGTATTAGACGGCCGGCATCGGCTCGGTGATGTCCGCGACGACGGCGCCAAGCGCCGCGGTGAGCGCGTCGGCGTCGACGAACGCGCTGTAGCCGTGTTCGCCGGCGCCCATCGAAATCCGCCGGCCGGTGATGGTGCTGTCCGCGTAGACCGGCCACGGGGAGGTGCTGCCGAGCGGGGTGATCGTGCCGCGCTCGTAGCCGGTCGCCGCGAGGGCGACGTCGGCGCCAGGCAGCGAGAGCTTGTTGACGCCGACCAGCTGGCGGAGCTTGGGCCAGGAGATCTGGCGGTCGCCGGGAACGAGGGCGAAGAGGAAGCTGCCGTCCTTGTGTTTGACCACGAGTGACTTCACGATGTCGCCGGGGGCGATCCCGAGGATACCGGCGGCCTCCTCCAGGCTGCTGGCGGCCAGCCGCTCAACCAGCTCCACCTCAAGTCCGCGCGCGGCGGCGTCGGCGAGGAAACGCTTCCTGCCGGCACCGCCGCCGCGGTCCTGGCCCGAGACGAGCTCGCTCATCAGTCGCGGTACAGCAGCAGGGCTTCGCCCTGGCCGCCGCCGCCGCAGAGCGACACGGCGGCCTTGCCGGTGCCGCGCCGCTTCAGCTCGTGGGCCGCGTGCAGGGCCAGCCGGGCCCCCGAGGCGCCGATCGGGTGGCCCAGGGCGATGGCGCCGCCGTGGATATTGCACTGTTCCAGCGGGTAGTCCAGGTCCTTGAGCGACTGCACGGCCACGGAACCGAAGGCCTCGTTGATCTCGATGAAGTCCAGGTCCCCGGTGGACCAGCCGGCCTTGTCCAGTGCGTTCTTGATCGCATTTGAGGGCTGGGAGTGCAGCGAATTGTCCGGTCCGGCGACCTGCCCGGGCTTGCCGACGACGGCCAGGTAGTCCAGGCCGTGGTCCTCGGCGAACTTCCGCGAGGTGAGGACCAGGGCCGCGGCGCCGTCGGAGAGCGGGGAGGAGTTGCCGGCGGTGATCGTGCCGTCCGTGGCGAAGGCGGCGCGCAGGGCCGCCAAGGATGTGACGGAGGTGTCCGGGCGGATCCCCTCGTCGGTGCCGACCACGATCGGGTCGCCCTTGCGCTGCTTGACGCTGATCGGGGCGATTTCGCCGTCGAACACCCCGTCCTTCGCCGCCGTGGCGGCGCGCTGGTGCGATGCCGCCGCCACTTCGTCCTGGGAGGTGCGGTCGATGCCGAGCGTGACGTTCTTGCTCTCGGTGGACAGGCCCATCGACTGCCCGTCGAAGGCGTCGGTGAGGCCGTCGTGGGCGGCGGCGTCGAGTGCCTGGACCGAGCCGTAGGTCCAGCCCTGCCGCGAGCCGGGCAGCAGGTGCGGCGCCCGGCTCATGGATTCCTGGCCGCCGGCGACGACGACCGTGGCGTCGCCGCTGCGGATCATCCGGGCCGCGTCGATCACGGCGGTGAGGCCGGAGAGGCAGACCTTGTTGATGGTGACGGTGGGGACGTTCCAGCCGATGCCGGCGCCGATGGCGCTCTGCCGGGCCGGGTTCTGGCCCGCGCCGGCCTGCAGGACCTGGCCCATGACCACCGAGTCGACCTGGTCCGGCTTCACTCCGCTGGCGGCCAGGGCCGCCCGGATCGCGTGGGCGCCGAGTTCGACGGCGGTGAAGCTGGCCAACTGCCCGTTGAGCCGCCCCTGCGGGGTGCGGGCGGCGGCGAGGATGACAACATCATTGTTGTCCGCGGAGTTGCTCATGGTTATCTCTTCCGATCTCTAACGATGTCCTCCAAGGCTATCGTGAGCCCCATCACGGAGCCATTCCGCGGAATCGTCCCGGCTGTGGGTGGGCCCGCGGCGAGGCCGTGGGGGAGCGGGGGCCGTGCTTGCATTCACGCCGCAAGTGGGGTAGACAAGTAGGTTGCTTTGCCGTATCGTAGATATTTGCGTCTTCCCTGTTTACCTTCAGCCTTCATATAGCGGTGGGCTTAGCCTGACAGCTGCTCCATCAATGTGCCGTCTACAACGCGCACCAGCATGGGCAGCCGGGTCCCGGGTCATATAGCGGAACCGGACTGGTAGCACTGCGAAGTCACTTCGCAGGGTGCATAACGGGGGAGATCTGAAAACGCCTGAAGGTCTGTGGAAGGATCCCTCTTGGTCGCCTCGAGCACCTCTAATGTAAACAACGCTACCGCTATCAATGCCGACAGCACCGACGGTGCAACCCGCCGGCTCTCCTTCGCAAAGATTCACGAACCGCTTGACGTTCCGAATCTGCTTGCCCTGCAAACCGACAGCTTCGACTGGCTGGTCGGAAACGAACGCTGGCAGGCACGCGTCGCGAAGGCCGTCGAAGAAGGCGACCTCAGCGTCGCCACCACTTCGGGCCTGTCTGACATCTTCGAAGAGATCTCCCCGATCGAGGACTTCCAGGGCACCATGTCCCTGAGCTTCTCCGAGCCGGAGTTCGCTGATCCGAAGTACACCATGGCCGAGTGCAAGGACCGGGACGCTACCTACTCGGCTCCGCTGTACGTCAAGGCCGAATTCATGAACAACAACACGGGCGAAATCAAGCAGCAGACCGTGTTCATGGGTGACTTCCCGCTGATGACCGAGAAGGGCACCTTCGTCGTCAACGGCACCGAGCGTGTCGTCGTGTCCCAGCTGGTCCGTTCCCCGGGCGCCTACTTCGAGCGCACCGCGGACAAGACCAGCGACAAGGACATCTTCACCGCGAAGATCATCCCGTCCCGCGGCGCCTGGTTCGAACTCGAAATCGACAAGCGCGACCAGGTCGGCGTTCGCCTCGACCGCAAGCGCAAGCAGTCCGTCACGGTGCTGCTGAAGGCCCTCGGCTGGACCGAAGGCCAGATCCTCGAAGAGTTCGGCCAGTACGACTCCATGCGCGCAACGCTGGAGAAGGACGCCACCGAAACCCGCGAAGACGCCTTGCTGGACATCTACCGGAAGCTGCGACCGGGCGAGCCGCCCACCGTTGAGGCTGCCCAGTCCCTGCTGGACAACCTGTACTTCAACTCCAAGCGCTACGATCTGGCCAAGGTTGGCCGTTACAAGATCAACCGCAAGCTCGGCATCGACCGCTCCCTTGGCGACAAGGAAGCATCCGTGCTGCACGTTGAAGACATCGTTGCCATGATCAAGTTCCTGGTAGCCCTGCACGCCGGTGAGAAGACCCTCATGGGCAAGCGCGACGGCCAGGACCACGAGCTGCGCGTCGAGATCGACGACATCGACCACTTCGGCAACCGCCGCATCCGCGCCGTCGGCGAGCTCATCGAGAACCAGGTCCGCACCGGCCTGTCCCGCATGGAGCGCGTTGTCCGCGAGCGTATGACGACCCAGGACGTCGAGGCCATCACGCCGCAGACCCTGATCAACATCCGCCCCGTCGTGGCAGCCATCAAGGAGTTCTTCGGAACTTCCCAGCTGTCACAGTTCATGGACCAGAACAACCCGCTCTCGGGCCTCACCCACAAGCGCCGCCTGTCCGCGCTTGGTCCGGGTGGTCTGTCCCGTGACCGTGCCGGCATGGAAGTTCGTGACGTGCACCCGTCCCACTACGGACGTATGTGCCCCATCGAAACTCCTGAAGGCCCGAACATCGGTCTGATCGGTTCGCTGGCTTCCTACGGACGCATCAACCCGTTCGGTTTCATCGAGACCCCGTACCGTCTGGTCTCCGAGGGTGTCGTGTCCGATGAGGTCCAGTACCTCACCGCCGACGACGAGGCCGAGGTGCTGATCGCACAGGCCAACGCCCCGCTGGACGAGAACAAGCGTTTCGCCGAAGAGACCGTGCTGGTCCGTGCCCGCGGTGGTGGAGGCGAGCCCGTGCTGGTTCCCGCCGCCGACGTCGAGTTCATGGACGTTTCCCCGCGCCAGATGGTGTCCGTGGCTACCGCCCTGATCCCGTTCCTCGAGCATGACGATGCCAACCGTGCACTCATGGGTGCCAACATGCAGCGCCAGGCTGTCCCGCTGGTCCGCTCCGAGGCGCCGTTCGTCGGCACCGGCATGGAGCGCGCCGCCGCCGTCGACGCCGGTGACGTAGTCATCGCGAAGAAGGCCGGTGTGGTCACCGAGGTTTCCGCCGAGCTCGTCATCATGCTCAACGACGACGGCACGGAGACCAACTACCGGATCAACAAGTTCGCCCGCTCCAACCAGGGCAACTGCTACAACCACCGTGTCCTGGTGAACGAAGGCCAGCGCCTGGAGGTCGGCGGCATCATCGCTGACGGCCCGGCAACGGACCAGGGCGAGCTCGCCCTCGGTAAGAACCTGCTCGTGGCATTCATGTCATGGGAAGGCCACAACTTCGAGGATGCCATCATCCTGTCCCAGCGGATCGTGGCCGAGGACGTCCTGTCCTCGATCCACATCGAGGAGCACGAGATCGACGCCCGCGACACCAAGCTTGGTGCCGAGGAAATCACCCGTGACATCCCGAACGTGTCCGAGGAAGTCCTGGCAGGCCTGGACGAGCGCGGCATCATCCACATCGGTGCCGAGGTCGAAGCCGGCGACATCCTGGTAGGTAAGGTCACCCCCAAGGGCGAGACCGAGCTGACCCCGGAAGAGCGCCTGCTGCGCGCCATCTTCGGTGAGAAGTCCCGCGAAGTGCGCGACACCTCGCTGAAGGTTCCGCACGGCGAGTCCGGCACCGTGATCGGTGTCCGCGTCTTCGACCGCGACAACGACGACGAGCTGCCCCCGGGCGTCAACCAGCTGGTGCGCGTCTACGTGGCCGCCAAGCGCAAAATCACCGACGGCGACAAGCTCGCCGGCCGTCACGGCAACAAGGGTGTTATCTCCAAGATCCTTCCGATCGAGGACATGCCCTTCCTTGCCGACGGCACCCCCGTTGATATTGTCCTGAACCCGCTGGGTGTTCCGGGCCGTATGAACGTCGGCCAGGTGCTCGAAACGCACCTCGGCTGGGTTGCCAAGACCGGTTGGAAGATCGAGGGCGAGCCCGAGTGGGTCAAGCAGCTGCCGAACCTGCCGCGTGAGAGTGGCCAGACCACTGTCGCAACGCCGGTCTTCGACGGTGCTCGTGAAGAGGAAATCACGGGCCTGCTCGACTCCACCAACGTCACCCGCGACGGCGACCGCCTGATCAACTCTTCGGGCAAGACCCGCCTGTTTGACGGCCGCTCCGGCGAGCCGTTCCCGGATCCGATCTCGGTCGGCTACATGTACATCCTGAAGCTCCACCACCTGGTGGACGACAAGATCCACGCGCGCTCCACCGGCCCGTACTCCATGATCACGCAGCAGCCGCTGGGTGGTAAGGCACAGTTCGGTGGCCAGCGCTTCGGTGAAATGGAAGTGTGGGCGCTCGAAGCCTATGGCGCCGCCTACACGCTCCAGGAGCTCCTCACGATCAAGTCGGATGATATCCACGGTCGTGTGAAGGTCTACGAAGCCATCGTCAAGGGCGAGAACATCCCGGAGCCGGGCGTTCCTGAGTCCTTCAAGGTCTTGATCAAGGAAATGCAGTCGCTGTGCCTGAACGTGGAAGTTCTTTCCACGGACGGAACCACAATTGAAATGCGTGACTCTGATGACGCAGTCTTCACGGCTGCGGAAGAACTGGGCATCGATCTGTCTCGTGCAGAGCCCAGTTCCGTAGAAGAGGTTTAGCAGGCGGGGTCCGACGGCGGGTCACCACCCGCCGTCGGACGCCACCTCCCTCTTCCCGTAACCCAAGACTTCAGAATTTAGAGAACAAGAGAGAACAGGGACCATATGTCCAGCGAATCCTCCTTCGGCCTCATGCAGATCGGCCTCGCCACCGCGGAAGACATCCGTGGCTGGTCTTACGGCGAGGTTAAGAAGCCGGAAACCATCAACTACCGCACGCTCAAGCCCGAGAAGGACGGCCTCTTCTGCGAGAAGATCTTCGGCCCGTCCCGCGACTGGGAATGCTACTGCGGTAAGTACAAGCGCGTGCGCTTCAAGGGCATCATCTGCGAGCGGTGTGGCGTTGAGGTCACCCGTGCCAAGGTGCGCCGTGAGCGCATGGGCCACATCGAGCTGGCCGCCCCGGTCACGCACATCTGGTACTTCAAGGGTGTCCCGTCCCGCCTGGGCTACCTCCTTGACCTGGCGCCGAAGGACCTCGAAAAGGTCATCTACTTCGCCGCCTACATGATCACCAGCGTCGACGCTGATGCCCGTCACGAGGAACTGCCCAACCTCCAGGTTGAGCACGACATCGAGAAGAAGCAGCTGATCGACAACCGCGACTCCGACATCGCCACGATCGCCCGCGACCTCGAAAACGAGATCGCGCGGCTCGAGGGTGAAGGTGCCAAGGCCGCCGACAAGAAGAAGGCCCGCGACTCCGCCGACCGCCAGATGGCCAACGTCCGCAAGCGCGCGGATGCTGAGATCGAGCGCCTCGAGCAGGTCTGGGACCGCTTCAAGAACCTCAAGGTCGCCGACCTCGAAGGTGACGAGGGCCTGTACCGCGAACTGCGTGACCGCTACGGCATGTTCTTCGAAGGCTCCATGGGTGCCGAGGCCATCAAGAAGCGTCTTGAGAGCTTCGACATGCAGGCCGAGTCGGACCTGCTGCGCGACATCATCGCCAACGGCAAGGGCCAGCGCAAGACCCGCGCCCTGAAGCGGCTCAAGGTGGTCAACGCGTTCCTGACCACCAACAACAGCCCGCTCGGCATGGTGCTGGACGCCGTCCCGGTGATCCCGCCGGAACTGCGTCCGATGGTCCAGCTGGACGGTGGCCGCTTCGCGACCTCCGACCTCAACGACCTGTACCGCCGCGTGATCAACCGCAACAACCGCCTCAAGCGCCTGCTTGACCTCGGTGCCCCGGAGATCATCGTCAACAACGAGAAGCGCATGCTTCAGGAAGCTGTTGACAGCCTCTTCGACAACGGTCGCCGCGGCCGTCCGGTCACCGGACCGGGCAACCGCCCGCTGAAGTCCCTGAGCGACATGCTCAAGGGCAAGCAGGGTCGTTTCCGCCAGAACCTCCTGGGTAAGCGCGTCGACTACTCGGGCCGTTCCGTGATCGTCGTCGGCCCGCAGCTTAAGCTGCACCAGTGTGGCCTGCCGAAGCAGATGGCACTGGAGCTCTTCAAGCCGTTCGTGATGAAGCGCCTGGTTGACCTCAACCACGCACAGAACATCAAGTCGGCCAAGCGCATGGTCGAGCGCTACCGCCCGCAGGTCTGGGACGTGCTCGAAGAGATCATCACCGAGCACCCCGTGCTGCTGAACCGTGCACCTACCCTGCACCGTCTCGGCATCCAGGCGTTCGAGCCGCAGCTTGTTGAAGGCAAGGCAATCCAGCTCCACCCGCTGGTTTGTGGCGCCTTCAACGCCGACTTCGACGGCGACCAGATGGCAGTCCACCTGCCGCTGAGCCCCGAAGCCCAGGCCGAAGCCCGGATCCTGATGCTGTCCTCGAACAACATCCTGAAGCCGTCCGACGGCCGCCCGGTGACCCTGCCCTCGCAGGATATGATCATCGGTCTCTACCACCTGACCACCAAGCGTGTCGGTTCAGCTGGCGAAGGCCGGATCTTCTCCTCCGTTTCGGAAGCCATCATGGCGTTCGACCTGCACGAGCTGCACCTGAACTCCAAGGTCAAGATCCGGCTCGAGGACTTCGTTCCTTACGCCGGCTGGGAAGCTCCCGAAGGCTGGGAGCCGGGTCAGACCGCACTGGTCGAAACCTCCCTCGGCCAGGTCATCTTCAACCAGACGCTGCCCGCGGACTACCCGTGGGTTGAGGCTGTTGCCGACAAGGGCGAGCTGTCCCGGATCGTCAACGACCTCGCCGAGCGCTACCCGAAGGTCGTCACGGCGGCAACGCTGGACAACCTGAAGGACGCCGGTTTCTACTGGGCAACCCGCTCGGGCGTCACGGTCGCCATCTCGGACATCGAGGTGCCCACGGACAAGCCGCAGATCCTCGCCGGTTACGAGACCATGGCCGCCAAGATCCAGGGCCAGTACGACAAGGGCCTGATCGACGACGACGAGCGTCGCCAGGAACTGATCGAGATCTGGAACAAGGCAACGAACGAGATCGCCCAGGCGATGCGTGACAGCCTGTCCCCGATGAACACCATCAACCGCATGGTGTCCTCCGGTGCCCGTGGTAACTGGATGCAGGTCCGTCAGATCGCGGGTATCCGTGGCCTGGTGGCCAACCCGAAGGGCGAGATCATCCCGCGTCCGATCAAGTCCTCCTACCGCGAGGGCCTGTCGGTGCTGGAATACTTCATCGCCACGCACGGTGCCCGTAAGGGTCTGGCCGATACCGCACTGCGTACCGCCAACTCGGGTTACCTGACCCGTCGTCTGGTGGATGTTTCGCAGGACGTCATCGTCCGTGAAGAGGACTGCGGCACCGAACGCGGCCTCGTTACCCCGATCGCGGTGGCTGACGCCAACGGCGAGCTGGTCCTGGACGAAAACGTCGAGAACAGCGCGTACGCCCGCACCCTGGCCGTGGACGTCGTTGACGCCAAGGGCAAGGTCCTGGCGGCGGCCGGCACTGACTGCGGCGACGTCGTCATTGCCGAACTGTTCGCAGCCGGCATTACCGAGGTCAAGGTCCGCTCCGTACTCACCTGTGAGTCCAGCGTCGGCACCTGCGCCCTGTGCTACGGCCGTTCGCTGGCCACCGGCAAGACCGTGGACATCGGCGAGGCCGTGGGCATCATCGCCGCACAGTCCATCGGTGAGCCGGGTACCCAGCTGACCATGCGTACCTTCCACACCGGTGGTGCTGTCTCCGCCGGCGGTGGCGACGACATCACCCAGGGTCTGCCCCGTATCCAGGAGCTCTTCGAAGCCCGTACTCCGAAGGGTGTCGCACCGATTGCTGAAGCAGCCGGCCGCATCACCATCGAAGAGTCCGAGCGCCAGATGCGCCTGGTCATCACCCCGGATGACGGGTCCGAAGAGATCGCCTACCCGGTGCTGCGCCGTTCACGTCTTCTCATCGAAGACGGCGAGCACGTCAGTGTCGGACAGAAGCTCATCAACGGTCCGGTCGACCCCAAGCAGGTTCTGCGCATCATGGGCCCCCGTGCCGCGCAGAAGTTCCTGGTTGACGAAGTCCAGGGCGTGTACCGCAGCCAGGGCATCGGTATCCACGACAAGCACGTCGAGGTTATCGTCCGCCAGATGCTGCGCCGCGTCACGGTCATCGAGTCCGGTGAATCGGATCTGCTGCCCGGCGAGCTCGCCGAGCGCAGCCGCTTCGAGGATGCCAACCGCCGCGTGGTCTCCGAGGGCAAGACGCCGGCCTCCGGCCGTCCCGAGCTCATGGGTATCACCAAGGCGTCCCTGGCGACCGAGTCCTGGCTGTCCGCAGCTTCCTTCCAGGAGACCACCCGCGTCCTGACGCAGGCGGCCATGGAAGGCAAGAGCGATCCGCTGCTCGGCCTCAAGGAAAATGTCATCATCGGTAAGCTCATCCCGGCCGGCACGGGTCTCCCGCGCTACACCGAGGTCACGGTGGAGCCGACTGAAGAAGCGAAGGCCAATCTGTTCACCGGCCCGAGCGCGTTCAGCGACTTCTCCTACGACTCCCTGGGCGGCGACGGAGCTCCTGAGTTCCACGCCATCCCGCTGGATGACTACGATCTGGGCAGCGACTTCCGCTAACCGCCACGGCGGCCCCTCCGGGCCGTCGTAGCTCTGCCAGGGATGGTCCCGCACCGCAAGGTGCGGGACCATCCCCGTTTAACCCGCAGCCTGCCGCGTCCCCGGTGCCAGCGCCTCCGGCCCTTGGTCAGTCGGTTGCTCCGATGCCGCCCTTTTCGGGCTCCGGAACGGCCGTATCTCAGCACTCGACGGCGGGAGGCGGCCGGCGGCGGTTGGGCCCGAAAGCCCGCCGATTAAGGGCTGGGGGCCGTCCGTGTTAGACTTGAGACTAATTGTTATTGTGGCAGTGGATGAGTGCGCCGGTTGCAGCCGAAAGGTTCAATCAGGACGACGTTTCCGGTTTGCAGGGTTCTTGTGCAACGTATGCCACATTTTCGCATGCCTAGGGGCAGTCCAGGATGAGAGTCCAGAGGCCCGGTATGCGGTCCGACTATTAAGGCTTCGCCTCAGCTGCTCTGGAGAGAACTTCAAAGCTCGAGCGGCGAGGCGAAGCGACAAGAGAGCGGCCGTCAACGACCGCTCCGGATAAAACGGAGAACACGAGAGTGCCTACGATTAACCAGCTGGTCCGCAAGGGCCGCACGCCTAAGGTCAAGAAGACCAAGGCTCCCGCGCTTAACGGCAGCCCCATGCGCCGCGGTGTCTGCACCCGCGTTTACACGACGACCCCGAAGAAGCCGAACTCGGCTCTCCGTAAGGTTGCCCGCGTGCGCCTCAACGGCGGCGTTGAAGTCACCGCCTACATCCCCGGTGTTGGCCACAACCTGCAGGAGCACTCCATTGTGCTCGTCCGTGGCGGCCGTGTTAAGGACCTTCCGGGTGTCCGTTACAAGATCGTCCGTGGCGCCCTCGATACCCAGGGTGTGAAGAACCGTAAGCAGGCCCGCAGCCGCTACGGCGCAAAGATGGAGAAGAAGTAATATGCCTCGCAAGGGTCCGGCCCCCAAGCGGCCGCTAGTACTAGATCCCGTTTACGGCTCCCCGCTGGTCACTCAGCTGATCAACAAGGTGCTGGTTGACGGCAAGAAGTCCACTGCAGAGCGCATCGTCTACGGTGCACTCGAAGGCGCGCGCGCCAAGTCCGGCGGCGACCCGGTTGCAGCCCTCAAGAAGGCCATGGACAACGTCAAGCCTTCCCTCGAGGTCCGCTCCCGCCGCGTCGGTGGCGCCACCTACCAGGTTCCCGTCGAGGTCAAGCCGGGCCGTTCCACGGCCCTCGCCCTCCGCTGGCTGGTTGGCTACTCCAAGGCCCGCCGCGAAAAGACGATGACCGAGCGCCTCCAGAACGAAATCCTGGATGCCTCGAACGGTCTCGGAGCCGCTGTGAAGCGTCGCGAAGACACCCACAAGATGGCCGAGTCCAACAAGGCCTTCGCACACTACCGCTGGTAATACTTCCCGGACGCCGCCGGCTCAACCGAGTCGGCGGCGAACGTGCAGTCCATCCGAAAGGGAGACACCGTGGCACAGGACGTGCTTACCGACCTTAGCAAGGTCCGCAATATCGGCATCATGGCCCACATTGATGCCGGCAAGACCACTACTACCGAGCGCATCCTGTTCTACACGGGTGTGAACCACAAGATCGGCGAAACGCACGACGGCGCGTCGACCACCGACTGGATGGAACAGGAGAAGGAACGCGGCATCACCATCACGTCTGCCGCCGTGACCTGCTTCTGGGAAAACAACCAGATCAACATCATTGACACCCCCGGCCACGTTGACTTCACGGTTGAGGTTGAGCGCTCCCTGCGCGTCCTCGACGGTGCAGTCGCCGTGTTCGACGGCAAGGAAGGTGTGGAGCCGCAGTCCGAGACTGTTTGGCGCCAGGCCGACAAGTACAACGTCCCGCGCATTTGCTTCGTCAACAAGATGGACAAGCTCGGCGCTGACTTCTACTTCACCGTCGACACCATCGTCAGCCGCCTCGGTGCCAAGCCGCTCGTCATGCAGCTGCCGATCGGCGCCGAGAACGACTTCATCGGCGTCGTCGACCTGCTGTACATGCGTGCACTGGTCTGGCCCGGCGACTCCAAGGGTGACGTCACCATGGGTGCCAAGTACGAGATCCAGGAGATCCCGGCTGACCTCAAGGAGAAGGCCGAAGAGTACCGCGCAACGCTCGTTGAGACGGTTGCAGAGTCCTCCGACGAGCTCATGGAGAAGTACCTCGAGGGCGAAGAGATTTCGATCGACGAGCTCAAGGCCGGCATCCGCAAGATGACGATCAACTCCGAGCTCTACCCGGTCTTCTGTGGTTCCGCGTTCAAGAACCGCGGCGTCCAGCCGATGCTCGACGCCGTCGTGGACTACCTGCCGAACCCGCTCGACGTCCCCCCGATGATCGGTCACGATCCTCGCGACGAAGAGAAGGAACTGACCCGTAAGCCTTCCGCTGACGAGCCGTTCTCCGCACTGGCGTTCAAGATCGCCGCGCACCCCTTCTTCGGCCAGCTCACCTTCATCCGCGTGTACTCCGGTCACGTGGAAGCAGGCGCACAGGTGGTCAACTCCACCAAGGGCAAGAAGGAGCGCATCGGCAAGCTGTTCCAGATGCACGCCAACAAGGAAATGCCGGTTGACGGCGCTACCGCTGGCCACATCTACGCAGCGATCGGCCTGAAGGACACCACCACGGGCGACACCCTGTGCGATTCTTCGAACCAGATCGTCCTCGAGTCCATGAGCTTCCCGGAGCCCGTGATCTCGGTCGCGATCGAGCCGAACACCAAGGGTGACCAGGAGAAGCTCTCCACGGCCATCCAGAAGCTCTCCGCTGAGGACCCGACCTTCCAGGTCTCCCTCAACGAAGACACCGGCCAGACCATCATCGCCGGCATGGGCGAGCTCCACCTGGACATCCTGGTGGACCGCATGCGCCGCGAATTCAAGGTCGAGGCAAACGTGGGCAAGCCCCAGGTTGCCTACCGCGAAACCATCAAGCGTGCTGTAGAGCGTCACGACTACACGCACAAGAAGCAGACCGGTGGTTCGGGCCAGTTCGCAAAGATCCAGATCGCCATCGAGCCGCTGGACACGTCCGAAGGCGAGATGTACCAGTTCGAGAACAAGGTCACCGGTGGCCGCGTTCCGCGCGAATACATCCCGTCCGTTGACGCTGGTATCCAGGATGCGCTGAACGACGGCGTCCTGGCCGGATACCCGGTTGTCGGCATCAAGGCGACGCTGATTGACGGCGCTTACCACGATGTTGACTCCTCGGAAATGGCGTTCAAGATCGCCGGACGTATGGCTTTCAAGGAAGCCGCACGCAAGGCGAACCCCGTCCTGCTTGAACCGCTGATGGATGTCGAGGTCCGCACCCCTGAGGAATACATGGGTGAAGTTATCGGTGACCTCAACTCCCGCCGTGGCCAGATGCAGTCCATGGAAGATGCCCAGGGCGTCAAGGTCATTCGCGCGCACGTCCCGCTGTCCGGCATGTTCGGCTACATCGGTGACCTGCGTTCGAAGACCCAGGGCCGCGCTGTGTACTCCATGACGTTCAACAGCTACGCCGAGGTCCCGAAGGCAGTTGCCGACGAGATCATCCAGAAGAGCCGCGGCGAGTAGTCCGCAAGGACTTCCCGCAGCAGCGAAAACACTCGGGTGCGTTTCCTCAATAGGAGATTCACCTGGTGCTGGCGGTCGGCCCCGGTCGGACGCAGTCCAGCCGGGCACCGGCCGCCAGCACGAACAGGCTCGAGGGACTAGTATTAGTTCCTGAATCTGCAATTTCACCAATCCAAAGCCCCCCAAGTAGACTTACTGGAGTTTCAGCCGCGACAAGCGCGGTCGAAGGGTAAGTCATTTGAAAACGTTCTAGGAGGAACCTGTGGCAAAGGCAAAGTTCGAGCGGACTAAGCCGCACGTTAACATCGGTACCATTGGTCACGTTGACCACGGTAAGACGACGCTGACGGCCGCCATTTCCAAGGTGCTGTACGACAAGTACCCGACTCTCAACGAGAAGCGTGACTTCGCGTCGATTGACTCTGCACCCGAAGAGCGTCAGCGCGGCATTACCATCAACATCTCCCACGTTGAGTACCAGACCGAGAAGCGCCACTACGCACACGTAGACGCTCCGGGTCACGCTGACTACATCAAGAACATGATCACCGGCGCTGCTCAGATGGACGGTGCAATCCTCGTGGTTGCCGCCACTGACGGCCCGATGGCCCAGACCCGCGAGCACGTTCTGCTCGCCCGCCAGGTTGGTGTTCCCTACCTGCTGGTGGCACTGAACAAGGCTGACATGGTCGATGACGAGGAACTCCTCGACCTCGTCGAAATGGAAGTTCGTGAGCTCCTGAGCTCGCAGGGCTTCGATGGCGACGAAGCACCGGTTGTCCGCGTTTCGGGCCTGAAGGCTCTGGAAGGCGACCCGGAGTGGGTCAAGTCCGTTGAGGACCTGATGGCTGCTGTCGACGAGTCCGTTCCGGACCCGGTTCGTGACCGTGACAAGCCGTTCCTGATGCCGATCGAAGACGTCTTCACGATCACCGGCCGTGGCACCGTTGTTACGGGCCGCGCCGAGCGTGGAACCCTCGCGATCAACTCTGAGGTCGAGATCGTCGGCATCCGCCCGGTCCAGAAGACCACGGTTACCGGTATCGAGATGTTCCACAAGCAGCTCGACGAAGCATGGGCCGGCGAGAACTGTGGCCTCCTGCTCCGCGGTCTGAAGCGCGACGATGTCGAGCGTGGCCAGGTTGTCGTCAAGCCGGGTTCCATCACCCCGCACACCGACTTCGAGGCTAACGTCTACATCCTCTCCAAGGACGAAGGCGGACGTCACAACCCGTTCTACTCCAACTACCGCCCGCAGTTCTACTTCCGCACCACGGACGTAACCGGCGTTATCACCCTGCCGGAAGGCACGGAAATGGTTATGCCCGGCGACAACACTGAGATGACCGTTGCGCTCATCCAGCCGATCGCAATGGAAGAGGGCCTCGGCTTCGCAATCCGCGAAGGCGGCCGCACCGTTGGTTCGGGACGCGTCACCAAGATCATCAAGTAGTCCTTGCTGATCTGAGCTTGAACTCCTGATCGGCGGCCGCCTGGCGGCCTCCGTGACGAAAAGGAACAGCCCCGCTGCACTGCAGCGGGGCTGTTCCTTTTAAGTGCCTGCTACGGTTGCAGGTGAAGAGAGGAGACCGGCATGGAATGGATCATTTTCCTGGTGGTAATTGCCGCCGGCGTCGGTGGCGGGCTGTGGGCCAAGAAATACTTCCGGCACGAGATCGAGCGTGCAAAACGCATCGACCGCGCCAACAAGAACAAGTAGCGGGGCAGTGATCTAGCGCGCGGACTGGTCCTGCCTGGCCCTGCTGAGGGCCTGGTACCAATAGAAGGACTCCTTGGGGGTCCGCGCCTGGGTGTCGAAGTCGACGTGGACCAGGCCGAAGCGCTGGGAGTAGCCGGCCGCCCATTCGAAGTTGTCCATCAGCGTCCACACGTAGTAACCCAGGAGTTCGACGTCGTCGGCGATGCCGCCGGGGGCCGTCGCGGCGAGTGCGTGGCCCAGATGGTCTGCGAGGTAGCTGATCCGGCCCGCGTCAGCGATCGGCCCGTCCACATGGTCCGGTTCCGGGAAGCTCGCTCCACTCTCGGTGATGTAGAGCGGTGGGAGGGCCTCGCCGTACCGGTCCTTCATTTCCCGAAGCAGCGGACCCAGGTGGTCCGGCGCAACCGGCCAGCCGAAGCCGGTGGTTTCATACTCCGGGAATGCGGCAAAGTGGAACGGCAGCTTCACCATCGCCTCCGCTGAGCCGACCGGGCTGTCCGCGGGGCCGCGGCCGGTGGCCACCTTCACCGGGTAGTAGTAGTTCACCCCGTAGAAATCCAGCGGCTGGTGGATATTGCGCAGGTCCGCGTCGGAGATCCTGGCGAGGGCACGGAACCAGGGCCTGGCCAGCAGCGGCGGTTTCGGATAGCTCCCCAACAGGATCGGATCGGCGTAGATCCGGTTTAGTGCCAGATCGAAGACCTTCGCCAGCAGTTTGTCCGTGACGGACCCGGTGGCCGGCCGGACGGGGGAGTGCAGGTTGGTGACGCCGACCGCTCCGGTAACGCCCTCGGCCCGCAGGGCCTGGACCGCGAGTCCGTGGGCCAGGAGCTGGTGGTGCACCGACGGCAGGGCGTCGAAGAGCAGGTCGTGGCCGGGCGCATGCACGCCGAGGGCATAGCCGTTGAGGGTGACGGAGGCCGGTTCGTTCAACGTCACCCACTGGGTCACCCGGTCCCCGAACCGGGCGCCGGCGGCGGCGCTGTAGTCGGCGAAGCGTTCCGCCGTCGTCCGGTTCATCCAGCCTCCGCGGTGCTCCAACGGAAGCGGGGTGTCCCAGTGGTACAGCGTGGCCATCGGCGAGATTCCGGCCTCGAGGAGCCGGTCGATCAGCCGGTCGTAGAAGTCGAGGCCCTCGGCGTTGAACGGGCCCGTGCCGTCCGGCTGGATCCGCGGCCAGGAAATCGAGAACCGGTAGGAATCGATGCCCAGCTCGCGCATCAACCGGACGTCCTCGTCCGTACGGTTGTAGTGATCGCAGGCGACGGCGGGGGAGTGCCCGTCCTGGATGCTGCCGGGCTTCTCGGCAAAGGCGTCCCAGCCTGAGGGTCCTCGCCCCCCGGCTGCGAGGGCACCTTCGATTTGGAAGGCGGCGGAGGCCACCCCCAGCATGAAGCCCGGCCGCAGCTTGGCAGCGAGGGCCTGGACGGCGGGGGAATCCTGCACGGTCATGCCCCTATCTTCGTATCGACCGTTGCTGAAGGCAATGACCGGGCGCCGGCAGGACCAAGAGTCGAGAGGAGCGGGGAGCCAGGGGCAGGTCCTGTCGGCGCTGATTCGCTTCTGCCGATTAATTCCGGCATACTAGATGAGTTGTTCAAGCGCTCTTTCGCGTCCCGATCCGGATAATGCCGGGTGCCAGGGTCCAAGTAAGAGCCCAAACATAACCCACTTCCCAAGGAACTGCGGACGAGTACGCGTGCAAAGCGCGACACGCCCGACCGCGGGGGTCGGTTGCGCCGGCAGGTTGAGGAACCCGGATTCATCCGGATTCAGCTTGTGCGGCGGGTGGTAGTTACGACTTCAAATGCTTCGGCAGCCACACAACGAGTAAGTAAACAGGGCAGCCCTAAACAGGGGAAGCACAGACTGAAAGAGAGTCAGGCGACATGGCGGGACAAAAAATCCGCATCCGGCTGAAGTCATATGACCACGAGGTCATTGACGTTTCAGCACGGAAGATCGTTGAGACGGTCACGCGCGCAGGCGCAACTGTAGTTGGCCCCGTGCCGCTGCCGACGGAGAAGAACATCTACTGCGTAATCCGCTCTCCGCACAAGTACAAGGACAGCCGCGAGCACTTTGAAATGCGCACGCACAAGCGTCTTATCGACATCATCGATCCCACGCCCAAGGCTGTTGATTCGCTCATGCGTCTCGACCTGCCGGCCGACGTGAACATCGAAATCAAGCTGTAGGGAGGTGCTGAGAGACTATGACCGCAACCCGTAACGTAAAGGGCCTGCTGGGCACGAAGCTCGGCATGACCCAGGTCTGGGACGAGAACAACAAGCTCATCCCCGTCACTGTGGTCCAGGCTGACTCGAACGTCATCACGCAGCTGCGCAATGCAGAGACTGATGGCTACGTCGCCGTTCAGATCGGCTACGGCCAGATCGACCCCCGCAAGGTCACCAAGCCGCTGGCTGGTCACTTTGAAAAGGCAGGCGTCACGCCTCGCCGCCACGTCGTAGAACTGCGCACTGCAGATGCTGACTCTTACGAGCTGGGCCAGGAGCTCTCCGTAGAGCTCTTCGAAGCCGGCCAGAAGATCGACGTCGTTGGCACCACCAAGGGTAAGGGCTTCGCCGGTGTTATGAAGCGTCACGGCTTCCACGGCGTTGGAGCTTCCCACGGTGCCCACAAGAACCACCGTAAGCCCGGTTCTATCGGTGGAGCATCCACCCCGAGCCGCGTCTTCAAGGGCATGAAAATGGCCGGCCGCATGGGCGCCGTTCGTCACACCACGCTGAACCTCACGGTCCACGCGGTTGACGTCGAGAAGTCGCTGCTCCTGATCAAGGGTGCCGTCCCCGGCGCCCGCGGCCAGGTCGTACTCGTACGCACCGCCGTGAAGGGAGCCTAGTTCAATGACTAGCACTGTCAAGGTTGACCTGCCTGCAGAGATCTTCGACGTACAGACCAACGTGCCGCTGCTGCACCAGGTCGTCGTTGCACAGCTCGCTGCTGCTCGCCAGGGTACCCACAAGACCAAGACCCGCGCCGAAGTTTCCGGCGCCGGTCGCAAGCCGTTCAAGCAGAAGGGCACCGGCCGCGCCCGTCAGGGTTCAATCCGTGCTCCTCACATGACCGGTGGTGGCATCGTCCACGGCCCCACGCCGCGTGACTACAGCCAGCGCACCCCCAAGAAGATGATTGCTGCTGCACTGCGCGGCGCTCTCTCTGACCGCGCCCGTAACGGCCGCATCCACGTCGTTGCTGATCTGGTCGAAGGCACCAAGCCGTCTTCCCGTGACGCACTGGCAACGCTGCGTGGCGTCTCCGAGCGCAAGAACCTGCTCGTTGTCATCGACCGCGCCAACGATGTTGCTGCACTCTCCGTGCGCAACCTCCAGGATGTTCACGTTCTGTACGCAGACCAGCTGAACACCTACGACGTGCTCGTTTCTGACGACGTAGTCTTCACCAAGGCTGCCTACGAAGCATTCGTTGCTGACAAGGCTGCAAAGAACGAGGAGGATGCCAAGTGAGCGCAGCCACCATCAAAGACCCGCGCGACGTCGTGCTTGCACCCGTCGTTTCGGAAAAGAGCTACGGCCTGATCGACGAGGGCAAGTACACCTTCCTGGTGGACCCCCGCTCGAACAAGACCGAGATCAAGCTGGCCGTGGAGAAGATTTTCTCCGTCAAGGTCGAATCGATCAACACCATCAACCGTGCCGGTAAGCGCAAGCGCACCAAATTCGGATGGGGTACCCGCAAGAACACCAAGCGTGCCATTGTGAGCCTCAAAGAAGGCACTATCGACATCTTCGGCGGTCCGCTCTCGTAGCGGAGACCACTTTAACGAGGAAATAAATTATGGGAATCCGTAAGTACAAGCCGACTACCCCGGGCCGTCGTGGCTCGAGCGTAGCGGACTTCACCGAAATCACGCGGTCGACGCCGGAAAAGTCGTTGGTACGTCCCCTCCCGAAAAAGGGTGGCCGTAACAACACCGGTAAGATCACGACCCGTCACAAGGGTGGTGGCCACAAGCGCCAGTACCGTCTGATCGACTTCCGTCGTCACGACAAGGACGGCGTCAACGCCCGCGTTGCCGAAATCGAGTACGATCCGAACCGCACGGCTCGCATCGCCCTCCTGCACTACGTTGATGGCACCAAGCGTTACATCATCGCCCCGAACAAGCTGGCCCAGGGTGACACCGTGGAAGCAGGTGCCGACGCTGACATCAAGCCCGGCAACAACCTGCCGCTGCGCAACATCCCGGTCGGTACCGTAATCCACGCAGTTGAACTGCGCCCGGGTGGCGGCGCCAAGATGGGCCGCTCCGCCGGCGCATCGATCCAGCTCGTTGCAAAGGAAGGCCGTTTCGCCCAGCTGCGTCTGCCTTCCGGCGAAATCCGCAACGTTGACGTGCGCTGCCGCGCAACCGTCGGCGAGGTCGGCAACGCCGAGCAGTCGAACATCAACTGGGGTAAGGCCGGCCGTATGCGCTGGAAGGGCGTCCGCCCGACCGTCCGTGGTGTCGCCATGAACCCGGTCGACCACCCGCACGGTGGTGGCGAGGGTAAGACGTCCGGTGGACGTCACCCCGTCAACCCGAACGGTAAGCGCGAAGGCCGCACCCGCCGTCCCAACAAAGAGAGCGACAAGCTTATTGTTCGTCGCCGTCGTACTGGCAAGAACAAGCGATAGGAGCCTGGACACATGCCACGCAGCCTGAAAAAAGGTCCTTTCGTTGACCAGCACCTCTTTGTGAAGGTAGCCAGGGAAAACGAAAAGGGCACCAAGAACGTCATCAAGACCTGGTCCCGCCGTTCGATGATCGTCCCCGACATGCTCGGCCACACGATCGCCGTGCACGACGGACGCAAGCACATCCCGGTGTTTGTCACTGAGTCGATGGTCGGGCACAAGCTCGGCGAATTCGCTCCCACGCGGACATTCCGCGGCCATGTCAAGGACGACCGTAAGGGCAAGCGCCGCTAGGCGCCTGCACTTACGTCAAAGACGAGAGAAGGAAAGCAATGGAAGCCAAGGCAATTGCGCGTCACATCCGCGTAACGCCTATGAAGGCCCGGCGCGTCGTCAACCTTGTTCGTGGTAAGCAAGCGAACGAGGCTCTGGCAATTCTGAAGTTTGCCCCGCAGGCAGCTTCTGAGCCGGTATTCAAGGTAGTTCAGTCGGCAATCTCCAACGCCCGGGTCCTCGCGGACCGCGACGGCGTGGCGTTTGACGAAGGTGACCTCATCATCAGCGAAGCGTTTGTTGATGAAGGCCCGACCATGAAGCGGTTCCAGCCGCGTGCCCAGGGTCGTGCATTTCAGATCAAGAAGCGCACGAGCCACATCACCGTGGTAGTCGCTACCCCGGAGAAAGAGGAGGCTCGCTAAGTGGGACAGAAAGTTAACCCGCACGGGTTCCGACTCGGTATCACCACCGATCACGTATCGCACTGGTTCGCCGACAGCACCAAGGCCGGCCAGCGGTACAAGGACTTCGTTCGCGAAGACATCCGTATCCGCCAGCTCATGTCCACGGGCATGGAGCGCGCCGGCATCGCCAAGGTTGAGATCGAGCGCACCCGCGACCGTGTCCGCGTGGATATCCACACGGCACGTCCGGGCATCGTGATCGGCCGCCGCGGCGCCGAGGCAGACCGCATCCGCGGCGAGCTCGAAAAGCTCACCGGCAAGCAGGTCCAGCTGAACATCCTCGAGGTCAAGAACCCCGAGATGGAAGCCCAGCTTGTTGCCCAGGGCGTTGCAGAGCAGCTGACTTCCCGCGTGGCCTTCCGCCGTGCAATGAAGAAGGCAATGCAGTCCGCGCAGCGCGCTGGTGCCAAGGGCATCCGTATCGCTTGCTCGGGTCGACTGGGTGGCGCAGAAATGTCCCGCTCGGAGTTCTACCGCGAAGGCCGTGTGCCCCTGCACACCCTCCGCGCGAACATCGACTACGGCTTCTACGAGGCCAAGACCACCTTCGGCCGCATCGGCGTGAAGGTCTGGATCTACAAGGGTGACGTCACCGCCAAGGAACTGGCTCAGCAGGCAGCTGCTGCTCCGTCCCGCGGCCGTGGTGCCAGCGATCGTCCGGGCCGCCCGGGTGGCGCTGACCGTGGTGACCGCCGTCGTCGTAACGACCGCCCGGCCGAGGCTGCACCCGCTGCTGCCGACGCTCCGGCTGTCGAAGCAGCTGCACCGGCAGTAGAAGGAGGACAGGCTTAAATGCTTATCCCGCGTCGAGTAAAGCACCGTAAGCAGCACCACCCGGGTCGTTCCGGCGCTGCAACGGGCGGCACCGAGGTCTCGTTCGGTGAGTGGGGTATCCAGGCTCTGAGCCCGGCCTACGTCACGAACCGTCAGATCGAATCTGCCCGTATCGCGATGACCCGCCACATCAAGCGTGGCGGAAAGGTCTGGATCAACATCTACCCGGACCGTCCGCTGACGAAGAAGCCGGCCGAAACCCGCATGGGTTCCGGTAAGGGTTCTCCGGAATGGTGGGTCTCAAACGTCAAGCCGGGCCGGGTTCTCTTCGAACTCTCCGGTGTCAGTGAAGAGGTAGCTCGCGAGGCCCTGCGCCTGGCAATCCACAAGCTGCCGTTGAAGGCACGCATTGTGCGTCGCGAAGGTGGTGAGTAGAAATGGCAGTAGGATCCAAGGAACTTGCATCCGCACAGCTGGACGGTTTCGACAACGAGCGTCTCGTTGAAGAACTCCGCAAGGCCAAGGAAGAGCTGTTCAACCTGCGTTTCCAGTCCGCCACCGGACAGCTGGAGAACCACGGTCGTCTGCGCGCGGTAAAGAAGGACATCGCACGCATCTACACCGTTCTCCGTGAGCGCGAGCTGGGCATTCGTGCCGAGGTTGCCGCACCGGTTGTGGAAGCCAAGGAAGAAAAGAAGTCCAAGAAGGCTGCAACCAAGAAGGCTGACAAGGCTGAAACGGTTGAGACCGAGGAGGACGCCAAGTGAGTGAAAAGGACGAGAACGTGACGGAAACTGTTTCCGACGCAGCCAAGGCTGACGAGCGCGGTTACCGTAAGACGAAGCGCGGCTATGTCGTCTCGGACAAGATGGAAAAGACCATCGTTGTCCAGGTCGAAGACCGCGTGAAGCACGCCCTCTACGGCAAGGTTATGCGCCGCAACACGAAGATCAAGGCTCACGACGAAGAGAACTCCGCCGGCATCGGCGACCTCGTTCTCCTCGCCGAGACCCGCCCGCTGTCCGCTACCAAGCGGTGGCGCCTGGTGGAGATCCTCGAGAAGGCCAAGTAACACCTGCAGCTTCCCCGCCCGGGAATCTGCGCCGAAACCCCCGTTCCCTTCTGGGAGCGGGGGTTTCCTCGTTCCCGGCGGGGGCCTGTGGCGTCGCCGGCATCTCACGCCGCGCAGAGTTTCAGTGGGTGTCCGGCGCCGGCCGGCTCAGTTCGCGGGGGAGGGGGCGGCAGGCGGGCCAAGAGACTGCCGTGAGCGACGACGTCGGCCGCTGAGGGTCGGCCGCACCCCGCCCGCGCCCACTAAGTGTCCCTTCGCGCGCCGTGGGCAGGGGGCCGGCAGCTGTGATATGGGGATGCGCCGGAAACGTGCTAAGATTTTGAGTTTGTATGGCGCCTTTCGTGCGTCATCATCAACCTCGTAAACAATCGTGCCACGGCATAGTGCCCCCTCGCGCCTCGCGCTCCCGGGAAGCAACTGTTTTTGGCACGGGCGTTTAGGCCTGGTCTGGCAAAATCCAGGCAGGTCAAGAGACACCCCGATCAACCGTTCCGCAAGGCTCATTCCGTAGGAAGATTTTCGGTCTGAGAACCGGCGCGACGCAAGGAGTAAATAGTGATTCAGCAGGAGTCGCGACTCAAGGTCGCCGACAACACGGGTGCTAAGGAAATCCTTACCATTCGCGTTCTCGGTGGATCTGGCCGTCGCTACGCAGGCATTGGCGACGTGATCGTCGCTACCGTCAAGGACGCAATTCCGGGCGGCAACGTAAAGAAGGGCGACGTCGTCAAGGCTGTCATCGTCCGTACCAAGAAGGAACGCCGCCGTGCGGATGGTTCCTACATCAAGTTTGACGAGAACGCAGCTGTGATCCTGAAGAACGACGGTGACCCCCGCGGTACCCGTATCTTCGGACCGGTTGGTCGTGAACTTCGCGACAAGAAGTTCATGAAGATCGTTTCTCTGGCTCCGGAGGTGCTCTAGTCCATGGCTAAGATCAAAAAGGGTGACCTCGTTCAGGTCATCACTGGCGCCAAGGCTGAGCGCGGCGGCGACCGTGGCAAGCAGGGCAAGGTTCTGCGCGTATTCCCGGAGACCAACCGCGTGTTGGTTGAAGGCATTAACCGCGTAACCAAGCACACCAAGGTCGGTCAGTCGCAGCGCGGCACCAAGACCGGTGGCATCGAGGTCGTTGAGGCTTCAATCCACATCTCCAACGTGGCTCTGGTTGACCCCTCCACCAAGAAGCCCACCCGCGTCGGTTTCCGCACCGAGACCGTTGAGCGCGATGGCGTGAAGCGTGAAGTGCGTGTCCGCGTGGCCAAGAGCTCAGGGAAGGACATCTAATGACTGAGACTCTCGAGACTCCGGCAAGCAAGATCGTTCCTCGTCTGAAGACCAAGTACGCGGATTCCATCAAGAGCTCGCTCGTTGAGGAATTCAAGTACGAGAACGTCAACCAGGTTCCCCGTCTGGTGAAGGTCGTTGTGAACATGGGTGTTGGAGATGCCGCCAAGGACTCCAAGCTGATCGACGGCGCTGTCCGCGATCTGACCCTGATCACCGGCCAGAAGCCGCAGGTAACCAAGGCCCGCAAGTCGATCGCACAGTTCAAGCTGCGCGAAGGCATGCCGATCGGTGCGCACGCAACTCTGCGTGGCGACCGCATGTGGGAATTCCTGGACCGTCTGGTCACGCTGGCACTGCCGCGTATCCGCGACTTCCGGGGCCTCAGCGGCAAGCAGTTCGACGGCAACGGCAACTACACCTTCGGTCTGACCGAGCAGGTTATGTTCCACGAGATCGACCAGGATTCCATTGACCGCGTTCGCGGCATGGACATCACCGTCGTGACCACTGCCAAGACCGACGACGAAGGCCGCGCGCTGCTCAAGGCGCTTGGCTTCCCGTTCAAGACCGAAGATTAATCTAGCTACGTAAAAGGTCCGGCTGCCTGGCTTTGTTTCCAGGACAGCGGAAACCGTTATGAGGAAGGGCAAGAGCCCACATGACTATGACAGATCCTGTCGCAGATATGCTTACGCGTCTGCGCAATGCAAACTCGGCATACCACGATTCCGTGTCTATGCCTTACAGCAAGCTCAAGGCACGCGTTGCTGACATCCTGAAGGCAGAAGGCTTCATCGCCTCCTGGAAGGAAGAAGACGCGGAGGTTGGCAAGAAGCTGACCCTCGAGCTCAAGTTCGGTCCGAACCGCGAGCGTTCCATCGCTGGCGTTCGTCGTATTTCCAAGCCGGGACTGCGCGTTTACGCAAAGTCCACCAACCTGCCGCACGTGCTGGGTGGCCTGGGTATCGCAATCCTGTCCACCTCTTCCGGCCTCCTGACTGACAAGCAGGCCGGCAAGAAGGGCGTGGGCGGCGAAGTCCTCGCTTACGTCTGGTAACGGGAAAGGAAGAGAATAATGTCACGTATTGGACGTCTCCCCATCACCGTTCCTGCCGGCGTTGAGGTCAAGGTTGACGGCTCTGTCGTCAGCGTCAAGGGTTCCAAGGGCGAGCTGAGCCACACTGTGGCCAGCCCGATCGAGGTCACCCTGGAAGATGGCACCCTGACTGTCGCCCGCCCGAACGACGAGCGCGCCTCCCGTTCGCTGCACGGCCTGACCCGCACCCTGATCGCCAACATGATCCAGGGCGTTACCGCAGGCTACGAGAAGAAGCTTGAGATTGTCGGTACCGGTTACCGCGTCCAGGCCAAGGGTTCTGACCTTGAGTTCGCTCTGGGCTACAGCCACCCGGTCAACGTCTCGGCTCCGAACGGCATCACCTTTGCAGTTGAGACCCCGACCAAGCTCTCTGTTTCAGGTATCTCCAAGCAGCAGGTCGGCGAGGTTGCTGCCAACATTCGCAAGCTGCGGAAGCCGGACCCCTATAAGGGCAAGGGCATCCGCTACGCCGGCGAAGTCATCCGCCGCAAGGTCGGAAAGGCTGGTAAGTAACCATGGCCATCGCAATTAACAAGAAGCGTACGAACAAGAGCAAGTCTGCCCAGCGCAGCCGCCGCCAGCTTCGTATCCGCAAGCGCATCTCCGGTACGGCTGTACGTCCGCGTCTGGTCGTCAACCGTTCTGCACGCCACGTATTCGTCCAGGTTGTCGATGACACCAAGGGCCTGACCGTAGCGAGCGCGTCCACTCTGGAAGCCGACCTTCGTGCATTCGACGGTGACAAGACCGCCAAGGCCAAGCGCGTTGGCGAGCTCGTCGCCGAGCGCGCCAAGGCTGCCGGTATCGAAGCTGTTGTCTTCGACCGCGGTGGTAACAAGTACCACGGCCGGATCGCCGCCGTCGCTGACGGCGCACGTGAAGGTGGGCTGGCACTGTGACCGAAAATAACGAAAAGGACATTCAGGTGACTGAAGCTGTAGCTGCTCCGGCAACTGAGACCGCTGCGCCTGCTACCACTGACGACCGCCGTGGTGGCGCCCGTCGTGGCGAGCGTGGCGACCGCGGCCAGGGCCGTGGCGACCGTGGTGGCCGTGGTGGCCGCGACGGCGGCCGCGAAGCCGAGAAGAGCCAGTTCGTAGAGCGCGTCGTAACCATCAACCGCGTTTCCAAGGTCGTCAAGGGTGGTCGTCGCTTCAGCTTCACCGCCCTCGTCGTCGTCGGTGACGGCAACGGTATGGTCGGCGTCGGCTACGGCAAGGCTAAGGAAGTTCCCGCCGCCATCGCGAAGGGCGTTGAAGAGGCCAAGAAGTCCTTCTTCCGCGTTCCCCGCATCGGCAGCACCATCCCGCACCGCGTGCAGGGCGAAGCCGCTGCAGGCGTTGTCATGCTGCGTCCGGCTTCCGCCGGTACCGGTGTTATCGCCGGCGGTCCGGTCCGTGCAGTACTGGAGTGCGTGGGCATCCACGACATCCTCTCCAAGTCGCTCGGTTCCTCCAACGCCATCAACATCGTTCACGCGACCGTTGATGCGCTGAAGCGCCTCGAAGAGCCGGCAGCAGTGGCAGCACGCCGCGGCCTCCCGCTCGACGAGGTCGCTCCGCCGGCAATGGTGAAGGCGCTCCTGAACCAGAAGGCAGGTGTCTGAGTCATGGCTAAGAACCTGATTCCCTCCGACGCTCAGTTGGAGATCACTCAGATCAAGTCCGCCATTGGCGGCAAGCAGAACCAGCGCGACACCCTTCGCTCCCTCGGCCTGAAGCGGATCGGACACACCGTTGTCCGCACCGCCGACGCCGTGACCGTCGGGATGCTCAACACGGTTCCGCACCTGGTAAAGGTAGAGGAGGCGAAGTAAATGGCAGAGAAGAACACCGCCGAGAAGGCACAGGGCGCTGCTGCTGAGAAGCAGAACGCACTGAAGGTTCACCACCTGCGTCCCGCCCCGGGTGCCAAGACCGCCAAGACCCGCGTTGGTCGTGGTGAAGGTTCCAAGGGTAAGACCGCTGGTCGCGGTACCAAGGGTACGAAGGCCCGCTACCAGATCAAGGCTGGCTTTGCCGGCGGCCAGCTGCCGCTGCACATGCGCCTGCCGAAACTGCGCGGCTTCAAGAACCCGTTCCGGGTTGAGTACCAGGTTGTAAACCTGGACAAGCTCAACGAGCTGTTCCCGGAAGGTGGCGCAGTCACCGTGGAGAACCTGGTCGAAAAGGGTGCCGTTCGCAAGAACCAGCCCGTCAAGGTGCTGGGCACCGGCGACATCACCGTCAAGGTTGACGTCACCGTCCACGCATTCTCGGCCAGCGCCGCAGAAAAGATTGCCGCAGCAGGCGGAAGCACCACCGCCCTCTAAAGAGGCGGCGGGGCAGTTGCCCGTTGTTCAAACTCCCGGCACCGTGGGGCTCAGGCCCCCGGTGCCGGGAGTTTTTTCTGTTTCCCGGCCATGCCGATTGTTCGCCGGGCGCATCCACCCGTTAGACTCGGTTGTTGGGTTTATTTGACCTATCTCACACGACTTTACTTATTACTCAGGAGGACGCTTGCTTAGCGCATTTGGCCGGGCCTTTCGCACGCCTGATCTGCGACGCAAGTTGTTGTTCACGCTGGGAATCATCACAATCTTCCGCTTGGGTGCCTTCATCCCCTCGCCTGGTGTGAACTACCAGAATGTCCAGCAATGCTTGCAGAACGGTCAGACCTCGGGCGGGATCTACCAGCTCGTCAACCTGTTCAGCGGCGGTGCATTGCTGCAGGTCTCAATTTTCGCGCTCGGGATCATGCCGTACATCACGGCAAGCATCATCGTCCAGCTGCTCCGCGTGGTCATTCCCCGGTTCCAGCAGCTCTACGAAGAGGGCGCCTCGGGCCAGTCCAAGCTGACCCAGTACACCCGGTACCTGACGATCGCCCTGGGCCTCCTGAACGCCACGACGCTGGTGTCGCTGGCGCGCTCCGGCCAGCTGCTGCCGAACTGCCAGCTGCCGATCATTCCGGACGCGAGCATCATCACCACGATCTTGATCATCATCACGCTGACGGCCGGCACCGGCCTGATCATGTGGATGGGCGAGCTCGTCACCGAGAAGGGTGTGGGCAACGGCATGTCGCTGCTCATCTTCACCTCGATCGCTGCCGGCTTCCCGACGTCCCTCGGTGCCATCTGGAAGGCGCAGGGCCCGGGCACCTTCTTTACGGTCCTCGTCATCGGCCTGCTGACCGTGGCCCTGGTCGTCTTCGTTGAGCAGTCCCAGCGCCGCATCCCGGTGCAGTACGCCAAGCGCATGATCGGCCGCCGCACCGTGGGCGGAACCAGCACCTACATCCCCATCAAGGTGAACATGGCCGGCGTCGTGCCCGTCATCTTCGCGTCCTCGATGCTGTACCTGCCGGGCCTGATCTCCCAGTTCAACCGGCCTGCGCCGGGCGAGCCCGTCGCGCCGTGGGTTGAGTGGATCAACAACAACCTCACCCGCGGTGACCACCCCATCTACATGGCCCTGTACTTCGCCATGATTGTGTTCTTCACTTACTTCTATGTTGCGATCACTTTCAACCCTGAGGAAGTTTCTGACAACATGAAGAAGTACGGCGGCTTCATTCCGGGTATCCGTGCCGGCAAGCCGACCGCGGATTACCTGCAGTATGTGCTTTCCAGGATCACCCTGCCCGGCGCGATCTACCTGGGCTTTGTGGCCCTGATCCCGCTGATTGCCTTGGTCCTGATCAACGCCAACCAGAACTTCCCGTTCGGCGGCACCTCGATCCTGATCATGGTGGGCGTAGGTTTGGAGACCGTCAAGCAGATTGATGCTCAGCTACAGCAGCGTCACTACGAAGGGCTTTTGCGATGACGAGAATGTTGATTATCGGACCTCCCGGTTCCGGCAAGGGAACGCAGGCGGAACGCATTTCGGAGCGACTCGGCGTCGTTGCGATCTCCACCGGCGACATCTTCCGTGCCAACGTCAAGGGTGAGACGCCGCTCGGCATCGAAGCCAAGAAGTACATGGACGCGGGCGACTTCGTCCCGGACAGCGTGACCAACAAGATGGTCCGGGACCGCCTCACGGAGGACGACGTCGAAGCCGGCTTCCTGCTGGACGGCTACCCGCGCACCACCGCGCAGGTGGACTACCTCGACGCGATCCTCGCCGACGCCGACCAGAAGCTCGACGTCGTCCTGCAGCTCACGGCCGACGACGAGGAACTCGTCAAGCGCCTCCTGGGCCGCGCCAAGGACACCGGCCGCAGCGACGACAACGAAGCCGTGATCCGCCACCGACTGGACCTCTACCACGGCCAGACGGAAGCCGTGGTGGCCAAGTATGCCGACCGCGGCATCCTCACCCAGGTCGACGGCATCGGCGGCATCGACGAGGTCACCGATCGCGTCATGCAGGCCATCAAAGCGGCGCAGTCCGCCTGATCCGGCCCGTGACTATTGAGGCTCCTCCCGCAGTGCCGGGAGGAGCCTCAGCCATTTGTCCGCACACCCACTGCAGGGCGGCTGCGGCACCACCGAAAGGACGCTGAGGATGGCATTCGGCCAGACCCGCATTGAATACAAGACCAACGCCCAGATGCGGACCATGCACGAGGCCGGGCTGGTGCTGAGCCGCGCGCTCGACGCCGCCGTGGCGGCAGCCGTCCCCGGAGTGACCACCCGCGACCTCGACGCCGTCTTTGCCGGCGTGCTCCAGGACGCCGGAGCGAAGTCCAACTTCCTCGGCTACCACGGCTTCCCGGCCACCATCTGCACCTCGGTCAACGAGGAAGTAGTGCACGGCATCCCCGGCGACCGTGTCCTGCAGGACGGGGACATCATCTCGATCGACGGCGGCGCCATCGTGGACGGCTGGCACTCCGACTCGGCCCGTACCGTGATCGTCGGGACGGCGGACCCCGAAGACCAGCGGCTCTCCGACGTCACCGAGGCGGCCATGTGGCACGGCATCGCGGCGCTGGCCACCGGCAAGTTCGTCGGCGACATCGGCAACGCTGTGGACGACTATGTTTCCTCCGTGCCCGGGAAGCCGCTGGGCATCCTGGAGGACTACGTGGGCCACGGGATCGGCTCCGAGATGCACATGGCCCCGGACGTGCTGAACTACCGTACGGGCCACCGCGGCCCCAAGATCCGGCCCGGACTGTGTCTGGCGATCGAACCCATGCTGGTCCGCGGCAGCATCGAAACCGCCACCCTCGACGACGACTGGACCGTGGTCACCACCGACGGGAAGCGCTCCTGCCAGTGGGAGCACTCCGTGGCGGTGCACGAGAAGGGCATCTGGGTGCTTTCGGCGCCCGACGGCGGAGCCGCGAAACTGGCGCCGCTCGGCGTCGTCCCCGTCCCGATTCCCTAAGCGTTTCTTTCGCGGCTCCCTAGCGATGCGCTTGGCGGCTTGTGATACGACGAATCCCTGGCGGCGCTGGTATTCCAGCGTCGCCAGGGATTCGTCGTATCCTCAGGCAGTGAGCGCAGCGTCAGCTCTTGAGCTTCGGCTTCACGTCCTTCGTGTAGATGCCCTCGAGGGTGGTCTTGAGCTCGGTCATGGTGGCCTTGACGTCGCCCTGCTGGGTGAGGATCTTCGCGGCGGCTTTGGCCATTTCCTGGTCCGCGCCCGGCAGGAACACCCGGGCGTTGTCCTGGACGTGGGTAACCGCGAGCTGGTCGATGGCCGTCTTGATCTGAGGCGTCTTGGCGAGCACCGCGGTCATGTCGGCGGACGTCCGGGTCGGCATGTAGCCGGTCGCGGCGGAGAACGCGGCGGTGTTCTCCGGCTCGGTCATGAACTTCAGGAATGTCGCGGCAGCGAGCTGGACTTCCTTGCTGACACCGCTGGGGATGCCGAGCCCGGCGCCGCCGGTGGGGCAGACACCGCTTTCCTTCTTCGGGCCGCCCGGGAGGAAGCCGACGCCCACGTTGAACTTGGCGGAGCTCAGCACGCCCAGCAGGGAGCCGGTGGAGGCGATCGTGGCGGAGGTGATGCCGGCCGCGAAGTCGTCCGCGGCCTCCTTGGAGGAGACACCCGCCCACTTGTCCTTGTAGATCGAATCCTGGGCCCACTGGAGCGCTTCCACCGACTCGGCGGAATCACAGTTGATGGTCCATTCGTTGGACCAGCTGCCGCCCCAGCCCCAGAGGTTGTTCTGCAGGGTCCAGCCGGCGTATCCGGCCAGTGCGGGATAGATGTAGGCGTACTGGGCGCCGGAACTGGCCTTCAGTTTCGGGGCCCACTCGGCGAACTCCTGCCAGGTCTTGGGCGCCCGGTCCGGCAAGCCGGCGGCCTTGAAGTGGTCCTTGTTGTAGTAGAACAGCGGGGTGGAGCGGCCGTAGGGGAGGGCCCACTGCTTGTCGGCGTACTGGTAGTCGGCGACGAGTGACTTCTGGAAGTCATCAACCTTGATGTCCAACTGCTTGATCAGGTTGTCGAGCGGGATGATGTTGCCGTTGGTGTAGTACCGGAACCACCAGACGTCCGAGAGCACCACAAGGCCGGGCAGGGCCGACTTCGCTGCCTGGGAGGTCTGGAACTTCTGCGCGATTTCCTCGTAATTGGCGCCGGCGGTGATCAGGTTGACCTTGATGTCCGGGAACTTGGCCTGGAACTTCTCGATGATCGCCTTTTCCACGTCCTGGGACTTGCCCGGGTGGTTGGTCCAGAAATCGATCGACGAGGCCGGCTTCACGCCGCTGAAGTCGATGTCCGCCGCGCCGGAGGCCCCGGTGCCGCCTCCCGTGGACGGGCCGCCGCAGGCCGCCAGGGCCGCGGCCCCTGCGCCCGCGCCGGCCAGGCCAAGGAAGTGTCTGCGGCCAAGATTCGTTGCCATGGTGGATCCTCTCAAAAGTGTTGACTTGTTGTGATGGTGGGGTGCATTCGGAGGCGGCGTCACCCGGTGACGCTGCCCTGGGTGAGGCCGGCCACGATGTAGCGTTGCAGCGCCGCAAAGACCAGCAGGATCGGAACAATCACCAGGACCGCGCCGGCCATCAGGATGCCCCAGCCGGAGCCGTTGCCTTCAGAGTTCTGCAACAGGGTCAGGCCCACGGGCAGCGTCATGGTTTCCGGCCGGTCGGTGATGATGAGCGGCCAGATGTAGTCGTTCCATTCGCTCACGACGGTGACCAGGGCGACGGTGGCGATTGACGGGCCGGAGACCGGGACGACGACCTGCCACAGCCGGCGCCAGTGCCCCGCACCGTCGATCTCGGCAGCTTCCAGGATGGAGCCGGGCAGCGTCATGAAGTGCTGGCGGAGCAGGAAGGTGCCGAAGGCGGTGCCCAGCCCGGGCAGGATGATGCCCCAGAGGGTGTTCTTGCCACCCAGGCCCGCGATCAGGATGTAGTTGGGCAGGATGGACACCTGCGGCGGCACCATCAGCGCGACCAGGATGAGGATGAAGATGACGTTCTTGAACGGAAAGCGGACAAAGACCAGGGCGTAGGCCGTCAGGATGGCCAGGATCACCTTCACAGTGGCGCCCACCGTGGTGACGATCAGGCTGTTCAGGAAGAACCTGGCGAAGGGCACCGTCGTCATCGCTACGTGGTAGTTGTCCAGGTTCACGCTTTCCGGCAGGATCATCAGGTCCGTCGTGACGATCTCGCCCGGCTGCTTGAAGGAGCTCAGCACCATCCAGAGCAGCGGCAGCACCACCACGAGGGTGGCGAGGATGAGCGGGACGTAGCCGGCGGCGATTGTCTGGACCAGGTTTGCGCGGGAAAACGGTCGCTGCCGTTGCGGTGGAACCTCGGGGCCGGCGGCGGGTCCGGCGTTGGCAGCGGGATCGGGGTTCACGGGAGAGAGTGTGCTCACGAGTAGTGCACCTTCCGTTCTACGAACCGCACCTGCAGCACGGTGATGATCAGGAGGATGGCGAAGAGCACCACGGAAATGGACGCCGAGTAGCCGGCCCGGTTGAAGGCCCCGAAGGCCTGCAGGTACGCCTCGTAGATCAGGGTGGACGTCCCGTTGCCGAGCGGGGTCATGATCCGGATCAGGTCGAAAGCCTGCAGCGAACTGAGCATCGTGGTGATCAGCAGGAAGAACGTGGTGGGGGAGAGCAGCGGGACCGACATGCTGACGAAGCGGCGGAACCCGTTGGCGCCGTCCAGCGACGCCGCTTCCATGACGTCCTGGGGCAGCGACTGGAGGCCGGCGAGGTAGACGACGGCGCAGTAGCCGAGGTTCTTCCAGATGTAGACCGTGATCACCATGACCAGGGAGAGCTGCGGATCGTTGATCCATTGCGGGCTCTGCTGGCCGATCCCGCGCAGCAGCCAGGACAGCACCCCGTAGCCGGGGTCGAAGATGAACAGCCAGACCAGTCCGACGCCGACCCCGCTGAGCACGTAGGGGGCGAAAACGGCGGACCGGGCGAAGGTGGTGCCGCGGACCTTGGAGTTCAAGGCGAGGGCCACCAGCAGTCCGAGGACCATGGACCCGCCGACCGTTATGACGGTGAAGATGGCCGTGGTGCCCAGCACCTTGGGGGCGTCGGCGCTGGTGAAGAAGTTGATGTAGTTGTCGAAGCCGACGACCGTGGCGGAGGCGGAGCCCAGCGTCCAGTCCAGCGTGGAGTAGTAGATGTTGTTGATGAGCGGGAGGTAGGTGAACACCGCTATCAGTGCCAGGTTCGGCAGGGCCAGCGCAAGGAACACGATGAAGTCCCTGCGTGTCCGGGCAGACCAGCGTCCCCGGCGCTGGTCCCGCGTGACGGTCCCGGCGGTAGCCACGGGACTGTCCGTCAAATGTCTAGTCATAGGGCGTCTCTAACGGATCCGGGCCTGCCGAGGGCAGGCAGTTGGGCGGGGGATCAAGAACACTTCACCACACGCTGGGTGGGCGGAACCCCGCACAAGGCCTCGTCAGAGCTTTGTTATGTCAGGCTTCCTTGCCCGTTTACCTATTGTTGGTTGCAGTATTCCACAACGTTCGTTTGCGGGCGGGGAGATCGCGGCGCCTGGTTTCCCGGCGGCGGGGCGCACAATGGAGCCATGATGGCGATTACGGATGTGCCCGGAATCCGAGTGGGCCATGCCGCCCGGACCGGGGAGGGCTGGCAGAGCGGCGTCACGGTGGTCCTGCCGCCCCCGGGGACGGCAGGCTCGGTGGACGTCAGGGGCGGCGGTCCCGGTACGCACGAGACCGACGCGCTCGACCCCACCACGCTGAGCACCGCCGTCGACGCCGTGGTCCTGACCGGGGGCAGCGCCTTCGGGCTGGCGGCTGCCCACGGCGCCCAGCGCTGGTGTGAGGAGCAGGGGAGGGGCTTCCCCGTGCCCGGCGGCGTGGTGCCGATTGTCCCCGCGGCGGCCATCTTCGACCTGGGCCGCGGCGGCGACTTCGCCGCCCGCCCGGACGAGGCCATGGGCTATGCCGCCGCCGCCGATGCCGCCGCACACCAGGAGGGGCACGACGTCGAACGAGGCAACGTGGGGGCCGGCACCGGCGCAGCTATCGGCCGGGGTCAATTCAAGGGCGGAATAGGCACGGCCTCGATCACCTTGGAAAACGGCGTCGTCGTCGGGGCGCTTGCTGTAGTCAACGCGCTGGGACTCCCATTTGTGGTGCCGACGGGAAATCCCGAACCCTCCGCGCGCTCGGTCGTTCCTCCCTTAGACGCGCGCTTCCGGGTTCCCGATTCCCCGTCGGCGAATGCCGCGCCGCCCCTCAACACAACCCTCGTCGTCGTCGCGACCAACGCCGCATTGAACAAGGCCGAGTGCAAGCGGACAGCCTCGGCAGCCCACGCCGGCCTCGCCCGGGCGCTGAATCCAAGCCATACGCTGGCCGACGGCGACACGGTGTTCGCGCTCTCCACTGGCGCCGTCGCGCTGGACCGCAGTACCGACGCCGCACGGCAGTTGAGCCTGATAAACCTGCAGAGCGCGGCAGCCGACGTCGTCCGGCTGGCCATCCTGGACGGGATCGCCGCGGCGGCGGAGGTGGAGACCCCGGCGGGGCGCTTTCGTGCATACGGGGACGGAGTGCGCTAGCATGGCTGGATTTAACATTCGGCCCGCAATGCCGTAGTGTTGACTGTTGGTTGTCTGCCCTGTTGTGCCCTTTTGTGGCCTGGTGGCAGCAGGCAAGCTAGCAAAACAAGCAATTAAAATCGTCCGCAGTGATCGTCGGTGCAAGCCGGAGGGGCTGTGGCAACAACAGTTAGCGGAGGGTATGGCCAAGAAGGACGGGGTCATTGAGATCGAGGGCGTTGTGACCGAGGCGCTGCCTAACGCGATGTTTCGCGTTGAGCTCACCAACAAGCACATCGTTCTGGCACACATCTCTGGAAAGATGCGCCAGCACTACATCAGGATTCTCCCTGAGGACCGGGTAGTGGTGGAGCTGAGCCCGTACGACCTGACACGTGGTCGTATCGTCTACCGCTACAAGTAAACACTGGCCGGCCAGGGCATTAGCCAAAGGCCGGTCCAGCTGACCAACTGCAACACGCAAAGGAACGCCATGAAGGTCAAGCCGAGCGTCAAGCAGATCTGCGAAAAGTGCAAAGTGATCCGCCGTAATGGCCGGGTCATGGTGATCTGCGAGAACCCGCGCCACAAGCAGCGCCAGGGCTAATTTCCTTCACCGGAAACCCTGGGTTGCTAACCCACGCAAGTAAATAAAAAGGCAGCACAAGCTGATCTGGGACACTGAGCAATAACGAGTCCGGACAGCTAACCCCCGGTCGGAGGCTGGGGCCGTACGGACTGTACGGGTGTACTGCCTACGACCTCCGGTTTATTCAAGGAGCACTGCCACTATGGCTCGTCTCGCTGGCGTAGACATTCCCCGCGAAAAGCGGTTGGAAATTGCGCTTACTTACATCTACGGCGTGGGCAAGACCCGTGCACACGAAACCCTGGCTGCCACCGGCATCAGCGCGGACGTTCGGGTCAAGGACCTGTCCGACGCCGAGCTCGTCCAGCTGCGTGATTACATTGAAGGCAACTACAAGGTTGAGGGTGACCTTCGCCGCGAAGTAGCAGCAGATATCCGCCGCAAGGTTGAAATCGGCAGCTACGAAGGTATTCGCCACCGTAAGGGCCTGCCAGTGCGCGGACAGCGTACGAAGACGAACGCGCGCACCCGCAAGGGCCCGAAGCGCACCGTCGCAGGCAAGAAGAAGACCCGCTAAATCCCTCGGGATTAGCTCGTCTTCCCCCCGATAACTTTCTGTAGGAGAAATAATGCCCCCGAAGACTCGTGGCGCGGTTCGCAAGCCGCGTAAGAAGGACAAGAAGAATATCGCGCTGGGCCAGGCGCACATCAAGAGCACCTTTAACAACACCATCGTTTCCATCACGGATCCGAACGGTGCTGTCATCTCCTGGGCTTCGTCCGGTGAGGTTGGCTTCAAGGGCTCACGTAAGTCCACCCCGTTCGCAGCCCAGATGGCCGCCGAAGCCGCCGCAAAGCGCGCTCAGGAGCACGGCATGCGCAAGGTTGACGTATTCGTCAAGGGACCGGGATCCGGACGCGAGACCGCAATCCGTTCACTGCAGGCCGCTGGCCTCGAGGTTGGATCCATCCAGGATGTAACCCCCAGCGCGCACAACGGCTGCCGCCCGCCGAAGCGCCGCCGCGTCTAAGTCTTAGCCGGAGCTTGCCCGGACCCTCACCGGTCCGGGCAAGCCCAGCCGCGTTAAGTCTTCAGACCGATCTTTCCACCACCTGTGTTGCGTCATATAGCGGATGCTCGCCGAAAGGAAACCTAAGTGCTCATTGCACAGCGCCCCACCCTCTCCGAAGAGGTCGTCTCCGATAACCGCTCCCGTTTCATCATTGAACCGCTGGAGCCGGGCTTCGGTTACACCCTCGGAAACTCCCTCCGCCGTACCCTGCTCTCCTCCATCCCCGGTGCCTCTGTAACGAGCATCCGGATCGATGGCGTGCTGCACGAGTTCACCACAGTTCCGGGTGTCAAGGAAGATGTCACCGAGATCATCCTGAACATCAAGAACCTGTCGGTCTCCTCCGAGCACGACGAGCCGGTTGTTGCTTACCTGCGCAAGCAGGGCCCGGGAGTCGTCACCGCCGCGGACATCGCTCCGCCGGCCGGCGTCGAATTCCACAACCCGGATCTGCACATTGCCACGCTGAACTCGAAGGGCAAGTTCGAACTCGAACTGACCATCGAGCGCGGCCGCGGCTACGTTTCGGCAGCTCAGAACAAGTCCGGCGACTCCGAGATCGGCCGCATCCCGGTCGACTCGATCTACTCGCCGGTCCTGAAGGTTACTTTCCGCGTGGAAGCTACCCGTGTTGAGCAGCGCACTGACTTCGACAAGCTGATTGTCGACGTTGAGACCAAGCAGGCCATCGCCCCGCGCGATGCGGTTGCTTCGGCCGGTACCACCCTGGTGGAACTGTTCGGTCTGGCCCGCGAGCTGAACACCGCAGCTGAAGGTATCGAGATTGGCCCGTCGCCGACGGATGCTGCCCTGGCAGCAGACATGGCTCTGCCGATCGAGGATCTGGACCTCACCGTCCGTTCCTACAACTGCCTCAAGCGTGAGGGCATCCACACCGTGGGTGAACTCGTTGCCCGCTCCGAGGCTGACCTGATGGACATCCGTAACTTCGGTGCGAAGTCCATTGATGAGGTCAAGGCGAAGCTCGTTGAACTGGGTCTGTCCCTCAAGGACTCCCCTCCCGGTTTCGACCTCGCAGCCCGCGCCGCAGCCATCGAAGAGGACGACGCCGCTTTCAGCGACGACGAGCTCTAAAACAGATCTTGGCCAGCAGGCTGGACGCACCGCAGCGTGCGCAGCCCGCCGGCTTCCATATGAGGAGAAACTATAATGCCTACCCCCGCTAAGGGTCCGCGCCTCGGAGGCGGAGCGGCTCACGAGCGTCTTATGCTCGCGAACCTGTCCGCCGCACTGTTCGAGCACAAGCGGATCACCACTACGGTGACCAAGGCCAAGCGCCTGAAGCCGTACGCCGAGCGCCTGGTGACTTTCGCCAAGCGCGGTGACCTCGCTTCCCGCCGTCGTGTACTCGGCCTGATCAGCAACAAGGGCATCGTCCACGAGCTGTTCACCGACATTGCACAGGCAGTGGAGAACCGCGACGGCGGCTACACCCGTATCACCAAGATCGGCAACCGCAAGGGCGACAACGCTCCCATGGCTGTCATCGAACTGGTTCTCGAGCCGGTTTCCGCCAAGCAGGCCGTGGTAGCCGAGGCTACTTCCGCTGCGAAGCGCGATGCCGACAAGAAGGACGCTGACAAGGCTGAAGCCGCTCCGGTCGCCGAGACTGAAGCTGCTGAGACTGAAGAGGCTCCCGAAGCTGAGGTCGCCGAGACCGAAGAGGCTCCGGCCGCCGAGGAAGCTGCTGCAGAGTCCGAGAAGGACGCGAAGTAATTCGCTAGAACCTTCTTATAGACTTAAGTCTATGAACGAGCTCAAACCCGCTGCCCCCGTTATGGGGGGCGGCGGGTTTTTGCGTATCCGGCTGGATCTTTCGTACGACGGCGGCCCGTTCAGCGGCTGGGCCCTGCAGCCCGGCCGCCGTACCGTGCAGGGCGTCCTGGAAGAGGCCCTCGCCCTGCTGATCCGCCGGCCGGTCCGCGTCACCGTCGCCGGTCGCACCGACGCCGGCGTGCACGCCCGCGGACAGGTGGTGCACCTGGACCTGAGTGAAGCGGAATGGCAGGGGCTGAACCGCGGGGCCGAACTCGACCCTGCCGCGGCCCTGCTCCGGCGGCTGCGCGGCGCGCTGAGCCGCGGGCTGGGCGAGCTCAGCGGCGCGATCGAAGTGCACCGGGTTGCCCTGGCGCCGGAAGGCTTCGATGCCCGGTTCTCCGCGCTGTGGCGGCGCTACAGCTACCGGATCGCGGACGGGGCGGCCCTGTGGGATCCGCTCGGCCGGTACTCGACGCTCTGGCACAAGGAGCAGCTGGACACCGCATTGCTGAACGAAGGCGCCTCCCAGCTGCTGGGGCTGCAGGACTTCCGTTCCTACTGCAAGCCCCGCGAAGGCGCCACGACCATCCGGGAACTGCAGCGTTTCGAGTTCACCCGGGGCGCTGACGGCGTCATCGTCGCCACGGTCCAGGCTGACGCCTTCTGCCACAACATGGTCCGTTCGCTCGTGGGATCGGCGCTCTACGTCGGAGCCGGCGTCGAGCAGCCCGGGTGGCTCTACGAGCGGCTGATCGCCCGCCAGCGGGATGCCCGGTCCGTCCTTGCCGCCCCGCACCCGCTGGTCCTTGAAGAGGTGGCGTACCCCTCCGCTAGCGGGCTGCTGGCACGGGCCGAGCTGACGCGCGCCCTTCGCAAATAGCCCGCCGCCGAGTTTCCCCGTCTTTGACGGCACCAAAGCCGGCAAGGACGGCGGGTCGGCGCAACACGCCGGGCGACGGCGCTGAAGTTGGGGAAGTTCCGACCGGCGACTGACCCGCGGGACTAGAAAGCGGCCGGGTGGCCGTCTGCCGGCAGGTCCACGGTAAAGGTGCTCCCGCAGCCGGGGAGGGTGCTGCAGGTGATGGAGCCCCCGTGGCCCTCCACGATCGCCTTGGTGATGGACAAGCCCAGCCCGGCCCCGGGGATTGCGCCGTCCCGTACGGCCGGGCTCCGGAAGAAGCGGGTGAAGACCCTTTCGGCGTCGGCAGCGGTCATGCCGATGCCGCTGTCCTCCACCTGTAGCAGCACACGGCCGTCGTCGGCCCAGGCCGAGACAGTCACCGCGCCGCCATCCGGCGAGTATTTGATGGCATTGGAGACCAAGTTGTCCAGCGCCTGGCTGATCCGCAGCGGGTCCACGTTGGCCCACAGCGGCGCCGGCACGTGCATCGCCAGGGACACCCGCGAGGACTGGGCATGCGCCTGGGCCGAGCCGAGGCTCGCCTCCACCAGGCCGGCCAGGTCGGTTTTCCTCGGGTGGACCTGAACCGCGGAGCTGGCGGACATCAGCAGGTCGGAGACGAGCGCCAGCAGCCGCTCGGCGTTGCGCTGCGCCACCTCGATCCGGCGCAGCACCGGCAGAGGCAGTTCATCGCCCAGGACCAGGTCCAGGTTGCCGATGATCGACGTCAGCGGTGTCCGGAACTCGTGCGAGACGGTCGCGACCACGTCTTCCTTGGCGGCGAGGGCATTGACCAGCCCGGTGACCTCGTTGTACACGACGACGGCGCCGCCGAAGCCGCCGTCGTCGTTTTTCAGCGGCCTCGCCCCGGTGGACACAACCCGGCTGCCCGGGGCTTCCCCGAAACAGACGAGGTGGTCCGCGAAGGACTCGCCCTCCAGCGCCCGGCGGAGCGGGCGCCGGGCAGGCGGGAGCAGCGTGGTCTGGTCCCGCCCGGTTAGCAGCAGTTGGTCTTCCCAGCCCGGATCCGCGGGCCCGGCAGGCCCGGGAATCGCCGCGGCCGCCTCGAGCCGTGCCTGCCAGCTGTTGGTGAGCAGCCGGCGGCCGTTCGCGCCGATCGCGACGATGCCGACGTCGACCGTGTCCAGGATGGTATTCAGCAGCCGTTCACGCTCCCGGCTTTCCGCGAGGAGGGCCTGCAACTCCGCCTCCTTGGCTTCGACCTTGCGCTGCTGGCGCCACAGCTGCGCCCTGGCGAACTGCATGGCCAGGGCGACTGCCAGGGTCATCAGTGCCAGGAGCACGACGGTGGCGCCGCGCCCCGGGCTGTCCCCGGCGCTGGCGGCAAAATACCAGGGCAGACCTGCCAGCAGCGGCCCCAGGAAGCTGACGGCCGCGATGACGGCGGGGGAGAGCTGCGAGGCGGCGATCCAGACGACGGGAAGCACGGACAGCACTCCGAGGCCCGGTAGTTCCTCGGCGGCCGCCACCCGGCTGAGTCCGATCGCGGCGAGGTCCAGGACCGGAATCGCCAGGGGCGCCAGCGGCCCGAACCGTTGCCACGGCACGAGGAGGCAGGCCAGGAGAAGTGCGGCATGAAGGGCGAGGGAGGTCTGGCCCCAGCCGTTGGCCAAGTGGAGGCTCCAAGCGGCCGGCGCGGCCGTCAGGCCGGCGCCGAACAACAGGGTGAGTGGCAGCTGGCTGAGCAGCACACGGGCGCGCGGGTGCAGGGCGCCCAAGCGGCGGTCCACGCCCGCGCCACGAAACAGCCGCTGTTCACCCAATGACAAGCGCCCCTTCCTCGCAACTGGAGTTTACATTGCTGTCACACCTACTTGACACTAAACATATTATTGTTGCCCGTGTTACTGCGCCGGAGACCGAAATTGGGGCCCTTGGTAGGTATGGTGGCAGGACATGTGTAGGCCGTGTCCCTTGGGCACGGCGCGGGCATCGGGGCATGAGGCCCGGATTTACAGCGGCGGCGTATGCACAGTCATCGCCGGCCGGCAGAGCAGCATCGGATGTGAGGGTGGCATGACTGACCTTGGGGTGGCCGTCGTTGTTGAGGACGATGCGGATGTGCGCAACCTCGTGGAGGCAGTGCTCCGGCAGGCCGGCTATGAGGTGCATTCAGCGGCCGGGGGGCGGGAGGGCGTCGAGGTTGTCCGGCGCCGGGAGGCCAGCGTCGTAACACTGGACGTGGGTCTTCCCGACATTGACGGCTATGAGGTGCTGCGCCGGATCCGCCAGTTCAGTGACGCCTACATCGTCATGCTGACCGCACGGACGGACGAGCTCGACACGCTGACTGCGCTCCACACCGGCGCCGACGATTTCCTGACCAAACCGTTCCGGCCCCGAGAGCTACGGGCCCGGGTGGCCGCGATGATGCGCCGGCCCCGGCATGACGGCCAGGGCGCGTTGACTGCGGCGTCGGCACGGCCGGCCGGCGACGCTGCCGTGCCGGACAATGTTTTGCGCCACAACGGGCTGGCACTGAATCCCGACATGCGCTCGGTGACGGTCGAGGGCGAACCGCTCGCCCTGACCCGCAGTGAGTTCGACCTCCTGCATGCGCTCCTCCGCGGCGCCGGCGCGGTGAAGTCCAAGACCGAGCTGGTCCGTGTGGTGCGGGGAGAGTACTACCGCGCCGACGCCTACATCAGCGAGTCCGATGAACGGGCCGTTGAGGTCCACATCGGCAACCTGCGCCGGAAGCTCCGGGAGGATTCGGTGCAACCGCGCTGGCTTCAGACGGTGCGCGGAGTGGGCTACCGGCTGGCGCCTGAGCGCTCCCAGTACGCTGAACGTTCCTAGCGCTCCCAGAGGATGTAGCTGAACTGCAGCTCGTCCACGGTTTCGCTGCCGCGGGCGGCGACATCGTCCAGCAGGGAAGCGGCCCTTCCGAGGTCCCCGCCCCGGATCGATTCCTCGAGTTCGCCGGCGAGTTCGGCCAGGCGCAGGCCGCCGACCATCGACGAGGACGTCTTGAGGCTCAGCACGGCGTCCAGCGCGGCTGCCTGGTCACGGCGTTCCAGGGCCCCGGCCAGCGAGTCATAGCGCTGGTCCCACATCTCTGCGTAGTCCCGGGCGAAGCCCTTGGCGACGGCGGCGCTGTTCAGCTGCTCGCCCAGGTCCTGGAGGGCCGCGGGGTCCACGAGCGGGGCCGCGCCGGAGGACGGCGCCGTCAGTCCGGCCCCGCCTGCGGGGGCATCGGCGGCGAGCAAGGACCCCGCGTTTGCGTCGTCGGGGCAGGCAGCTAAGAGAGACATGGCTCTACGGTACTAGCTGTCCGGACCGGCGCCGGAGGCGGCGGAGTATCCTGCGGAAACCTTGCGGCTATCCTTGTCCGGCACTTTTATGGGCCAACTAGCGGCGTCCGTGCAGGCCGTCCGCCGCAAACCTATGGGCGGATTAGTGTCCACTGAAGGTCTCTATGGCATTGATCACGGCGGGCCCCAGGATGGCGATAAAGAGCACCGGAAAGATGAAGAACAGCAGGGGGAACAGGATGGTGACCGGCAGCTTCATGGCCTTCTCCTCGGCTCGCTGGCGCCGCTTGACGCGCATCACCTTGGCCTGGATCCGGAGCACGCGGCTGATGGCAATGCCGTAGGTGTCGGCCTGCACCACGGCCTGGACAAAGCTGCGCAGCTCGGGGATGTTGGTTCGTGCCGCCAGCGCCTGGTACGACTCGCGCCGGCTGCGTCCCACCTGCATATCCTGCAGGGTGCGGACCAGTTCCTCGGCGAGCGGTCCCTTGCCGTTTTCACCGGCCCGCGCCATGGCCCCCTCGAATCCCAATCCGGCCTCGACCGAGATCAGCATCTGGTCCAGCGTGTTGGCCAGTTCCAGCTGCATGATCTTCTGGCGTTCCTGGCCCTTGCTGTAGAGCAGCAGGTCCGGGATGAAGTAGCCCAGGAGCATCACGAACAAGCCCACCAGCTTCAGGAGCGGGGCCGGCGTGCCGGCGAGCCAGAGACCCAGGAGAGCGCCCAGCAGTCCCAGCAGCGGTTTGGCGGCCAGAACCCGACCCAGCGGGAGCGAGGCGGGACGTCCGGCCAAGGACAGCAGCCGGTCGAGTTTCCGGACATAGGCGGGAGGCGTCAGGCGGTGGCCGATCCGCTCGAGCAGGGCCGTCTCCTTGGGCCCGGCGGACTCGGCGGGTCCGGTGCCCAGGGAAAGCATCTCCCGGATGGCGCGTTGGGATTTCCGGTCGACGGAGAGCACGGACCACGTCAGGTACGCCGAGGGGAGGCTGACCAGCAGGAGGGAGCACAGGATCAGGGGGTTCATCCGGGCCTCAGAACTTCAGGTCGATGATCTTGCGCATCCACAGACCACCGATCGTCATCAGAATCACGGAGGCCGCCATCATGGCCCAGCCCAGCGGGTTGGTGAACATCACGTTCATGTAGCCGGGGTTGACCAGCATCAGCATGACCACGATGCCGATGGGCATGGCCATCAGGATGTAGGCGGAGAACTTGCCTTCGGCCGCGAGGGACTTGATGTGGCCCTTGATCTCGCTGCGCTCGCGGATGGTCTCGTTCACCTGGTCCAGCACTTCCGCGAGGTTGCCGCCCACCTCGCGGTTGATCTGGATGGCCTGGGCGATCCAGACGAAGTCCTCGTTGCGCATCCGTTCGGCGGTGTCGCTGAGCGAGGCCAGCAGGTCGCGGCCCAGGGACGTTTCGGTGATGACGCGGCGCATCTCCTCCGCGGTGGGGCTCTGCGATTCGCTCCCGGCGGCGTCGATGGCGCGCAAGATGCTGTGCCCGGCCCGCAGGCCGCCGGAAAGCAGTTGCAGGGTGTCGCCCAGCTGGTCGTCGAACTTGGCACGACGCTTTCCGGCCAGGACCGTGAGGGCCAGGTGACCGGCCACCGGGGCGAGCAGGACCAGCAGAAGGGCAAGCAGGACGCCGCCGACGACGAAGCCGGCCAGGGCCCCCACAAAGGCGCCGACCGCCAGCAGCACGTAGAAGTCGCCCTGGCCCATGCGCAGTCCCGCTTGTTCCAAAGCCTCCCGGTTGAAGAGCCGGACCTTCCGTTGTGCGAAGAAGCCGTCCGCCAGGTTGACCGCGGATCCCGCGAACCGGCTGAGCGAGGAATCCGCGGCGGCCTGCGCAGGCCGCCGTCGGTCCAGCGGAACGCGGGCGGTGCCGGGGGAAAGGAAGGTCACTGCCAGCAGCAGGAGGGCAGCGGCCAGGAAGGCGGTGCCGATTGTCAGTGTCATGGCCGGCTCACGCTTTCCCGGCCGGGGCCAGCGGCGCCGCGAAGACGCCGGGGGACACGAAGATGCCCAGGTCCTCGAAGCGGTCGATGAACCTCGGCCGGATCCCGGTTGCCACCGGCTTGCCGAGGAACCGGCCGTGGGCGTCCACCCCGGCGGAGTAATCGAAAACGAAGGCGTCCTGGAGGGTGACGATGTCCCCCTCCATGCCCTGCACCTCGGTGACGTGGGTGATGCGGCGGGTGCCGTCGCGCAGCCGGGAGATCTGCACAATCAGGTTCACTGCGGACGCGATCTGCTCGCGGATGGCGCGAAGCGGCAAATCCATCCCCGCCATCAGGACCAGCGTCTCAAGACGGGCGACGGCGTCGCGCGGCGAGTTCGAGTGGACGGTGGAGAGTGAGCCGTCGTGGCCGGTGTTCATCGCCTGGAGCATGTCCAGGGACTCGCCGCCGCGGACCTCGCCCACCACGATCCGGTCCGGCCGCATACGCAGGGAGTTGCGGAGAAGGTCGCGGATGGTCACTTCGCCTTTGCCTTCGGTGTTCGGCGGCCGGCTTTCGAGGCGCACCACATGGTCCTGCTGGATCTGCAGTTCGACGGCGTCCTCGATGGTGACGATGCGCTCGTCATGCGGCAGGAAGGAGGACAAGACGTTCAGCAGGGTGGTTTTGCCGGTGCCGGTGCCGCCGGAGACGATGATGTTCAGCTTGGCCCGGACGCAGGCGTTCAGCAGCTCCGCCATCTCGGGGGTGAGCGTCCCGAAGTCGATCAGGTTGCGGACCGTCAGCGGCACCTTGCTGAATTTACGGATGGTCAGCGAGGAACCGCCGACCGCCAGCGGGGGAATGACCGCGTTGACGCGCGAGCCGTCCTCGAGCCGCGCGTCCACGAGCGGGGACGACTCGTCGATCCGGCGGCCCACCTTGGAAACGATGCGTTCAATCACTTTGCGCAGGTGGTCCTCGGAGCTGAAGCGCGAATCGGTCAGGGTCAGCTGGCCTTTCCGTTCGACGTAGATCTGGTCCATCCGGTTGACCATGATCTCGGTTACCGCGGGGTCGTCGAGCAGGCGCTGGAGCGGGCCGTAGCCGAGCACGTCGTCCGCGACGTCGCGGACCAGCCGGGTGCGCTCCTCGGCGGACAGCGGAACCTGTTCGGCGTCGATGATCCGGGTCAGTTCGTCGCGTGCGGTGGCGCGGAGCTCTTCTTCTTTGACCGCCGAGTCGTTGAAGCGGGTTCCCATCCGCTCGAACAGGGCGGTGGCGGCGCGCTCCTTCAGGGCGGCGAAGGCATCCACGGGTTGCTGCCCCTTGGCGCGGAGGGCGTCGGGGTGTTCCACGAAGGCGGGCGCGGCAGCCGCAGCGTGACGCGAAGGTTCGGGGCGTGCCGGCTCGGTCCGAGGGGATCGGACCGACGGTGCGGGGGACAGCGCCGTCGCCGCCGTTGCCGACGACGGCGACGCCGACGACGGCGACGCCGACGACGCCGACGACGGCGACGCCGACGGGCGGGTTTGGGGGCCGGTTTCCGCTGCCGTGAGGCGCTCGGAGAGTTTCACCTAGACCACCACCCGTCGGTGCAATTTCTTCTGGGCGGTGGCCCGCCAGGCGGGGTCAAAGCGCGTCACCAGCTGGCGGAGGCCCTTCACCGCGGGGTCCTTCCGGCCGTCCTGCAGCACCGGAATGCCGCGGTTCGTAGAGTAGGCCACGGCCTTGGAGCGCGGAATGCTGATATCCACCGGGGCGCCGATAGTGGCCTCGACGTCCTGGACGCTGAGCCCGGACTTGGAATCGGCCATGTTCAGGACCACATGGCGGGTCTCCGGAAGCAGGTCCAGCCGGCGCAGGATATCCAGCCCCGAGCGGAGCCCGCGGATGCTGGGCACATCCATGGCGCTGACCCAGACGACATCGGTGCACTGCTCCATCGCGGCCAGGCCCACCTCGGGCAGACCGGGCGCGGTGTCTATCACGACGTACTGGAACTGCTCCGCGAGCTGCACGATCAGCCGGCTGACCTGCTGGGGCGTGATGTCATCGGCTTCCACCGGGGTCCGGGGTGCGCAGAGTGCGTAGATGCTGCTGGGGTGGACCGTGAGGAAGGCCTTGAGGACCAGCGAGTCCTGGCTGGCCGACGCCGAGACGGCGTCGGTGACGGTGTGCTCGGGATTCAGGTACAAGCCGGAGGCGACGTCGCCGAACTGCAGGTCCAGGTCCACGATGACAACGCCCATCGGGGATACCTGTCCCAGCCCAATGGCGATATTGGTGGCGATGGTCGTCTTGCCGACGCCACCCTTGGGGGAGAAGACGCCGATCACCAATCCCCTTGGCCGGCCGTCCGGCTGCGGGACGGCCGTGGAGCGATTGCGGCTGGCGAACGACTGGCAGGCCCGTTCCAGCAGCACCCGGATCTGCGCGGGATCGGCACCGGGGCTGAGGATGTCCCGGATGCCGGCGCGCATCGCCAGCAGCACGAAATCCGGGTCGGCCTCCGCGACCAGGATGACGCTCAGCTCGGGCAGTTGCACGTCGAACACCGTGGCGAGCCGCAGGGCATCCTCGACAGGCACGTCCGGGCCCAGGATCAGCACCTCGGGACGCTCCTGGTTGAGGTTCGCGAAGAGCTCGCCGGGATCGGCGGGGTTGACGAAGGCAAAGGTCTGGACGCCGCCGGGAAGCCCGCCGGCGACGGCCTGGCGGACCCGCGCGTCGAAGTCAGTGTTGGGGGTGATCAGAACAAAGCGGCTCACTTGTAAACCTCCGGGCGGGTCATGATGCCGGGCCGGGCACCTTCCGTTGCATTGAGTGGTTCCTTGCTCAACCAGATGCTCGCAATGTCCGCGAAGTTGGAAGCGTAGACAATCTTTGTGGCGTTTACCTCGTTGACGGCAACGGTGATAAGCAATGAGCCGGTAGGCAGCGAGGTGTCTTCGACGGGAGCGCCCGCAGTCGTCGGCTGCGGACTTGGCGTCGCCACCGGTGCTCGCTGCACGGCAGTCACTAGGACCTTGTGGACAGATAGTTGGGTAGTCTCGCCTTTGCCCTCCAGGCCGCCGTTTTTCAGGTTGATGAAGATGCCAACGTGGTCCCCGACCGTGATGCGGCCGCCCACAACCCGCTGGGGTTCGAGCTGGAAGGACACCTCCTGGAGCCCTTTCGGCACATCCACCGACCCGCTGGCCTTGAACGCCGAGGGTTCGATCAGCCGCTCGGCCACGAGCTGTTCTCCCGGCAGCAGATCGACCGCTGTGACCTTGCCGGCCAGGCCGTCCACGTTCGTAAGCGCCGTCTTAGAGACTGCCTTGCCCGGAAGTTCCTGGGCGGTGACGAATGCGGCCAGTTGCGCCACCGGAGTGCCGGCGGGGACGGCGGTCTGCACCACCATAACGCTGACGGGGTTGAGGTTCTGGACGGCTCGGGTGTCGGCGCCCTGTGCATAGCTGACGACGAGGATGGCACCGATCATGGCCAGCACAACGGCGGCCAGTCCTGCCAATAAGCGTGACTTCATTCTTAGGGCGCTCCAGTTGTGAGGCGGACCACTGACGTACCGTAGTCCGGTGCCGCGCCCAGTTCGAAGGCGTCGGAGAGAGAGACGTATCGGACGAAGTAGCCCCTGATGGTCTTATTCCTGATCGTGCCGCCGGTGGTCCAGTTGTTGCTTGCGAAGTGGTATCCGGTGACGTGGAAGGCGGCAAAACCCTTGATGTAGTACTTTCCGCTCGATCCGTTTCCCGTGGCAATGTCATAGAGCGGCAAAAGGACGGTCTGATCGTTCATCTGGCTCAAATCGGCAGCCGAGCACTCCGTTGGCGCGCTTGCCCCCGTGTTGATCGAGAACCACGCACCTGAGCTGTTTGCCTGCCCGGCCGTAAGTGTGACACCGCATTTTGCGTCGCCGTCAGAAATCCAGCCAAAGCCTCCTGGAATTTCTCCGCAGCCCCCGGAATCCATGTCCAGGACCTGTTCGGCACCAGTGAACGACCCGGGCAGCAGATTGAGCTTGCATTGGGCAATGGCGAGAGGAAGGAGAATCGTGCCCTTCGTCGGGGCTCCCCACTGAACGTTCGAACTGGCTGTTACTTCGGCACTTGCAATCCCCAGCGCGCGGGCCAGAAACAGTGAGACACGGTTCGGCGTGCGCCCAGTTTCCTGGGCGCCCACGATGACTTTGACCTTGCGGTTGGCCTTGTCGAGGCTGATGGTTTGGATGTTGCTGAGACCGTCTCCAGCATTACCGTTGGCCAGTTTGCTTGCCAACGGACTCGAACGAGGCAACGCGTCTGAACATTCCACGTCGTTGAGGTTCTTGGCACATTTTTGGGCGACCATGAGTGCGACCGCATCCGAGCTATTTTGGTCTTGGGTCCGCTCCGCGTACATCACTCCCACGTCGACGGCGAGAGCAGCGAAGCCGAGCAGACTAACCATGAGGATTGCGACCATGATGGCGATCCCACCGCGCTCGCCGTCGGCGTCGGTAGTTGGCATCCTTAGCCACCGCACAACATCACTCCTTTGCCTTCCATCGGAAATGGCCCGGCAATGCCGGTCATGGTGGAGAGTGTGTAGGTGATTTTGACCGTGACCTGTGCGCCGGACGTACACGGGGTGGGCGTGATGGTGATGTTGGTGTCGGCCAGCACCGGACGGAGACCCGTTGCCGCATTCTTGACCGCGGTGCGCGCGGCCGAGGGGTTGTTGTTGATGGCCATCACGCGGACGCCTTCACGAGCCGCGCTGGAGAGCGAGATCTGCACGTTGTAGGCTCGGCCGAATTCCATGATGCGTGGCGGCGGCAAACGCCGCCGCCACACTGTCGCTTACGATCGAGACGGAGAGCCTTAGGGAGCTGCCGGCGGGGCGCAAACGCCCGTCTTGCTGCCGCTGATCTGGCACTGCACGTCAGTAAAGGTCTTGTTCAGCTGTCCGCCGAGCAGGCCAACGGCGACGATGATGACGACCGCAATAAGGGAAACCATGATGCCGTATTCGACGGCAGTGGCGCCGCGCTGGTCACGGCGAAGGCGGGATGCGATGTTGGAGAAGAAGGAACGCATTGGTGACTCCTGAGCGAGTTGGGCGGCTGGCCCTGCACCAGCACTGAGAGGAATTTAGCAACCGCCGACACGCCGTCAATCAGTGTGGTGGACTTCCTGCGCCAAGACTGCCCAAACTGCCTATTTCCTGTACATTCCCTGCGCGCATCTTGCGCTATAGATGGGCATGCAGAAGGACCCCCTTGGCTCTGGTCCAAGGGGGTCCGGTATCTGGGTATCTTTCAGCCGGCGGCTCCATGCACGCCAGCCAATCAGTCAGCTCGGGATCCGTATCAGCCTGGAGTTGGAACTGATGGCGTTGACCGCAGAGGCGAAGATCGGGCCGAGCTCGTTTCCGCTTGCTGCGCAGAAGAAGAAGTCTCCGTCAGAGTTCTCGGTATTCCGGAGTGCCGCTGTGGAGCAGTCGTTGTCGGCGTCGCTGGGGATACCGTGTGAGTCCTTCGACGCCGCGGCGGCCAGGACGTTCCGGACAAACGCGCCGCCACTGCCGCACTGCGCGCTTGTTGCGTCTCCGAAGGCGACCGTCACTATGAGCAGGCCCGCCGCTTTGGCGTTCGTTGCGACGGCGTTCAGGTTGTTGCACGCAGCGGCGTCGTTGGTAGTCCCGATGTCGTTTGCGTTGTTCAATGAGTTGTCGGATCCCGCGATGTTTTGCTCGTTGGGTTGGCCGTCCGTTTCCAGGATGATGGCCTTGCGTGCCGTTCCAGCGCGGGAGGGCAGGCTGGGTGTGCCCAGCACGTACCGCGAGGCGGCTTTCAGTGGGGCCGCCAGGTACGTTCCGCCGCTCGACGCAGACAGGCACGTTAGGCCCTTGACGAGCGTGCTGCTCGTGTTCAGTGGTGGCGTTCCGCCTGGAATTGCGGGGTTGTTGGTGTAGTCGTTGGAGAACGGAACGGGGATCCAAGGACCTGTGTTGTCCGTGGATGGCGCGGTGATGCAGCTTCCGGGAAGTGTCTTGCTTCGGTGGATCGTGCCCAGCGCCACGTATTGCTGATCCCTGGTCATGGTCTGCAGGGTGCTCTTGATCCCAGCGACCATCAGGTCCCGATTCGCGGTGCTCATGCTCCCGGTTCGGTCAGCCACAATGGCAATATCCATCGGGTTCGGGATTTGGGAACCGCAGGAACCCTTGCAGGCATCCGACGCCAGCGAGCCTGTATTACCAGTGTTAATCCCGATCACCGGCGCGAAGCTGAACGCAACGTCCTTATCGTCGGTCACAGTGATCGAATTGCAGGCGTTGCTACCCCCGGGGATGCAGGGGATCGCGCAGATGGTTTCGCTGCACCTGGCCCCGGCGATCGTTCCCGGGTTGCAGACGCTCGGGATCTGACTGCTTAGCACCGTCCGGCCGGCGCCTGTTGACGCCACCACACACCAGAAGGTGACCGCTGGCGCCGCTGCGGGGTCGTTGGCCCGGGCGAATGACGCCGCGGCGTTGCGGGCAGCCACCGGGTCACCGGGGAGGTATGACGCACCAGCCAGCGCGGCCGCGTCCAGCGCGTTGCTAAGGTGCTGGCGCTCGTAGACCAGCTTGCCGACGTCAATGGCCATGGCGAGGGCTCCGAAGAGCACCGGAACCAACAAGGCGAAAATGACTGTAGCCGCCCCGAGCTCCCGGGATGCCTTTCCGCGTATGATCTCCTCGTTCACTGGCCCCCCGGTTTTACCGATGCGGCGTAGCCATTTCAGGAACGATCCTGGTGTCAGGGAGTGCATGATCCTCCGGTCCAACGCTGTGCGCCCGCGGTCACGGTCGCGGGGCTTTCCATTTTCATAACGGCTTTTGCTTCGAACACGCCGCCCAGGACCCACGAATAGAATCCACTCAGCGACGACTGGGGGTAGCGCAAGCAGACGACCATTTGCCCGGGAGCCCCGGCTGACGTGTCGACGGCGAATCGCACCTGGAGCTTGCTGCTGTCGAGCGACCCCCGTGCGCGGTTGGCAGACGCAATGACGTCACCCTGGGTGACCCCCTGCCGTGCGCTTTCGCGTGCGGCCCCTTGCAGGCTAACGCTTTGTCCGAGGGCCGTTCCAAAGTCAATTACCCCAAGGAGCATGGACAGGAGCAGGGGAAGCACCAAGGCAAATTCAACTGCCGTCGCACCGCGCTCCCGGCCATTCCGAACCTTTCGATGTCCTGTCTTAGACCTAAACATCTGTTGCTCCTTCCATCTGGTTGGTCCCGCCCACTTTGGTTAGATGAGGGATGAATTGCGTGCCGGATTAGATGCTTTCGCTATCGGCCCGAAAACGTGGCGATTGCATTAATGACGGCAGGGCCGAGGATGACGATAAATAGCGGCGGAAAAATAAAGAGAAGCAGCGGAAATACAACGGCCACCGGAAGCTTCATGGCTTTTTCCTCTGCCCGAAGGCGTCTCTTGATTCGCATCTGGTCCGCCTGGGGTTTCAGGACCCGGGCGACAGATAGGCCCTGCACATCGGCTTGGATGACAGCACCGACGAAGCTCTTTAGATCCGCAACGGTGGACCGCGCGGCCATGGCTTTGTAGGCCTCACGACGGCTTCTGCCGGCCTGGATGTCCTGCAGGGTCCGCACCATCTCTTCGGCCAGCGGTCCCTTGCCGCTCGCACCGACACGGGCCATGGCGGCTTCAAAACCGAGGCCAGCCTCGACCGAGATGAGCAATTGGTCTAAGACATTGGGCAGATCCAGCTGCAATCTCGCCTGGCGCTTTGTGCCGCTGTTGTAGACCAGGAGGTCCGGGAGGAAGTAACAGGCTGCCGCGAGGCACACTGACAACAGGATTCCCTGCGGGCTCTTTGTGCCGCCGAATAGAAGTGCCAACAAGACCCCGCCCAGGGCCGCCAGCGGCTTCAGGCTCACGAGTCGGTCCAATGGCATGGAGGCCGGCCGCCCCGCATTCCCGAGCATCCGGTCCAAATGGGACACATAGGCCCCGGGTGTCAACCTTCGGGCAAGAAGAAGCAGCCAGCTGGGGCCGGCCGGTGCGGCACCTGCCTGTGGGGCCGAAGCAGCAGCCAGTCTCGATTGGATCAAGCGGCCGGTCGCCCTGTCGACCCCGATCAGGGACCAGGTGAAGTAGGTCAACGGAAGGATGATGCTGGCGATCAGCAGCCAAACTGTGGGTGACATGGGAGCGGCTCCTTTTAGAATTCGATCTTGACCATGCGGCTGATCCAGAACGAGCCGATGGCCATCATGACCACGCTGGCTGTGATGAGGACCCAGCCCAGCACCGTGGTTGTCAGGACCGACATGTATCCCGGATTGACGAGATTGATGAAGATTGCGACAAAGAATGGAAGCGCAATCAGGATGTATGCCGAGAACTTTCCTTCCGCGGCCAATGCACGGACTTGGCCCTTGATCTGAGCCCTTTCTCGCACGGTCTCCGCGACGTGGTCGAGGACCCCGGCCAAGTCGCCGCCAACTTCGCGGTTGATCTCAATAGCCTGGCTGAGCCACTGGAAGTCCTCGCAGTGCAACCTCTGGCCCACTTCGGCCATGGACGCTGACACCGGCCGGCCGACTCGTTCCTCGTTGACGATCCTGGCGAGTTCCTCGCCCATGGGAGCCGGCATCTCCACGCTGGCCGTGTGCATGCTCTGGGCAATGCTGTGTCCTGCACGCAGGCTGCCGGAAAGGGACATGAGCATGTCGCTCAGCTGGCCCTCGAAGGCGGCGCGGCGCCGGCTGGTTTTGAAGGACAGCAGCGCCTTCGCGCCCACCGGACCGATTGCCGCGAACAGGACGGTGAGAAGCCAGCCCTGCAGCACGAAGCCTGCCAGGCCAAGAACGAAGGAAGAAACCAAGATCAGGACGATGAATTCGGAGGGCTGTAGTTTCAGGCCGGCCTCGCCGAGTGCATCGCGACCGAAGGGGCCGCTGCTTTTGTGCCCGACACGACGCTCAACGGCGGCGACCGTGACGCCGCTAAGCTTCGAAATCATCGATGAGTTGGACTCATCAGGCGGCCTTCTCCGGTCGACGTGGATGTCGGTGTAGCGGGGCCGGAGGGCAACAAAGAGGGCGAGAGATACGGCCAGCAGAATGAGGATGGTGCCGGTAAGCAACGCGTAATCGGGGGTCACCGTGCTCACCGTCCTGACTTGGTGGAGGCGGGGTAGAAGATTTCGCCGGGAACGCTGATTCCCAAGTCGGCGAACCGTTCAACGAAGCGGGGGCGGACACCCGTGGGAACGGACTTGCCGATGAAACGACCATCCTGGTCAACGCCCGCCGCGTAGTCGAACACGAACGCGTCTTGGAGAGTCACCACGTCACCTTCCATTCCGAGGACTTCCGTAATGTGGGTCACCCGACGCGTGCCGTCCTTCAGCCTGCTCAACTGAACAATCAGATGGACTGCGCTGGCGATTTGTTCGCGGATGGCCCGCAGTGGAAGGTCCATCCCGGCCATGAGGACCAGGGTCTCCATCCGCGCGATGGCGTCCCGGGGCGAGTTTGAGTGGACTGTGGAGATGGATCCGTCATGGCCGGTATTCATGGCCTGGAGCATGTCCAGGGCTTCGCCGCCGCGGACTTCGCCGACCACAATCCTGTCCGGCCGCATGCGGAGGGAATTCCGCACCAGTTCGCGGATGCCAACGGCGCCGCGTCCCTCGATGTTTTCTGGTCGGCTTTCCAGACGGACCACGTGCTCCTGCTGCAGTTGCAGTTCCACGGCGTCTTCAATGGTGACGATGCGTTCGTCGTCTGGAATGAACGAGGAGAGAACGTTGAGCAGCGTGGTTTTTCCCGTGCCGGTACCGCCGGAGACGATGATGTTCAGGCGCGCTTGGACACAGGCGTGGAGCACCTGTGCCATGGCCGGTGACAGGGAATCGAACTTGATCAGGTCCTCGACGGTCAGGGGTACGGCGGAGAACTTGCGGATTGTCAAGGATGGACCGTCCACCGCGAGGGGTGGGATGACGGCATTGACGCGCGAACCGTCTTGTAGCCTGGCGTCAACCAGCGGCGAAGACTCGTCAATTCGGCGCCCCACCCGCGAGACAATCCGTTCGATGACCCTGCGCAGGTGGGCGTCCGAACTGAAGGTTGTCCCGGTCAAGTGCAGCCGGCCGCCGCGTTCAACGTAGATGCGGTCAGAGCGGTTGACCATGATTTCGGAGACCAGCGGGTCGTCCAGGAGTCGCTGCAGCGGCCCGAGGCCTAGAACCTCGTCCACGATCTCCCGGATAAGGCGCCGCCTTTCTTCCGGGGTCAGGGGGACCTGCTCGTCATCGATGAAGGAGCCAAGGGCCTCACGCACCATGCGCCGCACGTCGCCTTCGTCCAGGCTGCTGTCAGTGATGCGATTGCCCAGGCGGGCCGTCAACTCTTCGGCTGCGCGCTTCTTTATCCCGGCCAGGGCGTCCGAGGAAGCGCCTTGGGGCGCCACCGCCAAGGTCCCAAGCAGAGTGGTGCCGGCGGGTGCGGCCGCCGGAGGAACTGGAACCGCGGCGGTACCGGGCGTGTGGTCCGGTCGCGCAGGGCTTTCCGCGGCCACCCGGACGGCTTCAAGTCGGTCAATGAGACTCATGGCTTTTCGCCCCTTCGGTGCTGAGGTTTGTTGGCGGGCGAGGGCGGATTCTGCGCGAAAAGCGCGATAAGGCTTCTCAACCCCTTCAGTGCAGGATCCCGGCGGTTGTCCTGGATCAGCGGTACGCCGGCATTCGTTGAAAACGGCAATGTGCGGGACCACGGCAGGATGATGTCCACGGGCAGGCCAACCGTGGCCTCGACGTCCTGGACGGTCAGTCCGCTGCGCTTGTCGGCGAAGTTGAGGACAATCGTGTTCGACGGGGGCATGAGGTCCAGTTGCCGCAGCACGTCCAGTCCGTGGTTGAGGCCACGGATGCTGGGAATGTCCATGCCGCACACCCAGACGCCGTCGGTGGCCAGTTCCAGAACGGCCAGGACCTCTTCCCCGAGACCGGGCGACGTATCCAAAATGACAAACGGGAACTCCAGCGAGAGCTGGTTGATCAGCGTCGTGACGTGCGCCGGCTTGATGAGGTCAGCATCTGCCGGCCGGCGCGGCGCACACATCGCGTACGCCCCCGACGGATGCGGGCTGAGGAAAGCCTTGAGTACCATGGCGTCACTAGACGCGGCACCCGACACTGCGTCATTGATCGTGTACTGGGGCTCCAGGCCAAGGCCCGAGGCCACGTCGCCGAATTGAAGGTCAAGATCGACAATGACCGCGCCCATCGGTGCCAGTTTGGCCAGTCCAACGGCCAAGTTGGTGGCAACGGTGGTCTTCCCCACCCCGCCCTTCGGGGACATCACGGAGATCACCCGCCCACGGACCCGTTTCTGGCTTGCATCATCGGAAGCAATCTGCTTGCGGCTCCTGGACGTTTCGGCAGCGCGTTCCAACGCTTCACGCATCCGTACGGCCACCGTGTCCGGCGGGAGGACATCGCGGATGCCGGACCGCATGGCGGCCAGCGTTAGCTCGGGTGCCGCGACTGCCGCCAGCACGAGCACAATGTCAGGGAAAGCGTGCTCCAGCTTTGCCGCCTGGGCGAGCATCTGCTCGGACCGGACATCCGGGCCGAAGACCATCACATCGACGGGACCGCCCAGGTTTTGGGCCAGCAGGTGACCGGGGCTGCCGCCCGCGGCTTCCGATGCAAGAACCTGGATGTCGTGAGTCTCACCCAAGGCCGTGGCGAGATGGCGCTCGAACTCCGGGGATGAGGTCAGGACTAGGAAGCGGCTCATTGGAAGATCCCGCTAGTGGTGACGGCTGTGCGCTGGCTTGCGGGTGTCTTTGCCGTCTGTTTCGTCAGCCAGATATTGCCCACGCGGGCACTGAGGATGATTTTGGCGGAGTCAGTGGAATTGCGGGCGAGAGTCACAAACGAGGAGCCGGTGGGCACAGCGGACGTGCCATCCGTTGAGTTCGTGCCGCTGGCAGGCGCCTGCTGTACAGCTGTCACCAGGACCTTGTCGAAAACGAGCTGCGTGCGCATGATTTGTGGCGAGCCAGCTTCCCCCTGGGTGACGTAGAGACCAACCAGGTCACCGGCCCGGACGGTTCCGCCCACCACGCTTTCCGGCGGCAGGAGGACCGTGACTTCCTGCATGCCGGCGGGGACCTCCACCGCGCCCGGTGTGACCCGCTGGGACGGGTCTACCAGTCGGCTTGCCAGCAACTGTTCCCCAGGTTCCAGGGCGACGGCTGTGACCTGACCTGTGATTCCGTCAAGCGACGACAACGCTCCGTCGGCCTTTGCCGCCCCGGGGATGGACCGGAGCCGGACGTGCGACCGGAGGTCTTCCACAGTCGCACCGGCCGGAACCGCTGAATCGACCACGACGACGTCGACAGGTTGGAGAGATTCCTGTGCGCGGCGGTCTGCATTGGACACGTAATTTACCAACATCAGGGTGCCGGCGATCGCCAGGACTAGCGCAGCCAGCCCCGCGACTAAACGAGATTTCATGACTAATTCCTCACCTCTTGGAAAACCTCAATATTGCTTGGGCGCAAGTAGGGCGTCAGCCGTGTGCGGCTCGCAGCACCGTACTGCCTCGGCCTAAACGCCTCTGCCGGCTGCCCGGTGTGGCGGACAGCCGGCAGAGTGGCGTGCGTTGTGGGCGGAGAGCCGCTAGGGCTTCGGTGCGACCTGCTTGGCGATGTCGCCGAAGGCGGTGTTGAGGTTAGTGCCAAGGGTGGTAACCGCGCCGATGATAACGACGGCGATCAGGGCGACCATAATTCCGTATTCAACGGCGGTGGCGCCCTTTTCCTCGTCCGACAGGCGGTTCTTGATTCCAGAGACGAAAGCGAGCATCGAGACCATGAGACCAGTCATTGTAATTTCCTTTTCCAGAGATTTTGAATAAGAAACGGATTACCAGCAAATCCCCTTTGCGTATTCGCTGGAGTTCCGTTGGCACAACATTTGCACGCCGATTAACGGCCCGGCAATGAGTCCGGCTACTCGACTTCTGGGAGCTAATTGAGGGGTTTACTTGCAGCTCTGAAAAAGGTGTACTCAGTTTTTTGGGACGGCAAAGCGGCGACTACTTGTTTTGATAAGTCGGCTTACGTGTTGGCCGAAGTGCGCCGCCGGGGAGCACGCTATGCGGAGAGCAGGATGGCGGCCAGGGCGGCGGCCAGCATGGAGGGCCCGAAGGCCACTTCCTTGGGCTTATTTCCGCGGTTCATAGCGACGAGTACCGCGGAAACAAGCCCCCCGGCGACGAATCCGAAGGCCCCGCCATAGAACAGCGGGGACCAGCCCAAGTAGCCCAAGTACAGGCCGAGGGGTGCGGCGAGCTTAACATCGCCCATTCCGAGGCCCTTGGGGCTGATGAGGGCCAAGATGAAGTAGAAAAAGAAGAGAATGACGCCGCCCGCGAGGGCGCGGGCCAGCTTTTCCCAACCTCCGAGTGCTACCGAGGCCCCTGCGAGCAGCAGGATGCCGGCTCCCAGCAGGGGGAAAACCAGCCGATTCGGCAGCAAATGGTGAATAACATCTATTCGCGCCAATTGGATTCCTATTACCACCAGGGCCATGTATGCGGGCAGCTCCGGAGAAACGCCGAACCGCCAAGCCAGCAGCGCGCTGATCACGGCAGCGGCCACCGCCGCCATTGTCCTCTGTGCGGGATTGGGGTGCGGTGCCAGCGCCGGCAGGGTGCGCCGAACGACGACGTCGGCCAGCAGTGACAGGCACAGCCCGGCGGCGGCGACTCCCGCGAGGAACAGCAGCGATGCGGAACCTGCAACGGCGGGATCGGGCACGGGACCTCCAGGAACGCGGCGGGCCGGAACTGAACGGCACGCAGGGCAGCATGCCACCGGACACCCCATTTTGACCCACGGCCCCGGCTTCCGCTATTCTTGGTAGTCGTTGTGCGTGTCCTATCTCGATGATGCGTGCCCGCTTGAGAATCCGGTTGCAGGATAGCTACTCAACGTGCACATTCGAGACCACTGGATGACTGGTTACATGGAGCCCTCACCTCTGTTCCGGTAGCGCATAGATAGTAGGTGCACCTCCGCGTGACGCCTAAAACAAGAACGCCAGAACAAGAACGAGGCAAACACCGTGCGTACGTACACCCCGAAGCCCGGCGATATCAACCGCCAGTGGCACGTCATTGACGCCACCGACGTTGTCCTTGGTCGTCTCGCCAGCCAGACCGCAATCCTGCTGCGCGGCAAGCACAAGGCCACCTTTGCGTCCCACATGGACATGGGCGACTTCGTCATCATCATCAACGCTGAAAAGGTCGCCCTCACCGGTGCCAAGCTGGAGCAGAAGCGCGCATACCGCCACTCCGGTTACCCGGGCGGCCTGACCTCCGTCAACTACGCGGAGCTGCTGGAGTCCAACCCGGTCCGCGCCGTGGAGAAGGCCATCAAGGGCATGCTCCCGAAGAACTCCCTCGCTGCACAGCAGCTGGGCAAGCTGAAGGTTTACCGCGGTGCCGAGCACCCGCACGCCGCCCAGCAGCCCAAGACTTTCGAAATCACCCAGGTCGCCCAGTAGTCCTGGCCACCAACCAACTTTTTATCAAGGAGAATCGTGGCTCAGAACGAAGAACTGACCACCGAAGCCGTTGAGGCTGAGGAAAACCTGACCAGCTACACCTCGGAGAGCGGTGCTGCTGACGCAGCGGCGCCGAAGAAGGAACGTCCGGCACTGACCGTCGCCGGCGCTGCAGTTGGCCGTCGCAAGGAAGCCGTCGCACGCGTTCGCGTCGTGCCCGGTTCGGGCAAGTGGACCATCAATGGTCGCGAGCTGGCGAACTACTTCCCGAACAAGCTGCACCAGCAGGACGTCAACGAGCCCTTCAAGATCCTTGACCTTGAAGGCGCCTACGATGTTATTGCCCGCATCCACGGTGGCGGCATCTCCGGCCAGGCCGGTGCCCTGCGCCTCGGCATCGCCCGTTCACTGAACGAGATCGACACCGAGAACAACCGCGCCACCCTGAAGAAGGCCGGCTACCTGCGCCGCGACGCTCGCATCATCGAGCGTAAGAAGGCTGGTCTCAAGAAGGCACGCAAGGCTCAGCAGTACTCCAAGCGCTAAACAGCGCCTTCCCAATCTGTGGCCGCTGGCGCGACCACAGATTGGGGCCCGCGGCGCTTTTCAGCGCTCGGATCCACAAGCGCTAAACACGCTCAACTGGAAGCCCGTCCCGCATTCTGCGGGGCGGGTTTCCGGCGTTTAACGGGTCTCCGATGGTCGGAAACCGGACCCGGGCCCGCGATCGACTAAACTTGGGCTCGATGTCTAGATTATTTGGAACAGATGGTGTCCGGGGCCTGGCGAACGGCCTACTGACCGCAGAGTTGGCGTTGCAGCTGGCGCAGGCCGCCGCCGTCGTGCTCGGCCACGACCGCAACACCAACGGCAACAGGCCGCGCGCCGTCGTCGCCCGCGATCCGCGGGCCAGCGGCGAGTTCCTCGCGGCCGCCGTGGAGGCCGGGCTCTCCAGCTCCGGCATCGACGTCTACGACGCCGGCGTGCTGCCAACGCCGGCCGCCGCGTACCTCGTCGCCGACCTCGACGCCGACTTCGGCGTGATGATCTCCGCCTCCCACAACCCGGCCCCGGACAACGGCATCAAGTTCTTTGCCCGCGGCGGCCAGAAGCTCCCCGACGACGTCGAGGACGCGATCGAGGAACAGCTGAGCAAGGAGCCGTACCGCCCGGTCGGTGGCGAAGTTGGCCGCATCCAGCGGTTCTCCGACGCGGAAGACCGCTACATCGTGCACCTCCTGGGCACCCTCCCGCACCGCCTGGACGGCCTAAAGGTGGTCCTGGACTGCGCGCACGGCGCCGCCAGCGGTTGCTCACCGCAGGTCTTCAAGACGGCCGGCGCCGAGGTGATACTGATCGGCGCCGATCCGGACGGCCTCAACATCAACGACGGGGTGGGTTCAACACACCTCGGCCCATTGAGGCAGGCGGTCCTGGACAACGGGGCTGACCTGGGCATCGCCCACGACGGCGACGCCGACCGTTGCCTGGCCGTGGACCACGAGGGCAACGAGGTGGACGGCGACGAGATCATGGCCATCCTTGCCGTGGCCCTCAAGGAATCCGGCAAGCTCAAGGACGACGTCCTGGTTGCCACCGTGATGAGCAACCTCGGACTCAAGATCGCCCTGCGCGAGGCAGGCATCAGCCTCCGTGAGACCGGCGTAGGCGACCGCTACGTGCTGGAAGGCATGCGCGAAGGTGGCTTCAACCTCGGCGGCGAGCAGTCCGGCCACGTTATTTTTGCCGACTACGCCACCACCGGCGACGGCGTCCTGACGGGCCTGCAGCTTGCCGCCCAGGTCGCGCTGACCGGCCGTCCGCTCAAGGAACTGGCCACGGTCATGACCAAGCTCCCGCAGGTGCTGATCAACGTCAAGGGCGTCGACCGCAGCCGGGTCAAGGGTGACGAGGCCGTGGCTGAAGCCGTGGCCCGGGCCGAGGCACGGCTGGGTGACACCGGACGCGTGCTGTTGCGTCCTTCCGGGACCGAACCCGTTGTCCGGGTGATGGTGGAAGCCGCGGACCAGGACACCGCCCAGGAAGTCGCCGAAGGCCTGGCCCAGGTGGTCCGGACCGAGCTTGCCCTGGCGCTCATCGCCGACTGACTCCAAGAACGCAAGAAGGTGGCCCGTTTCCGTGAGGAAGCGGGCCACCTTTTGTTGGTCCGGAAGCTAGCGGGTGGTGCGGGTCAGGGCGTCGCGGATCTCGGTGAGCAGGGCGATCTGAGGGTCCTCGGCCGATTCCTCCTTGACGTCCGGGTTGATGCCCAGCCGGCGGTTGCGGCGTTCAATCATGTGGTTCATCGGCAGGATCACCACGAAGTAGATGGCAGCTGCAATCAGCACGAACGAGATGATGCTGGAGATGACGGTGCCGTACTTGAACCCCTCCCAGGCCATTTCCTCGATGCCTTTGGCGTTGAAAAGCAAGCCGATGAGTGGCGTGAGGAGTCCTTCCACGATGGAGGTCACGACGGCGCCGAAGGCGGCCCCCATGACGACGGCGACGGCAAGGTCAACGACGTTGCCTTTCATGATGAAATTCTTGAATCCAGTCAGCATGAACCCACGGTAGCCCGGGCCCGGCAGGCTCAGCGGTAGGCTGGCGCGGCTTCCAGGCCGAAATACTCTTCGAGGGTGGCGACGCCGCGCTTGTGCATGTCGCCCGCGGCCTCGGTACCGATGTAGCGCAGGTGCCACGGCTCGTAGAAGTAGCCGGTGACCGGGTGGGCCATCCAGGGGTAGCGGACCACGAAGCCGAAGCGGTGCGCATTGGCCTTGGCCCACACGGCGGCCGGCTGTTCCGCGAAGCAGGGCTGGAAGCTGCAGGCCCCTCCGCCGTCGCCGATGTCAAAGGACCAGCCCGTCTGGTGCTCGGAGTAACCGGGCCTCGCGGAAGCCGTGTCCGCCTCGGCGCGCCCCCGGGCGTTCGCGTAGCCGTTGTAGGTGGCCGTCTGGGTCGCGAAGGAACGGTAGCCGCTCGCCAGGGTCAGGACCACGCCGTCCGCCGCGGCGGCTGCAAACATCCGCTCGGCGGCCGCCGCCGTCGTGCTGTTCAGCTGCGCGGCCTCGCCGGAAACCGCCAGCCTGACGGCCGGCTGCACGAGGTCGGGCGGAACGAACGTGGCGGGGGAGAGCGGCCGGTGCTTGTTCACCACCACCCACGGGCTCGCAGGATCGGTCAGGGAATGCTTCCGGGCCGGTCCGGACGTCGCAGGCCAGGAAGCCGCAGGCGCGGAGGCTGACGGCGCTGCGTCGGCCGTGGGTGTGGGGGCGGTGGCCACGCCCGCGGAGGTGGTCGTCGCCGTAGGCGAGCCGGAGGCGGAAACCGCGGCGGAGGAACGCTCAGTTGGCACAGCCGTGCTGGAGGATGGCTCCGGGCTGCTGCCCGGGCTACAGCCGGCCACGGCTGCAAGGACAGCCAGTGCCGTTCCCGCCGCGAGCAGGCGCCCGAGCGTCCGCCGGCTCGGGGTTGCCGGGCCCGGGGAAGTGCCGGCGCTGTCGTGGCACACCTGTGCTAAACCTTGCGCAGCAACATGCGTCGGATGGAGTGGTCGGCGTCCTTGGTCAGCACCAGCTGGGCCCGGCCGCGGGTGGGGAGGACATTTTCTTCCAGGTTCGGCTCGTTGATGCGCTTCCAGATGTCCCGGGCGGTCTGCTCGGCCTCCGAATCGGAGAGCGTCGCATAGCGGTGGAAGTAGGACTCGGGCTGTGCGAAGGCGGTAGTACGCAGCTTGCGGAACCGGTCCACATACCACTCCTCGATATACGAGGTCTTCGCGTCCACGTAGATGGAAAAGTCGAAGAAGTCGCTCAACGCCAGGCCCTGCCGGCCGTCATGCCGCGGGCGTGCCGGCGCCAGGACGTTCAGGCCCTCGACAATCAGCACGTCCGGCCGGCGGACCACAACTTCCTTGCCCGGAACGATGTCGTAGGTGACGTGCGAGTACCAGGGGGCCCGCACTTCCTCGGCCCCGCTTTTGACCTCGCTCACGAAGCGCAGCAGTGCGCGGCGGTCGTAGGACTCCGGAAACCCCTTGCGCTCCAGGAGTTGACGGCGCTTGAGTTCGGCGAGGGGGTAGAGGAACCCGTCGGTGGTGATCAGCTCGACGTTCGGGGTGCCGGGCCAGCGCCGCAGCATTTCACGCAGTACGCGGGCGATGGTCGATTTGCCCACCGCCACGGAGCCGGCCACGCCGATCACGAAGGGGGTGCGCTGGGTCTTCTCGCCCAGGAAGGTCGTGGTGGCCGCGTGGAGCTGGTTGGCGGCCTCGACGTAGAGGTGCAGCAGCCGGGACAGCGGGAGGTAGACCTCGCGGACCTCCTTCATGTCCAGGGGGTCGCCCAGGCCGCGGAGGCGGAGCACATCCTCTTCGTTGAGGGGCTGCTCCATCTGGGCAGCGAGCCGGGACCAGGTCTGCCGGTCCAGCTCAACGAACGGGGAGACGCCCTCGCCGTTCGCTTCGTTGCGTTGCAAAGTCACCTTAGAGATTCTGCCCTTGACAACGCCCAGAGCGAAATGGACACCCCGCCAGCCGCCAGCGGCGGGCCCGGACCGGCACATCCTACGTCGGACGACCGGGAAACCGGTTAGGCTTATGTCCATGTGCGGAATCGTTGGATATGTAGGCCGCTCGGCTGGCCGGGTAAATACTGAACACAAAGCCCTGGACGTTGTCCTGGAGGGATTGCGGCGCCTTGAGTACCGCGGCTATGACTCCGCCGGGATCGCGGTCGTGGCGGACGGTGCCATTTCTTCCCGCAAGAAGTCGGGGAAACTGAGCAACCTGATCACCGAACTGGAGGCCCACCCGCTGCCGGACGCCCTCACCGGCATCGGGCATACCCGCTGGGCAACCCACGGCGGCCCCACGGACCTGAACGCGCACCCGCACCTGTCCGACGGCGGCAAGCTGGCGCTCATCCACAACGGCATCATCGAAAACTTCGCGGAGCTGAAGCAGGAACTCGTGGGCGAAGGCGTGACCTTCCTCTCCGAGACCGACACCGAGGTGGCCGCAGCGCTGATCGGTGACATCTACCGCAACCAGCTGGGCGGCGACAACGCCAACGGCGGCCTGACCAAGGCCATGGAACTTGCCTGCCAGCGCCTCGAGGGCGCCTTCACGCTGCTCGCCGTGCACGCCGACCAGCCCGACGTCGTCGTGGCCGCCCGCCGCAACTCCCCGCTCGTGGTGGGCCTGGGCGAGGGCGAGAACTTCCTCGGTTCCGACGTCTCCGGCTTCATCGACTACACCCGCCGCGCCGTGGAACTGGGCCAGGACCAGATCGTCACCATCACCGCCGATACCGTCGCGATCACCGACTTCTACGGTGCCCCGGCCGAGGGCAAGGAATACTACGTCAACTGGGATCCCGCTTCCGCGGAGAAGGGCGGCTTCCCGTCCTTCATGGAAAAGGAAATCCACGACCAGCCGGACGCCGTGCTGCAGACCCTGCTGGGCCGGTCGGACGTCGACGGCAAGCTGACCCTCGACGAACTCCGGATCGACACGGAACTGCTGAAGAGCGTGGACAAAATCATCGTCCTGGCCTGCGGCACGTCCGCCTACGCCGGCCAGGTCGCGAAGTACGCGATCGAACGCTGGTGCCGGATCCCCACCGAGGTCGAGCTCTCGCACGAGTTCCGCTACCGCGATCCGATCGTGGACGCCAACACCCTGATCGTTTCCATCTCGCAGTCCGGCGAGACCATGGACACGCTGATGGCTGTCCGGTACGCCAAGGAACAGGGCGCCAAGACGGTGTCCATTTGCAACACCAACGGCTCCACCATCCCGCGCGAGTCCGACGCCGTGCTGTACACGCACGCCGGTCCGGAAATCGCGGTGGCCTCCACCAAAGCGTTCCTCGCCCAGATTGCGGCCGCCTACCTGCTGGGCCTGTACCTGGCACAGCTGCGCGGCAACAAGTTCCAGGGCGAGATCAAGGACATCCTCGCCGACCTGGGCAAGATCCCGGCCAAGATCCAGCAGATCCTGGACAATGCCGACGCGATCAAGAAACTCGGCCACGACATGGTGGACGCCAAGTCCGTGCTGTTCCTGGGCCGCCACGTCGGCTTCCCGGTTGCCATGGAGGGTGCGCTCAAGCTCAAGGAGCTCGCCTACATCCACGCCGAAGGCTTCGCCGCCGGCGAGCTCAAGCACGGCCCGATCGCCCTGATCGAGGAAGGCCAGCCGGTCTTCGTCGTCGTCCCGTCGCCCCGGGGCCGCGACTCGCTGCACGCCAAGGTCGTCTCGAACATCCAGGAAGTCCGTGCCCGCGGCGCCAAGACGATCGTGATCGCCGAGGAGGGTGACGAAGCGGTGAAGGCCTACGCCGAACACGTCATCTACATCCCGGAGACCCCGACCCTCCTGGCCCCGCTGCTGTCCACCGTGCCCCTGCAGATCTTTGCGCTGGCACTCGCCAGCGCCAAGGGCTACGACGTGGACCAGCCGCGGAACCTGGCCAAGAGCGTGACCGTAGAATAGCCGCATGATTGTTGGCATTGGCGTAGACGTCGTAGACATTGAGCGGTTCGGCCGGCAGCTTGAGCGCACCCCCGGGTTGCGCGACAGGTTGTTTGTCCCGGCCGAGCGGGAACTGAACACCCGGTCCCTGGCCGCGCGGTTCGCGGCCAAGGAGGCCGTGGCCAAGGTGCTCGGCGCGCCCGCCGGAATGAACTGGCAGGACTGCTGGATCGGCCTGGACCAGAACGGACCCACCGTCCAGGTCAAGGACACGGTACTGGCCGTGGCCGAGTCGAAAGGCGTCAAGCGCTGGCACCTCTCGATCAGCCACGACGGCGGCATCGCCACCGCCACGGTGATCGCCGAAGGCTAAGCACATGATCAGCGCCTATACAGGTACCCACATTCGAGGCCTCGAGAAGCAACTCCTTGAGGCGAGTGCGGACCCTGGTATGGGCGCTGTTCTCATGCAGCGGGCCGCCTACGGGCTCGCCAACGCGGTCATCCGGGAACTCCAACGCCGCGGACTGCGGCCCTACGGCTCCAGCGTCACCGTGCTTGCCGGCAAGGGCAACAACGGAGGCGACGGCCTCTACGCCGCGGCGCTGCTGGCCCGCCGGGGCCTGCGGACGACGGCGGTGCTCACCGCCGGCGACGCCCATCCAAGCGGGCTGGCGGCCTTCCGCGCCGCCGGCGGCCGGGACACCGCCCTCACCGACGGCAACGCCAGGGACCTGGCTGCTGACGCCGCCCGCGCCGACGTCGTCATTGACGCGGTCCTGGGAACCGGCGCGCAGGGTGGGCTGCGCGGCGCGGCCGGCACGCTGATCGAAGAGCTGCAGCGCAGCCGCCACGGGCTGGTTGTTGCCTGCGACATCCCCAGCGGCGTCGACGCCGACACCGGCGAAGCGCACGCCCCTGTCCTGGCCGCGGACGTCACCGTGAGCTTCGGGGCCGCGAAGGCCGGCCTGCTCGCCGACCCGGGCGCGGACTTCACCGGCCGGCTCCGGACCATCCCGATCGGCATCGAGGACGCGCTGGTGCATCCGGAGCTGCGGCGCCTCCAGGCCGCGGACCTGGCCGCGCTGCTCCCGCAGCCCGGCCGCCGCTCGCACAAATACTCCCGGGGCGTGCTCGGCGTCGTGGCCGGATCCGCCCGCTACCCGGGGGCGGCCGTCCTCGCCTGCCGCGGCGCCCTGGCCGCGGGTGCCGGCATGGTCCGCTACGTGGGCCCGCCGGAGGTCGCGGACCTGGTCCGCCAGGCCTGCCCCGAAGTGGTGTGCGGCACGTCCGTCGCCGACGCGCACGTCCAGGCCTGGCTGCTCGGATCCGGACTCGACGCCGGCGCCCACGAGCAGCTGGAGCGGGTCCGCGAGGCGGCAGCCGCCGGACTTCCCACCGTGGCCGACGCCGGTGCGCTGCCGGCCCTGCCCCGCGAACTGTCCCCGCACACCGTGCTGACCCCGCATGCCGGCGAGCTGGCCGCCCTGCTGGAACGTTACGGCGCCGGCCCGGCCCGGACCTCCGTCGAGGACGCAACGCTCGCCGCCGTCCGGCAGGCCAGCGGGCTCACCGGAGCGACCGTGCTGCTCAAGGGCGCCACCACCCTGGTGGCTGCCCCCTCGGGGGCGGTCTTCAGCCAGGCCGAAGCCAGCCCGTGGATGGCCACCGCCGGCAGCGGCGACGTCCTGGCCGGGGTGCTCGGCGCCCTGCTGGCACAACTCCCGGAGGGCTCCGGTGCCTTCAGCGCCTTGGGGCTCGAGGGGCCGGACCGGTGGGCCGCCGTCGCCGCGATGGCGGCCAGCCTGCACGGCCGTGCCGGAACAGCTGCCTCGAACGGCGGGCCGCTGACGGCGTCGGACATTGCCGAAGCCCTGCCGGAGGTTATCGCGAAGCTGTAACAAAAGCGCGCGCCTCGCGCCTCCGGTAAATTAGTAACCTTACTTACAAGTAGTCTGTCTAGAGATTGTCCGCATCGCACGAGGAGTACACATGGAAGTCTGGCCCGGAACGGCTTACCCGCTGGGAGCCACTTTTGACGGCACCGGCACCAATTTTGCCCTGTTCAGCGAGCAAGCGGAGCGGGTTGAGCTCTGCCTCCTGGCCGACGACCTGAGCGAGACGCGGATCGAACTGACCGAGGTGGACGGCTACGTCTGGCACTGCTACCTGCCGCAGATCCAGCCCGGACAGAAGTACGGCTACCGGGTGCACGGCCCGTACGACCCGGCGAGCGGAAACCGCTTCAACGCCAACAAGCTGCTGATGGACCCGTACGCCAAGGCAATCCAGGGCCAGATCGACTGGGACCCGGCGCTCTTCTCCTACGAATTCGGCGACCCCGATTCGCGCAACGACGCCGATTCGGCACCGCACACCATGCACGGCGTCGTCATCAACCCGTACTTCGAGTGGGACGGTGACCGCCAGCTGCGCGTCCCCTACCACGAGTCGGTCATTTACGAGGCCCACGTTAAAGGCCTGACCGAGCTGCACCCGGAAATCCCCGAAGAGCAGCGCGGCACTTACGCCGGTGTGGCCCACCCGGCCGTCATTGAGCACCTGAAGAAGCTCGGCGTCACGGCGATCGAGCTCATGCCGGTCCACCAGTTCGTCAACGACGGCACCCTGGTGGAGAAGGGCCTCAACAACTACTGGGGCTACAACACCATCGGCTTCTTCGCCCCGCAGAACACCTACAGCTCCTCCGGCGACGTCGGACACCAGGTCCAGGAATTCAAAGCCATGGTCCGCGAGCTGCACCGGGCCGGCATCGAGGTCATCCTCGACGTCGTCTACAACCACACCGCCGAAGGCAACCACCTCGGCCCCACCCTTTCCTTCAAGGGCATCGACAACCAGGCGTACTACCGCCTGGTCGACGGCGACCTGAAGCACTACATGGACTACACCGGCACCGGTAACTCGCTCAATGTCCGGCACCCGCACTCGCTGCAGCTGCTGATGGACTCGCTGCGCTACTGGGTGACGGAAATGCACGTCGACGGCTTCCGCTTCGACCTCGCCTCCACGCTGGCCCGCGAGTTCTACGACGTCGACAAGCTCTCCACCTTCTTCGAACTGATCCAGCAGGATCCGATCGTCTCCCAGGTCAAGCTGATCGCCGAGCCGTGGGACGTCGGCCCCGGCGGTTACCAGGTGGGCAACTTCCCGCCGCAGTGGACCGAATGGAACGGCAAGTACCGCGACACCGTCCGGGACTTCTGGCGCGGCGAACCGTCCACCCTGGGCGAATTCGCCTCCCGCCTGACCGGCTCCGCGGACCTGTACGAGAGTTCGGCACGGCGCCCGGTGGCCTCGATCAACTTCGTCACCGCGCACGACGGCTTCACCATGCGCGACCTGGTCTCCTACAACGAGAAGCACAATGAGGCCAACGGCGAGGGCAACAACGACGGCGAATCGCACAACCGCTCCTGGAACTGCGGCGAAGAGGGCGACTCCGACAACGACACGGTGTTGACCCTCCGCGCCCGCCAGCAGCGGAACTTCATTGCGACGCTGCTGCTCTCCCAGGGCGTGCCGATGCTGTTGCACGGCGACGAACTGGGCCGCACCCAGCAGGGCAACAACAACACCTACTGCCAGGACTCCGAACTGAGCTGGGTGCACTGGGAAGCCATGGACCAGCCCCTCGTGGAGTTCACCGCGTTCGTCAACAAGATCCGCCACGACCACCCGACGTTCCGCCGCAGCCGCTTCTTCGACGGCCGCCCGGTCGTCCGTGGTGAGGGCGAGAAACTGCCGGACATCGTTTGGCTGAAGACCGACGGCACCGGAATGCTGCCGGAGGACTGGGACAGCGGCTTCGGCCGGACCATCGGCGTGTTCTACAACGGCCACGGCATCCAGGAACAGGACTCCCGGGGCCGCCGGATCACCGACGACAGCTTCCTGATGGCCTTCAACGCCCACGACGACAGCGTGGACTTCGTGCTGCCCAACGACGAGTACTCGCCCTTCTGGGAGATCCTCGTGGACACCGCGGACCAGGCCGATACGGACGAGCCGCTCAAGGCAGGGTCGACCCTGACGCTGGCGGCCAAGTCGATGGCCGTGCTGCGCGCCTACTCGGGCCCCGAGATCGAGGTCGACCACTCCGCAGCCGCCTCCCTGGCCTCCATGGCCGAGCACGAGGACGCCCAGGAGGAGATGGCGGAAGCCCAGACGAAGGCCGCCGAAGCCAGCGAAGCGAAGGCCACTGCTTCATGAGGACCCCCGTCTCGACTTACCGGCTCCAGATCCGGCCGGGCTTCACCCTGCAGGATGCCGCCGACACCGTGCCCTACCTGAAGTCCCTTGGGGTCGACTGGATCTACCTGTCTCCGATCCTGACGGCCGAGCAGGGCTCGGACCACGGCTACGACGTCACCGACCCCGCCGCGATCGACCCGGACCGCGGCGGGCCGGAGGGGCTGGCAGCGGTGTCGCGCGCGGCGCGGGAAGCCGGCATGGGTGTGTTGGTGGACATCGTGCCCAACCACGTCGGCGTCGCCACCCCGGTCCAGAACCCGTGGTGGTGGTCGCTGCTCAAGGAAGGCCAACAGTCGCGCTACGCCCAGGCGTTCGACGTCGACTGGGACTTCGGCGGCGGCCGGATCCGGATCCCGGTGCTGGGCGAGGACGCGGACGTGGACGCGCTCGAAATCCGTGACGGCGAACTGCGCTACTACGACCACCGTTTCCCGCTGGCCGAGGGCAGTTATACCGCAGGTGACTCCACTGCCGACGACCCGCGCGCGGTCCATGACCGGCAGCACTACGAGCTGGTGGGCTGGCGCCGTGCGGACACCGATCTGAACTACCGCCGGTTCTTCGCGGTCAACACCCTCGCCGGGATCAAGGTTGAGGTCCCGGAGGTCTTCGATGAGGCGCACGAGGAGGTTGTCCGCTGGTTCCGGGAGGGCCTCGTTGACGGCTTGCGCATCGACCACCCGGACGGCCTCGCGGATCCGGCAGGCTACCTCCGCCGGTTGCGCGACGTGACCGGCGGGGCCTACCTGCTGATCGAGAAAATCCTGGAGCCCGGTGAAGAGCTTCCGGCCGGCTTCGAGTGCGAGGGGACCACCGGGTACGACGCCCTCGCGGACGTGGACCGGCTCTTCGTCGACCCCGCCGGCCAGGCGGGCCTCGACGCCCTGGACACCTCGCTGCGCGGCGGCACGCCCGCCGACTATGAGGACATGATCCGCGGCACCAAGCGCCGGATCACCGACGGCATCCTGCACTCGGAGATGCGGCGGCTCGCCCGGCTGGTACCGGCGTCCGCCGGCCTCAGCCCGGAGGCCGCCGTCGATGCGCTGTCCGAGATCACCGCGGCCTTCCCGGTCTACCGCAGCTACCTGCCCGAGGGCGAGGGCGTGCTGCGCGAGGCATGCGAACTCGCCGCCCGGCGGCGTCCCGAGCTGGAACCCGTGGTGCAGGCGCTGCTCCCGCTGCTGCTGCATGCCGACCCCGGGCCCGACGCCGAGCTGGGCCGCCGCTTCCAGCAGACCTCCGGCATGGTGATGGCCAAGGGTGTGGAGGACACCGCGTTCTTCCGCTACACCCGGCTCGGCACCCTCACCGAGGTCGGCGCGGACCCCACCGAGTTCGCGCTGTCCGCCGACGAGTTCCACGCCCGGATGGCACGCCGCCAGGCGGGCCAGCCGCTGTCGATGACCACGCTCAGCACCCACGACACAAAGCGCAGCGAGGACACCCGGGCCCGGATCTCCGTGCTTGCGGAGCTGGCCCCGGAATGGACGGCCTCGCTGCGCCGGCTGCAGGAGCTGGCGCCCCTGCCCGACGGCCCGCTGGCCAACCTGCTGTGGCAGGCCGTGGCCGGGGTCTGGCCCGCGGACCGGGAACGCCTCCAGTCCTACGCCCAGAAGGCGGCCCGAGAGGCCGGCAATTCGACGAACTGGCTGGACCCGGACCCGGACTTCGAAGCGAAACTTGCAGCCGCCGTCGACGCTGCGTTCGACAACGCCCAGGTGCGCGCCGAACTCGATTCGCTGGTGGACCTGCTGGAACCCTACGGCTCCGCCAACGCGCTCTCCGCCAAACTGGTCCAGCTCACCATGCCGGGCGTGCCGGACGTCTACCAGGGCACCGAGTTCTGGGACCGGTCGCTGACCGACCCTGATAACCGGCGGCCGTTCGACTTCGGGGCGCGGCGCGCCGCCCTCAAAGCGATCGACGCCGGTGAGCGGCCGGCGTCGTACCGGGAGGACGCGGCGAAGCTGCTCGTGACCTCGCGGGCGCTGCGGCTGCGCCGGGACCGGCCGGAGCTGTTCGCCGGCTACGCCCCGGTTGCTGCCACCGGAGCCGCCGCCGAACACCTGGTCGCCTTCGACCGCGGCGCCGGCACGCCCGGGGCCCTCACCCTGGCCACAAGGCTGCCCCGCGGCCTCGAACAACGCGGAGGCTGGCAGGACACCGCCATCGGCCTCACCGTCGCCATGACGGACCAGCTCAGCGGCAGGTCCTTCGGGCCGGGCACGACGGACGTGGCGGAGATCCTCCGCGACTACCCGGTGGCCCTGCTGGTGCCGGGCGCCTGAACGCACGAACTGACGAACCAACTTAGGGGAACGGCAATGACTCTGCCCGCACACGGAACCGCACGCTTCGACCTCTGGGCACCGGAAGCGCAGTACGTCACGCTGCTCGCCGACGGCCGGCACTACCCGATGGTCCGGTCCGGGTCCGCCGGCTGGTGGAGCGCGCCGGAGGCACCGGCCTCCGGCGACGTCGACTACGGCTACCTGCTCGACGGGGATTCCACCCCGCTGCCGGATCCGCGCTCACGCCGCCAGCCCGGGGGAGTGCATGCACTCTCGCGGACCTTCGACGCCGGCAGCCACGAATGGGCCGACGGGCAGTGGAAGGGCCGCGGCCTGCAGGGCGGCGTGATCTACGAGCTGCACCTGGGCACGTTCACGCCCGAGGGGACGCTGGACGCCGCGATCGGCAAGCTCGGCTATCTCGCCGACCTCGGCATCGACTTCGTCGAACTGCTGCCGGTCAACGGGTTCAACGGCACCCACAACTGGGGCTACGACGGGGTCCTCTGGTACGCCGTGCACGAGGGCTACGGCGGCCCGGCCGCCTACCAGCGCTTCGTCGACGCCGCCCACGCCGCCGGCCTGGGCGTCATCCAGGACGTCGTCTACAACCACCTCGGCCCCAGCGGCAACTACCTGCCCCGGTTCGGGCCGTACCTCAAGTCCGGGGAGGGCAACACCTGGGGCGACTCGGTCAACCTGGACGGCCCCGGCTCCGACGTCGTCCGCCGCTACATCCTCGACAACGCAGCCATGTGGCTGCGCGACTACCACGTGGACGGCTTGCGGCTCGATGCCGTGCACGCCTTCAAGGACGAGCGGGCGGTCCACCTGCTGGAGGAATTCGGGGCGCTCGCCGATGAGGTCTCCGCCGAAACCGGACGCCCTGCGACGATGATCGCCGAGTCGGACCTGAACAACCCGCGGCTGCTCTACCCGCGGGAGGTAAACGGCTACGGCCTGGCTGGGCAGTGGAGCGATGACTTCCACCACGCGGTCCACGTCAACGTCAGCGGCGAGACCACCGGCTACTACAGCGACTTCGATTCGCTCGCGGCCCTCGCCAAGGTCCTGGTGGACGGGTTCTTCCACGACGGCAGCTACTCCAGCTTCCGGGAGCGGCACCACGGCCGGCCCATCAACACCGCCCTCGTGCACCCGGCCGCCCTCGTGGTCTGCAGCCAGAACCACGACCAGATCGGCAACCGGGCTACCGGCGACCGGCTCTCCCAGAGCCTCGGCTACGGGCAGCTGGCGCTCGCAGCGGTCGCGACCCTGGCCTCGCCGTTCACCCCGATGCTGTTCATGGGTGAGGAATACGGCGCCACGACGCCCTGGCAGTTCTTCACCTCGCACCCGGAGCCCGAGCTGGGCAAGGCCACGGCGGAGGGCCGGATCAAGGAGTTCGAACGGATGGGCTGGGACCCCGCCGTCGTGCCCGACCCGCAGGACCCGGCCACGTTCACCCGCTCCAAGCTGGACTGGTCCGAAGCCGAGTCCGGGGAGCACGCGCGGCTGCTGGAGCTGTACCGGAAACTTATCGCGCTGCGCCGTGCGACCCCGGAGCTGGCCGGGCTCGGGTTCGAGGACACCGCAGTGGCGTTCAGCGAGGACGAGGGCTGGCTGCGCCTGCGCCGCGGCAGCGTGGAGGTCGCGATGAACTTCTCCATCGAACCCCGCCAGGTAGCCGTGGACGGCGGCTCGCTGCTGCTGGCCACCGAGGACGGCGTCGCGCTGTCCGCCGGCCGCGTGGAACTGCCCGGCCACAGTGCCGCCGTCGTCTCAAACTAGGACAGGATAATAGTCATGACATATGTTGCAGCAGAGAACCGATACGAGACGATGCCCTACCGCCGGGTGGGACGCAGCGGACTGAAACTGCCGGCCATTTCCCTGGGCCTCTGGCACAACTTCGGCGATGACAAGCCCTTCGAAGTGCAGCGGGCCATCCTGCGCCGCGCCTTCGACCTGGGTGTCACCCACTTCGACCTCGCCAACAACTACGGCCCGCCCTACGGCAGCGCCGAGACTAACTTCGGCCGCCACTTCAAGGACGACTTCAAGCCGTACCGCGACGAACTCATCATCTCCAGCAAGGCCGGCTACGACATGTGGCCGGGGCCCTACGGCAACTGGGGCTCCCGGAAGTACCTGCTGGCCAGCCTGGACCAGTCGCTGGGCCGGATGGGCCTGGATTACGTGGATATCTTCTACAGCCACCGCCCGGACCCCGAGACGCCGCTGGAAGAGACCATGGGCGCCCTGGACCAGGCCGTGCGCTCCGGCAAGGCGCTCTACGCCGGCATTTCGTCCTACACTCCGGAGCAGACGCTCGAGGCGGCCCGGATCCTGAAGGAACTCGGCACCCCGCTGCTGATCCACCAGCCCAGCTACTCGATGCTCAACCGCTGGACCGAGAACGGCAGCCCCAGCCTCTACGAGGCGCTGGAGCAGGTGGGTGCAGGGGCCATCGCTTTCTCGCCGCTGGCGCAGGGCATGCTTACCGACCGCTACCTCAACGGCGTCCCCAAGGATTCCCGTGCGGCGCAGGACAAGTCCCTGGACGAGGCGATGATCACCGGGGAGAAGCTGGACCGCGTGCGCGGGCTCAACCGGATTGCCGAGGGCCGGGGCCAGACCCTCGCGCAGCTGGCGATCGCCTGGATCCTGCGCGAGCAGGGCAAGGGCACCTCGGTGACGTCCGCCCTGGTCGGCGCATCCAGCGTCCGGCAGCTGGAGGACACCCTGGCCGCGATCAACAACCTGGACTTCACGGCCGACGAGCTGGACGCGATCGACGAGTTCGCCGTCGAGTCCGACATCAACCTCTGGGCCCAGAAATAAGCCCCGGCGGCGCCGTTCCGCGGCGCCGCCGGCTGACGTAACAGATTCGGTGCCGTGGCCGGGAACAACTTGAGTCCCGGCGCCGTTGACTAGAATGCAAGAGTGCCGCATGGCGTTGTGCCCGTTTGCCGCCGTCGTACATCAGAGTATGGCCGCGCCGGGCACGTGAAGTTTGTTCTCAAAGGGAGTTTCGTGTCTTCAAATCCGATTCGTGTTGCAATCGTCGGCGTGGGTAACTGTGCCACTTCGCTGGTCCAAGGTGTCCAGTACTACAAGGATGCCGACCCCCAGGCCACGATTCCGGGTCTGATGCACGTGCAGTTCGGCAAGTACCACGTCAACGACGTGCAGTTCGTCGCAGCATTCGATGTCGACGGCAAGAAGGTGGGCCAGGACCTCTCCGCCGCCATCCTCGCCAGCGAAAACAACACCATCAAGATCGCCGACGTCCCGCCGACCGGCGTCACCGTTCAGCGCGGCCCGACCCTCGACGGCCTGGGCAAGTACTACCTCGAGACCATTGAGCAGTCCCCGGAGGAGCCGGTCGACGTCGTCCAGGCCCTCAAGGACGCCAAGGTCGACGTGATGGTCTGCTACCTGCCGGTCGGATCCCAGGAAGCCGCCGAGTACTACGCCCAGTGCGCGATCGACGCCGGCGTGGCCTTCGTCAACGCGCTGCCGGTGTTCATCGCCGGGACCAAGGAGTGGGCGGACAAGTTCACCGCCGCCGGCGTGCCGATCGTGGGCGACGACATCAAGAGCCAGATCGGTGCCACCATCACGCACCGCGTTATGGCCAAGCTCTTCGAAGACCGCGGCGTCACCCTGGACCGCACGTACCAGCTGAACGTCGGCGGCAACATGGACTTCAAGAACATGCTGGAGCGCGACCGCCTCGAGTCCAAGAAGATCTCCAAGACCCAGGCCGTCACGTCCAACGTGGAAGCCGAGCTCGCCGCCAAGGACGTGCACATCGGCCCGTCGGACTACGTCCAGTGGCTCGATGACCGCAAGTGGGCCTTCGTACGCCTCGAGGGCCGCAACTTCGGTGACGCCCCGGTCTCGCTCGAATACAAGCTGGAGGTCTGGGACTCGCCCAACTCCGCCGGCGTGATCATCGATGCCGTCCGCGCCGCCAAGATCGGCCTGGACCGCGGCATCGGCGGCCCGCTGCTCTCGGCGTCGAGCTACTTCATGAAGTCCCCGCCGGAGCAGTTCAACGACGACCTCGCCCGCGAAAAGGTCGAGGCCTTCATCCGCGGCGACCTGGAGCGTTAAGCCCCGCACCGTACACCGCAACGCGGGGTCACTTACAGCCCATCATCCCCCTTGGGATGGGCCGTAAGTGACCCCGCGTTGCTGTTTAAAACAGACCGACGGGGTTGCCCTTGGCGTCCACGTCCATCCGCATGGCCGCCGGGACCTTGGGCAGTCCGGGCATGGTCATCACCGCACCCGTGAGCGCCACGATGAAGCCCGCACCGGTCTTGGGGATCAGGTCCCGGACGTGGACCGTGAAGCCCTTCGGGGCGCCGAGCTTGGTGGCGTCGTCGCTGAAGGAGTACTGCGTCTTCGCCATGCAGACCGGCATCCCGGACCAGCCGTTCTTCTCGATCTCCGCGAGCCGCTTGAGCGCCGGGACGGAGAAGTCGACGCCGTCGGCCCCGTAGATTTCCTGCACGATGGTGCGGATCTTGTCCTCCACCGACATCGCCAGCGGGTACAGGTGGCGGAAGCCGTGCGGGGCGTCGATCGCGGCGGCAACCTTCGCGGCAAGCTCGTCGCCGCCGTCGCCCCCTCCGCCGCGGCCCCAGACGTCGGCCACGGCCGCCTGAACACCCTCCGCGGCGCACCAGTCCAGCAGCCAGTCGAGCTCCTCCTGGCTGTCGGTGCCGAACTTGTTGATCGCCACAACCGGGGTGATGCCGAACTTCTCCACGTTGCGCACGTGCCGCTGCAGGTTGGCGACGCCGGCGGCCAGCGCCTCGACGTTGGGCTCCTTGAGCTGGTCCTTGGCGACGCCGCCGTGCATCTTGAGCGCGCGGATGGTGGCCACCACCACGACGGCGGACGGGGCGACGTCGGCCATCCTCGCTTTGATGTCCATGTACTTCTCGGCACCCAGGTCGGCGCCGAAGCCGGCCTCGGTGATGACGACGTCGGCCAGGGAACGCGCCGTCTGGGTGGCGATCAGCGAGTTGCAGCCGTGCGCGATGTTGGCGAAGGGCCCGCCGTGCACCAGGGCCGGGGTGCCCGCGATGGTCTGCACCAGGTTCGGTTTGATCGCGTCCTTGAGCAGCATGGTCAGGGCACCCTGGACGCCGAGGTCCGCGACCGTGACCGGCTCGCGGTCGTAGGTGTAGCCGAAGGTGATCCGGCCCAGCCGGGCGCGCAGGTCGTCCAGGTCCGTGGCCAGGCAGAACACGGCCATGATCTCCGAGGCGACCGTGATGTCGAAGCCGTCCTGTCGCGGCACGCCCTGGGTGGGACCGCCCAGGCCGATCACGACCTCGCGCAGCGCCCGGTCGTTCATGTCCAGCACCCGCTTGAACGTCATCCGGCGCGGATCGATGTTCAGCGCGTTGCCTTGGTAGATGTGGTTGTCCACCAGAGCCATCAGGGCGTTGTTCGCCGAGGTGATCGCGTGGAAGTCGCCGGTGAAGTGCAGGTTGATCTCGTCCATCGGCAGGACCTGGGAGTAGCCGCCGCCGGTCGCGCCCCCCTTCATGCCCAGGATCGGACCCAGCGAAGGCTCGCGCAGGGCGATCATCACCCGGTGCCCGGCGCGAGCCAGGGAGTCGGCGAGGCCCACGGTGGTGGTGGATTTCCCCTCGCCGGCCGGCGTGGGGGACATCGCCGAAACCAGCACCACCTTGCCCGGCGCGTGCGCACCGTCCCGGGCCAGCTTGGCCGGATCGATCTTCGCCTTGTAGCGGCCGTAGAATTCCAGCGCCTCCGGGTTGATCCCGGCCGCGGCAGCCACGTCCTCGATCGGCCGCATGGTGGCCCGCTGCGCAATCTCCAGGTCGCTCAGGACCGGCGCTGCGGCCGGCGAACCCGGTGCCGCCGTCCCAGCCGGCGCTTCGGTAGCTGCTGCGGTTTCCGTGGTGTTCTCAGACATCGTTGCCCTTCAGCTCGTGGCTTCGGGTCGCTCCGGCCGGCGGTTCCGGCCAGGCGCCCGGTGTGGTTCCCTCAGGGCGTGTGGCCCACCGGGATGCTCCGTGTTCCAAAATACTGGAGCAATGCGGACTGGTAGCTCTCCAGCGTAATCGCGGCGGTGCGCTGCCAGCCGAAGCCCTGGGCATGCACCGACGCCGCGCGGCCCATGTCCTCCCGGGTGGCCGGGTCGTCGTGCAGTGCCTCCAGGGCATCGGCCCAGTCCGCGGCCTTGTGCCCTTCCACCAGCAGCCCGGTCCGGCCGTCGAAGATCGCCCGCGACAGCCCGCCCACCTTCGTGGCGACCACGGGCGTTCCGCAGGCCTGGGCCTCCAGCGCGACGAGGCCGAACGACTCGCTGTAAGAAGGCATCACCACGACGTCGGCCGAACGGTACCAGCATGCCAGCTTGGGCGCGCTGACCGGCGGATGGTGCGTGACGACGTCGTCCATCCCGGCGGCGGTAATCAGGGCCTTGAGGTCGAAGTCCTTCGCACCGCTCACCGCACCGAGGATGGTCAGCTGCAGGTCGATGTCCGGGCGGCGCGCACGCAGCAGCGCGGCCGCCTTGATGAGGATCTGCGGGCCCTTGAGCCGCTGGATCCGCCCGGCGAAGAGCAGGTGGAAGCGACCCGGCGGGACCCCGTGCTGGCTGCGGGCACGGCTCCGGAAGGCAGGCGTGAAGACGGAGAGGTCCACGCCCGGGGGCGCCACGTCGATCCGGTCGGGGTCGGCGTCGTAGTGCGAAACCAGCTCGGCGGCCTCGGCGCCGGTGTTGGCGATCAGCCGGGTGGCGCCGTCGACGATCCGGTGTTCACCATCCTCGCGCCGGCGCGGCTCGGGCTGCTCGCCGGATTCCAGCAGCAGGTTCTTGACCTTGGCCATGGTGTGCATGGTGTGCACCAGCGGCACCCCCCACAGCTCCGAGAGTTCGAGGCCCGCGACGCCGGAAACCCAGTAGTGCGAATGGATGACGTCGTAGCGGCCATGCGGCTGCAGCTGCTTGATCCGGTCGATTTCGGCCACCATGCTGTGCAGCAGCGCCGGCAGTTCCTCCTTGGGAAGTTTCCGCGGCGGCCCGGCGAGCACGTTGTGCACGCAGACTCCCGGGGTGGGGTGTTCGACGGCGGCCTGGCCGGCCGCGTTGGACCGCGTGAAAATCTCCACCTCGACGCCGGTCTCCGCGAGGGCGGCGGCGAGGGCCCGGATGTACACGTTCATGCCGCCGGCGTCCCCGGACCCGGGCTGCTCCATCGGCGAGGTGTGCAGGGAGAGGAAGGCGACACGGCGGACCAGCGGCATCCTCTTCCTTCCCTTCGCGTGACGTGGATTCGGTAAAACATTACTCCTGAACGCCGGGACGGTTCGCGGGCGGCTGCCTGCTGCTAGCGTGGCGGCTGTGAGCGCAAACGCAAAAGACCGGCCGGCCACGGCGTCCTGGGAGATCCGCGAGGCCACCGCGCAGGACTGGGCCGCCATCTGGGAGATCCTGGAGCCCGTGATCCGTGCCGGGGAGACGTTTACCTGGGACCGCGACACCACGGAGGACCAGGCCCGCGCCAAGTGGTTCAAAACCGTCCCGGGCAGGACCTTCGTCGCCGTCGGAACTGGCCGGTTCGACGGCGTCGTACTGGGCACCGGCGAACTGCACGCGAACCAGGGTGGCGGCGGCAGCCACGTCGCCAACGCCGGCTACATGGTCCGCGCCGGTTACGGCGGCCAGGGAGTGGCCCGGGCGTTGTGCGCCTACTCGCTGGACGCCGCCCGCGCCGCGGGCTTCCGCGCCATGCAGTTCAACGCCGTGGTGGAAAGCAACGTCCGGGCCGTCGCCGCCTGGCAAGCCATGGGCTTCGAGATCCTCGCCACCATCCCGGAAGCCTTCCGGCACCCGCAGCTGGGCTACGTGGGACTCCACGTGATGTACCGCAAGCTATAGCTGCCTTCGCCGGATTCAACCCAAGACATTTTCTGCCGGCCCGAATAGGCTGGCCCTCTGGGGGCCGAGCGAGGGAGGCCTGAATGCCCGGAAGTGGCGATCCGCAACTGCCGCACCAGGAACGGCGCAGCCCTGAACGGGGTGCACGACGGCGCCGCTTGCCTGGGTGGGTTCCGGCCGTCCTGCTGCTGGTGGTTCCGTTGCTGGTCATGGCCGGGTGCACGCTGGCCCGGAACAACGACAGAAGCTCCTCGGCGGAGAATTCGCCGGGCTTCGTCACCGCCTCGGGCCGCGGCCTCGTCCTCAACGGCGAGCCCACCCGGCTGAAAGCGGTGAATTTCTCCAACTTCTACCATCGAAACCTGAACGGGGCCGAGCTTCCTAATTCGCAGCACCATGCGGGGGACGACTTTGCCCGGGCGAAAGAAATTGGCTTCAACAGCATCCGCTTCGCCTTCGACGGGGACTGGTATGTCGACTCCCCGCAGGTCTTCTGGCAGTGGCTGGACCAAAACGTGGCCTGGGCGCGGGAACACGGGATGCGCCTGATCCTGGATCTGCAGACCCCGATCGGCGGATTCTGGCTGGACCCCACCAGCGACGCCGTCAGTTTCGACATCTGGTCCAACCCCCGGCTGCAGCAGCAGAACGCGGACCTGTGGCGCGATATCGCAGCCCGTTACAAGGATGAACCAGCCATCGCAGCCTACGACCTGCTCAATGAGCCGGTGACGACTGACGCGACCGGGGAACAATGGAAAGTGCTGGCCCGGCAGTTGGTCGCCGCAGTCCGGTCCGAGGACCAGAACCACCTTCTGGTTGTGGGCGGGATCTATGGGGTCAACGGCAGCTACGGCATCTCCGGGGCCGACCAGCATTTCCTTGTTGATGACGACAACGTGGTTTACGACTTCCACTTCTACGAGCCCATCAAATACACCCACCAGTATGCGTCCTGGGTCGAGGGCCCGGTTCAGGACGGCGGCCGCTATCCCGACCCCGACACCATTCTCCCGACCGGTCAGCGGGTCCTGCTGCCGGAAAGCCGCATCGCAACCAAGTCCTTGCCGCCCGGCACCTCAGGCTGGGCGGCGTATGACAGCGGCATCGTAACTATCGAGGACAGCAGCGCGGTGGCGGCTGCACCCATGGTCACTGCGCAGGGCGGCATGCGCGGAACGGCCGGCTTCGATGCAATCAGGGTGACCGAATACGGCCCCGACGGGACCGAACTCCGGCAAGTCATCAACGATCCCCTGGACCGCGACTCGACGTTGGACTGGCATCAATGGCAGTACGGGGACACGGCGGCGCCGCCGAAGTTCGCGCGGGAGAAGACCGGGCACCAGGACAGCGGCAGCCTCTCCATCAGCAATGCCGTCGACGCCACGGCAATCGCAGGGTGGAGCAACGACGCCCACCTGTTCAAGGTCGTGCCGGGTAACAAGTACCGCATCCAGGGCCACATGCGGGGGCAGAGCATTGCGGCCTCGGCCGGTTCGGCACCCCGGATCGGGCTCCAGCTCGACGTCTACGCACAGTCGCCCGGAACACCCGGAAACGGCTTCCTGGCACGCGACAAAGGCTATTTGGCACATGAGTTGGGGAAGCGACTCAAGTTCGGCATCGATAACAACGTGCCGATGTCGGTCATGGAGTTCGGCCTGGTCCGGCAAGCATTTGAGATGGAGGGCAAGGGCGGCAGCCAGTGGGTCACCGACATGCTTGATCTCCTGGCGGAGAACGAGCTCAGCTTCGCGTACTGGGAATACCACGGGACCCAGATGGGGCTCTACCTCAGCGGCACCGGCCAGCCGGGCGAACCCAACAAGGCGCTACAGGAGACCCTCGCCCGCGGACTGCGTTGAGCGGACTGCGCTGAGTGGCCCGCGTTGAGCGGCCCGCGTTGAGCGGCGGACTCGGCTAGGAGTCACCGGAACTGCGGACGTCGCTGCGCCAGAGCTGCAACAGGCCCGGGAACGCTGCCTCGTAACCGGCGAGCAGCTTCGCCGCGAGCTCGTCCGAGTCGACCAGCGGATGCCGGGCGAACGCGGCGAGGGCGGCCCCGCGCCGCAGGCTGCCGGGACCCGGCCCGGTGGCCTGGACCACGAGCCGTTCCACCTCCTTGATCCGCAGCATCAGCGCGAGCTGCGCTTCCGACGGGCGGTCCTGTGGGAGCGGCACCACTCCGTCGGCGTCCACCCGGCAGGGGACCTCCACGACGGCGTCCGCCGGCAGCCCCGGGATCGCGGCAGTCCGTGCACCGTCCGGGCCGGGTAGCGCGTTGGGGGTATTCAGCACCAGTTCGGCCCCGCCGCCACCGGAGAGGGCGCGCATCACCGCCAGCGCGACGCGCTCATAGCCGCCGCCGGCCAGGTCCTCCTCGTCCCGGTGCTCGCCAGCGGTTCGGGCCTCGGCCAGGTAGCCCTCCTCGCGGGACCGGCGGGCGGCATCCCAGAGCCCGTAGGCCTCCGCACCGGCGGACGCGAGCCGCGGATACAGCTCGGACTGCTGCCGGTGGATGGACTCGCCGCGGGTCTGGGCAGCGGCCCGCATGGCGGCCAGGGCGCGGGCGGTCTCGTAGTAGTAGAACAGGTACTCGTTCGGCAGGCAGCCGAGGCCGGCCAGAAAGGGTTGGGGGAAGAGCCGGCCCTCCTCGAAACCTGCCAGGGTCCCGGCGTCGGCGAGCAGGGCGGGGAGGACATCCCTGCCGCCGGACTCCAGCCGGTACAGCCAGCCCAGGTGGTTGAGCCCGTAGTAGCCGACGCCGTCGAGCCTGCCCTCGGGCAGCACGACGCCGGCGGCCCGCGCCGCGCGGTGCACCAGTCCGCCGGCCGAATCGCAGATACCCACCACCCGGCGGCCCAGCACCGGGACCAGGGCCTCGGTCACCATGCCAGCCGGATTCGTGAAGTTGACCAGCCACGCCCCGGGGCAGAGGCGTTTCATCGCCTGCGCCAGGGCCAACATCGGCGGGATGGTGCGCAGGGCGTAGGAGATGCCGCCGGCGCCGGTGGTCTCCTGGCCCAACACGCCCAGCTCCTGCGCCACGCGCTCGTCGGCCGTGCGGCCGGCCGTGCCGCCGGGCCGGATGGCGGCGAAAACCATGTCTGTGCCGGACAGGGCCTCGGCCAGCGACGTGGTGGTGCGGACCGGCGGCCCGCCGCCTTGTTCCCTGCCCGGCAGGGAGGCCAGCACCGCTTCGATGGCGGCCAGCCGGCCGGCGTCGACGTCGTACAGCACCAGCTCCCGGACCAGCCCGGCAAAGGGGCCGGCGGAGAGCGCCCGGTAGACCAGCGGCACCCGGAATCCGCCGCCGCCAGCAATCATGAGCCGCATGGCTGCAGTCTATTCCGCGCCGCGCTGATGGGCCCGGAACGTCGTCTTTCGCCGGCTACCTGGACGGCGTAGTGTGCCGTGTATGGACGCGATTCCAGCGCCGCGCTTCGACCCGCTCGCCGCCGTCCGTACCCCGGCGGCGGGAAGCTTCGACGTGCTCCTGACCGGCACCGTGTTCCAGGACATCATCTTCACCGGGCTGCCGCACGCACCCCGGCCCGGCACGGAAATCTGGAGCGACGGGATGGGCAGCTGTCCCGGCGGGGTGGCGAACCAGGCCATCGCCGCGGCACGGCTGGGGCTGAGGACCGGGCTGGCCGCAGCGTTTGGCGACGACGGCTACGGCGACTACAACTGGAAGATCCTCGACCGGCAGGAACACGTGGACCTGTCGCTGTCGCGGCGCGTTCCCGGCTGGCACTCGCCGGTCACCGTGTCGCTGAGTGTCGAGAAGGACCGGTCCATGGTGACCCACGGCCACCCGGCGCCGGTCACCTCAAGCGAACTGATCGGCTGCCCGCCGCCCGCGCTCGCCGCCGTCGCCGAGCTAGGCGAGGAGCTGGAACCGTGGGCCGTCGACGCTCACCGGGCCGGTGTCCGTCTCTTCGGCGACGTCGGCTGGGATCCCACCGGGACGTGGGCGCAGGCGCGACTGGACAACCTGAAATACTTCCACGCCTTCATGCCGAACCAGCAGGAGGCCATGGCGTTCACCGGCAAGGACAACCCGTGGGCCGCGCTCTACGCGCTCGCGGACAGGGTCCCAGTGGCCGTGGTGACCCTGGGGCCGCAGGGATCCATGGCGGTGGACTCCGAGACCGGTGAGGAGGAGTGGGTGCCGTCGCTGCCCGTGGCGGCCTTCGACCCCACCGGGGCCGGGGACTGCTTCGGGGCCGCGTTCATCGTCGGCTGCCTGGCCGGCTGGCCGCTGGGGGACCGGCTCCGGTTCGCCAACCTGTGCGCGGCCCTGGCCGTGCAGCAGGTGGGCGGCTCGCTGGCCGCTCCCGGCTGGGGCGACCTCGCCGACTGGTGGCAGCGGGCCAATGCCCGCAAGGAGCGGCAGGGCAGTCAATGGCTGCGCCGCTACCGTTTCCTGGAAGAAATCGTCCGCGACGTGCCGCCGGAGGCGCAGCGGCGGGCGACGGCGACGATTGCGCACCTCTCCGACGCCTAGCCCTTGGGGTGGCGGGCGGCTGGGAGCGGGTGCGGGCCCGCAGGCCGAGGGACGCAGGCCGAGGGACATGCCCTGCGCGCGGGCTGTGGACTGGACATATTCCGCATATGCCCACTCGTGGCTGCGAGGGGTGGGCATGTCCCGAAGCCAGGAATGGACCCGTGCATGGTTTGGGGGCGCCGCGGGGTGCAGGCCGAGGGACATGCCCTGCGCCCGGGCTGTGCACTGGACATATTCCGCATATGCCCACTCGTGGCTGCGAGGGGTGGGCATGTCCCGAAGCCAGGAATGGACCCGTGCATGGTTTGGGACGCCGCGGGGTGCGGGACATGGGACATGCCCTGCGCCCGGGCTGTGGACTGGACATAGTCCGCATATGCCCACTCGTGGCTGCGAGGGGTGGGCATGTCCCGAAGCCAGGAATGGACCCGTGCATGGTTTGGGACGCCGCGCGGTGCGGGACATGGGACATGCCCCGCGCCCGGGCCGTGGACTGGACATATTCCGCATATGCCCACTCGTAGCTGCGAGGGGTGGGCATGTCCCGACGCCAGGAATGGATCCGTGAATGGTTTGGGATGCCGCGGGGTGCGGGCCGAGGGACATGCCCTGCGCCCGGGCTGTGCACTGGACATATTCCGCATATGCCCACTCGTGGCTGCGAGGAGTGGGCATGTCCCGAAGCCAAGGATGGGCATGTCCCAAAGTGCGGGGCGCCAGCGGAATTCAGCAGGATCTTCGGCCACCCGTAGAATCGTAAAGTGATATACCCAGCAGCAACAGGTGATTTCCGGCCGGTGGCGGAAGCAGGTCCGGACCACGTCGAGGAGCGCTCGGCCGTCATCGACCTCGAGGCGATACGGCACAACGTCCGGCGGCTGGCCAAGGTGGCTTCGCCGGCGAAGGTGATGGCCGTCGTCAAGGCCGACGCCTACGGCCACGGGGCCATCCCGGTGGCCCGCGCCGCGCTCAGCGCCGGGGCCAGTTGGCTAGGCGTCGCACATATCTCCGAGGCGCTTGCCCTGCGCGCCGCCGGGATCGAGGCCCCCCTGCTGGCTTGGCTGCACACCCCCGAGAGCAACTTTGCCGCCGCCGTCGCTGCCGGGATCGACATCGGCTGCTCCGGCTGGGAACTGGGCCGGATCGTGACCGCAGCCCGCGAGCAGGAGCGCCCAGCCAGGATTCACCTGAAGGTGGACACCGGGCTCGGCCGCAACGGCGCCACCCTGGAGTCCTTGGACACCCTGCTCGGCGAAGCGATGGACTACCAGGACCAGGGCCTGCTGCGGGTCGTGGGCATCTTCTCCCACCTTGCCGTGGCCGACGAACCCGAGCGCCCCGAAACCGACGAGCAACTTGCCGCCTTCCGCGATGTCCTGGCGATGGCCCAGGACGCCGGCGTCGATCCCGAGGTCCGCCACCTCGCGAACACCCCGGCGACGCTGTCCCGCCCGGACACGCACTTCGACCTCGTCCGGGTGGGCCTCGGCATCTACGGGCTCTCACCGTTCGAGGGCCAGACTTCCGCGGAGATCGGGCTGCGCCCGGCAATGACGGTGCGCACGGTCGTCTCGCACTGCAAGGACGTGCCCGCCGGCCAGGGTGTCTCCTACGGACTGAACTACCGCACCGGGGGCGCCAGCACGCTGGGCCTCGTCCCGCTGGGATACGCCGACGGCGTTCCGCGCGTCGCCACCGGAGGTCCGATCAGGGTGGCCGGAACCAGCTACCCCGTGGTGGGCCGCATCGCGATGGACCAGATGGTGATCGACCTCGGCCCGCTCCACGTCTCCGCCGGCGGTCCCAGCATGCTGGGTGCCGAAGCCGTGATGTTCGGAGACGGTGCCGACGGCGGTCCCACCGCCGAGGACTGGGCCAGGGCAGCCGGCACCAACAACTACGAGATCGTCACCCGCATCAGCCCGCGGGTGCCGCGCCGCTACATCAACGAAGAGCCCGCACCCGGGGACGGGGCCGCGCAGTGAGCCACCCGGCCTGGCAGCGGACCCTGGAAGTGGGGACCGCGGAGCAGACACATGCCCTCGCGGCCGGCCTTGGCGCCGAGTTGCAGGCGGGCGACCTGCTAGTGCTCAGCGGCGAGCTTGGCGCCGGGAAGACCACCTTCACGCAGGGGCTCGGCGAGGGCCTTGGCGTCCGCGCCGGAATCATCTCTCCCACGTTCGTGCTGGTGCGGATCCACCCCAACCTGCCGGACGGGCCCCGTCCCGGCGGCCCGGACCTGGTCCACGTCGACGCGTACCGGCTCGCCTCTGCTTCCGAAATCGACGACATCGACCTGGAAAACACCATGGACAGTGCGGTGACCGTCGTGGAGTGGGGCCGCGGCCGGGTGGAGCACCTGAGCGAGAGCCGGCTGGAGGTTGAGCTGCAACGCCGGCTGGGTGGCGCCCAGCCCAGCGGCCCCGCCCAGCCCAGCGGCACAGCCCCGTCCGGCCCCGCCCAGCCCAGCGGCACCGACGTGCTGGATTTCGACACCGACGACGCCGACGAGCCCAGGACCGTGGTCTTCCGCGGCTTTGGGCCGCGCTGGGCCGAACCGCCCGCCGCCCTTGCCGGAATCCCTGACCTGCCCGCGACCACGGAAACGGACTGAAGATGCTGATCCTCGCCATCGATACCTCGGCCGTTGCCAGCGCGGCGCTCGTTTCCGATGATTCCCTGGAATCTGTCGTCGGCAGCTTCGCCACCGCGGACACCCGCAGCCATGCCGAGGTGTTGGCCCCGGGCATCAAGCAGCTGCTCGCCGCCGCGGGTCTCAGCGGCGCCGACGTCGACGTCATTGTCACCGGGGTGGGACCGGGTCCATTCACGGGCCTCCGCTCCGGCATCGTCACCGCCCGCAGCCTGGCTTTCGTCTGGCAAAAGCCCCTCTACGGGCTCATGAGCCTGGATGCCATTGCCCTGGAGGTAGCGGAGTCCACGGAAGCGGCCCCGGAGTTCATTGTGGCCACCGACGCGCGGCGCAAGGAGGTCTACTGGGCCCGCTACGCGCTGGCCGGGAGCCAGCTGCCGCAGCTGCTGGACGGGCCGCATGTGGGCTTCGCCGCCGATCTGCCGGACCTTCCGGTCTACGGCGCGGGCGCGGGCCTGTACCCGGACGTCCTCAATGCCGTCCCCGAGTTCGCCGCGCGGCAGCCCGAGGCGCTTTCGCTGGGCCAGTTCGCGCTCGCGCGGCTCGCCGCCGGCGAGCAGCTCCTGGACACCACCCCGTTGTACCTGCGGGAATCGGACGCGCAGGTCCCGGGCCCGCGGAAGCGCGCCCTGTGAACGCCCCGGATACGCCGCGCGGACCGTCCCCGGCAGGTGTGAGCCTCAGGGACATGGCCTCCGCGGACATCCCCGCGGTGCACGAGCTGGAGCGCCGGCTGTTCCCGGTGGACGCCTGGCCCCTGCAGATGTTTGTCGACGAGCTCGCCCAGACCGAGACCCGACGCTACATCGTTGCCGAGTCCGGCGGCTCAATCGTCGGGTACGCGGGGCTGATGTGCATCGAACCCATCGCGGACGTGCAGACCATCGCGGTTGTGCCCGAACAGGAGGGCCGTGGCATCGGTTCGGCGCTGCTGACCGAGCTCATCCGGGAAAGCCGGCGGCGGCATGCGGCCGATGTGCTGCTGGAGGTGCGCGCGGACAACCCCCGCGCCCAGCAGCTCTACCGGCGCTTCGGCTTCGAGCAGATCCATGTCCGGCCGCGCTACTACCGCGACGGCGTCGACGCGCTCATCATGCGCCTCGAGCTGCACGCGACGGAACAGCCAGCGCCCGGCAACACCACGGACCACATACAGCCAAGGGGAACAGGCCAAGAATGAACCACCACCCACGCAGCTCCGCCCCCCTGGTGCTTGGGATCGAGTCCTCCTGCGACGAGACCGGCGTCGGCATCGTCCGCGGCACCCGCCTGCTCGCCAACACCGTCTCGTCCTCCATGGAGGAGCACGTGCGCTTCGGCGGGGTCATCCCCGAGATCGCCTCCCGCGCGCACCTCGACGCCTTCGTCCCCACCCTCCGGGAAGCGCTCGCCGCAGCGGAAGTGACGCTGGACGATATCGACGCCATCGCTGTCACCTCCGGCCCGGGACTGGCCGGAGCCCTGATGGTGGGCGTCTGCGCAGCCAAGGCCCTCGCCGTCGCCACCGGCAAGCCGCTGTACGCGATCAACCACCTCGTGGCGCATGTGGGCGTCGGACTGCTCGAGCCCGGCGGCGGCGCGCCGGAGGACGGCGGCTCGGACGACAGCGGGCAGGCGGCCGGCTCCGGGACCGCCCTGCCGGAGAACCTCGGCGCGCTCCTGGTCTCCGGCGGCCACACCGAGATCCTCCGGATCCGCAGCATCACCGACGACGTCGAGCTGCTGGGCTCCACGATCGACGACGCCGCCGGCGAGGCGTACGACAAGGTGGCCCGGCTGCTGGGGCTCGGCTACCCGGGCGGGCCGGCCATCGACAAGCTGGCACGCACCGGCAATGCGAAGGCGATCCGTTTCCCCCGTGGTCTTACCCAGCCCAAGTACATGGGGACCGCGGAGGAACCCGGCCCGCACCGCTACGACTGGTCCTTCAGCGGACTCAAGACCGCCGTCGCCCGCTGCGTGGAGCAGTTCGAGGCGCGCGGCGAAGCGGTGCCGGTGGCGGACATCGCGGCCGCCTTCCAGGAGGCCGTGGTGGACGTGATCACCTCCAAGGCGGTGCTCGCCTGCCGCGAAAACGGCATCACCGAACTGCTGCTGGGCGGGGGAGTGGCGGCGAACTCGCGGTTGCGCCAGCTCACGGAGCAGCGCTGCACGGCGGCCGGAATCCGGCTGACCGTCCCGCCGCTCTCGCTGTGCACGGACAACGGGGCCATGGTGGCCGCGCTCGGGGCGCAGCTGGTGATGTCCGGAATAGTGCCGAGCGGGCTCGGCTTCGCGCCGGACTCGTCGATGCCGGTGACGAGCGTATCCGCCTAGGAGACGGCCCAGGAATCTAGGCTTCGGGCCCCTTGCGCATCTGCTCGACCAGGTCCAGGACGACGGCGCGCAGGTCCCCGCCGTGCTCCGCGGCGACGCGGCGCTGCCGCTGGTAGCCGGCCCCGCGCTCGATAATCTTCTCGACGTCGGCCAGCTCCGCGCTGCAGCCGAGCTTGGCAGCCACGGGCTCGAGCCGGGCCAGCGTCTCCCGCAGGTGCTCGGTGACGAGCTGCTCGTTGCCGTCGGCGTCGAGGATGATAATTGCGTCCAGACCGTAGCGGGCCGCGCGCCACTTGTTTTCCTGGACATGCCAGGGCGGCATGGTCGGGATGGTGCCGCCGTTGTCCAGGATGGTGGAGAACTCGTCCACGAGGCACTGGGTCAGGGCGGCGATGGCCCCCACCTCCTCAAGCGTGGCCAGGCCGTCGCAGATGCGCATCTCGATGGTGCCGAGGTTGGGTACCGGCCGGATGTCCCAGCGGATCTCGGAGAGGGTGTCGATCACCCCGGTGGTGAACATGTCCTGGACGTAGGACTCGTATTCTTCCCAGCTGGAGAACTGGAACGGCAGTCCCGCCGTCGGCAGCTGCTGGAACATCAGCGCGCGTTGCGAGGCGTAGCCGGTGTCCTCGCCGCCCCAGAACGGGCTGGAGGCGGACAGCGCCTGGAAGTGCGGGAAGTAATTGACGAGCCCGTCGAGTACAGGAAGTACCTTGTCGCGGCTGTCGAGGCCCACGTGCACGTGGACGCCGTAGATGACCATCTGGCGGCCCCACCACTGGGTGCGGTCGATCAGCTTGGCGTAGCGCGCCTTGTCGGTGACGGGCTGGAGCTGCGGCGGGCTGAAGGGGTGGCTGCCGGCGCAGAAGACTTCGACGCCCATCGGGTCGGTGACCTCGCGCACCGCGGCGAGGGAACTGTTCAGGTCCGCCTTCGCTTCCGCCACGGTGGTGCAGATGCCCGTGACGAGCTCCACCGTGTTGAGCAGCAGCTCCTGTTTGATGTGCGGGTGTTCGTCATCCTCGTTCAGCTCGGGATGCCGGGCGGACACGCCGCGGAGCACCTCGCTGGCCACCGAGGCCAGCTCACCGGTTTCGGCGTTGACGAGCGCGAGCTCCCATTCCACACCAAGAGTTGATTGCCTGGATGAAGCGAAATCAATCTTCATGTGGTCCCTTCGCTGTTTTGTTGCCCGCCGGTGTTTGTCACCTGCCAGTGTGTGTTCGCCGCCGGTGTTCATTGGCCGCTGGTGTTCATTGGCCGCTGGTGTTCATTGGCCGCTGGTTTTCATTGGCCGCTGGTGCAGCCCGGTTGCGGCATGCAGTGGCCAGGCAGCGGTGTTCAAAGTCTAGTGCAGGGGTAGCATCCAACTGGTGGTCAAGTTACAGCTGATGCGTGAGAGTTTTCACAGAAGAAGCCTGTTCCCGGCAGCCGCGGCGGTTCTGCCAGGGCTCGCCCTGGTATCCACAGGCTGCACCGGCCCCGGCGGGCGGCAAGGGCCTGGTTCCGGCTGCCGCTGAGCCGTTGCCGTGGCGTTTCGTGGCGTTTAATGGTGCTGTGCCCATCCTGAATAAAGACATGACCCTGTGCATCTCGCTCTCGGCCCGGCCGAGCAACAACGGGACCCGCTTCCACAACCACCTGTACGAACAGCTGGGCCTGAACTGGATCTACAAGGCCTTCGCCCCCACCGACCTGGCCCAGGCCATCGCCGGCGTGCGGGGCCTGGGCATCCGCGGCTGCGCCGTGTCCATGCCATTCAAGGAAGACGTCATCGCCCTCGTGGATGTCATGGACCCGTCCGCGAAAGCCATCGACTCGGTCAACACGATCGTCAACGACGGCGGGAAGCTCACGGCCTACAACACCGACTACACGGCGATCGAGCAGCTGCTGGAACGCAACGCCGTCCCCACGGACTACACGGTGTGGCTGCTGGGCGCCGGTGGAATGGCGAAGGCCACTGCGGCGGCACTGCGCGACGCCGGATTCCGGCACGTCACGATCATCGCCCGCAACGAGGCGGCCGGCCGGGCGCTCGCCGGGCTCTACGGATTCGAATGGCGTGCAGTACTCCCGGCCCCGGATTCCGCAGAGGGCACAGCCGACCTGCTGATCAACGTGACGCCCGTCGGCATGGCCGGCGGCCCCGAGTCCGGCGCCCTGTCCTTCCCGCCGGAAGCCGTGGCGGCCGCGAAGGTGGTGTTCGATGTTGTGGCGCTGCCCGCCGAAACGCCGCTGATCAAAGCCGCGCGTGCGGCCGACAAGCAGGTGATCACCGGCGCCGAGGTCGCCACCATCCAGGCCCTCGAACAGTTCGTGCTCTACACGGGCATCCGGCCCAGCGACGAACAGGTCCGTGCCGCCGAGGAGTTCATGCGGGCCCAGTAGCCCCGCTCCGCAAGGCCGGCCCTAGGCCGGTTCCACCGAGATGGCCACCCGCTCCTCCCCGATCCTAGTGAGGACCAGGGTGGCCGTCTTCTTGGCCGCATTCTTGGCGTTCCTGCCGCCGCCGGGGAGCAGTTGCTTGCGCAGTTCCTCCGGCGTGACCGAGGTGCCGCGCTTCTTGATGTCAAGGACGCCCACGCCGTTGTCCTTGACCCAGGACTTGAGCGCCTTGACGTTGAACGGCATCACCTCAAGGACCTTGTACGCGCGGGCATACGGGGTATCGTGCAGTTCCGGCGCGCAGATATAGGCGATGTGTTCGTCCAGCAGATGACCGCCCAGCTGGAGCGCGACGTCGGCGACCAGGCCGGCGCGGATCACGGCGCCGTCGGGCTCGTAGAGGTAGCCTTCCACCGGGCCCAGCGGGGCCTCCGGGCCGGCGCCGAAGTCCTCCGAGCTGGTGAGCTCCGCGGCGCCTTGCGGGCCGATTACCAGCGCGGCACGCCGGATTCCGGGCCGGCGGACCGCGTTGAACCACAGCGCAACTTCGGTGACGTCGCCGCCCACCGAGACCCACTGCGCCTCGCAGTCCTCCGGGACGGAGGCATGCGGCATGCCCGGGCCCATCTTCACGCCGACGGCACGGCCGGACGAGGCCAGGGATTCCACGAAGGACAGCGGGGGGGAGAAGTCCTCCGGATCCCAGAGTCGCTTGGTCCCGGAACTTGAGGTGGTGCGGCGGGCCGGGTCCAGCCAGACGCCGTCAATCCCGTCGAGCGGGACGGCGGCGGCATCGGCATGGACGACGGTGGCGTTCCGGAACGGGATCAGGTTCATCGTGGCGCAGGCGGCGGTGGTTTCGTCCAGTTCCACGGCGGTCACCTTGATGTCCAGCGAGGCCAGGGCCATTGCGTCGGCTCCCAGTCCGCAGCCCAGATCCGCCACATGGGCAATCCCGGCCTCGGCGAAGCGCTGCGCGTGCCGCGCCGCTACGGTCAGCCGGGTGGCCTGTTCCAGGCCGGCCCGGGTGAAAATCATCTGCCGGGCGAATTCACCGAACTTCGCTTCCGCCTTTGTCCGCAGGCGGGACTGGGTGAGTGCCGCGGAGACCAGCTCGGGGGAATGACCGGCCTTCCGGAGCGAGGCGTTGAGGCGGAAGGCCTCCTCCTCGCGGTACGGTCCCAGCGAGGCCAGCAGCTCCCAGCCCTCCGGATTGAGGAGCGGGGCGATCTGGTCCTGCGTAGTCTCAGCCATGCCATCAAGCGTAGTTCAGGCGGGGAACGCCCGGCGCGCCCGATAGGCTGGACGGCATGGATGGCAGGGACACAGACGACTTCGGCACGGCAGGCACCCGGGAGAACACCGTCGGGGAGGCCCGGGACAGCCGGGGACTGGCCCGCTTCGCCCGGCCGGCGCTGATCGCCGGCATCGTGATCGCCGTCGTGTGCGTGGCGTTGCTCGTCATTATCTTCTTACTGGACTCCTTCAATGCGACCGTCTACTCCGTCGGCGGCAAGGACGTGAAGGATGCGACCGATGAGGCGCGCGCGATCCGTGACACCTATGCCGCAGCCCGGGTGGGCGGCATCATCGCCCTCGTCCTCGGCGTGGTCGCTGCCCTCGCCGGCGGCTTCGTGCTGTACCGCGAACGCAACGCCTCCGCCCGGATCGAGGAAGACGACGACGGCCAGGACTGGGACTACGAGGACCTGGCGGGGGAGTAGGCCGCCCCAGCCTGGGCGCGGACCGAGGGACATGCCCATCCTTCGGCACCAGCACCGGACATATTGCCGATATGCCCATTGCCGGCAGCTGGCGATGAGCATGTCCGTCACTCCGGACGTTCCCGCCGGACGTTCACCAGTGACGAACTTCTGGCACTCACCTTGACCGAGTGCTAACTACTTACATAGAGTCGTCATTAGCACTCTCCCTAGGCGGGTGCTAACACGTGAAGCATGTTCCGCCGGGCTACTGCCGGCACCGCGACGACGGTTTGTACGCCACGGCTCACCGCTTCATAGTCCACAAATTTGCTGACGAAAAGGAGAGGTCCGAGTGTCGGTCTCTATTAAGCCTCTTGAGGATCGTATTGTTGTCCGCCCGCTCGAAGCCGAGCAGACCACGGCTTCCGGCCTGGTTATCCCGGACTCCGCACAGGAGAAGCCGCAGGAAGGCGAAGTTGTTGCAGTAGGCCCCGGCCGCTTTGATGACAATGGCAACCGCGTTCCCGTTGACGTTGCCGTTGGCGACGTTGTCATCTACTCCAAGTACGGCGGAACCGAAGTTAAGACCGGCGGCACCGAGTACCTCGTGCTCTCCGCCCGCGACGTTCTGGCGATCGTCGTAAAGTAACTCTCTTGGACCCCCGCGCCGCCGATCCTTCGCTTTGAACGAACGGCTGCGCGGGGTTCTGTCTTGAAAGGACAAAACCATGGCAAAGCAGCTTGCGTTTAACGACGCTGCCCGCCGGTCGCTCGAAGCCGGCATCGATAAGCTCGCCAACACGGTCAAGGTGACGCTCGGCCCGCGCGGCCGCAACGTCGTGCTGGACAAGAAGTGGGGCGCCCCCACGATCACCAACGACGGTGTGACTATCGCCCGCGAAGTAGAGCTGGACGACCCCTATGAAAACCTTGGCGCACAGCTCGCCAAGGAGGTCGCCACCAAGACCAACGACGTCGCCGGCGACGGTACCACCACCGCCACCGTGCTCGCCCAGGCCCTGGTCAAGGAAGGCCTGCGCAACGTTGCCGCCGGCGCCGCCCCGGGCCAGATCAAGCGTGGCATCGAGGTCTCCGTCGAGGCCGTGGCCGCCCGCCTGCTCGAAAACGCCCGCCCGGTCGAGGGTACCCAGGTGGCCAACGTGGCCGCGATCTCCGCACAGAGCGACGAGGTCGGCGAGCTCCTGGCCGAGGCCTTCGGCAAGGTCGGCAAGGATGGTGTGATCACCATCGAGGAGTCCTCCACCACGCAGACCGAACTGGTCCTCACCGAGGGCATGCAGTTCGACAAGGGCTACCTGTCCCCGTACTTCGTCACCGACGCGGAACGCCAGGAAGCAGTCCTCGAAGACGCCCTTATCCTGATCAACCAGGGCAAGATCTCCTCGGTCCAGGAATTCCTGCCGCTGCTGGAAAAGGCGCTGCAGAGCTCCAAGCCGCTCTTCATCATCGCCGAAGACGTCGACGGCGAGGCACTCTCCACGCTGATCGTCAACCGTATCCGCGGCACCCTGAACGTCGTGGCCGTCAAGGCTCCCGGTTTCGGAGACCGCCGCAAGGCCATGCTGCAGGACATCGCGACCCTCACCGGCGCGCAGGTTGTCTCCCCGGAACTGGGCCTCAGCCTGGACACCGTGGGCCTTGAGGTCCTGGGTACCGCCCGCCGCATCACCGTCACGAAGGACAACACCACCATCGTTGACGGCGCCGGTTCGGCCGAGGACGTCGCGGCCCGGGTTGCCCAGCTGCGCGCCGAGCTGACCCGCACCGATTCGGACTGGGACAAGGAAAAGCTGCAGGAACGCCTGGCCAAGCTGGCCGGTGGCATCGGCGTGATCAAGGTTGGCGCTGCCACCGAGGTCGAGCTGAAGGAAAAGAAGCACCGCATCGAGGACGCCGTGTCCTCCACCCGCGCTGCCCTCGAAGAAGGCATCGTGGCCGGCGGCGGCTCCGCCCTCATCCACGCCCTCAAGGCGCTTGATGAGGATCCGGCTGTCCAGGCGCTCGACGGCGACGCGGCAGCTGCCGTGGGCATCGTCCGCCGGGCCTTGACCCAGCCGCTGCGCTGGATCGCCCAGAACGCCGGCTTTGACGGCTACGTCGTCGTCGCCAAGGTGGCCGAATCCGCCGTCAACCAGGGCTTCAACGCCAAGACCGGCGAATACGAGGACCTGATCGCGGCCGGTGTCATCGACCCCGTCAAGGTCACCCGCGCGGCCCTCCGCAACGCGGCCTCCATCGCGGCGCTGGTTCTCACCACCGAAACCCTCGTGGTGGAAAAGCCGGCCGACGAGGACGAGCACGCCGGACACCAGCACTAAGGTTTCCGAGCACTAGGTTCCGTGCAAAGAAGGGACCGGACCAGCGTCAGCTGGTCCGGTCCCTTTTGTTCCCCGGAGCCATGCCGTCGGGGTCCGGGCATCGTGGCCGGCGTCATCCGAAAGGGACCGACGCCGAACCGGGTTGTATAGTTGCTCTGGCTGTCTTGCGTTGTTTCTACGGGGGTTTGTATGTCTGGAGCGGTAACGCTCGTCTCGCCGCGCGAAACGAGCGCCGAGCCACGTCCTGCCCGGGGGACGAAATTCAGGCCGGAAATCCAAGGACTGCGTTCGCTCGCGGTGCTCATGGTGGTCACCTACCACATCTGGTTTGGCCGGGTGTCCGGCGGCGTCGACATCTTCCTGCTGATCTCGGCGTTCCTGATGACGCTGCAGTTCGTGGGCCGCTTCGAGCGGGGTTCGCAGATGGCGCTGATCAAGCATTGGCTGCACCTGTTCCGGCGGCTCCTGCCGGCGGCCGCCGTCGTCATTGTCACCACGCTGGCGGCCAGCTACTTCCTTTTGCCCCGCACCCGCTTCCCGGATGTGGTCGCGCAGAGCTGGGCATCGCTGTTCTACGTGGAAAACCGCGTCCTGCAGGCCGAGGCCGTCGACTACTACGCGGGGGACCACGCGCTGGCCAGCCCGCTCCAGCACTTCTGGTCGCTGTCCATCCAGGGCCAGGTGTTTATCCTGTGGCCGCTCATCTTTGCCGGCGCAGCGTTCCTCGCACGACGGTACAACCTGCGCTACCGGGCGCTGCTCAGCTACATCTTCGCCGCGATCTTCCTGGCTTCGCTGACCTTCTCGATCTACTACACGGCCACCAACCAGTCCCAGGCCTACTTCGACACCGGCGCACGCCTCTGGGAGTTCGCACTGGGCACGCTTCTGGCCTTGTTCCTGCCGGGCTTGTCGTTCCTTTCGCAGTCGGTGCGCGTGGTCCTCGGCTGGGTCGGTGTCCTGGCCATGGTCAGCTGCGGCTTCATCCTGGATGTGGAAGGGGCTTTCCCCGGGTTCGTGGCGCTCTGGCCCACCCTGGCCGCCAGCTGCGTCATCCTGGCCGGGCAGACCAACAGCCGCTGGGGAGTGGACCGCATCCTCAGCGCTGGCCCCCTCGTAAGGCTCGGAGATAATTCCTACGCCCTCTACCTCTGGCACTGGCCCGTCCTGGTGCTTGCCCTGGCTTGGAGCGGCAAGGAGCACGCGGGATGGCTATCGGGCAGCCTCATCATCGCCGTCTCACTGGGGCTCGCCTTCCTGACCACCCGATTCGTCGAGAAGCCGTGGCGATCCTGGGCATGGCCGGAAGTCCGACGTCGGCGCGCTGCCCTCGCCGTGGCGCTCTGCCTCGCAGTGGTCGCGGTGCCGCTCACCGCGGTGCAGCTCCAGCAGCACTTCCAAGCGCAGGCTGTGATGGCAGAGTCACAGCGGAACAACCCCGGCGCCCTGGCCCTGGTGCCCGGTTTCGTCAGCGCGGCGGACAGCGACGCCCCGATCCTGCCCCTGCCCGAACAGCTCAAGAACGACTGGTCCAGCCTGGGCAACCGTTGCTCCGGCGACCTTGAACCCGAGGACCGTTCGCTGAGGAGCAGTTGCTCGCAGAACACGGCTCCGGACAAGCCCGCCAAGACCGTCCTCGTGCTGGGGGATTCCCACGCGCAGCAGTGGCTGGCCGCTATCGATGCCGTCGGCAAGAAGAACGGTTGGCGCGTCTATTCCATCCTCCGGGCCGGCTGCCGGTACACCATTGCCGCCCAGGGGCGGTCCATTCCCTGTGACACCTTCAACGCTGCCGTCACGGAAGAGGTCACCGACAATCCGCCGGACGCCATCATCACCGTGGGCACCGTCGCCGCGGTGTCTTCCCCGGCGGAAAAGGTGTCACCCGGCCTTGAAGCGACCGCGAAATTCTGGACCGGGAAGCACGTCGAGATGGTCGCTATCCGCGATAACCCGCGCTTCAACTTCAACATTGCCGAATGCGTGGCGAACAAGGGAATTGAGAGCCCGGACTGCGAACGCGCCGAACGCGACGTGCTCGCCGCGAAGAGCCCTCTGGCTCCGTTACATGGCCGGGTGCCAGGACTGTCGTTCGTTGACATGACCGACCTGATCTGCGACGGAAAAACCTGCCCGGGGGTGGTCGGGAACACGTTCGTCTACAAGGACAACAACCACCTGACCCGCACGTATGTGGCCTCGATGTCACCCGTGTTCGGCCAGCGGCTCGCTGAGTCGACCGGCTGGATGTAGCGCGCAGGCCCCGCAGGGGACGCCCCGGGGCCGGCCCGGTGCAGCTCAGTGGTGCAGGCGCTGGGCGTTCCTCCGCAGCTTCCGCGCGGCGTCGCGCGGCAGCCGCTTCGTGACTAGCCGGTAGAACAGCAGCACCGCCACCGCCGAGACAATAATCCCGACCAAGTTCACAAGGAGCTGGAGGGCGGAACCTGCGGCCTTCTGGTACTCGCCCAGCACGAGGGAAACCGCTACGAAACCGGCGGCCGGGACGGTGGTCACGGAGATGAACACCCCGATGAGGGCCGCCGAGCGCCGGCTGATCACGGACAGCATGCCGGCGGTCCCTGCCAGCAGGGCGACAATCAGGGAATAGGGCCCCGGTGATAGATGAACTCCACAGCGGAACCGCGGTCCAGGGCGTCAGCTGGAAAGAGCCCGAGTGGTACGGAGAGCCAGGCCGTGAAGGCCGCCGCCAGCATCGCGACCGGGAACCCGACGCCGAGTGCCAGTGCCGCGCTGCGCCCCAGCCGCCACTGGCGCCGCACCAGGGCCACGGCCAGGGCGGCGAGCGGGCCGAACTCGGGCCCCACCGCCATGGCACCGACGATCGCGATGGTCGAGTCGGTGACGATGCCGATCGCGGCCAGCTGCGTCGCGAGGACCAGAAACGCCAGGTAGCTCCACGTCAGCCGGGAATCCTCCCCGGTCTGCCGCGACACCTCATCCCAGATCATCGCGTCCGCGCCTTCGCCGGGCGCCTCAGCGACCGCCTGGTCCGCGCGATCGGACAGCACCAGCTCCGGCGTGGTGACCGAGATGGAGCCAACGTCCTGGACGTTCAGTGCGTGGAGTTTTTCGATCAGCGACTCGACGGACTCCCGTGCCATGAACACGAGGATGACGTTGCCCGGCGGCACCACCGAGGCGCCGGGGTGCAACGCAACCTCCGCGACGCCAAGCTCACCGGAGCAGCACTCCACCACGGCTCCGGAGAGCTCCTCCGGGACACATATCCGCACCTGCACGATCACTCGCGGCCTCCTTCGACTCGTAACAGCCTAGCCTCGCCGGTACGCCCTGCCCCGGGAATCCCGGGCGGAAGGCGCCCCGGAAATTGGCAATGAAAATTACGGTTCGGTAACATTGATGTTTTGGAAGCCAGCCTGAGGGATCCCGCGTGACGAACGAGCGAACCATAGCCAGCCCGCAGCACGCGGCCGCGGGTTCTCCCGCGAGCCGAAAATCGGGGTACCGCCCGGAGGTACAGGGCCTGCGTGCCCTCGCCGTTCTTATGGTGGTGACCTACCACGTGTGGCTTGGCCGGGTCTCCGGTGGCGTCGACATCTTCCTTCTCATCTCGGCCTTCCTGATGACCCTGAGCTTTGCCCGCAAGGTGGAAAGCGGTAAGCCGCTCCGCCTGGTGAGCCACTGGCTGCATCTGCTCAAGCGGCTGCTGCCCGCCGTCGTCGTGGTGGTCCTGGGCGTGCTGGCAGGCACCTGGGCCATCCTGCCGGCAAGCCGCTGGCCGGACATCCTCGACCAGGCCTGGGCGTCACTGTTGTACCGGCAGAACTGGCTGCTCGCGGACTCTGCCGTGGACTACTACGCCCAGGACCACTCGGGAGCCAGCCCGCTGCAGCACTTCTGGTCGCTGTCCATCCAGGGGCAGGTCTTCCTGTTGTGGCCGCTCGTGTTCGCGGGCGCCGCCCTGCTGCACAAGGGACTGCGCTACGCGCTCCGCCGCTGGACCGGGGTGGACGAACGACTGCTGAATTACCGCCTGTTCCTAGCCCTCGCGTTCGGCGCCATCTTCGCCGCGTCGCTGGTTTACTCGATCGAGCAGACCGCCAGCAACCAGGCCTACGCCTACTTCGACACCCGTGCGCGGCTCTGGGAATTCGCTTTGGGCTCGCTGCTGGCGCTGGCCCTGCCGTACCTGAAACCGGGAAGGATCCTGCGCCTTGTCCTGGGCTGGGCGGGACTGGCGGCGATGCTCTCCTGCGGGCTGCTGCTGACGGTCGACCGTTCCTTCCCCGGATTCATCGCGCTGTGGCCGACCCTGGCTGCCGCCGCCATCATTGTGGCGGGGCAGAGCGGCAGCCGATTCGGCGTGGACCGTTTCCTGACCTGGCGGCCGCTCGTCGCCCTCGGCGACAACTCCTACGCCCTCTACCTTTGGCACTGGCCGTTGCTGGTGCTGGTCCTGGCCGGGATGGGAGTCAGCGCGCCGGACCTGTGGCAGGGGCTCGCGATAGTCGCCATCTCCGTGGTGCTGGCCGTGCTCACCACCCGCTTCGTGGAGAAGCCGCTGCGCGAGTGGCACTGGCCGCAGCGCCGCGCCTGGCGCACCGCCGTCGTCATCGCCGCCTGCGGGGCCCTGCTGGCCGGCCCGGTGACTTTGTGGCAGAGCCACATTGTGGCCGACGAAGCCGCGGCCGCGTCCCAGCCGAAGGAACTGACGCCCGGCGCCGCAGCCTTGGCCCCGGAGAATGCCGGGAAGCCGACGCCGGAGGCCAAGATCATCCCGGCACCGGCCGCCATGAAGAACGAATGGGCCGACATCGACGGGCTCTGCACCGACGGCAACGTGCCCAGCGACCCCCTCCTGCAGGGCTGCCTGCAGAACAGCCGGCCGGACAAGGTCACCAAGAAAATCGTGGTGCTCGGCGACTCGCATGCGCAGCAGTACATGGCCGCGCTGGGCCCCATCGCCAAGAGCCACGGCTGGGAGGTCGTCACCCTGCTCAAGGGAAACTGCCGCTTCGGGGGAGAGTCACCCGAGCGGGATGCCGACTGCAACGCCTTCAACAAAGCCAGCTCCGACTACGTCCTGTCGCACAAGCCCGACGCCGTCTTCACGGTCGCGTCGCTGACGCACAAGGAGGCGCCGTTCGAAACCGAGGTGCCGCAGTACCTGGAGGGGATCAAGCCCTTCACCGACACCGGCATCGAGGTTGTCGGCATCCGCGACAACCCGCGGTTCACCACCAACATGCCCGAATGCGTCCAGAAAAAGGGCCCCCACGCCGCCGAGTGCAACGTCCCGCTGCAGGAATCCCTGGCGGCGTCCTCACCGCTGGACGACTACCGCGGCAAGGTTGCCCGCCTGCACCTGATGGACATGAGCGACTTCATCTGCGCCGACGGGACCTGCCCCGCCGTCGTCGGGAACGTGTACGTCTACAAGGACGACAACCACCTGACCAAGACCTACGTCCAGAGCATGATCCCAATGTTCGAAAAGCGGCTGCTCGCCGCCACCGGCTGGAAGTGACGCCCCCGGCGCCGCCAGTTGGATGCCGTTGCTCACATTCGCGTCCCGGAATATGGGGATCGCCGCCAAGGTTCTAGTATTTACACAACACTTCTGCACAGGCCATGCCCGTAATGACGGGCTGGTCATCTGCTGCAACCCCTACCCGTGAACCCAGAAACCCAAGGTAAGAGGCGCACTCATGACCCAGCCCGAACACGACCCTTTCGGCTTTGTTGGCCTGACCTACGACGACGTCCTGCTACTGCCGGGACACACCAACGTCATCCCCTCCGAAGCTGATACCTCCTCGCGGATCTCGAAGCGCATCACGGTGAACACGCCGCTGCTGTCCGCCGCGATGGACACCGTCACCGAGTCGCGGATGGCCATCGCCATGGCCCGCCAGGGCGGCCTTGGCGTCGTGCACCGGAACCTCTCGATCGCCGACCAGGCCGACCAGGTGGACCGGGTCAAGCGCAGCGAGTCCGGCATGATCACCAACCCCCTCACCATCGGCCCCGAGGCCACGCTGGCCGAGTTGGACGAGATCTGCTCGCACTACCGGGTCTCCGGCCTGCCGGTCGTGGACGAGGGCATGCGGCTGCTGGGCATTGTCACCAACCGCGACACCCGCTTCGTGCCGGAGACGGATTTCCCGATCCGGCTGGTCAGCGATGTCATGACCAAGATGCCGCTGGTCACCGGTCACGTCGGCATCAGCCGCGAGGAAGCCTCGCACAAGCTTGCCACCAACAAGATCGAGAAGCTCCCGCTCGTCGACGAGCAGGGCCGGCTCAAGGGCCTCATCACCACCAAGGACTTCACCAAGGCCGAGCAGTACCCGCTGGCCACCAAGGACGACGAGGGCCGGCTGCGCGTCGGTGCCGCCATCGGGTTCTTCGGTGACGGCTGGGAGCGGGCCATGGCCCTGATCGACGCCGGCGTGGACGCCCTCTTCGTGGACACCGCCAACGGCCACTCGCAGGGCGTGCTGGACATGATCCGCCGGCTGAAGTCCGACCCGGTGGCAGCGCACGTGGACATCATCGGCGGCCAGGCGGCCACCCGCGAAGGCGCCCAGGCCCTGATCGACGCCGGCGCCGACGGCATCAAGGTCGGCGTCGGCCCCGGATCCATCTGCACCACCCGCGTCGTCGCCGGCGTCGGCGTCCCGCAGATCACCGCCATCTACGAGTCCGCCAAGGCGGCCATCCCGGCCGGCGTGCCGCTGATCGCCGACGGCGGCCTGCAGTACTCCGGCGACATCGGCAAGGCCCTGGTCGCCGGTGCGGACACCGTCATGCTCGGTTCCCTGCTGGCCGGCTGCGACGAGTCCCCGGGCGACCTGATCTTCGTCAACGGCAAGCAGTTCAAGAGCTACCGGGGGATGGGTTCGCTGGGGGCCATGCAGACCCGCGGCAAGAATACCTCCTACTCCAAGGACCGCTACTTCCAGGCCGACGTTTCCGGTGACGACAAGCTCATCCCGGAGGGCATCGAAGGCCGCGTGGCGTACCGCGGCCCGCTCTCCTCCGTGGCCTACCAGCTGGTCGGCGGCCTCCGCCAGACCATGTTCTACACCGGAGCACCCACCGTCCCCGAGCTCAAGGCCCGTGGCAAGTTCGTCCGGATCACCCCGGCCGGGCTGAAGGAATCCCACCCGCATGACATCCAGATGACGGTGGAGGCGCCGAACTACGGTTCGCGCTAGTCCCCGGCGCGGGGGCCCACCCGGCCCCTGCCACCACGCCGACTTGAAGGGCCACGGGATTCGTCCCGTGGCCCTTCCGCGTTCCGCCGCCGCGGCCCGCAACTAGGCTGGAGGCATGTCCGAACTCCTGCCCGCACGCGAGCCGAAGCGGAAACTGGCGCTGCGGCCCTACGCCCGGGCCGTGGCGCAGGTTCTGCGGGTCAGCTTCCGCGCCTCGCCCGCCGCCGTCGTCATGAAAGTCGTGGGCTCGCTGGTCTCGGCGCTGCTGCCCCTCGTCACCACCTACTACGCCGCGCTGACCACGACGGCGCTGGCAGCCGCCTATGCGGGAAACGCCGCCGCCGGGCAGCAGGCCATCGTCTACGTCATCATCACCGCGGCGCTTGGCCTGTTCTGGGGAGCCTTCAGCAGCGTGGACCGCTACATCCAGCAGCTGATGAGCTTCCGGGTCGGCGCGATCGTCGGGGACCTGATGTACGAGCGGTTCCTCGCCCTCGACTTCTGGCGCTACGACGACAAGGAAACGGTGGACCTGTACGACCGGGCGAAGCGCTTCTCCGATTCCTACGCCCGGGTCCTGGACCGGATCGCCGCCATCTTCACCCAACTGGTTTCGGTGGTCCTGGCGATCGGCGCGCTGCTGCTGGTCAGCTGGTGGATCGCGGTGATCGTTTTGGTCGCGATCGTGCCCAGCGTCTACCTGCAGTTCAAACTGTCCCGGGAACAGATCGCGCACTGGAACACGCAGGTCGATTCACGCCGGCAGCGCCGGATGATCGAAACCAACCTGCTGCGCCCGCAGCACATCGCCGAGATGCGGCTCTACGGGATCGTCGGCTACCTGATGGGGCTCCGCTCCCGGCTCCGGGACGCGGATGAGAAGCGCCGGCTCGACTTCCAGAAGCGCTACATCCCCAAACAGCTCGCCGCCGACGCCCTGCAATACGGCGCGGAGGTGGTCTCGCTGATCTGGGTGGTGGGCCAGATCATCGCCCGGGCCCAGCCGGTGGGGCAGTTCCTCTACGTCCAGCAGATCGTCAGCCGCGCCCTGTCCACCGCCAACAGCCTCGTCTCCTCGCTCAGTTCCATCGACGAGGACCTCGCCAACCTCAAGGACTACGAGCTGTTCATGGCGCTGCCCGTCCACTCCGACCATGCCCCGCCCCTGCTCCAGGCGCCCCGGACCGTGGAACTGCGGGATATCCGGTTCACCTACACCGGCAGCGAGCTGGAGGTCATCAAAGGGATCTCGCTGACCATCCGGCAGGGCCAGCACATCGCGGTAGTGGGCGAGAACGGCGCCGGCAAGTCCACCCTGATCCGGATCCTCGCCGGGCTCTACCGCCCGGATTCGGGCCAGGTGCTGCTCGACGGCGTGGACCTCGCCGCCGTCGACGTGAAGTCGTGGCACCGCCACCTTGCGGTGCTCAGTCAGGAGTTCCTGAAGTACGAGTTCGCCACCGCGGCGGAGAACATTTTCTTCGGCGACGTCGATGCGCCGCGCGACGACGACCGGATCCGCCGGGCCGCGTCGGACGCGGAGGCCCTCGAGTTCATCAACAAGCTGCCCAACGGGCTGGATAACCACGTCAGCAACTGGATGGAGGACCCGCGCGGCCGGAAGGGCAGCGGCCTGTCCGGCGGGCAGTGGCAGCGCCTGGCCATGGCCCGGAACTTCTACCGGGACGCGTCCTTCATGGTGATGGACGAACCGACGTCGGCAATCGACGCCCTGGCCGAGCACCGGATCTTCACCCGGCTCTTCGCCGACCGCAGCAGCACGATCATCGCCATCAGCCACCGGCTCGCCACGATCGAGAAGGCGGACATCGTCTACATGCTCGAGGACGGCCGGATCGTGGAGCAGGGCACGCACAAGGAACTCGTGGCACTGCGCGGCCGCTATTTCCGGATGTTCGAATCGCAGCTCGCCGTCGACGAGGCCGAGGGGGTCTGAGCCGCCGGACATGCGCTCTGCCGGCGACGTCCCGTGGACATAGCGGTGTTATGTCCACTCCGGAGCACAAAGAATGGGCATGTCCTCCCGGGGAGGGAGGGCATGCCCATTCTTAGCAGCGGCCGGTGGTGCTACGAGGTGGTCACCGAGGTGTCGTCAAGGTAGAAGTACGTTGCCAGGGAGGAATCCTCCACGCCGAGGAACCGCAGCGTGACGGTCTTGCCCTTGAACGAGGACAGGTCCAGCGTCTTCAGGACATAGCCGGTGGACTTGTTCAGGTTGGAGTAGGTGGCCAGCGTCGTGGTCACGCCGCCGCTGATGGCCTGGACCTTCAGGGTGTCGTATGCGGTGCTGGTGGTGGTCTCATCCGAGAGCGTCTTCAGGTAGAAGGACAGCGAGGAGCCGCTGACGGAGGACGGGATGGAAAAGGCCTGGTCCAGCGTGTACGACGTCGACTTGCCCCAGCCGTTCAGCCCCGCGAAGCCGCTGCCGCTGCGGGCGGCCGTGCCGGTCTCGAAGGTGTCCGACTGGTTGGAGGTCCAGGACGCCGAGCCGCTTTCAAAGCCGGGGTTCAGGAGCAGGTTGCCCGACGGCGGCGGCGGGGTGCTTCCGCCGAGGAGCCCCATCGTAGCCGTGGCGTCAGAGAGGCCGGCGCCGCAGCCCTTGGTGCAACCGCCGGGCATGGCCCGGGTGCCCTGCCGGAGCGTGGACTCGACCTGGGCCGGGGTGAGGGCAGGTGACTTGGACTTCATCAGGGCGACGAGCCCGGCGACGTGCGGGGTCGCCATCGACGTGCCCTGGTAGCTGGCGTAGCCCGCCGCACCCGGCGTCATGGTTCCGGTGTTGAGCGTGGAGAGGATGCCTCCGCCGCTGACGCTGGTGTCGCCGCCCGGAGCGGTGAGATCCACGGTGGCGCCGTAGTTGGAGTAGTAGGAGAGGGCGCCGCTCGGGTTGCTGGCGGCGACGGTCACCACCGAGTTGCAGTTGGCCGGACGGAAGCCGGAGGCATCCTGGTTGCTGTTGCCGGCCGCCACCACCACGGTCGTGCCCCGCGACACGGCAGAGTCGATGGCGGCCTGGTAGGTGGTGCCGCAGGCGCCGGAGCCGCCCAGGCTCATGTTGATGACCTTGGCCGGATTGGCGTTGGCGGGGATCCCGGAGACAGTCCCGCCGGAGGCCCAGATGATGGCGTCCGCGATGTCGGAGAGGGAGCCGCCGCACTTGGCGAGGACCCGGACCGGCAGGACCTTGGCGTTGGGCGCGACACCGGCCACGCCGGTGGAGTTACCCGTCACCGCGGCGATGGTGCCGGAGACATGCGTGCCATGCCAGGAGGAGTTGCCGGCGGTGGTCTGCCCGCACTCGCCGGCGGCGTACCAGTCACCCTGGTCCTGGGCGTTGGAGTCGCGGCCGTTGCCGTCACGCGCAGCGGTGGCATCGGAGACGAAGTCGTAGCCCGGCAGCACGTTGGCGTCCAGGTCCGGGTGTGCGGTGATGCCGGTGTCGATCACGGCAACGGTGGACCCCGACCCGGTGGAGACATCCCAGGCGCCGGGGATCCGCATGCCATTGGCGCCGGTGAAGTCCCACTGCTCCCCGTAGCGGGTGTCGTTCGGCGTCAGGACGGCCGTCATGCGGGCGTCGGGTTCGACGGCGTTGACGGCGCCGGAAGCGACGATCGAGTCCATGAAGTCCGTGGCGGCCTGGTCGGACAGGGGTTTGTCGGAGGCGATCAGGGTCGCTCCGGTAGCCAGGGCGCGCAGCTCCCGTACGCTCACCCCCTGCTGTTTGGCGGCCTTGCCCCAGGCGTTCGCGCGGCCGTTGGGGGTGGCGTTGCCCGGGGTCTTCTTGAAACTGACGATGAACTGCGTGTACGCCTCGCCGGCGTTGACGTCCGGCGCGGGGACATTTTCGGTGGCGACCGGCCCGGTGCCGGGGGCGGCGAGCACCGGGGTGACGGCGAGGGTCATGGTTCCGACGACGGCGGCCAGCGACAGGGCCAGGACGCGGGACTTCCTGAGTGATGCACTTCCCATGGGTTCTGCTTTCTTTAACCGGGCATTGCGGAATGCCCGGAACTGGGTGTGGAGGCCCCCGGCGAAATCCCCGGCCGGCCGAAAGTAAACGTAAGGGCATTTTCAGGTTTTGTAAACTATTGACAGATCGTGTCAAGTAAGTGTGAGCTATCGATTAATTCGGGTGCATACTTCGCTATCGGCCGGCCCGGCAACGCCGCCGCGGCGGCCGCCGCCGTGCCCCCGCGGGCCGGCCCGCAGCCCGGCAGGCGCGGCCAATGCCGGGTCCCCGGCCCGGTCAAGTAAAGTGGGGACGTGACTTACGAGATTGAGATTGGCCGTGGCAAGCGTGGGCGTCGTGCCTACTCCCTGGACGACATTGCGATCGTCCCCAACCGACGTACCCGCGATCCCAAGGACGTCTCCGTCTCCTGGCAGATCGATGCCTACAAGTTCGATATGCCCGTCATTGCCGCGCCGATGGATTCCGCGATGTCCCCGGAAACCGTCATCGCACTGGGCCGCCTCGGCGGCCTCGGCGTCCTCGACCTGGAAGGCCTCTGGACCCGTTACGAGGACCCGCAGCCGGTCCTGGACCAGATTGCCGCCCTCGAAAACGAGACCAACAGCCCGGCCGTCACCCGCCGGATGCAGGAGCTCTACCAGGCCCCGATCCAGCCCGAACTGATCACCTCGCGGCTCGCCGAAATCCGCGCCGCAGGCGTGACCGTGGCCGGCTCCCTGACGCCGCAGCGCACCCAGGAGCACTACAAGACCGTCGTGGCCGCCGGCGTTGACATCTTCGTCATCCGTGGCACCACGGTCTCAGCCGAGCACGTCTCCAAGGACCATGAGCCGCTGAACCTCAAGCAGTTCATCTACGAACTCGACGTCCCGGTGATCGTCGGCGGGGCGGCCGGCTACACCCCGGCCCTGCACCTGATGCGCACCGGCGCCGCCGGCGTGCTGGTCGGCTTCGGCGGGGGAGCGACGAGCACCACCCGCCGCGCCCTGGGCATCCACTCACCGATGGCCTCCGCCATCTCCGACGTCGCGGCCGCCCGCCGGGACTACATGGATGAATCCGGCGGCCGCTACGTGCACGTGATCGCCGACGGCGGCATGGGCACCTCGGGCGACATCGTCAAGGCCATCGCCATGGGAGCCGACGCGGTCATGCTCGGCAGCGCCCTGGCCCGCGCCGAAGAGGCTCCAGGCAAGGGCTGGCACTGGGGCCAGGAAGCCCACCACCTCGAACTGCCCCGCGGCGACCGGGCCAACGTCGGCACCGTCGGACCGCTCGAGGAGGTCCTGTTCGGCCCGGGCCACCACACCAACGGGACCTCGAACCTGATCGGCGCGCTGCGCCGATCAATGGCGACCACCGGCTACTCGGACCTGAAGGAATTCCAGCGCGTCGACGTCGTCGTCTCGCCGTACGCCGGAAACTGAGCCCGGCGCCCGCGGGGCCAAGACCCTGCCCATCCGAAGAACTTGGAAGTAGTGTGGTGCACTACGAGGTTTGATCCGGATGGAGGCGTGAGATGAACAGTTTTCCCGGTGGTGCTCCCTTGGCCGGTGGCGCGCTAGGGCCCGCGGAACGCGAAGCGTCCCTCGCGGTGCTCAAAGCCAGCACCCAGCCCGGCAAGGAACTCGACATCCTGATCGTCGGTGGCGGCATTGTCGGCGCCGGCGCCGCCCTCGATGCCGTGACCCGCGGCCTCAGTGTGGGCATCGTCGAGGCCAACGACTGGGCTGCGGGCACCTCGTCGCGGTCCTCGAAGCTCATCCACGGCGGCCTGCGGTACCTCGAGATGCTGGACTTCGCGCTGGTCAAGGAGGCCCTGCACGAGCGCGGGCTGATCCTCTCCGTGCTCGCCCCGCACCTTGCCCGGCCCGTCCCATTCCTCTACCCGCTCACCAAGCGGTTCGTGGAACGGCCCTATGTAGGCTCCGGCATCGCGCTCTACGACGCCATGTCCATCACCGGCGGCCACAGCCGCGGCGTCCCGTTCCACAAGCACCTGAGCAGGCGCGGCACCCTGCGGGCGGCGCCCAGCCTTAAAGACGACGCCTTCGTCGGGTCCATCCGCTACTACGACGGCCAGGTCGACGACGCGAAGTACGTCGCGAACCTCGTCCGCACCGCCGCCTACTACGGCGCGCACGCGGTGAACCAGATGGCCGTCGTCGACTTCCTCCGCGAGGGCGAACGGGTGGTCGGGGCCAAGGTCGTCAACCACGAGGACGGCTCCAGCTTCAACATCCGGGCCAAGCAGGTCATCAATGCCACCGGCGTCTGGACCGATGAAACCCAGGCCATGGTCACCGACCGCGGCCAGCTCAAGGTCCGCGCCTCCAAAGGCATCCACCTGGTGGTGCCGCGCGACCGCTTCCAGTCCACGGTGGGCCTGATCCTGCGGACCGAGAAGTCCGTGCTGTTCGTTATTCCCTGGGGCCGGCACTGGATCATCGGCACCACCGACACGGACTGGCACCTGGACAAGGCGCACCCGGCGGCGTCCAGCAAGGACATCGACTACATCCTCGAGCACGTCAACAAGGTCCTCAAGCGGCCGCTGACCCGCGAGGACGTCGAAGGCGTCTATGCGGGACTGCGCCCGCTGCTGGCCGGGGAGAATGACTCAACGGCTAAACTCTCCCGCGAACACGTGGTGGCGCACCCGGTGCCCGGCCTCGTCGTCGTGGCCGGCGGCAAGTGGACCACCTACCGGGTCATGGCCAAGGACGCCGTCGACGAAGCCACCCGCAGCATGGACGAACGCGTCCCGCCGTCCTGCACCGAGTCCATCCCGCTGCTCGGTGCGAGCGGCTTCAAGGCTGCCTGGAACAAGCGCAACCGGATGGCGGAAGAAACCGGGGTGCACGTCGCGCGGATCGAACACCTGCTCAACCGCTACGGTTCGATGGCCCCGGAAGTGCTGGCGCTGATCGGGGAGAACCCCGAGCTGGCCGAGCCGCTGCCGGGCGCGGACGACTACCTCGCAGCCGAGGCCGTCTACGCGGCCAGGTATGAGGGGGCCCGCCACGTCCAGGATGTGCTGACCCGCCGGACCCGCATTTCCATCGAGGCGTGGGACCGCGGTGTGTCCGCGGCGCCGGTAGTCGCTAAACTGATCGGTGAGGTTCTCGGCTGGAGCGACGCGCAGCGCGAGAGCGAGATCAAGCACTACCTGGCCCGGGTCGACGCGGAACGGCTGAGCCAGGAGCAGCCGGACGACGAATCCGCCGACGCAGCACGCCTGGGCGTCGAGGACATCGTTCCGCTGCGCTGACCGGGGACGCCGTACGGCGCCGCCAGCCGGCGTGCACCGACGCCACTTCGAAGGGACACCTCTTGGCGGAACCACTGGACCGGTACGATGCCGACCTCACCACGCCGCAGATGGTGATCCTGGAGCTGGACGCGGAGGACAAGTTCGACGCCGCCGCCCAGCTCGCGCAGCGGATGTACGACGCCGGCCGGATCTCCGATCTGGAGGGGTTCCTCAGCCACGTCAACGCCCGCGAACACCAGCTGGCCACCGGGCTTCCCGGCGGCGTCGGCCTGCCGCACGCCCGCAGCGAATTTGTTTCCCGCACCTCGATCGCGGTCGGCATCACCAAGTACGGCAAGGCGCTGGACTTTGGGGCGGCCGACGGACCGGCCACCGTTATCCTGCTGATCGCGACGCCCGCGAGTTCCTTCTCGGACCACCTGGAGGTGCTGGCCACCCTGGCGCGTTCGTTGTCCAAGGAGTCCTTCCGGGAGTCGCTCCGCCGGGCCTATGATCCCGAAGTGATCTCCGAACTGATCAATTCCAGCCTGGTGTTCTTCGACCACTAGCACCTGCTGCCGACGCTATGGCTGGTCTCCAGAGCCGTTTCGTTGTTCTACACGCCGACGAAGTACGGTTAAGGGGTGCTGAAAACCGCCCTCAAACCCCGCTGGATCGCAGGCCTGGTGCTGGCGATCGTGATTTCGGGAGTCTTTGTGCTGTTGAGCCAGTGGCAGTTCGGCCGCTCCACACGGTCCGAGGCGCCGGTTTCCACAGGAACCGAGGACGCCCGCCCGCTGACCACGGTCCTGAAGCCGGGGCAGTTCTTCCCGGGCTCGGTGGCCGACCAGGTCGTCACCGCCACCGGCAGCTACGACCCGCGGAAGCAGGTCCTGGTGCCGGGCCGGATTCACGAGGGCGCCAAGGGATTCTGGATCGTCTCCGCCTTCGCCGTGCAGGGCGCTCCCGCCTTGACCGGCGCCGGCGCATCGCCGCAGACCTGGATCCCGGTGGCCCGGGGCTGGGTGGCCGATGCGGCTGACGCCGCGGCGCCGCCGTCGGGCACTATTGAACTCACCGGTCGGCTGATCCCCTCCGAAGCGCCGCTGCCCAACACCGACGCCGGCGCCGGGCGGGCAAGCGCCGTCTCCGTCGCGGAACTCATTAATCTCTGGGACGTCAGCAGCTATCCCGGGTTCGTGGCCGCCAGCGCCGAGCGCTCCGGCGGTGCGGACGTTGCCGCCGCCGGCTCCGTCAAACCGCTCAATATCGGCCCGCAGCCGCCCGCCCAGACCGTGAACTGGCTCAACCTCTTCTACGCCGCGGAGTGGGTGGTCTTTGCCGGCTTCGCACTGTTTATTTGGTGGCGCCTGGTCAAGGACGACTACCGCCGCGGCCTCGAAGACGCCCAGGACGAGGCGGCCGCCGGCGGACCCCACGACACCGATCCGCCTACTGATTCCCCCTCAACCGAACCAACCAATCCGAGAGTGCAATCATGATCGAGCCCCAGCCGGCCATCCAGCCGCAGCAGTCCGACGGAACGGGAAGCGCCAACGGCAAGAAGCGCCGCTTCGGCGGGACCGAGGCGCAGATCCGCTCTGCCCTGAAGTTCTACAAGGTCCTCGCCTACCTGACGGGCTCCATGCTCCTCCTGCTCTGCGCGGAGCTGATCGCCCGCTACGTCTTCGGCCACTACCTTTTCGCCGGCGGCACCAACGCCGTGACCGGGCAGCCGTTCGGCTTCGGGTTCGCCGACGCCGAGCCGCCGGGAGTAATCGGGGGAGTGAATCTCTCCGTGGCGGTGCTGATCGTGCACGGCTGGATGTACGTCGTCTACCTGATGTCCAACTTCCGACTTTGGTCGCTGATGCGCTGGCCTTTTGCCAAGCTCGTCATCCTGGCGCTGGGCGGCATCGTGCCGTTCCTGTCCTTCTTTGTGGAAAAGAGGTTCCACGCAGAGGTGGAGGCGGAACTGGCTGCCAACCCGCAGGCGCCGCAGCGCTACTGACCTGCTCTCCTCCGGACGCTCCGGCGGCCTGTGAGTTCGCTTACCCGGGGCTTCTCAATGTGCGGGGGACCGGCGGTGCAAAGTAGGCTAGTGGGGTGACCACTCCCACTGCATCCCAGACGTCCCAAAGGCCTGTGCTGGTTGTTGACTACGGTGCCCAGTACGCGCAGCTGATTGCCCGCCGCGTCCGGGAAGCGAATGTGTATTCGGAAGTCGTTCCGCATACCTACAGCACCGAGCAGCTGCTGGCGAAGAACCCGGCCGCCATCATCCTCTCCGGCGGCCCCGCGAGCGTCTACGCCGAAGGTGCCCCGAGCGTCGGCGCAGACCTGTTTGAGGCCGGCGTCCCGGTGTTCGGCATTTGCTACGGCTTCCAGGCCATGGCCAACGCCCTGGGCGGCAAGGTCGCCCAGACCGGACTGCGCGAATACGGCGCCACCGAGACCACCACCATCGGCGAAGGCCGCTCCATCCTTGAGGGCATGCCGCAGCACCAGAGCACCTGGATGAGCCACGGCGACTCCGTCCACGAGGCCCCGGAGGGCTTTGATGTCCTCGCGACGACGGCGGGCGCCGACGTCGCCGCCTTCGCCAACGAGGAGAAGTGCCTCTACGGCGTGCAGTGGCACCCCGAAGTGAAGCACTCCGCCTACGGTCAGCAGGTCCTGGAGAACTTCCTCTTCAAGGGCGCCAAGCTGGAACCGAACTGGACCACCGGGAACATCCTCGAAGAGCAGGTGGCGCGGATCCGCGAGCAGATCGGCGACTCCCGCGTGATCTGCGGGCTCTCCGGCGGCGTGGACTCCGCCGTGGCCGCAGCCCTCGTCCAGCGCGCCGTCGGGGACCAGCTCACCTGTGTCTTCGTGGACCACGGCCTGCTGCGCGAAGGCGAAGCGGAGCAGGTGGAACGCGATTTCGTGGCCGCCACGGGCGTCAAGCTCTACGTCGCCAACGAGCAGGAGCGTTTCCAGGCCGCGCTGGCCGGCGTCAGCGACCCGGAAACCAAGCGCAAGATCATCGGCCGCGAATTCATCCGCGCGTTCGAAGAGGCCGAACTGGCCATCATCGCCGAGGCCGCGGCGCACGGCGAAAAGATCAAGTTCCTGGTCCAGGGCACCCTGTACCCCGACGTCGTCGAATCCGGCGGCGGTGAGGGCGCGGCAAACATCAAGAGCCACCACAACGTGGGCGGCCTGCCGGAAGACCTGCAGTTCGAGCTCGTGGAACCGCTGCGTGCACTGTTCAAGGACGAGGTCCGCGCCGTCGGCGCCCAGCTCGGCCTGCCGCAGGAAATCGTGGGCCGTCAGCCCTTCCCGGGCCCCGGGCTCGGCATCCGGATCGTCGGCGAAGTGACCAAGGAGCGGCTGGACCTGCTGCGCAAGGCCGACGCCATCGCGCGCGCCGAGCTGACCGCGGCCGGCCTCGACAACGAGGTCTGGCAGATGCCGGTCGTGCTGCTGGCGGACGTCCGCAGCGTCGGGGTGCAGGGCGACGGCCGCACCTACGGCCACCCGATCGTGCTGCGTCCGGTGTCCTCCGAGGACGCCATGACGGCGGACTGGTCGCGGCTGCCCTACGAGCTGCTCGCCCGGATCTCCAACCGGATCACCAACGAGGTGGACGGCGTGAACCGCGTGGTACTGGATGTCACCAGCAAGCCGCCGGGAACCATCGAGTGGGAATAGCGTTGTGAATGGCCGGCCTCTTCGGAGGCCGGCCATTTTCTTTTGGCCAGCCCTTTCGCCGAAGCAATTTGCCCACGAATTTGGTGTACGCCAGTGTTGCGGCCCCGCACTGACGCCCGATTCGGGCTAACCTCGAAGGCATGCCGGTATGGTCCAGGGCGTCCCGCGCGAACTCAGAAACCGCGAGCACAGAAACCGTGAGCACAGAAAAGAAGGCAGCAGTGTCAGTTGGTCAAGGCCACCCCGAGGGCTCCGAGGAGTTCAGGAAATGGCTGTCGGGTCTCAAACCCGTCACCGGAGCAGACACCATGCTGCGCTTTACGAAAACGCCCGAGGGCTCCATTGACCTGACCCACGCGCATCCCTCGGGCCTGGCGCAGCTGATGGCCGGCCGCAGGACCCGCCTGTCGACCCTGATCCGTGACCGTCAGCAGTACGTCGTCGCCGCGCGGGCCTCGCGCAACCTTCGCTCCAAGATCTTCGAGCTCGCCAACGACCGCGGCATCGACGCCGGCTACTTCTCGGCCGGCACCGTTGTCTGGACCTCCGCCGTCGGGGGCAAGCCGCAGCGCGTGTCCGCGCCGGTCATGCTCACCGCCATTTCCCTCACCGTGCGCCCCGGCGAGGACGATTACGAACTGCAGCTCACGGAACAGGCCCGGATCAACCCCGCCCTGGTCCGGCACTTGAAGACCATCCACGGGATTGTCTTCGACGTCAACGCCGTGACCCGGATGGCCTACAGCACGGCCCGGTACGATCCGCAGCCGGTGCTGGACCGCCTCGGCACCCTGATCCAGCCGATCCACGGCGCCGAAATCGAGCACAACCTGCTCGTCTCGACGTTCGCCGACCTCTCCGGCAACCTGGATGACCCCTGGATCAACCCGAACAACCCGCTCGTGGCGGCGCTGGGCCGTGCCGCGGCCGGCGACCCGGTGGATGTTCCCCGCCTCGAAGAGGGGCGCTTTCCCAGCACGGACCAGCGCAGCCCCGCCGACGAACTCCTGCTGCTTGACGCCGATACGGACCAGCAGTACGTCGTGGACGCCGTCCGCGCCGGCGACTCACTGGTGGTCAGCAGCCCGCCGGGCACCGGACAGACCCAGACCGCGATCAACACCATCGGCGCCTTGGTCGATGAAGGCAAAAGTGTCCTGGTCGTGGGCGACCGCCGGGCCAGCCTGGGCGAAGTTTCCGCACAGCTGGAGACGCTGGGGCTCGAATCGCTGCTCGTGCAGCTCGCCGGCAACTCCACGCCCCTGATGCTCAAGGGGCAGCTGGTCCGCGCGATTGTCCGCAACGAAAAGTCGCTCGAACCGCAGCTGAAGAACCTGCACTCCACCCTGACCGAGCACCGGCACGCCCTGATGGACCATGTCGCATCCCTGCACAACGTTCGCCAGCGTTGGGGCTGCTCGCCGTACGAGGCCATGCAGTCGCTCGCGGCCCTGACCGCCATCCACCCGGCACCGGCCACCACCGTCCGGCTCAAGCGCAGCGTGCTGGACAGCATCCGGGACCGTGAGGAACTGGCCGGACGGCTCAAACGGGCGGCCGAGCTGGGCAGCTTCAGCCGCGCCTCGACCATGAGCCCCTGGCACGGCGCCCGGCTGCTGACGCGCAAGGAGACCCAGGAGGCGCAGCAAGTGGCCCGCTCTGTCGCGGAGAAGCTCCCGCAGCTGCGCGAACGAATGAACGGCGTCGCCGAACACGCAGAGATCCGCCTCGGCGAGACATTCGCCGAATGGGGGGACCAGATCGACCTGCTGGTCGCGGTCCGGGAAAGCCTGGACAAGTTCACCCCCGACATCTTCGACCGGCCCGTCCATGATTTGATTTCGGCCACCGCCCCGTCCTCGTGGCGCCGCGAGCGGAACATCGAAATGGCGTCGATGCAACGCTCACGCCTGCGCCGCGTTGCCAAGGAGTACGTCCGTCCGGGCGTGCACATCGCGGACCTTCACAGTTCGCTGGTGCTGGTCCAGGAGCAGCGGGCCACCTGGTCGGGGTACGCCACCACTCAGCGCCACCCTGCCGTTCCCTCCGGGCTGGCCGAGATCACCGCCCTGTACCGGGAGCTGGATTCCGAGCTGGCCGAGCTGAGTGAGGCCGTGCGGCATACGGCTGCCGGCGGAGCGGTCCGGGACACCCCGTACGAGGAACTGGTGGAGCGCCTGGAACGCCTCGTCGCGGACACCGGCACGCTGGAGACCCTGCCCGAGCGCACCTTGCTGGTGGAGAACATGCGCGAGCACGGCCTGGGCGAGCTGCTCGCGGACCTCGCCGAGCGCGAGGTGCCGGCCGAGTCGGTGGCCGCGGAGCTTGAGCTGGCCTGGTGGCAGTCGGCCCTCGAAGCCATGATCAGCGGTGACGACTACCTTGCCATGTCCGACGGCGACGCCCTCCGCCAGCTCGAGGCGGAGTACCGCCTCGCGGACAACGCGCACATCGCCAGCGGCGCCGCCCGGTTGCGCTGGAAACTGGCCGAGCGGTGGCGCGCCGCCCTCAGCGAGCACCCCCGCCAGGCCGACCTGCTGCGCAGCCTGCTCAAGGACGGGCGGGTCACTCCGGCGGCACTGACCGCGCAGTCACCGGAGCTCGTGCCCATGCTCGTGCCGGTCTGGTCCGTCAGCCCCTACCTTATGACCAGCCTGCTGCCGGCCGAACAGCGCTTCGACGCGGTCGTGATCCTCGACGCCGAGGCGACGTCCCTGCAGGCCGTGCTGCCCGCCGTGGCGCGCTCCCGGCAGGTCATTGCTTTTGGCGACGACAAAATCGCCAGCCCGCGCGGCTTCACCGTGGGGGTCGAGCGGCTCGCCGCGGGTGAGAACTCGCACCAGCCGGTGGACAGCGCTTACCAGGCCCTGGCCGCCGTGCTGCCGGTCTGGAAACTGCGGACCGTCTACCGCGCCGTCGACGAGGACCTGGTCCGGCAGTTGAGCAAGGGATTCTACGAGGGCGGACTCCGCCGGCTCCCGGAGGGACAGTCGGCCACGGGCCTGGACCGGGCCCTGACAGTGGAATACCTGCCGGACGGGACCGGCCTGCCGAGCGCCGACCACGACGGCGTCGAATCCGTCGTGGCCGAAGTGAACCGTGTGGTGGAGCTGGTCTTCGAACACGCACGGCTGCGCCCCCGCACCTCCCTGGCGGTTGTCACGGGCAGCCTGCGTCACGCCGCCCGGATCGGCGAGGCCATCCGGCGGCAGCTGCCCAACTACCCGGTGCTGGGCAGTTTCTTCACCGCCGGCGACGAATCTTTCCGGGTCGTGGACCTCGAACGGGCCCAGGGGCTGGTCCGCGACCATGTGATCTTCTCGCCCGGTTACGGCCGCACCCCGCACGGGCGTGCGCTGCATAGCCTCGGGCCGCTTTCAGCCGAGGGTGGCCGTGCTAAATTCGCCCTGGCGATGACCCGGGCGCGGCGTTCACTGCACGTGCTGAGCTGCTTCCGGCCCGAGGACCTGGACGTCACCCGCCTGAGCCACGGCGCGGTGGACTTCTACGAGCTCCTGGACCGCGAGATCGCCGGCAACTCCGACCTGGGGAGCCCGGCATCCCGTGCCGCGGCCAGCGAGCAGGCCCTTGGCGCCGACCCGCTGGTGGCCGATCTCGGGGACCGGCTCCGTGCCCGCGGCGCTCGCGTCTGGCACCAGTACGACGGCGTCCTGGACATGGTTGCCGCGGCCGACCCGATGCACACTATCGGCCAGGACGACGCCGAGATTCCCCGCCCGGTTGCCATCGAGTCTGACGGCACCGAACGGTACCGGCGGATGACAGTGCGTGAGCGCAGCCGGCTCCGCCCGCAGTTGCTGGAGCGCATGGGCTGGCGGTACATGCCACTATGGACAATAGAGGTCTTCACCGATCCGTCCGCCTGCGCGGACCGGATCGGCGGCTACCTCGGACTGGAGAAGCCTGCGGCGCCGAGCCGGGTGCGCCCCTCGCCCGGTTTCTCCGACGACATCGAAAACCTGAGCGTCGAAGACGGGCAAGATGCCTACGCTCCGGCCGCAGCTGACCGGGGCTAACCGGCGGGACCCGGAGGCACTGACCGGAGGCGCTGAACAGTTATTTGCAGCAAGGAGGCCGGCGGCATGAGCGCAGACGGCGAGAACGAAAACAACAACCACGGTGACGGCAGTGACAGCGGTGACGCAAAGCAGGCAGGCGACCCGAACGTGACTGCCCCGGACACCGCTGAACGGAACCAGGAAGCGCCCGCCCAGAAACCACAGGGGCAGCCGGGGGCCGGCGCCGCGGCTTCCGGCGGACTGCTGCCGAACAAGGCGGCCGAGGACGATCCGCGACGCTGGGGCGACCAGCCCGGGAGCTACGACCACGATGCCTGGCTCAAGGAGCAGCGGCCGCCGCACTGGGGCTGACCCGCACGCCGGCGAAGCAGCCGGCGACCTCCGCTATCCGCGCGCGGCCCTGACCAGGACGAAGAACAGCTTGCCCTGCGTGGACGCTCCGGCGAGTTGGCGGGCCTGGTCAGGGTCCGCGGCCACCACGATCAGGCCGTCCGTCGCCCCGGCGTCGAGCCATGGGCCGGCCCGGCCGCCCTGCGCTGAGGTCCACAGGACCGGAACAGCCGAAGCGAGGAGCCGGGAAGCGGCTGCCTTTTCATAACCGTCGCCGCTCGTCATCACGACATTGACCAGCTGGCCTGGGGAGACCAGCTGGATCGAGGCAGGGTCTGCCATGCGAAGTGGCACGGCCACCGAACCCGGCGGACTGCCGGCAAGCAGCCCGGGGCCGACGAACTGTGAGTCGGAGAGTAGCTGGCCCTTGCGCAGGGCCACGGCGAGCTGTTTCCCGTCCAGTCCGGCAGGGTCAAGCGGGCCGGCGGGCAGAACGCCGGGCGGGATCTGGATGGCGACGACGTCGGCCGCGTCCAGCACCCGGCCGGCCGGGAGATCCTTGGCCGCGGCCCACGCGGTAACGGTGGCTTCGGGCGCAGGAGTCAGCTGCTGCACGGCCATGCCGGCGGCGAGGCACAGCAGCAGGGCTATGACCAGCCTTCGGTGTCTTCCCAGCCAGCCGCGGAAGCGCCGCCTCGGCGGAAATTTGCGGCGCGAGCCAGGGCGGATGGCAGCGCGCGGAAGCGGTGACGGAGCCGATCTGAAACGCGGCGTCGACCCGTAAGACGGTGCTGATCGGGAAAAGAGTGTGCGGCGGCTGCGGTGGGCCATGCCGCCACGTTATGGTGGGGAAGCCAGCCGGCGTCAGGCCCGGGCGGCGCTATGTGGACAACCGCGGGGGTGCCGGCCTGCCGGGTACTAGTTGGCGGCGGCGGAAGCCGGTGCGGAGCTCGCAGCCGGGCTGGCAGCGGGGGCGACGGCGCTGCCCTTGCTGTCGCGTGAGTCGGTCCGGTAGAAGCCGGAGCCCTTGAACACGACGCCGACGCTGTTGAACTTCTTGCGCAACGTCCCCTGGCACTCCGGGCAGGTCGTCAGGGAGCTGTCCGTAAACGACTGCACGGTCTCGAAGGCGTGGCTGCAGTCCTTGCAGGCATATGCATACGTGGGCACTGGGGTTCCTCCTCTTGGACAAACGAGCAGGTCCCGTGCTGCCGGAGCGGCATCTCCGCCACCGGAATCGGTGGACGAGGAAACCGCATTAGCAGTCGCAGGGCCTGAGTGCCAATTCTATCACCCGCCGGCTGCGGCTAGGAGAGCCCGGCAAGCCGGACCAAGCCGCCAGGAGTCAGGGCGGCCGCGACCTTCTGATCGAAGGACTCCGCCGGGATGCTGCCAGCGGGGAGTACCTCGGCGTCGTAGACGACGGCCGCCGTCGGCAGCGGGCCGTCGCCAGCCCGGGAAGGGCCCGCCGGCAGGGCGGCGAGGGCCGCAAGGAACTTGTCGTAATAGCCGCCGCCCTGCCCGATCCTGTTGCCCGAACGGTCCAGGGCCGTGGCCGGGAGGAAGATTCCGGCCACATCCCGCATCACGGACGTGCCGAGCCGTTCACCGGTCGGCTCCTGGATGGGTGCATAACGGCTGCGGACAAACTCCGAGGTCGGGGTCCAGTACACCCAGCTCAGCGCCAGTCCAGGTTCGCAGACCGGGAGCAGCACCCGGTGGCCGGCATCATGCAGGGCGGCCAAGAGAGGCAGGGTGGGCGGCTCGGAACCGACGCCGAGGTAGGCAGCGAAGGTGCTTGGTCCGCCGTCGGCCAGCCCGGAGGCCCACGCCAGACCGTGCCGGGCGATTGCCGAACCGGCGGCATCCAGCTCCGCCGGCGACATCGCTGTCCGGCGCAGCCGGTGCCGCGAACGGATCTCTTCCTTGGTGCTCATGCGGTGGCGTCCTCTCGCCCGGGCGGCGCCTGATGATGTCGGCTGCCGCGGCTGCCGTGCCGGTGGGGACAATTACCTGATGTTTTGCCCCCTCAGTTAGATTAGTCGAGTGATTACACCCAACGCCTCCGTCCGTAAGGCCGTCATCCCCGCTGCGGGCCTCGGCACCCGTTTCCTTCCGGCCACCAAAGCGATGCCGAAGGAAATGCTGCCGGTCGTCGACAAGCCGGCCATCCAGTACGTGGTCGAGGAAGCCGTGAACGTGGGCCTCAACGACGTCCTGATGATCACCGGACGCAACAAGCGCGCCCTCGAGGACCACTTCGACCGCGTGCCCACCTTGGAAGCGACGCTGGAGGCCAAGGGCGACACCGCCAAGCTGGAGTCCATCCAGGCCGCGAGCAACCTGGGCGATATCCACTACGTCCGCCAGGGCGACCCCATGGGCCTCGGGCACGCCGTGCTGCGCGCCAAGCAGCACGTCGGTTACGAACCTTTTGCCGTGCTGCTGGGCGACGACCTCATCGATGCCCGCGACGAGCTGCTCAGCACCATGATCGAGGTCCAGGCAAAGACCGGCGGCTCGGTCGTGGCGTTGATCGAGGTCGACCCCTCGCAGATCAGCGCCTATGGCTGCGCCGACGTCGAGCCGGTTGAGGGCGAGGAGTACGTCCGGATCAAGCAGCTGGTGGAGAAGCCCGACGTCGACGAGGCCCCTTCGAACCTGGCCATCATCGGCCGCTATGTGCTGCACCCCGCGGTGTTCGAGGTCCTCGAGCGGACCGAACCCGGCCGCGGCGGCGAAATCCAGCTCACCGACGCCCTGCAGGAACTTTCCGCCGGCGAAGGTGAAGGCTACGGCGTGTACGGCGTCATTTTCCGCGGCCGCCGCTATGACACGGGCGACAAGCTCAGCTACCTCAAGGCCTGCGTCCAGCTCGCCTGCGACAGCGATGACCTCGGCCCCGGTCTGCGCGAATGGCTGCCCGGCTTCGCCTCCAGCCTGACGAAATAGTCCCATGGGGGGCAGCTTCACCTGGCCGGTGACCCTGGAGTGCGGCGATCTTGTGCTGCGTCCGATCCGGTACCGGGACCGCAAGGAGTGGAGCGAGCTTAGGGCCCGCAACGACGCGTGGCTGGCCCCCTGGGAAGCGTCCAACCCGGTACCCGGCGGCGGCTTGCCTGACTACCGGCAGATGGTGCGGTCGCTCAAGGCCCAGGCGGCGCAGGCCACCGCGCTTCCCTTTGTCATTGCTGCCTGGACTCCCGGGTTCAAGGAACCGGTGATCGTGGGGCAGCTGACGGTCTCCTCGATTGTCTGGGGCTCGGCCATGATGGCCACCCTCGGCTACTGGGTCGACCAGGACCGCGCCGGCCAGGGCATAGCCCCCACCGCCGTCGCGATGGCGACTGACTACTGCTTCCGGACCCTGGGGCTGCACCGGATGGAAATCAACATCCGGCCGGAGAACCGTCCGAGCCTGCGGGTGGTGGAAAAACTCGGATTCCGCGACGAGGGCTACCGGCCGCGTTTCCTGCACATAAACGGCGCATGGGCGGACCACCGCACCTTCGCCCTGACCTCCGAGGAAGTCCCCGGGGGCCTGCTGGCCCGGTGGCTGGAAACACGCCCCGCACAGGCACCGGAAACCCCCGCCTGACCAGCAGTTTCGTCATATATCCAGTGATTTGGCAGTTGCCTCGCGACACACCGCTGCCAATGCCGCCCGCTCCGCCGTCTTGCTCATACGGTTTTGATTGTGGACTTCCCTCTTAGCAGCTCAGTGATCCTTGTCATTGCTGTTGCGCTCTGGATCGTATGGGTGGCTCCCTACATGCTCCGGAACGGCCGCCCCCAGCTGCAGTCGGCGGGGGAGCTCCTGATGAATGCCGTGGATGTAGAAAAAGCAGACCCCCAAGCCGGAAACCTCATGAAGATGGCTGCCCCGCAGGAGACACCGATGACGAGTACGCAGCGCCCCGAGTCAGCCCCGGGTTCCACTAACCCCGGCGATCGGAAACCGGCGGCTCCGGCGTTCCGGATCCGCTACGGCCGGCTGGCGCTTGCCGTGCTGGGGCTGCTCTCGCTGCTCACCGGCGTCGTGTCCGCCGCCCTTCGGCTCTTCGGCGTCGGCTCGGGCTGGCTGCCCGCCGCCACCCTGCTCGGGGCCGTTGCCGCCGTCGTGTTGCTCCGCAGGCTTGCGGTGCGGGACCGCCGGCGCAAGGTGAACGCCGCGTTCCGCTCGGCCATGGGCGCCCCGGCGCGGAGAGCTTCCGAGGAGACCCCGGCGCAGTCCGACGTCGTCCGGGAAGCTGCGGTGCCCGCCAAGGAGAGTCCGCTCTTCGATGCAGAAGCAGGCGCCGCGCAGCCCCAGGCCGCCCCCGCACCCCTGACAGCCGACGAACTGCGGCAGGCGGCACTGGCCGAGGCCGCCGCCTCGGGCGATACGTCCGTGCGCCGCGTCGGCGACCCGTCCTCTGCAGAAGGCTCCAGCTGGGAACCCGTGGAGGTCCCCAAGCCGACGTATGTGGAGGCGCCCAAGGCGGAACGCCCCGCCCCGGAGCCGCTGGACCTGCCGGAAGCCCCGAAAGCCGTCGGCAAGCCCTCGCTCAAGCAGGCCACCGTCCGGCAGCCGGAGGCGGCTGCTGCCGAGTCGAAGGTGATGGGCAAGGGGCAGAGCGCCCTGAGCAACCTCGACGACGTCCTGCAGCGCCGACGCGCCTGACTCAAACTTCCCGCCCCGGGCAGCCGACGCATCGGCCGCCCGGGGCTTTTTGTTGCCCGCGGGAGTTATCCTGACGAGCATGACGAGAATCTGCGTTGCGGGGGGAACCGGCCAGGTGGGCCGTGAAGCGGTGCGGCAGGCCGTCGAGGGCGGACACCGCGTCGCCGTGCTTAGCCGTCGTCCGCCCGCGCCGGGGGAGGCCGGCCGGGAAGACGGCGCAGAGTATTTCCGTGGGGATGTCACCACGGGGGAGGGGCTGGCCGCCGCGCTGGCCGGAGCCGATGTCGTCATCGATTGCCTTGAGGGACAATCCGGCAGGGCGTTGAAGAACTTCGCCGACGGCGGAGCGCGGCTGCTCGCTGCCGCCCAGGACGCCGGCGTCAGGAAGGCTGTCATGCTCTCGATCGTCAACTGCGACCGGAGCAGCTTTGGCTACTACAAGTCGAAGGCGGCCAAAGAGCAGGTCTACGAGCGTTCCGGGCTTGAAACCCTGGTGCTTCGGGCCACGCAGTTCCATTCCCTGCTCGCCGGCGTGTTTGCCGCCGGAGCAAGGATCCGGCTGATCCCAGTGGTGAAGGGCGCCCGGTTCCAGCCGATTGCGCCCGCAGAGGTGGCCACGGAACTACTGGAGTCGGCGCTGGAGGCGCCGTCCGGCGTGCAGCACCGGGTCCGGACCGTCGGAGGTCCGGAGATCGTCGGGATGCGCGAGCTGGCCCACAGCTGGCGGCAGGCTACCGGGGCGCGCGGCCGGGTAGTGGAACTGCCGCTGCCCGGGGGCATGGGCAACTACCTGCGCGCCGGCCTCAACCTGGCCCCCGGCGAGCGACACGGCACGCAGACATTCGAGGGCTGGCTGGCAATGCACGCCGATAGTTTGTAGCCTAGGAACGTTGACAACGCCGTTCCTCCGGGAGCGGCGTTGCTGCGGGGCTATAGCTCAGTTGGTAGAGCGCTTCGTTCGCATCGAAGAGGTCAGGAGTTCGAATCTCCTTAGCTCCACAATTCGCAGGGGTTTTTGAATCCCTGCGCCGTTGGAAGAACGTTCGTTTAGGCCCTAGCTGTACACGCGAATCCGACGGCGCCCGCCTGGCCAGCCGGCGAGGACGCGTGGCGGCCAAGCGGCCAGGGAGGGCCCAGAGACCCCCAGTCCGGCAACCGACTCTCAGCCCCGGCAGTCTGTGGTCGTCCTTGAGCTTCCGCCCGGGCCGTAGTGGATGATGATCACTTGGTTGGGTGCAGATCCCTGGCTGACCATCATGACGCGAATGTCCTGCGAGAAATCGCTGCTCGACGAGGTGAGCTTATTTGTTGTCGTCATCACGTATCGATTGCCCTGGTCACCAAGGCCAATGCCCTGATAGACGTAGCGGTGAAAATAGGTGCCGTCCTTCTGCAGCTTGGTTACGATGTGGAAGCTCCCCTTCACTTCGACATATTCACCGTTGCAGGTGTTGATCCCACTGTTGTAGGACTGATGCCGTTCGGATTCGGCGGGGTCCGCTGTCGCGGCGGCAGCGGGAGCCAGCAAAGCCAGGGACAGAGCAATCGGGGCAAGGGTTCGGGTTACTAAGCGCATGACAACCTCTTCGTTGGGGGCGGAAGCACCGGGCGGGGCCTGGAGTAGTGGATGGGCGCAGCGCACTGACGAAAATGCGGCTGCCATCACCCCCCAGCATGCGACAGGGCATCAAGCTACCCGACCCGGGGAGAAAGCGGTAGAGCTAACCAGACTTCGCCCGCGGCCCGGCGCCGGCGCATCGTGCCGCTCCGGGCGGCCAAGGTCGGCCTGGACCCTGCGGCGCCGCCCGAGAGTCATGCCCCCATCCTGCGCCTTTCTGCCCGTTCAGCGGGCCAACGGAGCCCCTGACGTAGTGCGGCGCCTCGAATTCCCTTACGCTGACACCGGAGCCGACGACGACGGGGGTAGGGGCGCCGATGAGTGATCCGGGGGAGCCGAGGCGGATTCCGCTTTGGAAACTTGAAGAAACGGCCGGCAGCCAGGCCCCGCCGGAAGGCTGGCGCGGCAACCCGGCCCCGCTGCTGCCCGGCTGGGACCCCAGCCAGGTCCACACCTCCTCGACCGTCCGGGACGTCTGGGCGCGCCGCGCCCCGTGGCCGGTCCGCCTCCTCCGGGCCCTCGGCAGGATGTTGGGACGGTTGTTCAAGGCTGTCGCCGTCCTGACGGCCATTGCGCTCGTGTGCGGTTTCCTGCTGTACCTCAAAGGTGACCTGAAGCCGTCGTCGTTCCTGGGCGGACCCGCGGGCGATCCTGCCGCCGGCGCATCCGACCCCCTGGTGTACCGCACCGCTCCGTCCGCCGGTGCAAGGCCCCGGACTCCGGCGGCGGCTCCTGCGGCGGTTACTCCGGCGCCCACCCCGCGCGCGGCTGCGGACCACCCCACACCCGGGCGCGAAGAGGCCGTCGCCCCGCTGGGTCGACCCGCGCCGGTCACCGTCAAATCCCGCTCCTACGCGTTTACGGCCACCGGCAAGGACAAGCGGCCGGCCGCCTACGACCCCTGCCGGCCTATCCATTACGTCACGCGCGCCGCCAACCAGCCGGCGGAAGGGCCCCGACTGATCAAGGAGGCCATCGCAGCCGTCTCCCGGGCGACCGGGCTGGTGTTTATCAACGACGGAGCCACCACGGAGGCCCCGGCGGCGAAGCACAAGTCCTACCAGCCGGCGCGGTACGGGGACCGCTGGGCGCCGGTGCTTATCGCCTGGGAGACCACAGCCGAGGAGCCCCGCTTCACCAACTACGCCGTGGGAACCAACGTCATGGGTCTGGGCGGCAGCGCCGCGCTCAGCCGGGACGGCACCGAGGTCACCTACGTCAGCGGCCAGCTGGAACTGAACGGGCCCGCAATGCAGTCCCTGATCCTCCGGGACGGCTTGGCGCCCGCCCGCGGGGTCATCGAACACGAGCTCGGCCACGTCGTGGGCCTGGGCCACGTCCAGGACCCGGCCCAGCTGATGAACCCCACGGCCGTCCCCGGGGTAACCACGTACCAGGCCGGGGACCTCACAGGCCTGTCCGTTCTCGGCCAGGGGGCGTGCAGGCCCGAAGTCTGAGCGGGGAGCGGTGGAAACAACGGCCTGTACCTGTGGACGGCAGGCCGTAGGCGGCCCGGCATCGTCATTCGCACGCTCCTGGGGGAAACTGGCCTGTAGGGCACCCCGCTAACGATCTAGGAAAGAGGACACCATGACGCTCAAAGAGCGCCTGAAAGAAGACGTTGTCACCCACATGAAGGCCGGCAACAAGACCGCGCTGACTACCGTCCGCAACGTCCTGGGCGAGATCAGCACCCGGGAGAAGTCAGGCAAGACGCCGGTTGAGCTAGACGACGCCCAGGTGACGTCGCTGCTGCAGAAGGAAGCCGCCAAGCGTCGCGACACCGCCCGCATCTTCACCGAAGCCGGCGAAACCGACCGCGCCGCCGCCGAGGTCGCTGAAGCCGAAATCATCGAGGCATACCTGCCTAAGGCGCTCACCCGCGACGAGGTGGAAACGATCGTCGACGAGGCCATCGCTGCGCTTAAGGCCGACGGTCAGGAGCTCTCCATGCGCTCCATCGGCGCGGTGATGAAGCCGGTCACCGCCAAGGTGGCCGGTCGCTTCGACGGCAAGTCCGTCAGCGAGATCGTCCGCAGCCGCCTGGCCTGAAAAGGGACACGGTGATGCACAGCCTCCGCTGCCAAGCCCCGGGGGTGCCAGGCCCCCGGGCGCCGGGCAGGCGCCGGACCAGTGCCTTTGAGCCGCGGCTGACAGTGTTTTTCCCAAGGAATTCCGCAGGAATTCCTTTCCCGCCCCGGACCGTGCTTTCTGTTCGGTAACGTTGCGCGCGGCTGGCGGTGTGGAACCGCGAGCCGCCCTCAACGTACGAACTCTGGAAGGATCACCCCTTGGCAGGAATCTTCACCTGGCTCAGCGCCCTCGGTACTGCAGGCAAGGCCACCGTCGTTGCCGCCGTCGTCGTCACGGGTGGTGCCGGCGCCGCCATGGCTGCCACCGTAACGGAACTCAGCTCGGACCCGACCGCCACCGTCTCTCCCGAACCGACCGCCACCGAGACCCCGACGGCGGATCCGACGGTTGAGCCGACGGAGACCGCTCCCGCCCCGGAGCCGACCGAGACCGCTCCCGCCCCGGAGCCGACCGAGACCGCTCCGGCCCCGGAGCCGACGGAGACGGAGACCGCTCCCGCCCCGGAGCCGACCGAGACTGAGACCGCTCCCGCCCCGGAGCCGACCGAGACGGCGCCGGCCCCGGAGCCGACCGAGACTGAGACGGCGCCGGCCCCGGAGCCGACCGACGGCGATGATGCCGACGAGGCCGGGGAAGACCAGTCAAACGAGCACGAGAAGTCCTCGGAGCACGGCAACAGCGCCTGGGCCCACCAGAACGCCGCTGCGCACCGCGCAGCCGGGCTCGCGAAGGCCGCCGAGCACCGTAATGAGCACGCCGCCACCCCCGCGGTTCCGAGCTACGGATCCGGGTCGGTCACCGCAGCCGTTCGCGCGCCGGGCCACGCCGAAGCACCCAAGGCCGCGCACGCCAAGCCCAGCGGGTCGGGCAAGCACCACAAGTAAGCATTGGTCCAAAGACCCCGTACCGCATCGCGGTGCGGGGTCTTTGCTGTCTCCGTGTCCGACCGCTCCGCCCGTTCGGGATAGTCTGAAACCCCGGCCCGCTTACGGACGCCCGCCCACAGTTCCGGCGTCGGCGGCGGATATCGTCGGCCAGCCCCCTCCCGGACAGCCCCCGGGAATCGCCGGGGCCAACCCCCTTGAGAGGACAGCAGCAATGAGCCTGATCCGGCTGCACGACGTCAGCGTCCGCTTCGACAACACCCAGATCCTCCGCGAGGCGTTCTTCCGCCTCGAAGCCGGCGACAGGGTCGGCCTGATCGGCAAGAACGGATCCGGCAAGACCACCATCCTGAAGCTGATCCTGGACCAGGTGTCCCCGGACACCGGCACGGTCAGCGTGGACCTCGGAACCAGGGTGGGGTACTTCTCCCAGTTCTCCGAGCTCAACGGCGACGCGACCATCACCGAAGTCCTCGACGGGTTGTTCGGCGAGATCAAGGCGGTGGAAGCCGAGCTTGCCGCCATTGATGCGGCCATCGCCAAAGATCCCGCGGCAGATGAGCTGGACCGGCTGATCGGGCGGCAGGCCGGACTGTTCGAGGACATGGACCGGCTCGACGGCTGGGACTACCCGCGCCGCATCGATACGGTGCTGACCACTCTAGGGTTCGACGACGCGCACCGCCATTGTGCGATCGACGCGCTCTCCGGCGGCTGGCGCAACCGTGCCGCGCTGGCGAAGATCCTGCTCGAAGGGCCGGACGTCCTGCTGCTCGACGAGCCCACCAACTTCCTGGACGTCGCCGGTGTCGAATGGCTGGAAAGCTGGTTCCGCGATTTCAAGGGAGCCGCGGTCATCGTCTCGCACGATCGGACGTTCCTGGACGCCGTCGTGACCCGCATCATCGAGGTGGAGAACTTCCACCTGCACGAATACCCCGGGAACTTCGGCGAATACGTGGTCCAGAAGCAGTTCCGGCTCAAGACCCTCGAGCAGCAGTTCGTGCACGAGTCCGAGCTGCTCGCGTTCGAGGCCGAAGGGATCGCCGACCGCCGTGAAGCCGCCAAGGCCGCCGGCCGCGGCCTGGGCAACCAGCTCGCCAAGATCAAGAAATCCCGGACGCCCCGGCCGGTGGACCAGATAGTCACCGAGATCTACGGCGGGCTGCACGTGAAGGACGTGCTGTGCCGGGTGGAGGGGCTGGGCAAGTCCTACGGCGAGAAAGTGTTGTTCGATGATCTGAGCTTCGAAATCCGCAGGGGCAACCGGATCGCCGTGCTGGGTGCCAACGGCAGCGGAAAGTCCACCCTGCTGAAGGTCCTGACCGGCGAGGAGGCCGCCGACGCCGGCGAGGTGGCGTGGGCGAAAGGCCCCGGCTTCGTTTCGTACAACCGTATGCTGGAAGACCTCGACGACGGCGACACCGTCTCACACGCCGTCAACGCGCTGCCGGACAGCCTGGCCTTCAGCGCCACGAAGAAGTCCGTCAACCGGTTCCTGGCGATGTTCCAGTTCTCCGAAGCAGACCTCAAGCAGAAGATCGGGAACCTCTCCGGCGGCCAAAAGGCACGCGTGGCCATGGCGCAGTGCCTGCTCTCCGGCGCCTCGGTGTTGCTGCTTGACGAACCCACCAACCACCTGGACCTCTCCAGCACCCAGGTGATGGAGCGGGCGCTGCTGCACTTCCCCGGCGCCGTCGTGGTAGTCAGCCATGACCGGTTCTTCACCGAGAAGATCGCCACCCGCCAGCTCATCTTCGGCGCAGCCGGAGCCGCGCCCGGCGAAGTCGGCCAGCGGGCCGCCTAAGCGGTCAAGCCTCCCGGTGCTGCCGCCCGGGGCAGCCGGCTTGCCGTCGTCGCGGGATAATGGGGCTATGGCCGAGCAGCGACGGGAACAGGACCGTGACCCGTGGGAGGAGTTCGACCGGCTCAAGCCGGCCGCGGAGGACCGCGTGGGCGGCTACCCGGGCGGTGAGCCCCACGGCTTCGGCTTCCGCACCGGGGTGCGCAGCGCACGCGTGGCCTTCGGCTTCGCCGTCTATGCCCTTGTCCTCGGCAGCGTGCTGGTCCTTCTCGGGACGATCTACTTCATCGGCCACGGGCAGTGGCTGTGGCTCGGGCTGATGGCCGTGATCGAGAGCTGCTTCGTCCTCGCGTTCATCCGCCTTGTGGCCCAGGCACGCCAGCGCCGCTCAGGAGGCTGGCCCGACGCGTAAATGATTCCATGACGCGCAAAAAGGCTGGCGCGGCGGGTATGCCCCTCGCGTCAGCCCGTTTACGCGTCGTCAGGACATTGGCGCCGCGCCGGCTAGAGCCAGCCCTTGCGTTTGAAAATGGCGTACATGAGCGTTGCCGTGCCCGCCATCATGAAGAGCGCCATCGGGTAGCCGAAGGTCCAATGCAGCTCCGGCATCCGTTCGAAGTTCATGCCGTATACACCGGCGACAAAGGACGGTGCGAAGAAGATGGCGGCCCAGGAAGAGATCTTTTTTACCTGCTCGTTTTGTTCCGCACTGGCTTCGTTCTGGCGGTTCGCCGTCAGCGTGCCGTCCAGGGTGAGCGCGTTCTGCAGCAGGTCGCGGAAGGAATCGGCGCGGGAAATCAGCCGCTCCACGTGGTCCTCGACGTCGCGGAGGCTGTGCTGCAGTTCCGTGTCCACCTGGTACTTCTCGAAGCCCCGCCGGAGCTGCTGCATCATGGCCGGCAACGGGTGGATGGCCCGCTGGAAATGGATGACCTCCCGGGCGAGCTCGTAGATGCGCCGGGAAACCAGCGGATCCCCGCTGAAGAGCTGGTCCTCGATCTCGTCGATGTCGTTCTCCAGCCCGGCCACCACTGGGACGTAATCATCCACCACCTGGTCCATCAGGGCGTAGAGAACCGCCTCGGGGCCGTGGCAGAGCAGGTCCGGGCGCCGCTCCAGCCGGCGCCGGACCTGGCCCACGACCGCCGTCTCGGCGTGCCGGACGGTCACCACGAAGTTCCGGCCGGTGAATACGTGCAGCTCACCGAACTCCACGGTCTCGGTCTCGTCGAGGTACCGGGCCGGCCGGAGTACGGTGAAGAGGTTGTCATCGTAGCGTTCCAGCTTGGGGCGCTGGTGCGCGGAGATCGCGTCTTCCACCGCCAGGCCATGCAGGCCGAACTCCTCGGCGACGGCGGCCATTTCCTCTTCCGTCGGCCGGTACAGGCCGATCCAGGCCATGCCGCCGTGTTCGGTCAGGGTCTCAAAAGTCTGTTCCAGGTTGCGCGGCTCGGCACGCCGGACGCCGTCAACGTAGACGGCGTTGTCAATGATAGTCACGGGGACATTATCCAGTCTTTAGCTGTGGATCCGCGGCACCGGCCCGGCGCGAGGCCGACCGGCCGGGGGCAAGGGCGCTGCCCTGGGCAAGCCGGCTGATGAGCGGCTCGGTCCGGTACGGGATGTGGGTGTGCAGGGCCAGCACGGTCTCGGTCCGGATGACGCCCTTGATCCTCAGGATGGACCGCAGCGCCGCCTGGAGGTTGTGCGTGTCGGTCGCCACCACCCGGCACCAGACATCGCCGCGGCCGGAAATTTCGTGGACCTCCAGGACCTGGGGGATCAGGCGCAGGGCGCCCACCACGCCGTCGAGTTCGCGGTGGTTGACCTCGATCGTGACGAAGGCGACGACGTCGTACCCCACCGCCTCCAGGTCGATTTCCCGGCCGCCGTCGTGCAGCAGACCGGAGCGCAGCATCCGCCGGACCCGGGACTGCGCGGTGTTCCGCGCGATCCCGAGGGCGTCGCTGAGTTCGCCGATCTGGATCCGCGGGTCCTTGATGAGTTCGAGCAGAATCTTCAGATCGGTGGGGTCCAGACTGTTCAAATCATCACTCCGGTTCATACTTGTGGTCCGTGATTGACGGTTTTGATCAATTTTGGCACAGAACTTGGCTGGAACAGTCATTCGTGCCGCATTCTGTAGATATCAATCTTCACCGGGCCGGCGCCTCCCCACAGGGAACGCGTGCGGCCCGCTTCGATGCAGCAGGGGCACCGCTATGACAGTCTTCAGCGAACTTCGCATGCGCCCGGCCACGGCAGAACGCTGGGGCTGGGACGCTTCCGTCACCGCACGGCTGGTGATGGCCGGCGTCGTGATTTTCACGCTGCTGGTCGGCGCCAACCTGGCGACACCGCTGTACCCCCTGCTGCAGGCCAAACTTGGCATCACGGCCCTGGATGTCACGGTTGCCTTCTCCGCCTACGTCCTGGCGCTCGTGGCCACCCTCATCCTCGCCGGACACTGGTCGGATCACATCGGCCGGCGCGCTGCCCTGGTCCTGGCCGTGCTGGTAGGCCTCGCGGGGGGCTTCGTCTTCGCCACCGCCAACAGCCTGCTGGCGCTGTCCGCCGGCCGGGCGCTGCAGGGCGCCGCGGTTGCCCTGGCCACCGGTGCCAGTTCCGCGGCCCTGCGCGAGCTGCTGCCCAGCCGGCCCGAGTGGGCCTCGCGGTTTACGCTGCTGGCCTCCGCCGGCGGGGTGGCGGCGGGGCCGGCCATTGGCGGGGTGCTTTCCGTGCTTCCCGGGCCGACGTCCACGCCCTATTACCTGCACTCCGTAGTCCTGGCCGCCCTGCTGGTGCCGCTCTATCTGCTCAAGGCCAGGCCCGCCATCACCTCGGTCGCGGGTCCCCAGCCGCTGAAGGTCCTCGCACCCCGGCGCCCCTCCGTGTCGAGGGAGGCGCGGGGCGCGTTCTGGCTGGCCTCGGCGGTAGGGTTCCTCAGTTTTGCCGTCTTCGGATTCTGCCTCTCGCTGGCTCCCGGCTATTTCGCGCAGATTGTCCATGCGGACTCACGGCCGCTGATCGGTCTGCTCGCGGGACTGACCCTGGCGGCGTCGGCGCTGAGCCAGCTGCTGGCCGTACGCGGGCGCTTCGTGGTGCCCGTAGGTCTGTCCCTGCTCGCCGGTTCCGTGCTGCTGATCGCGGCAGCCGCGGCGTGGAGCAGCCCGTGGCTGCTGATTGCCGCCAGCATCACCGCGGGCCTGGGCCAGGGCGTCTCGTTCCGGACGGTCTTCAACGATGTGGCCGGCAAGGTGGAGGCGTCGCGCCACGCCCAGATCATCAGCACCGTCTACGTGATCACCTACCTCGGCAGCGCCTTCCCGGTGATCGGGCTGGGGCTGGCGGCCGGATACTTCGGCCTGCAGGCTGCCGTGGCGGGTTTTGTGGTGCTGTGCGCGCTCGTTGCCCTCGGCCTGGCGGCCGTCACGCTGCGCAGCGCCCTCCGGCAGCGGGCCTGAGCCCGCAGCCGGGCGGAAACCCCTAGTCCGGCAGCGGCCCGTGGTTGCCCTGGATGTGGTCGAACACCAGGGTGGTCTCGGTGTGGCCCACGACCGGGTCGGTGGCCAGGTTGTCCAGCACCCAGTCGCGCAGGTCCTCCGTGGTGGCGACGGCGATATGCAGCAGGTAGTCCACCGAACCCGAGGTGTGGAACGTGGACAGCACGGCGGGCAGCTTGGGGACCCGGGCCGTGAAACGGTCGATCTGTTCGCGGTCGTGGGCGCGCAGCCGGACGGCAATCAGCGCCTGCACCGAGCGGCCCACCGCGGCAAGGCTGAGCTTGGCCTCAAAACCCTGGATGATCCCGCGCTCGGACAGGGCCCTGGTGCGCATCAGTGCCGTGGACGGTGCGATCCCCACCAGTTCGGCCAGCTGCTTGTTGGAAATCCGGGCATCCGCGACCAGGGCCGCGAGCAGGCGCTCGTCAATGGCGTCCAGGGGTTCGCCGGCTCCCGCTCCCGGCCGAACATTCTTCGTGATGCTGCTCACGGATCCTCCTTGATGTGGTGTGAGTTCATCATAAACGCCACTATCTGACAGTTCCATTCAGAACCCCTGTAAAACGCCGAATTATTGCCAGATACTTACCGCATTCAATGGTGAATATTCATAAGGAGTAACGGTGCTTTCTCAAGACTCGCTGGCGGTCCACGCCGGCCGGAACGGCCTCACGGAACTCGGCGTCCACGCCGTCCCGATCGACCTGTCCACCACGGCGCCGCTGCCCTCCGTCCACGACGGCGGCCTCGCCTACGAACAGATGGCCACCGGCGGCCCGCACCTGGACGGGCAGAGCACGGTCTACCAGCGGCTCTGGAACCCGACCGTCGCCCGCTTCGAAGACGGCGTCGCCCTGCTTGAGGCCACTGAAGAAGCCGTCGCCTTCGCCACCGGCATGGCCGCCCTGAGCGCGGTGCTGCTCGCCGTCGTCGCCACCGGGAACAAGCACGTGGTGGCGGTCCGGCCGCTCTACGGAGGCAGCGACCACCTGCTGGCCTCCGGGGTGCTGGGCACCGAGGTCACCTTCACCACGCCCGACGGCATCGGCGCGGCACTGCGCCCCGACACCGGGCTCGTCATCCTGGAGACGCCGGCGAACCCGAGCCTGGAGCTCGTCGACATCGCCGCCGCGGCGGCTGCGGCGGACGGCGTGCCGCTGCTGGTGGACAACACCTTCGCCACTCCCGTCCTCCAGCAGCCGTACCGGCACGGTGCGGCCATGGTGCTGCACAGCGCCACTAAGTTCTTCGGCGGCCACGGCGACGCCATGGGCGGCGTCGTCGCCGTTTCCCCGGAATGGGCCGTCCGGCTCCGGCAGATCCGGGCCATCACCGGCGGCATCCTCACGCCATGGCCGGCGTACCTGCTCCACCGGGGCCTGGCGACCCTGCCGGTCCGGGTGCGGGCGCAGCAGGCCAGCGCCGAGAAGGTCGCGGCCGCCCTGGCGGAGCACGGGCTGATCCGGCGGGTGTTCTATCCGGGCCTGCCGGAGTGCGATCCGCGCGGCCTGGTCGGCACCCAGATGGCAGGCCCGGGCTCGCTGCTGGCGTTCGAGCTGGCCAGCGCCGAACATGCCGAGCGCATTCCGGCAGCCGTCAGCATGATCACGCACGCCGTCTCGCTGGGCGGCATTGACACCCTGATCCAGCACCCCGCGGGCCTGACCCACCGGCCGGTCGCCGCGGAGGCCAAGCCGCACGCCAGCCTGCTCCGGGTTTCCGTGGGGCTGGAGGACCCGGCGGACATTGTCGCCGATCTTGTGCAGGCCCTCGAGGCGACCCGCTAGCGCGCCGCGCTCCGCCCTGGGGATGCGCTCGGAGCGACGGCGCCGCCCGCGCCGGCGGGATGCACGACGGCGGTGATCACCGCCGTCGTGCAGGCCAGGCCCATCACGGCGAGGGCGAGGGCGGTCCAGCCCAAGGACTGGAACAGCAGGCCGCCGGCCCAGCCGATGACGCTGGATCCCAGGTAGTAGGCGAGGTTGTAGAGTGAGGCCGCCTGCGCGCGGCCCGTGCTCGCGATCACCCCGGTCCAGCCGGAGCCGATGCTGTGGGCCGCGAAGAAACCGCCGGTGAACAGCAACAGCCCGGCCAGGATCAGGACCAGGAGCTCGGTCAGGGTCAGTGCGAGCCCGGCGACCATAAGGACCGTGCCCGCCACCAGCACGCTGCGCCGGCCGAAGCGCAGCGTCAGCCCGGCGGCCCAGCGGGCGGAGACGGTGCCGGAGAGATAGGCCAGGAAGATCAGGCTGATCAGGGTGGCCGGCAGGCTGAAAGGTTCGCCGGACAGCCGGAAACCGAGGTAGTTGTAGACCGCCACAAAGCCGCCCATCAGCAGGAACGCCTGGACGTAGATTGCCAGCAGCCGCGGGTTCCGGCCGTGGCCGGCGAGGGTTGCGAGGGCGCCGCGGAAGCCGCTGGCGGCCGCGGCGGTGAAATTCCGTGCCGGCGGCACCAGCACCAGGAACAGGACGGCGGCGGACGTCGCCATCACGGACACGGCCAGTGCTGCGGCCCGCCAGCCCCACAGCTCGCCCACCGGACCGGCCACGAGCCTGCCCGCCAGCCCGCCGAGGGTGGTGCCTGCGACGTAGGTACCGGCCGCCAGGGCGGCGTGGGCCTTGTTCACTTCCTCGTTCAGGTAGGCGATGGCGATGGCCGGGATGCCGCCCAGTGCCATGCCCTCGAGCATCCGCAGGCCCAGCAGGACCGGGAAGCTGGGTGCCAGCGGGGCCAGCAGCCCCAGGACGGTGGCCGCGGAGATGCCCCAGGCCATGGCACGCACCCGGCCGATCCGGTCGGCCAAAAAGGACCACGGCAGGACCGTCGCGGCCAGGCCAACGGTGGCCAGGGAGATGGTCAGGGCCGCCTCGGCGGCCGTCACCTGCAAATCGGCGGCGATGATCGGCAGCACGGCCTGGGTTGAATAGAGCTGGGCGAAGGTCGCGACGCCGGCGAAGGCCAGGCCGGCGAGGATCCGGCGGTAAGCCGCCGAGCCTTTGGGATGGCCCGCCCACGCGGTAACCCGGCCGCCGGCTGCGGGGCTGCCGTCCGCCGCCGTGCCCGCATCAGCTGCGGTACCCGCATCAGCTGGGGTACCGGGCTCGGTTGCGGGATTGCGGAGGGGGAGGCGGGGCATATCCCCAGAATAGGTCCCGGAAAGACATGCTTCCAATGCATGTTTCTCATAGAATTCATGGCAAATGCGGAACGATTGAGAGGGTTGGCCATGGACGTTGAGCACAAGCAGCTCGTCCAGCTGCTGCCGCTGCTGCCCCTGCTGGCCGAGCTGGGGCGGACCCAGCACATCACCGCCACGGCCGAGGTGCTGGGACTGCCCCAGTCGACGGTGAGCCGTGGGATAGCGCGGGCCAGCGGCATCATCGGGACGGAACTGCTGATCCGGGACGGACGCGGCGTGCGGCTGACCCCCGCGGCCAAGGCGCTCCTCCCGCACATTGAGGCCGCACTGGGCGAATTCCAGACCGGGCTGGACCTGGTCCGGCACGAGTCGGAGGTGGTGCGCGGCCGGATCGCGGTGTCGTTCCAGCACACCTTCGGCGAGGCGATGCTGCCGCTGCTGATCAGTGCCTTCCGCAGCCGGCATCCGCAGCCGGCCTTCGACCTCAGCCAGGGTGCGCGGGACGGCTGCCTGGCCGAACTGGCCGCCGGGGACGCGGACCTGGCACTCACCGCTCCGATCGCGGCGCCGAGCCGGCTGATCTCCTCGGCTGCCCTGTACCGGGAACCGCTGCGGCTGGTGGTCCACCACCGGCACCCGCTCGCCCGGCGTCGTCGTGCCCGCCTCGCGGAGATCCGTCAGGACCCGTTCGTGGCGATGGGCCCCGGCTACGGCATGCGCTCGCTGACGGACGCACTGTTCCGGGAAGCCGGATTCAGGCCCCGCATCGCCTTCGAAAGCCAGGACTCCCACACGGCCAGGGGGCTCGTCTCGGCGGGGCTGGGTGTAAGCATCCTGCCGCCCGGCGGACTGGCCCCCGGACGCCACACCCCGGGGCAGTCCGGCGACCTGGGCTGGGTGGAACTGGCGCTCGACTCCGGCCTGGCGTTCCGGGAGATCGGCCTGGCCTGGCGGGAACGGCGCGGGGGAGCGGACGCCGAGCCGGACCCGGTGCGGCTGTTCCGCGAGCTGGTGCTTAGCGAGGGCCCGGCGCTCCTGGCCGGCTTTGTCCGCGGACGCTCGGGCACCTGAGCCGGACGGAACCCGCGCACGCACCGTCGTCGCCGTTCTTCGCTCGCGGGTTCCGTCCGGGCTCGACGTCTCCACACGGCGAGTCCGGAGCGACGCCGCGAGCGGGCAGGCCCGCCAGCGCCGCTCAGCCCAACAGGCCCGGCAAGACCTCCGCGACGGAGGCGGCGCGCGCCTGCTGCCAGCCGGTTCCGGCCCAGAGGTTCAGCCGCTCCGCATCCCCGACGGCGGCGGCGGCCGCGCGCAGCGGGGCAGTGAGGTGGTGCACCGCCGGGTAGGCCTCCGGCGCGTCCTGGTGGTCCCGGACGAACTCGTTGACCAGCGCCCGGGCCGGCCGTCCGGTGAAAGCCCTGGTCAGGGCCGTCCGGGTGAAGTGCGGGCTGGCCAGGGCGTCCTTGTGCAACTGCCGGGCGCCGCTCTCCTCCGTGCGCAGCAAGGCCGTGCCCAGCTGGGCTGCCTGTGCGCCCGCGGCCAGCACCCGGTCCACGCCGGCAGCGTCCATGATCCCGCCGGCCGCGACGAGGGGGAGCGCGACGGCGGAGCGCACCGCCACAATCAGCTCCGCCGTCGTGGCCGGCGCGGCTGAACCCGGCACGGCTGAACCCGGATCGCCTGACACGGGCAGGAACGCCGCGCTGTGGCCCCCGGCGCACGCATGCTGCACCACGAGGGCATCCACGCCCTGTTCGGCTGCCTGCCGGGCCTCGGCCGCGGTGGTGACCGTGGCCAGTACCGCCGACCCCGCCCGCTGCAGGGCGTGGACCACGTCCGCGCCGGGGAGGCCGAAGGTGAAACTGACCAGCTCCACCGGATCCGCCAGCAGGGCCTCGACTTTGGCCTGCCACGCGTCGTCGTCATCGAGCCGCAAAGTCGGGAGCTCCACACTGTAGCGCAGGGCGTCTGCGCGCAGCTGCAGCCGGTATGCCTCGAGCTCGGCCACGGTGGCCGCGGAGGGCGCCAGCTGGGCCGGGTCCGGGACGAAGACATTCATGCCGAACCGCGCACCGGACTCGCGGACGGCGCGGATGTCCACCAGCATGGCAGCAACGCTCTTATAGCCCGCGGCCAGGAAGCCCAAACCGCCGGCCTCGTGCACGGCCGTGACGAAGGCCGGAGTTGAAGTCCCGCCGGCCATCGGCGCGGCGATAATGCGGGTACCGAAGATATCGCGGGACATTGCTCGCTCCTGTCGGTGATTCAGTAGGCTGTTCCGGTGACTCATTCTGACATCCCCACCCCGCCAGACGCCGTTTTCGCCGCCGTGCATGCCACTACATCCGGCGCCGTGATCGGACTCGACATCGGCGGCACCAAGACCCGCGGCGTCCGGTTCGAGGCCGGCACGCCCGTGGCCGACGAGTCCGTGGGCAGCGCGAACGTCCAGAACGTCACTCCCGAGGAAGCCGCCCGGAACCTCGCGGAGCTCTTCGCCCGGATTGGCGGCGGTGACGTCGCCCAGGTCTACGCCGGAGCCGGCGGGATCGACACCGACGACGACGCCGCGGCGCTCGCCGCGCTGATCGCCCCGCACGTGCCCGGCGCCAAGATCACCGTCGTGCACGACTCACGGCTCCTGCTGGCAGCCGGCGGGGCCAGCACCGGCGTCGCCGTGATCGCCGGTACCGGCTCGGCCGCGTGGGGCAAGAACAGCCGCGGACAGGAAGCCCGGGCCGGCGGCTGGGGCTATCTGCTCGGCGACGAAGGCAGCGGCTACTGGCTGGGCCGCGAGGCCGTGCGGCACAGCCTGCGCCGGATGAACCAGGGGCTGGAACCGGATGAACTTACCAGGGCCCTGCTGGATTCCTGCGGGGTGGGCCACCCGAACAAACTCATTGCGTTGTTCCACTCACCCGAGACCGGACGCCGCTTCTGGGCCCAGCGCGCCCGGCTCGTCGTGGAGGCGGCGGACGCCGGCCATGAGCCGAGCCGGGAGCTGATAGACCAGGCCGGCCGCGACCTCGCCGCCATGGCCGAGCAGACCGTGAGGCAGCTCGGCATCGAGGGCCCGGTCATCCTGGGCAGCGGGCTCGGCATGAACGTGCCGCGGCTGCAGGAATCGTTCCGCGCTGCCCTGGCCGCGGCCGGGATCACCGACGTCCGGGTGCTGCAGCAGGAACCCGTGTTCGGGGTGCTCCAGCTCGTCGCCGAGCAGGGCTAGCGGCAGCCGCAGCGGCGGGAACCTAGGACGGAGTCACTGCCGGCGTCGCGGCCGCAGCGGCACCCCCGGCAACGGCGGCGCCGGGATGCGGCCGGCTTCGGATCCGGCGTCGGGACCATGTCCGCGCACCAGCCCGAACCGTGCCCGCGACGCGTCGTCGTCGGAGAGCCCGGCCTGGGCTTCCCAGTCCAGCCGTGACTGCTCCACCTCTTCGTGGCTGCGGCCGACGAAGTTCCACCACATCAGCAGCTCCTCCTCGAACGGCTCGCCGCCCAGCAACAGGAAACGGGTGCCCGGAGCGGCGTCCAGGTCCAGGCGGCTGCGCCCGGAGCCGAGGTAGCCCAGCGGGCCCGGCCGCACCTCCTGGCCGTCCAGGGCCAGGGCGCCGTCGAGCACCAGCACGGCGTGCTCGAACTCCGGCCGCAGCGGCAGGCTGATGCTTCCGGTGCAGCTGATGTCGGCGCCAACGATCGGGGAGTACATCGTGGCCGGCGAGGTGGTGCCCGCCAGGGTCCCCACCATGACGGTTGCACTGTAGCCGTCGCCGCGGACCACGGGCAGCTCGCGGTGCTGCTCGAAGGCCGGTGCGCGGTGCCGTTCGGAGTCCGGCAGCGCGACCCACAACTGCAGTCCGCGCTGCACGGGCAGTTCCGGTGTCGGCCCGCCCGGAACCCCGTTCACGGGGAGCACCGCGAATTCGGAGTGCGAAACGCCGCGGCCCGCCGTCATGATGTTCAGTTCGCCCGGGCGGACGACCACGTCGCTGCCCACGCTGTCCCGGTGTCGGATGTTGCCGGCCAGCGGCCAGGTGACAGTCTGCAACCCCGTGTGCGGGTGCGGCAGCACGGACATGGACACCCGGTCCGGTCCGAAGCTGTCCAGGAAGCACCACGCGCCCACCGTCGGCAGCCCGCGCTGAGGCAGGGTCCGCGAGACGTTCATGGCGCGGACGCCGCCCAGCGGAACCTCCCTGGCCGGCCACAACTGGAGGCACGGGCCGCTGGCGGTCCCCTCCACGCTGTGGGCGGCGGGGCAGACTTCTTCGGGCGGAAGGACTTCGAGGTTGGTCACACTCAAACTTTAGGGCCGAACCCGGAGATCCGGCAGGGCCCGCGCTGCGCCGTTACGCTGGAGCAATGACCCTGCCATTCGATACCCGCCCGGCTGCCTACGGACTGATCCTCCGGGATGACTGCCTCCTGCTCGCGTACTGGAAGCAGGGCGGCAAGGAGGGCTGGACCCTGCCGGGCGGCGGTCTGGATCTCGCCGAGCACCCCGTGGACGGGTGCCGCCGGGAGATCTACGAGGAGACCGGCTACCACGCTGAGATCGGCGCCATGCTGGGGATCGACGTCGGGCATTGGCCCGCCGAGAGCCGGCTCGACGGCGGCCACCGCGACTTCCAGTCCCTGCGGCTGGTCTATGAAGCGAGCATCACCGGCGGGGAACTGCGGCATGAGGTAGGCGGCAGCACCACGCACGCGGCCTGGATCCCGCTGGCCGAGGTGGCGGGCCTGAACCGGGTCTCACTGGTCGATGCCGCGCTCCGGCTGTACCGCGAGCGACCGCTGGACGGAAAGCTCGCCTGAGAAATCCCTAGCCAGCCGCGGCGCGGGCGGTTACCCTAGAGAAACCGCGGCCGGGAAGGCCGCCCGATGAGCCCAGCTGTGGGCCAGATAGCCGGGGAGGTGGAAGCAATGAAAGCAACGGAACTGCGCGCGCAGCGCACACCCCAAAGCCCCATCATTATTCCTGCCCCGGCAGTCCGCACCTCCTAGCCCTTACAGCTGACCGGTCTCTCCAGACCGGCGGGCAATGCGCAGCCGGGCCCATCAAAGGGTTCCATTGAATCTTCAGTTCAGTCACCACTCCGGCCTCCAGGGGCCGGCCCGTTTCGGTTTCACCGAGGCCGTCACGGAACTTTTCGCCGCCAATCCCGTCCCCGGCGGCACCAGAGCCGGGCGGGTGGTCCGGGTGGACCGCAACCTCGTGCTGGTCGCGGACCATGCCGGCCAGGCACAGCTGCCCTACCCGCGGACCGGACCCATCCCGGCCACCGGCGACTGGGTCTGGCTCGGCAGCAACCCGGTGGGCGAACCAGCCATCGTGGGCGTGCTGCCGCGCCGCTCAGAGCTGAGCCGCAAGCGCGCCTTCGAGGCATCCTCCGAAGCGCAGGTGCTCGGCGCCAACATGGACATCGTCGGCGTCGTGGTGCCGGTGGACCGTCCGCTCACGCACAACAGGCTCGAACGGACACTCGTCGCGGCCTGGGATTCCGGCGCCACCCCGCTGGTGGTGATCACCAAGGCAGACCTCGCTGAGGTGGCGGACGACGTCGTCGGGCAGGTCATGCTGCAGGCCGCCGGCGTCGACGTGGTCACCACCTCCGCCGAGCAGGGCGATGGCCTCGATGACTTGCTGGCTCATCTGCCGCCCGGGGGGACCATCGTGCTGCTGGGCCCCTCGGGCGCCGGGAAGTCCACCCTGATCAATGCCCTCGTCGGGTTCGAGGCGCAGGAAACGGGTGCGGTCCGGGCCGGTGATGGCAAAGGCCGGCACACCACGACGTCCCGGGAGCTGGTGCCACTGCCCGACGGCTCGGTGCTGATGGACACGCCCGGGGTGCGCGGCTTTGGCCTGTTCGATGCCGGGGACGGCATGGACGAGATGTTCGGCGATCTCGAGGAGCTCTTCACCCGGTGCCGGTTCACCGACTGCGCGCACGGCCGCGAACCCGGCTGCGCCGTGCAGGCCGCGCTCGCGGAGGGTGCCCTGGACGAGCGCCGCTGGGCAAGCTACCTCAAGATGCAGCGCGAAGTGGCGGCGCTGGCCCGGCGCCACGACGCCGCCGCCCGGCGGGCGTACCAGCGGGAGTGGCATCAGAAGGTGGTGGTGGCCAGCCGGAGCCAGCGGGCGGCCGAGCGGCTCAGCCACGACCATCCCCGCAGGGGAAAAGACAACGGAAAAGGCCACGGTAAGGGCAGCGGCCGGGCGACGTGACACAGTGCCGGTCCCGGACCAGCGCGGGGTCCGGGGCCGGGCCTGAACCCCCGCCCATCCAAATCCCGCCCGGCGCCGAATGCCAACGGTAGCCCCGGCGCCGCCGACGTTATCGGGCCCGTTTCTTCGATTCTGTGCTCCGACATCGCCGGCGGTGGCAGCTACGCTGGGTCATACCCGCTTTACAGCCAAAAATCAGCATGCATATGATCAGTTGGCTGGACCGTCCCATGTTGCCGCCAACAGTTAGGTAAGCCCGGAATGGCAGAGGCCATGATCGAGTTCCAGAGCGTCACCAAGCAGTACCAGGGCGGCCAGGCCGCCGTCGACGATCTGAGCATGTCTATCGACAAGGGCGCCATCACGGTCTTCGTCGGCCCCTCGGGCTGCGGCAAGACCACCTCGCTGCGGATGATCAACCGCATGGTCGAGCCGACCTCGGGCACCATCACCGTCAACGGGCAGGACGTCACCTCCGTGCCCGCCGCGCAGCTGCGCCGTTCCATGGGCTACGTCATGCAGTCCTCCGGGCTGATGCCGCACCGGTCCGTGCTGGACAACATCGCCACCGTCCCGCGGCTCAACGGCGTGTCCAAGGCGGCATCCCGCAAGCGCGCGGAGGAGCTGCTCGACGTCGTCGGGCTCGCCTCCGGCCTCGGCCGCCGCTACCCCTCACAGCTTTCGGGCGGCCAGCAACAGCGCGTGGGAGTGGCCCGTGCCCTCGCCGCAGATCCGCCCGTGCTGCTCATGGACGAACCTTTCAGCGCGGTGGATCCCGTGGTGCGCGATGAACTGCAGAAGGAACTGCTCCGCCTGCAGCGCGACCTGGCCAAGACCATCGTGTTCGTCACCCACGACATCGACGAGGCCACGGTGCTCGGGGACAAGGTGGCCGTCTTCGCCGGCGGGGGCAAGCTGGCGCAGTACGCGACGCCGGAAGAGATCCTGCGGGCCCCGGCGAACGACTTCGTCGCGTCCTTCGTGGGCCGCGACCGGGGCTTCCGGCACCTCGCCTTCAGCCCCTCCGACGGCGTCACGATCCACCCGGTCGACACCGTCCGCGCCGACGCCCTCGGCCGTGACGGCGGCCCCGGAGCGGGCGAGTGGCAGCTCGTGGTCGACGCCGACAACCGGCCGCTGGGCTGGAGCGCGCCGGGCGCCGGAGCGGCGACCGTCCCGGGCGGTTCCCTCTTCCACAAGGGCGAGACCCTGCGCCGCGCGCTGGACGCGGCCCTGTCCTCGCCGTCCGGACTCGGCGTCGCTGTCGACGCGGACGGCCGGGTGGCCGGTGTGATCACGGCGGAAGAAGTGCTCGCCGTGATCGAAGCGGACCGCCGGGTCCGGCAGGGCGTGCGCTGATGCAATGGTTCCTGGCCAACAGCGGGCAGGTCTTCAGCCTCGCCGGCCAGCACCTCGTCCTGGCGATCCTGCCGATGCTCTTCGGCCTGCTGATTTCGATCCCGCTGGCCCAGCTTGCCAGGCAGAACCGGACCCTGCGCACCGTGGTCCTGACCGCGTCCTCGCTGCTTTACACCATCCCGTCGCTGGCTCTCTTCATCATCCTGCCGACCGTGCTGGGGACCAGGATCCTGGACCCGGTCAATGTCGTGGTGGCCCTGACCATCTACGCCGTCGCGCTCCTGGTCCGGGCCGCCCTGGACGCGTTTGACTCCGTGGACGAGGACCTGCAGCAGGCCGCCGTCGCCATGGGCTTCAAACCCCTGGCACGGTTCCTGCAGATCGACCTGCCGCTGTCCCTGCCGGTGCTGTTCGCCGGGCTCCGCGTGGTCTCGGTCAGCAACATCTCCCTGGTCAGCGTCGCCGCCCTGCTGGGCATCGGCAACCTGGGCATGCTCTTCACCTCCGGGCTGCAGCGCGACTTCGTCACCGAGGTGATGGTGGGCATCATTGCGATCCTGGTGCTGGCATTGCTGATGGACTCCGTTTTGGTCCTGCTCGAACGCCTCCTGACCCCGTGGACCCGGGCAGGCGCCGGGAAAACCGGGAAGCCCGGAGAGCCGGCCGCGGCCCGGCGGCGGTCCGATTCCACGGCTGGGGCGTCCGCATGAGCAATGTCATCACCGACACCGCCTCGTGGCTCGCCGACCCGGACAACTGGTCCGGCAGCACCGGCATTCCGGTACGCCTGGCCGAGCACCTGCAGTACACCGGCCTCGTGATGCTGATTGCGACCGCCATCGCCGTCCCGATCGGCCTCTACGTCGGCCACACCGGCCGCGGCCGGGTAGCCGTGGTGGCCCTCGCCGGGGCCCTGCGCGCCCTGCCGACCCTGGGCCTGCTGACGCTCTTCGTCCTGCTGGCCGGGATCGGGCTGATGCCTCCGGTCTGGGCGCTGGTGATCCTGACCGTGCCGCCGTTGCTGGCCGGGACCTACGCGGGAATCTCCAGCGTGGACCGGAACGTCGTGGACGCCGCCCGGGCCATGGGCATGACCGAACTCCAGGTGCTCTTCCGGGCCGAGTTCCCCAACGCGCTTCCGGTGATGTTCGGCGGGTTCCGCACCGGTGTCCTCCAGGTGATCGCCACGGTCTCGGTGGTCGCGTACATCAACCTGGGCGGCCTGGGCCGCTACCTCTTCGACGGCCTGGTGCTCTCCGACTTCCCGCAGATGCTCGGCGGCTCGCTGCTCATCGCGGGACTCGCCATCGCCGTCGACCTTGTCCTCGTCCTATTCCAGCGGCTCTTCCTGTCCCGTGGGGCCGCCAACAAGCCAAACCGGAGCCAGCAGGCCGCGGTTGATCTCACAGACCCCGCACCGGCGGAGACTGTTGTCCAAGGAGGTACGTCATGAAAGAAAACCGCCAACGAGCCCTCGGCAGGCGCGCATTCGGCGGCCTCGCCGCCGGCGTCGGCCTGGCCCTGGCCCTGTCCGCCTGCGGAGGCTCGTCCAACCCGCTGTCCTCGGCACCCGCGAGCGGCGGTTCCTCCGGGGGAGCCGGCGGCGCCCTCGTGATCGGTTCGGCCGACTTCACCGAGAGCCAGATCATCGCGGAGCTCTACGCCGGGGCACTCAACGCCGCCGGCGTCACCGCCACCACCAAGCCGAACATCGGTTCCCGCGAGGTCTACTTCAAGGCCGTGCAGGACGGCTCCGTGGACGTGATCCCGGACTACAGCGGAAACCTGCTGCTGCACGTCAACAAGGACGCCACCGAGATCTCCGCCGACGACATTGCCAAGGCACTGCCGGGCAAGCTTCCCGACGGCCTGGCCGTGCTGGACGCTGCCAAGGCCGAGGACAAGGATGCCATGGTGGTCACCAAGGCCACCGCCGAGAAGTACAAGCTGAAGTCCATCGAGGACCTGGCCAAGGTCTGCAACGAGATCGTGGTCGGCGCCCCCGCAACGTTCGCCGAGCGCGCCTACGGGCTGCCCGGCCTGAAGAAGAACTACAACTGCGAGCCCAAGAAGCTGGAACCCTTCAGCGACGGCGGCGGCCCCGTCACGGTCAAGGCCCTGCTTTCGGACCAGGTCCAGGTGGCCGACATCTACACCACCACCCCGGCCATCGCGGACAACGACCTGGTGGTGCTGGAGGACCCGAAGAACAACTTCATCGCCCAGCAGGTCCTGCCGCTGTACAACAAGGCCAAGATGACCGACAAGGCGAAGGAGGCGCTCAACGCCGTCTCCAAGCTGCTCACCACTGAGGACCTGATCAACCTCAACCGGGCGGTCGGCGGCAGCGAGAAGCAGAACCCGAAGGACGCCGCGGCAGCGTGGCTCAAGGACAAGGGCCTGGTCAAGTAGACCGGAGCTTTTGAGCGTTCGACGGCGGCCGCCGGATCCGGAACCCCCGGACCCGGCGGCCGCCGTCGCTACGCCGCCGTCGTTGCGCCGCTCGGTGCCAGGCGGCCCCGGGGAGCCCGTGTGACGCGGACTTCCGCTGTGAGACAAGTCTCAGGGGAAGTACATCCGCCATATGGCATATTTGATGAATGGCAGAATTCAAGCAGTCCACCAAGCTTCATAATGTCCTCTACGACATCCGTGGACCGATTCTTCAGGCCGCCCAGCAGATGGAGGCAGAGGGTCACCGCATCCTCAAACTGAACATCGGAAACCCGGCCCCGTTCGGGTTTGAAGCGCCGGACGCGATCCTGGTGGACATGATCCGCCACCTGCCGCACGCCCAGGGCTACAGCGATTCCCGAGGCATTTTCTCCGCCCGCACCGCCGTCTCGCAGTACTACCAGACCCGCGGCATCCAGAATATCCACGTCGACGACATCTACCTGGGCAACGGCGTCAGCGAGCTCATCACCATGTCGCTGATGGCCCTGCTGGACGACGGCGACGAGGTCCTCATTCCCACCCCGGACTATCCGCTCTGGACGGCGTCGGTGGCCCTGGCCAGCGGGAAGCCTGTGCATTACCTCTGCGACGAGGAATCCGGCTGGCAGCCGGACCTGGACGACCTCGAAGCGAAGATCACGCCGCGCACCAAGGGCATCGTGGTGATCAACCCCAACAACCCCACCGGCGCTGTCTACCCGGAGGAAACGCTCAAGAAGATCGTGGCCCTGGCCGAAAAGCACGGCCTCGTGCTGTTCGCCGACGAGATCTACGAGAAGATCCTCTACGAGGACGCCGTCCACGTGAACATGGCCAGCCTCACCGGCGACGACGTGCTCTGCCTGACCTTCAGCGGGCTATCCAAGGCCTACCGCGTCTGCGGCTACCGGGCCGGCTGGATGGCCATCTCGGGTCCGAAGAAGGACGCCGCGGACTACCTTGAAGGCATCAACCTGCTCGCCAACATGCGGCTGTGCGCTAACGTGCCGGCGCAGCATGCGATCCAGACGGCACTCGGCGGATACCAGAGCATCAACGACCTGATCCTGCCCGGCGGCCGCCTGCTGGAGCAGCGGAACAAGGCCTACGACATGCTCAACGCCATCCCGGGCGTCAGCACGCAGCAGGCCCGCGGGGCGATGTACCTGTTCCCGCGCCTGGACCCCGAGGTCTACCACATCCGCGACGACGAGAAGTTCGTCCTGGACCTGCTGCGCCAGCAGAAGATCCTCGTCTCCCACGGCCGCGCCTTCAATTGGGTCCGGCCGGACCACTTCCGAATGGTGACCCTGCCGAACGTCAAGGACCTCGAGGAAGCGATCAACCGCATGGCGGACTTCCTGAGCCGGTACCAGGGCAACTAGGATTCGGGACAGCAGCGCCGCTCGCCGAACGTCCGGCCGGCGGGCTGCCCGAACCGGAAAGAGGCTTTGATGGCAGATGTCGTGGACTTCGACAAACATCCCTCCGAGACCCTGAGGGCAGGCAAGAAGTTCAGCCTCCGCGACCTTGACCCGGGTTCCACACCGGGCTACGCCGGGGACAAAGCCGCCGGAGAGACCCTGCTTAGCGAGCTCGACGGCAAGCTCACGCAGCTGCAGGAGCAGCTCTTTGCGGAGTCCAGGACCGGCGGAAAGAAGCGCGTCCTGCTGGTCCTGCAGGCCATGGACACCGCGGGCAAGGGCGGCATCGTCAACCACGTCATGGGCCAGATGAATCCGCAGGGTGTGCAGCTCAAGTCGTTCAAGGCGCCCACCCCGGAGGAACAGTCCTACGACTTCCTCTGGCGGATCGAGAAGGAAGTACCAGCGGCCGGCATGGTGGGCGTGTTCGACCGTTCCCACTATGAGGACGTCCTGATCCACCGGGTGCACCGCTGGGCGGACGCAGAGGAACTGGAGCGCCGCTACCGGGCCATCAACGAGTTCGAGGCCCGGCAGACGGCCGCCGGGACGAAGATCGTCAAGGTCATGTTGCACATCAGCCGCGACGAGCAGCAGGAACGGCTGCTCGCACGGCTGGAAGACCCCTCGAAAATGTGGAAGTACAGCGGCAACGACCTCAAGGAACGGGCCTTCTGGGACGACTACATGGACGCCTACCAGGCCGCCTTTGAGCGGACCAGCTCCGAGCTTGCGCCCTGGCACGTGGTCCCTGCCAACAAGAAATGGTATGCCCGGATCGCTGTACAGCAGCTGCTGCTGGACGCGCTGGAAGGACTGGCGCTCGAGTGGCCGGTCCCGGAGATCGACGTCGACATGGAGCGCGAGCTGGTGCGGCGCTCCTAGCCGGCCGGCCGTAGGTCAGCTGGCCTGGTCCCGGGCCGCGGCGAGACGCTTGCGGGCGCCCTCGAGCCACTGCTCGCACCGCTTCGCGAGGGCCTCCCCGCGCTCCCACAGTGCGAGGGATTCCTCGAGACTGGCGCCGCCGGCCTCCAGCCTGCCCACCACGCCCACGAGTTGTTCGCGGGCCTCCTCGTAGCTGAGGCCGTCGATGTCGGTGTTCGGGGTCGGGGTTGCTGCGTTTTCTGCTGCCATGCTGATGCTCCTTGCGTGGGTCCGGTGCCTACCGCGTGTCGGGGTCCCGTCGCGGGGTCCGGGAAGTCTGGATTGCCTGGGTTCTTGGAAATGGGCCGGTCAGTCCTCGGCGGGATCCTGGCCGCCGGTGGACTGGGCCTTAAACCTGCCGCCGGCCACCCGCACGGCCAGGGGAGTGCCGGCGGGTGCTTGGTCCGGGTGTCGCACCACTTCGTGGCGGGTTCCCGGGGCGGTGCTGCCATCGTCGAGCTGGACGACGGCGTAGCCGCGGTCCAGCGTTTTCTGCGGCGAGAGGGCGCGCACCTGGGCCTTAAGGTGGACCAGCTGGTCGGCGGCCCGCACGACGGCGGTGTTGATGGCCGCATGGGAGCGGCCCTTGAGCCGTTCGACGTCGTCGTGCCGGGCGGTGACCATGCCCTCCGGGGCTGCCAGCACCGGTCGGGAGCGAAGCGAGGCCAGCCGGTCCGTCTCCCGCTCGACCAGGCGGGTGACGCCGCGGCGCAGTTGCTCCCGGGCCTGCCGGACCCGCGCCAGTTCCTCCACGACGTCGGGCACAATCCGTTTCGCCGCATCGGTGGGCGTCGAGGCGCGCAGGTCGGCGACGTCGTCAAGGATGGGACGGTCCGCCTCATGGCCGATCGCACTGACGATCGGCGTGGCCGCGGCGGCCACGGCCCGGATGAGTTCCTCGCTGCTGAAGGGGAGCAGGTCCTCCAGGGCGCCGCCGCCGCGGGCGATGACGATGACGTCGACCTCCGGGTGGGCGTCCAGCTCCTGCAGCGCGCCGATGACCTGGGCGACCGCGGTGTTGCCCTGGACGGCCACCTCGCGGATTTCGAATTCGACGGCGGGCCAGCGCAGCGCCGCGTTGCGGAGCACGTCTTTTTTAGCATCCGAGTCGCGGCCGGTGATCAGGCCGATCCGGTGGGGGAGCAGGGGCAGCCGCTTTTTGCGGGAGTCGGCGAACAGCCCCTCCGCCGCGAGGGCCTGGCGCAGACGTTCGATCCTGGCCAGCAGGTCGCCGAGTCCTACCGGCCGGATGTCCTTGACCGACATGTTCAGCCGGCCCGTCTTCAGCCAGAACTCGGCTTTGAGCAGCGCCACCACCCGGGAACCGCGCTCCAGCGGCGTGGGCTGGCGGTCCAGGACGTTGGTCCAGACCGAGGCAGGGAGGGAGATCTCCGCGTCGATGTCCCGCAGCGTGAGGTAGGCGTTGGTGCCGCGCCGGTTGAGTTCGATGACTTGGCCCTCGATCCAGGCCGAGGGCGCCCGGTCGATGTGCATCTTCAGTTTTTGTGAGAGCAGCTGCAGCGGCCACGGGTTGTCCGGGCTGGTGTCTGCCGCAGTCGCCGGCAGGGTGGTTGCCGCGGCGGTGTCTTCAGACATGCCGGTGGCCGCCGGCGAGAAGTGCCTGGTGCAGGTGCGGGTGCATGCATGGTCCTTTGATAAAGAGGGGAGCTGCTTCAACTCTATCCATAGCTCTACCAGTAGGACCGGACGTTTTGGGCCGCTGCTTTACGGTGCCCCGCTTTACGGTGCCCTGCTTTACGGTGCCCTGCATTCGGGTTCGCGGCGACGCCACCGTAGGATGGCTCTACTCCCAACCTCCTAGGAGACTTTCGTGCGCACTTTTGTCTCGGCCATTGCAGTGCTGATCGGCCTCGCCATGGCGGCTGTTGCCGTCCCGGCCATGTGGGTGGACCGGAACATTGTCCAGGAGGAGGGTTTCGTCGCCCTCACCGCACCGCTCGGCAAGGACCCCGCGTTCCAGAAGAGGCTGGCCACGGCCGCCGTGAATGGGATGGCCTTCGGCGGCCAGCAGATGCCCGCTCCCCTCGAGGCCGTGGTCAAACCGATCCTGGCGGACGCCGCGCAGTCACTGACCTCCATGCCCGGATACTCGGAGGCCTGGGCAGAGACCCTGCGCAGGAGCCACCGGCTAAGCTTCGCCGATCCCCGCACGCTTCCGCCGGAAGTGGCCGGCACCACCTCCCTGACACTGGACGTCGCCCCGCTGGTCGGGTTGGTGGTCAAGCGCGTCTCGGAGGCCTCTCCCGTTCCGATTAAGGCGCCGGAGCAGGTGCGAATCAGCATCGGCCAGTCCGACCAGCGCCAGCTCATCGAACGGGTCTCGGCCTATGCGCCGATGGGCACCGCCGTGGCTGTGGGCTCGGCCATTGCGTTCCTCCTGGCGTTCGTCGCGGCGCGGCGGAAGTGGACGGTCCTTGCCGGGACCGGTCTGGGGGCCTTGGTCCTGGCCGGTGTCTGGAAATTTGGCTCGGACGCGGCAGGAACGATGGTCCAGGGCGTCGGGAGCGGCAACGACGTGGCGGGGATCTTCAAACGTGAATTCGTGGCGGCGGCCACGGCCAGCTTCGGGCAGTGGATTGTGGCGGCGCTGCTGGCGGGCGGCGTGCTGCTGGCCGCCGGCATCGTGCTCCGTGTTGTCGGCGGCCGCCGGCCGGCGTCAAATAACCTGCCGTAGCGAACACCGGTAGCATTGGGGCATGACCTCCACCGCTGTATCCATTCCGATGCCCTCCGTTCCGCGCCGGCGGCGTTCGCCGGAGGAAGTGCTGGCGGCGGCACCCGTGACCGGACCGAAGAAGGTACTGTTGGCGGCCCCGCGCGGCTATTGCGCCGGCGTCGACCGTGCCGTGATTGCGGTGGAAAAAGCGCTTGAGCACTACGGTCCTCCCGTCTACGTCCGCAAGCAGATCGTGCACAACGTCCACGTTGTCAGCTCCCTCGAGGAAAAGGGTGCCATCTTCGTTGACGAAACCGACGAGGTTCCTGAAGGCGCCCTGGTGATCTTCTCGGCGCACGGTGTCTCGCCGGCTGTTGTGCAGTCTGCGGAGGACCGGGGCCTGCGCACCATCGATGCCACCTGCCCGCTGGTGACCAAGGTGCACAAAGAGGCTGTCCGCTTCGCCAAGGACGATTTCGACATCCTGCTGATCGGCCATGACGGCCACGAGGAAGTCGAAGGCACCGCCGGCGAGGCCCCCGAGCACATCCAGATCATCAACGGCCCGCACGAGGTGGACAAGGTGACGGTCCGCGACCCGGAAAAGGTTATCTGGCTCTCGCAGACCACCCTGAGCGTGGACGAAACCATGGAGACCGTGCGGCTCCTGAAAGAGCGGTTCCCCACGCTGCAGGATCCGCCCAGCGACGACATCTGCTACGCCACCACCAACCGCCAGGTGGCCATCAAGAAGATCTCGCCCCAGGCCGACCTCGTGATTGTGGTTGGCTCGGCCAACTCCTCGAACTCCGTGCGCCTCGTGGAAGTGGCACTTGAATACGGGGCGAAGGCCTCCTACCGGGTGGATTTCGCCAACGAGGTGGACGAGTCCTGGTTCGAGGGCGTGGCCACGGTAGGCGTGACCTCGGGGGCGTCCGTGCCCGAGGTCCTGGTGAAGGACGTACTGCGGCTCCTGGCCGACTACGGCTACGGTTCCGTCGAGGAAGTCGTCACAGCGGAGGAGGACCTGCTGTTCTCGCTGCCAAAGGAACTCCGGGCCACGCTGAAGCAGGCCGGGGACGTCACCCGCGCCCTTGGCGGCCGCGGCACCCGCGCCGCCAAAGAGTCCTAGCCCGGGGCACAGTCCTCGCCCGGAACAGTCCTGGCCCGGAGAGTAGTCCTACGCGGCTGACTCTTCCGAGGTGCCGGCGTCGTTGCGCCGCTCGACGTCGTCGGCCCGGTCGCCGACGACGTCCCGTACGCCAATTTCCTGCTGGAGTTCCGGTGCCGCCACCGAGCGCGGTGTCACCTCGACGGTGACCGGAGTCGCCAGGCCCGCGCCGTCCAGGGCGTTGAGCTTCCGTGCGGTGGGCAGCACCCTGGCCTCCAGTGTGCCGACCAGGGAGTTGTAGCGGTCCACCGAGGTCTTCAGCGATGAGCCAAGCTTGGAGACGTTGTCGCCCAGGGTTCCCATCCGCTCATAGAGCTGCTGCGCCAGTTCGAAAAGCTCCCGCGCGCTGTCCGTCAGAACGTCCTGCCGCCAGGTGAACGCCACCGATTTAAGGACCGCCAGCAGCGTCCCGGGCGAGGCGAGGACGACGTTCTTGGACAGCGCGTAGTCCAGCAGGGCCGGATCCGCAGTGAGTGCCGCGGCCAGGATCGACTCCGCGGGCAGGAAGCAGACCACCAGTTCCGGGGCATTGCCGGGGATGTCCCAGTACTTCTTGTTGCTCAGGGCGTCCACGTGGGCCTTCAGGGCCTTCGCGTGGGTGGCCAGCAGGGCCTGCTGACCGTTCAGCGTTCCCGCCCCGGCGGCCCGGCTTGCGGCGGTGGCGCCGAGTTCCTGCGCCTCAAGGTAGGCCGTCAGCGGCACCTTGGCGTCCACCACGAGTTGCTTGTCGCCCGGGAGCTGCACCACGAGGTCGGGCCGGACGGTGTTCTCTGATCCGGAACCGGAGCTGTGAAGCTGCTCGTGGAAGTCCACGTGGCGGAGCATCCCGGCCGCCTCGACCACGCGGCGCAGCTGCACTTCGCCCCACTGGCCGCGCGCGCTGTTGGAGCGCAGGGCGGATTCGAGCGCATGCGTTGAGCGCAGCAGCTGCTCGTCAGACAGCCTCGCCTCCTGCAGCTGCTGGGCGAGCTGGCCGTACTGTTCCAGCCGGTCCCGCTCCAGCAGCGCGACCTGCTGCTGAACCGCGGTGAGCTTTTCGGCTACGGGGGCCAGTGCACGCAGCACGCTGCCGTCCTGCGTTCTGGCGTCGCCCAGCTCCCGGTTCTGGGCCGCCAGCAGGCGGCGTTCGGCGTCGGCGGCGGCGAACTGGGCGCTGACCTCGGAAAGGCGCGCGGAGACGCCGTCGAAGTCCTGTTCAAGGCCGGCGCTGCGACGCCGCAACACCACGAAGGTGAAGGCGGCGCCGGCGACGGCTCCGATCAGCAACATCAGCAGGGCGAGAATGAGTGCGAAAGCGTCCATGCCTTCACTCTGGCACGCACCCCTGACACTTTTAGCCAGTGACGCACGGGCCCTCACGGTCTGAGGCAGCCAGGAGCGACGCCGACGGCGAACAGCGCCCCGCCGCCGCAGGGGACCGGCCCGTTTACCGGTAGAATCAATACTCGTGGCTCTTACTATTGGCATCGTCGGACTGCCCAACGTCGGCAAATCAACTCTTTTCAACGCACTGACCCGCAACCAGGTGCTCGCTGCGAACTACCCGTTCGCCACGATCGAGCCCAACGTCGGCGTCGTGAACCTGCCGGACCCGCGGCTCGAGAAGCTGGCGGCCATCTTCGGCTCCGCACGCCTGCTCCCGGCCGCCGTGTCCTTCGTGGACATCGCCGGCATCGTCAAGGGCGCCTCCGAAGGTGAGGGCCTGGGCAACCAGTTCCTCGCGAATATCCGTGAGGCCGAGGCCATCGCGCAGGTCGTCCGCGTGTTCGATGACCCAGACGTCATCCACGTCGACGGCAAGGTTGATCCCCGCTCGGACATGGAGACCATCAACACCGAGCTGATCCTGGCGGACCTGCAGACCATCGAGAAGGCCGTCCCCCGGATCGAAAAAGAAGTAAAGATCAAGAAGCGCGAAGCCGCCGAGCTTGCCGCCGTCAAGGCCGCCCAGGCTGTGCTGGAACGCGGCGACACCATCTTCTCCTCGATCAAGAGCGACAAGATCGAGATGGAACACCTCAAGGAGCTGGGCCTGCTGACGGCCAAGCCGTTCATCTACGTCTTCAACGCGGATGAGGGAATCCTTGGCAGCCCGGAGAAGCAGGAAGAGCTACGCGCCATGGTGGCCCCGGCCGACTGCATCTTCCTCGACGCCAAGCTCGAGTCCGACCTCGTCGAACTGGACGAGGAAGAAGCCCGCGAAATGCTGGAAATGAACGGCCAGGACGAGTCCGGCCTCGACCAGCTGGCGCGCGTCGGCTTCCACACGCTGGGGCTGCAGACCTACCTCACCGCCGGTCCCAAAGAGACCCGGGCCTGGACCATCCACCAGGGCGACACGGCACCGCAGGCCGCCGGCGTGATCCACTCCGATTTCCAGCGCGGCTTCATCAAGGCCGAAGTTGTGTCCTTCGACGACCTCATCGAGGCCGGCTCGATGGCCGAAGCGAAGGCCCGTGGCAAGGTCCGCATTGAAGGCAAGGAATACGTCATGGCCGACGGCGACGTGGTGGAGTTCCGTTTCAACGTGTAGTTCCTGATCCTCTGAGACGTTTTGCGATGGCCGCCAAGAACGCACGTTCTTAGCGGCCATGCGCGTTTTGCCACCGGTTGCCAAGGCGAAATGATGCCGCCCGGACTTTGCATCCTGAAGGCAACCGGCTCCGGCCCCGAAAGATTGACGCATTGTTTTTCTTGGACCCCCTTATCCCTCCCGGATTCGACTGAGGTTCGTTGCAGCTGGGTCGACTCCAGTACCAGAGCTTCGGGGACTTCCTTATGGGCGGGATATCGTTACCGGGCGCGTTTGTAGGTCGATAGCTGAGTATGTAGCGGAAGGTTTCCGCGGAGGAGCATCATGATCTGCAATGTTGTCGACGTCTTTGCCCTAATTGGTGACTTTTCGAAAGCCAAGCGCGGCGTTGCTCTGCGGATCGCCCCTGTGGCCCGTTGCTGGGGTGAGGGCTGATGGCGGGACAGGACGTGGCGGGCGCCGGAGTCCACTCGTGGAGGCGTTTTATCTGGGTGTGTTCCGGTGGCATGATCGCTGCCGCGGTCCTGTATGCGGTCGGCGTCTTATGCCGTGATTCGGATGCTTTCAGTCCCCTTGTCGATGGATTCTTGTCGCTCCTGACGGTTTGGCTGCCTGCGGTTGTCTGTTGGCTTGTGGTCGGACGAGCGCGCTCCCGCAGACCGGACATCGCTTTGGTGGCAGCTGCTGTGTCGTGCCAGGCCGCGGGCGACACCTACTATGCTGTGCAGTCGGCCGGCGGCGGAAATGTTCCCCTGCCTTCGCCCGCGGATATTGGCTATGTCGGCTTCTACATCCTGATGCTCGCGGCGTTGCTGGTGGTCGTCAGGGGGCGGCTGCGTGACATGACCTGGCCGGTCGTCCTGGACAGTGTTGTGGGAGGCCTTGGGGCTGCAGCAGCTCTGACCGTGGTCCTGGGGCCGGTTTCTGGGTCTGCTTTTGGGGGGTCGCATTCGGTGGCGGCAGCGGTTGGCGCCGCCTATCCTCTGCTGGATCTGTTGTTGGTCGCTACGGTCATGGGAATCGCAGCCACCCCTGGCGGCGGGTTGGGACGTGGGTGGGTCCTGCTGGTGGCTGGATTGCTCACGTTTACCGGGGCGGACATCGTGTATGCCCTGCTGGAACTCCACGATCTTTATGTCGTGGGAACTCCGCTGGATACGGCGTGGGCGCTGGGGACTGCCTTGATCGGTTGTTGGGCGGTAGTTCAGGAAGATGCCGGGCAGTCGTCGGCCCGGGCAAGGCGTCCTGATATCCCGGTTCAGGCCGTCCCGGCACTAGCAACGGTTGCAGGACTTGGTGTCCTAATCCTGGCCACCCAACAACGCGTGATGCTGCTGGCGGTTGTGCTGGCGGGACTTACGTTGGCGTTGGCCGTGTTGCCGTTGGTGTTTCGGCAGAGGATCCGGCTGGCTGATGCCAACCGGCAGGCCAGGACTGACGAGCTCACCGGTCTTCCGAACAGGCGCGCCCTGTACGCTGATCTGCCGTTACGGCTGGCCGACGCCCGCCGGGCCAGCGCAGTCCTGTTACTGGATTTGGATAAGTTCAAGGAGATCAACGACGGGTTGGGCCACGATGTGGGGGATGAGCTCCTCAGGCAGGTCGCCGCACGATTGTCCGGAAAGCTCCGTGACGCCGATCTATTGACCCGGATGGGCGGGGATGAGTTTGTGGTTCATGTCGCCGACTGTTCGCCGAAGGAAGCGGAGGCGGTGGCCCTGAAGCTTCGGGAGGTTTTGGGGAGCGCTTATGACTTGGGCGGGGTCACGGTGCAGGTCAACGCCAGCATCGGCATTTCGTGTTTTCCGGAGCAAGGCCGGGACCTGAGTTTGCTATTGCGCAAAGCGGACATGGCCATGTACTCGGCGAAGTCCAACCGCAGCGGCCACGCTCTCTACATGCAGACAGTGGGCGCCTCTGGTCACACGCACTTCCACAGCGTGCAGGCATTAAATGCAGCCCTGACCGAAGATCAGCTTGTTCTGCATTTCCAGCCGAAGCTTGAGCTGGGGACGGGCGAGGTCCGCGGCGTAGAAGCGCTCGTTCGCTGGACCCACCCGAGCCTGGGGTTATTGCAGCCCGATGCTTTCCTCAATCGCTTTGAGGAGGCCGGTCTCATGCGGGCCCTGACGGGCGTGGTGCTGGTCAAGGCCTTGGATCAGGCGGCTCGGTGGACGAGGCAGGGACGGTTGATTTCTGTTGCGGTTAATTTGTCCGCGGGGTCGATTATGGACGCGCGGCTGCCAGAGCAGGTTGCCGCCATGGCCGCCGCCCGGGGGTTATCTCCTTCTGTGCTGGTCGTGGAGATCACGGAGGACGTGCTGGTTGCTGACCGTGAGCGTGCCTGTGCTGTCCTGGCGGCCCTGCGGGAGATGGGGGTCAGGATCGCCGTCGACGACTTTGGAAAGGGGTACAGTTCGCTGTCCTACCTGCGGGAGCTTCCCATCGATGAGCTCAAGCTCGACAAGTCCTTTGTTCTTTCGATGATGGATGACGCCCGCGCTACCGCTTTGGTGGTCTCGACCATCGACTTGGCCCACAGCTTGGGCTTTGAAATGACGGCGGAGGGCGTTGAAGACGAACGGGCCTACCGGGCGCTCAGTGACTATGGGTGCGACCTCGCCCAGGGCTTCTTCATGTCCAGTCCGGTGTCCGCTGAGGAGCTGGACTTCTGGCTCGAGTCCCGGGATTCAGAGCCGGCGCCCAGCATGGGCGCTCTCCTTACCGTTGAACCGGGACACGGGACTGTGCCCGGCCTGGTCTGATTCGAGGGCGTCACAGGATCCTTCCCGGTTGCAGGTAAGTCGGCGGCTACGTCCGGGTGGAGGTGGCGAAAACGAGGTCGTGGCCCGTGTCTATTCTGTCAGCGCAGCACAGGTCACCGACCGCGCTCTCTTCGGTGCGGGGTCGGTGCCGGGTCCGGTGCGGGGCGGGCGTCGACGTGCCCGGGCGGGCCCGAAGATGTGGATTTTCCGCGCCGTCCTGCGACGACGACGTTCCTCTTCAACGAGGGTGAGTAACCCGCCGGTGATGGCCGGTCCGTCCAGGCGCTGAACCTTCCGGAGTGCCGCGCGCAACTTCATGAGGTCCTCCCGAGCAGGTCCGGCAGTGCGCGGGTGCTCTGGATCGGCCGCGAACTCGTCTTCGAGTCCATCGTGGTGGAGCAAACGTTATTCCGTGACGGAACGTGGGGGAGTTCCGCTTCAACGTGTAGTCCCTGAGCCTTTTTGCGATGACCGCCAAGAACACATGTTCCTGGCGGCCGCTTTTGCGGAAATAGCCCTGCATGGTGCCACGACCGCCAGAGCTTCTTCGCACGCGCAAAAGGGCCGGGTCGACGCGTCTCACGGAATAAGGTCTGTCTAGGTATGCAGACGTCAATCGCGACCATGGCGGTGACGCCTTCCGCGGTTGCCATATTGCGCGGCGAATTGAAGAGTACAGCGGTGGCTAGTGTTGGCTGCCGCGCACTGGTCGGGGCAGCGCTGCGGGGGAGACGGATGCGGCCGTAGGGGCCGCTGTCGCGGTTAGGACGGAGGAGGCTGCTGTGCTACGGACTATGCGGCCGTAGTGCTGACCGGTGCCTTTTTGACGGTGGCCAGCAGGACGACTCCGGCGACGGCTGTTGCGCCGGCGAGGAGGAATGCGATGAATGCTTCTGCCGGGGCTGTGTCAGCCTCCCCGAGGACGGTAATGCCTATGGTGACGGCGACGAGCGGATCAATTACTGTCAGGCCCGCGACGACGAGTTCGGGTGTCCCTCGGGTGTGGGCGTTTTGGACCAAAAACGTCCCGAACAGGGCTGCGATGATGAGCCCTGCCAGACAGGTCAGGGATAGCCATTCGAAGTCGCCCTGGAAGAGTCGGGCAATGACGGTTTTAGCCAGCGCCGCGACGAACCCGAAGAGTGTCCCGGCTCCGGCGGTGAACACGACGGCGCTCCAGCTGTGGCGCCAAAGGCCGAAACCCGTGCCGAGCGCGGCGAGGACAGCGCCGAGCAGTATCAGAATTGTGATGAGTTGCCGGTCGGTGATTGCAACGTCGCGCGCGGAAACTGCAGCGACTGCAACAAACACCCCGACACCGGCAATACACAGGGCCACGGATGTGAGCGCTCGGCGGCCCGGCGGCCTCCGGGTCATTTTGGCGGTCGCCAGGGCCGTGACCACAAGGGCGACTGCGCCGATGGGCTGCACAACGATCAGGGGTGAGAATCTCAGACTTGTGAGCTGCAGGAGTATTGCTGCTCCCAGCATGGCTGTGCCGGCGAGCCACGCCGGTTTGCCCAGGAGGGCCTGCAGCCGGCCCCCTCCCATGCTCCCGGCGCCGCGCCCCGGTGCGGGCGCCTGCTCGTCTACGGCTTTGTGCTGGAAGAGGGTGCCCAGGGCCAGCAGAATCGCTCCGGCGACGGCGATCGGGATGCCAAGCCAGTGATAGGACCACAAGATTGGCGCTGCGACAGTCTGGATCATGCTCCGACCCTACAGGTGGCTTGCAGCGCTGACTGCACCGCCTCAGCGCTTCCCAGGAGAAGGAGCCGGGGGCCCAGGAGGGCCTACTGGCCTGGCCTAGTCCGGGCACCGGGTGCAGGTCAGATGCCGGCAGGATCGATGACGCCATGGCGTTCAATGGTCGCCAGTTCCTTCAGCTCCTTGAGAATCTCCAACTGTTGGCTGTTGATTGCCATTAGCAGCTCAATCTCTTCCTTGGCCTTTACATTGGTGTCGTAGTCGTGTTGAGCCATGGCGGCGGCGATGGCATCCTGCCTTTTGGCGGCGATCAACAGGATGGCCCCTTGGAGTCCGGCCAGCATCGAGAGCAGGAGGTTGAGAAGGATGTAGGGGTACGGATCCCAGGAGTTGGTGGCCAGGGCCCAGGTGTTTATGGCGGCCCAGATGAGCATGAAAGTGATGAAGCCGCCCACGAATGGCCAACTTCCCATTCCGTTTCGCATGATGTCTGCGGCGCGCTGCCCTCTAGTGAGGGTGGCTTTGTGCCCGTCGTGCCAGGTCTTTGGGTGGTCGGTCATGACTCAGGGTAGCCGGAGGATGACCGCCGCCGGGCCTCTGCCTACCAGCAGGTGGAGAAGCGTCAGGATGATAAGCTTGCTTAGTTTCTCTTTCTGTCAAGCAGGGTGCGGCGAGAGCTAACTTGAAAGGTCCCGCCGGCCATGCTGGCTGGCGGGACTTCACACACATAGCGTCCATCACCTGCTGTCCCGTTTGTGACGGCGAAGCCTCGGCGGTGCAGTGAACGTCTGCGGCCCGCTTGACCGGCGATCGATACGAACGGTTAGTCGCGCGTCGGCGCTCCGGGTCTGTTCAACTCTGTACAAGGAATACCCCCTCACGGGAGACTGACGCCATGCGCAAATTGACCTTCGGTATGAACCTGAGCCTGGACGGCTACATCGCTGCGCCCGGCGATGACCTCGGCTGGAGCGCACCGAGCGACGAGCTGTTCCAATGGTGGTCCGACCGGGTGGCGGCGACCGGGCTGGCGCTGTACGGGCGCAAACTGTGGGAGAGGATGAGCTCCAACTGGCCGACTGCCGACCAGCAGCCTGGCGCCACACCGGCGCAGATCGAGTTCGCCCGCCGCTGGCGGGACATGCCAAAGGTGGTGTTCTCCTCGACGACCCGCACGGTCGACGGCAACACCCGCCTGGTCACCGGCGACGCGGTCACGGAGATCACCCGGCTCAAGGCGGACGACGGCGCCTCCATGGACATCGGCGGTGCCACGCTCGCCGCGGCAGCCATGCGGGCCGGACTGATCGACGAGTACGCGATCGTCACCCATCCGGTGCTGTTGGGCGGCGGCACGCCGTTCTTCACAGCCCTGGACAACTGGGTGAACCTGAGCTTGGTGGAGACCCGGACCTTTCCGGGCGGTGTGGTCCTCACCAGGTACGAGACCCGGCACTGAGTGCCCGACCGGAGCGCCAACCTTAACAGGGCCGGACGCGGCCAACCCAACGTACACATCGCCGACTGGCCCCCCGGCCGGGCGCGTGTTCCCGGGACGAATCCAACGTGTCGAGGCTCGCCACGCAAACGCCCCCCGTCTTGGGGTCCGTCCCAGCCCCACGGGGTAGCACCCAGCTATGTCGCGGCCGCCGTTACCGGCGTAGGCTTCGGCTGTGCCGGCCCTGTCCGCGGGTTCCGTCCGCCCGGCTGGCCGTTCGGTTATAAAGGAGTCCGCCATGACTGTTCTGGTCCAAAACCTTGTGCCCGGCCTGACCCGGGAACAGTACGAAGGCATCGCCGCCGCTCTCAGGGACAAGCTCATGGCCACGCCAGGATTCAACGCCCATTACGCCTATGAGAGCGTAGGCGGAATGACTGTCGTGGAAATTTGGGAGGAGGCCGCGCAGCACGATGCATGGTTCGACAACAATGTCAGGCCAAACCTGCCGGTGGAAGTCACCCCGGAGAAGCACGAGCTGGCAAACACGATGACAGCCTAGCGTTGCTATCGGATCCCGTGGCGGATGGCTTTTCGATTCAGGTTCAGTTCGGGCGTCAGGAACTGGCCTCTGCGGCGGTGCTGTGGCCCTGGATCCAAGCTGCAGTCTCCTACAGTCACCTTGATCCACCGACACCGCTCGGAAAAGCCCCGCCGACGCGGGGAGCATTGGCTCTTGCGCCATCGAAAAACTAGGCGTATCACTGTTTATACGTTCTTCGAAAGAAGGACGGGAACGAACAGCAGGGGAACCCTTGAACGCATGGTGGATCTAATCCTCCGTGGTCTGCCGGTGACGAGGCAGGAAGCGCTAGGATTCCCGCAAGTTCGGGAGATGATGTTCGTCATAACGGAATCAAAACAGTCGAAGCCCCTTCAGCATTGCTGGTGGGGCTTCCCCTATTTAGTGCCCGGCCACGCACTTTCCCTGGCCCACGTAATCCGACATGGTCGACGCGTGGTTCGCCCACAGCGGCCCCTATCTCCCACCGCGCTCACCCCATCTCCGCGGTGAACCGCCCAGTCCGAGGTGGCGGTCCACCGCGGAAGCACTCAGCGGGGCGAAGACGGGTCTTGGACCGGAACGGCGAGGCCGGAAGGTTGTTCCTTGGCGGGCTTGTGCGGGTTTCCTGCTTCCTTGGCACAGTGGAGGCAGCAGTACACGCCCGATTCGCTCTCCACCGGATGTCCGATGATCCGGCAGCCGCAGTGTTCGCACGCCGGAGCCATCATTTGTATGGCGCATTCGAAGCTGTCGAAAGTTCCACTCTGGTTTCCCATGGAGACGGTGAACGTCCTTCCGTCGGGGTTACCGCAAACATCGCATGTTCCCATGATCCCTCTCCTCTTTAGCGCACGCTCTAGCCCTCATTAATCGCTTGTATGAGTTCCCTGAGTAGGGGCGAAGGTCCTTGCGGTGCGCCAGCAGCCAGCCCGCCGAGGCGGCGTGGGGTCTTTGGTCCCTCACCGTGGTGGGAACCGCGGGTGCGGATGCTCCGGGCTTTCGCGGCGTTCCAGTTCGGCGCTGACGAGCGTGAGCAGTTCGTGGGCCGGCTCGGATCCGGCAAGCTCCACGCACTGGCTAAGTGCGGCCCGGAGACGGTACAGCACGCCAGCCGGTACCAGCGGCCAGCGGCCTCCCTTTCCGCACGGCCCCGCCCTAGAGTGAGTCATGGGCACATCTGCCGCACCGGACGGATCCCGGACCTCACTGTTTACCGATCACTATGAGCTGACCATGTACCAGGCGGCGCTCTACTCCGGGGCCGCACACCGCCGGTCCGTCTTCCAGGCCTTTGCCCGCGGACTCCCGGCCGGGCGCAGGTACGGGATCGTGGCTGGCACCGGCCGGCTCCTTGAAGGCATCGCGGAGTTCCGCTTTAGCCAGGACGACCTCGATTTCCTGGCCGGTTCCGGGGTGGTTAATCAAGACACGCTGGAACACCTGTCCGCCTTCCGGTTCTCCGGTGACATCTGGGGATATCCGGAGGGCGAGGCTTACTTTCCGCATTCCCCAATCTTGATCGTGGAATCGACCTTCGCCGAGGCCTGCGTCCTGGAGACCTACGTCCTGTCGGTGCTGAACCACGACAGTGCCATCGCCTCGGCCGCCTCCCGAATGACCAGTGCCGCCGGCGGCAGGCCCTGTATTGAGATGGGTTCCCGCCGTACGCACGAGGAAGCGGCCGCGGCGGCGGCCCGCGCGGCCGTGATCGCCGGCTTTTCCGGCACGTCCAACCTGGCCGCCGGCCGGCGCTACGGCCTCCGGACCGTCGGCACCGCGGCACACTCCTTCACCCTGGTCCACGACTCCGAGCGCGACGCCTTCGCGGCGCAACTTGCCTCGCTGGGGGCGGGCACCACACTGCTCGTGGACACGTACGACGTCGAAGCGGCTGTCCGCACCGCCGTCGACCTTGCCGGAGACAAGCTCGGGGCCATCCGGCTGGACTCCGGAGACCTCGTGGCCCAGGCGCGCTGGGTCCGCGAACTCCTGGACAGCCTGGGCAACGTGCACACCAAAATCGTGGTGACCTCGGACCTGGACGAGTTTTCCGTCGCCGCGCTAGGGTCAGCGCCGGCCGATTCCTACGGGATCGGCACGTCGCTGGTGACGGGTTCCGGGGCGCCTACCGCCGGCATGGTCTACAAGTTGGTAAGCCGCACCGGCGACTCCGGCGGGCTCGTTGCCGTCGCGAAGACCTCGAAGGACAAGATCAACGTGGGCGGCCGCAAGTTCGCGGTGCGCCGCCTGGATGGCCGCGGCACCGCCACCCATGAGGTCCTCGGCGTGGAGCATCCGCCGGCGGATGGCAAGAACGGCCGGCCGCTTCTGCAGCAGTTCATGAGAGGCGGCGAGCTCCTGCCCGGGTGGACCGGGCCGGGCGCGGTGGGTCGGGCGCGGGATCGGCACGCGGCCTCCATGGCGGAGTTGCCCCGGGTCGTGGACCGGCTGCAGGCCGGCGGTCCGGCTATCCCGACCGTCTACGAGTGAAGCGGTCAAGGCACCGTTCTTGCCTGGCGTTGGATCCGCTCGGCGGGCGAGTCCGCAGAGGACGACTCAACGCGGCACAGCCGGCGAAGCCCTCGCCGTCGTTCCTTAGAACAGCGGCCAGGGCACCGCCGGCATCTCACCGCGCGGAGCCGGAAACCGCCCTGCCAAGCGCAACCGGGCGCAGCGCGCTGCGAGCGCTGCGATTTCTTCGGCACTGAGCAAGTCCCCCAGGTTTCGGCCAAGCCCGCCGTTCAATCCCTCGCTGACGCGATCGATGCCGTCGCGTTCCTCGGAGGTCAGAGCGTCTCCCAGCCATCCCCACAGCACCGTGCGCAGTTTGTGGTCCGGGTGGAAGGTGAGCCCATGGTCCACGCCGTGCCGGTGTCCGTCCGTCATGGCAAGAATGTGGTCGCCTTTGCGGTCTGCGTTGTTGACGATGATGTCGAACACCGCCATGCGTCTGAGCGCGGGCGAGTCTTCGTGAATGAGGGCGACCATCCGTCCGTTCTCATCCCGTCCCTCAAGGACGTGTTTCCAGCCAGTCTCCGGCACGCGGTCCGTCGCGACCAGGTCGACGGCGCTTTGGGCGTGGTCTTGCTCCTGCCAGAGCTGCACCATTCCTTCGCCCATCGGACCATCGCGCAGCCAGGTGCGCGGCACGACGTCCCAGCCGAAGGCCTGCGAGACCAGGTAGGCGGCCACCTCCCGGTGAGCCAGGGTGCCGTGGGGAAAGTCCCACAGCGGGCTTTCGCCGGCTATCGGCTTATAGACGACCATCACGTCGCCGATGCTGCCCAGAAACGTAGCGTTTGATGCCGTCGTGATGCGGCCGGTGAGGGTCAGCTCGGTGTTCACTAGGTCGGGCGCTGGCATCAGACCTCGGGAAGGGTGCAGATGTGCCCGTCGGCGTCCATGGGGTAACCGCAGAGCGGGCACGTCGGACGCCCGGCGCCCACGATCTCGCGGGTGCGCTTGGCGAATGCGCGGGCGGTGCCGACCGGCATTCGCACCAGCAGCATTTCGGGCTCGTTAGCGCCGTCCTCGTCAAGCGATTCGTCGTGCTCATCGGCATCGGCATCGGCATCGGCATCGGTGACGGGATAGGCCTCTATGACGACCTGGGCCGTGGTTGGATCCCACCCTAAGGTCATGGCGCCGGTGCGAAACTGCTCCTGAACGGCCTCGAGCTGGTCATTGTCGACAAGTTCAAGGGGAGTACCCGTGGGAACGCTGAACGGGTTGCCCTCGACGGTGATGAGCTGGTCGAGAATTTCGTCGACCTTCTCCGCGAGCAGAGCTGCCTGCTGCTTTTCCATGGCAACACTCACGAGCTGCTTCCCTGCGCGCACCTGCAGGTAGAACGTGCGCGCCCCTGGAACGCCGATGGTGCCGACGATGACCCGATCGGGCCAGGCAAACTCGTGAACACGTGAAGGCATGTCAGTATTTTAGGCACATGAGTGTCATGGCGCCGGTTGCCCTGCACCGCCGCCCACCGGCGCATCGCCGGAATGGATGCCGTTCGACAGCCACGACAGATCACCCGCGTCGGTGTTCGTCGCGTAGACGCTCGGCCGACTGGCGCCGTAGCGGACGATCGATACGGACGCGGGGCCCACGTTAATACGCTGGAACAGGTCAAGGTGCATGCCGAGCGCGTCGGCGAGGATTGACTTGATGATGTCACCGTGACTCACCGCCACCCACACGGCCCCTGGCCCGTACTCGGCTTCAAAAGCCGCGTCGTGGCGTCGAACCGCTGCCACCGACCGAGCCTGCATCGCGGCCATGGATTCACCGCCGGGAAAGACGACGGCGGACGGTTGCGACTGCACAACCGGCCACAAATCCTCGGCCGCGAGATCACTGAGCGTGCGGCCCTGCCACTGGCCGTAATCGCACTCGGTGAGATCGAGATCGACCGGCGCGTACGGCGCGCCCGCCTGGCGATCGAGGATGAGCTGGGCGGTCTGCCGGCAACGCTCAAGGGGGCTCGACACCACCCCGACCAAGGGTACGGTCGCGAGCCGGTCTCCGGTCAGAGCCGCTTGCTCCCGCCCGGTCTGGTCCAGGCTGACGCCGGCTGCCCGGCCGGCCAGCAGTCCAGTGGCATTGGCTGTGGTGCGGCCGTGCCGCACGAGGATAACTGTCGCCATCCACCCAGCCTAGCCACCCGCTCGACGGCGGTGTGAACCGGACCGGGTCGCGCGTCCACCACCTGAGTGGTGTCTGCGTCCATGCCGGACCATGGACAAAGGTTTGCTGGGTGTGTACCTATTGAAGGGCCGAGCGCCAGACGGGCGGGCCGGATCGGCCGGTGGGTTCCAGCCCGTTTCCCGCGAGTTCAGGCACACCCACCATCCGCGCGCGAACTTTGGGGGCACGTGTGAAACTCTTGCTGACGTCAGGCGGCGTGACGAACCCGAGCATCCACTCGGCGCTCGTGCAGCTTCTCAACAAACCGGTCGCCCAGTGCCACGCCCTGGTCGTCCCGACGGCGCAGTGGGGTCACCCCATGTGCGGACCGGCATCGGTGCGGGGCCTACTGGCCGCCGACCCAAACCACCGTCACTTGTCCGGCCTGGGCTGGGCGTCGCTCGGTGTTCTCGAACTGACCGCGCTGCCCACCATCGGCGCGGATCGGTGGGTCCCTTGGCTTCGGGAGGCCGACGTGCTCCTGGTCGACGGCGGCGACGCGATGTACCTGTCCCATTGGATGCGGGAGTCCGGGCTGGCCGAGCTGCTGCCCTCACTTCCCGACACGGTGTGGGTGGGGGTGAGTGCCGGAAGCATGGTGATGACACCCCGGATCGGGGATTACTTCGTCGAGTGGCCGTCCGCTCCGGATGATCAGACTCTGGGGGTGGTGGATTTTTCGATCTTTCCTCATCTGGACGCTTTCCCGGGCAACACCCTGGCCCACGCAGAGCGGTGGGCCGCCGACATAGATGTTCCTGCCTACGCCATCGATGAACAGACAGCCATCAAGGTCGTCGACGGCTCCGTCGAGGTGGTTTCCGAAGGACGATGGAAGAAGTTTGGGTAATGGGTGATCAGCATTTGTGAAGTCGTGCGGTGCCCCGCACAGGACCCCTGAAAAGTTGTAGGATCGGGCCGACCGACCTGACCATCAGCGTCAACCTGAGAGCGGGGATCCGTGCGAGCCGACCACTACGACAGTTTCGCTGAGAGCTACTCGGCGGAGAACGAGTCCAGCCTCCTCAACGCCTACTACGAGCGGCCCGCGATGCTAGGCCTCGCCGGCGAGGTGGCCGGCCGCCGGATTCTCGACGCCGGGTGCGGCTCCGGGCCCCTGTCCGCGGCACTGAGCGCCAAGGGCGCGGTCGTGACCGGCTTCGATTCCAGTCCTGCCATGCTCGAATTGGCACGACAGCGACTGGGAGAGAGCGCAGACCTCCACCTGGCCGACCTCAGCAGGCCGCTCCCTTTCGCCGATGACTCCTTCGACGACGTCGTCGCGTCCCTGGTCCTGCACTACCTCGAGGACTGGTCGGCACCGCTTGCCGAACTACGGCGCGTGCTCAAGCCGGGCGGCCGCCTGATCCTGTCGGTCAACCACCCCACGGTCAGCGTGGTCACCCAGCCAACCGAGGACTACTTCGCCGTCCGGGAGTACTCGGAGGACTACGAGTTCGACGGCGAGCCTGCGGTCCTGACCTTCTGGCACCGGCCCCTTCACGCGATGATCAACGCCTTCATCTCGGCCGGATACCGTGTAGCCGCCGTAAGCGAACCAGCCCCGTCTCCAGATACACCGCACGAACTCCTCCCCCCGCGCATCCTCACTGGCGAGAAGACAGCGTTCCTGTCCTTCATCTTCTTCGTCCTCGAAGCCGACAGAGTGTAGAGGTGGGATGTGGACCCCTGAGCCGACGCGAGGGCTGGGGCGCTGCGGTCCTGGTGGCGGCAGCGCTGGTCGGGTGGGGCGGAAGTGCAGTGTCTGAGGCCGCCAGGGTTGCCGCCGGTTCGCATCTACTTCTCTTCTTCGCTGTGCCGGCCGAATGTATTGGCGCAGGGCTCCGGGCTATTGCGCTAATGGCGGCGGCCGCCGCGGCGAGCCTTTTGGTGCCGCCGCTCATCAGAAGGATCCGCCGCCGCAAGCTACGGCTGGCAGCCGCGTGGACCGCAGGTCTGGCTGCGGCCGCTGCGGTGCCCTACCTTGCGCTCTTGTTGTTCTTCGCCTTCCTCACGGCTGGGATGTCTGCTGACTATGTGAGGCTTGAAGCCGCTGACGGCCAGTCGGTGCTCATCACCCAGGATCAGTTCGACGGCGAGGCAGTCGACATCTACGTGCGGCACGACGACACCCACTACCGGTGGAGCCGCAGCGCGCCCGAGCTCGCCGGCTGGCCGCGGGTAAAGGACCAGAACTGCAGGCTCGACCCGGTCGGCGGCGGACTTCAACTGGCCTGCAATTCCGGCACCTTGGCAATCGGCCAGAACCATTAGCGTCGGAGCAGCGGAAAGTACATGGCGATCGGGCGGTCGCGCTGCCAACGAAGACGTGGCGGAGTGCAGCTTCGCAGGTTGGGCCCCGTCGGGGCCAGTAATGGAAGATTAACTCGTAAAGCCCCGATTTGCATGAATCCGGGCTTTTTGCAGCAATCGGCTTTTATCTTGGGGTGCCGCATCCGTCAATGAATTTCGACAAAATTCAGTTAACGGTGCCGCCAATTGTTGCAGCTCGATAACGAACTTTACCCGCGGTCAACTTTCATGCCCTTCTGCCCTGTCATGGGTTTACGCTTCATCCCATGTGAGACGCGCCACACTGCCGCTGGGGGAGTGTGGACGTCTGTCTGGTGCCTACGGCGCCGGTCTCATCCACACCACAGAAACAAGGAGGCGGAATGCGATTCGGTCGTATTTCCAAAGCAGTGGGGGTCGCGGCAGCAGCAGCACTCGCACTCAGCGCTTGCGCAGGCAACAGCGGCGGGACAACCCCGTCGTCAGCCGCGGCAGCAGCCAAGACAGGCGGATCGGCAACGGTCGTAGAGGTGAACGCGTTCAATACGTTCAACCCCAACACCGCTGAAGGCAACACTGATATCAACTCCAAGATCAGCTACGCCACCCACTCCGGGTTCTTCTACGTCGATAACAAGCTGAACGTTGTACGCAACGAAAAGTTCGGCAAGATGGAAAAGGTCTCAGACAACCCGCTCACCGTGAAGTACACCATCAACGACGGCGTCAAGTGGTCTGACGGCACTCCCGTCACGGCAGCCGACCTGGTGCTTCAGTGGGCAGCATTCTCCGGCTACTACAACGACGCTGACGCGGATGGCAAGAAGGGCACCTCGTACTTCGACTACGCGGGAGATCCGACCGGCCTGGCGCTGACCGATTTCCCGGAACTCGGCGACGACAACCGCTCGATGACCCTCAAGTACTCCAAGCCCTTCGCTGACTGGGAAATCGCCCTCGGCGGCCCCGGCATCGACATTCCGGCCCACGTCCTTGCGAAGAAGGCCGGCCTGGCGGACGCCAAGGCCTTCGTTGACCTGGTCAAGGGCATGCCGCGCGGCGACGCTAAGAACCCCAAGCCCGCGAACAAGCAGCTCAAGGCCATGGCCGACATGTGGAACACCGGCTTCGACACCAAGACGCTGCCGGCCGACCCGAGCCTCTACCTCTCCAACGGCCCCTTCGTCGTCAAGGCCGTCAACCAGGACCAGTCCCTGACCATGGTCAGGAACAAGGACTACAACTGGGGCCCGGAGCCCAAGCTGGATGAAATCACCGTCCGCTACATCGGCGAAGCCCCGGCCCAGGTCCAGGCGCTGAAGAACGGCGAGGCCGACATCATCGCCCCGCAGGCTTCCGCCGACACGGTGGAGCAGCTCAAGGCCCTCGAAAGCCAGGGCGTCACGGTGGAGGTGGGCCACCAGCTGGCCTACGACCACCTCGACCTGAACTACAGCGGCCCGTTCGCCGACAAGAATGTCCGCGAAGCCTTCATGAAGACGGTTCCGCGCAAGGACATCGTCGACAAGATCGTCAAGAAGCTCGATGACAAGTCCGCTCCGCTGGATTCCCAGCTCTTCGTCCCGGACCAGGCCAAGTACGCCGACTCCGTCAAGGACAACGGCTCCTCCGCCTACCAGGATGTTGACATCGAAGGTGCGAAGAAGCTGCTGAACGGCGCCACCCCCACGGTCCGCATCATGTACAACAAGGACAACCCCAACCGGGTGGACTCCTTCTCCCTGATCCGCGAGTCCGCCGCCAAGGCAGGCTTCAAGGTCGTCGACGGCGGCCTCGGCAAGTCGGACTGGGGCGCGGCCCTCGGCAACGGCAGCTACGATGCCACCATCTTTGGCTGGAGCAACTCGGGTGTCGGCGTCTCCGGCGTCCCGCAGATCTTCAAGTCCGGAAACGGCTCGAACTTCAACAAGTTCACCGATCCCGACGCCGACAAGCTGATGGACGAACTGATCGTCACCACCGACAAGGCCAAGCAGGATGACCTGGTCCAGCAGATCGACAAGAAGATCTGGGCTTCCAGCTACGGCCTGCCGCTGTTCCAGTCCGTCGGCGTGGACGCATACAGCGACCGCGTCACCGGCGTGAAGTACATGCCGAACCAGACCGGTGTCTGGTGGAACTTCTGGGAGTGGGCGCAGAAGTAGCCCGCAGCCTCAAGTGACACTTGCTAGCTAAAGGCGTCGGGACCACGGCTTTACGGTCCCGACGCCTTTCTAGCGACCCCGGCGAGGAACTGGCGCGGCCGCATCGTCCGGGGCATCCGGCCTAACTCTGAGACCGGTCCGGGCGATCCCTGGGCCCGAATACCGAGGTTCTATTCCCCATGGTGACCTACATAGTCCGGCGGCTCATGACTGCCGCCCTCATTCTTCTCGGCGCATCCTTCCTGGTGTATCTCCTGACAGCGGCGTCAGGCGACCCCCTCGAGGAATACCGCGCCATCAGCGCGGCCAACAAGCAGCAACTGATGGACGCCCGCACCGAACTCCTGCAGCTGGACGTCCCGCCGCCGCTGCGCTACTTCAAGTGGCTCGGCGGCGCCGCCCAGTGCCTCGTGCCCTTCGCCAACTCCTGTGACCTGGGCAAGAACATCGTGGGCCAGCCCGTCACCGACGCCTTGGGCCATGCCCTCATCCAGACCCTGACCCTGGTCACCGGTGCCACGGTGCTGGCCATCCTGGTCGGCATCACCCTGGGCATCATCACCGCCCTGCGCCAGTACAGCGCGCTGGATTACGGCGTGACCTTCATGGCCTTCCTGTTCTTCTCCCTCCCAATCTTCTGGGTCGCCGTCCTGCTCAAGGAATTCGGCGCCATCGGCTTCAACAACTTCCTGAGGAACCCGGAGATCCCGATACCGACCGCCATCGCCATCGGCATCGCCTTCGGTGCGCTGATCGCGGTGGCGATAGGCGGCGAGCTGAAGCGCAGGGTGCTTTCCGGCGGCGTCGTTTTCCTCTTCGTCACGGCCATCCTCATCTACTTCTCCGCCACCGAATGGTTCAAGGCCCCGGGCCTGGGCCCGGTGCTGATCGCCATTGCCGGCGTCGGCATCGCCTTCGCCGTCACCCTGCTCACCGCCGGCCTGAAAAACCGCAAGGCCCTGCAGTCCGCACTGATCGCTGTCGGCGTCGGCGTGGTCCTGTACTTCCTGGTCCAGCCCCTGCTGGACCAGGCCACCTTCGTCATGATCGTGCTGCTGGCCATCGCCGCCGTCCTGGTCGGCTTGGGCATCGGTTACCTGGTCGGCGGCTACGACCGGGGGCAGTCGATGCGCGCGGCCGCCATCACGTCGTTCCTGGTGGGATTCATGATCCTGCTGGACCGTTTCATGCAGGCGTGGCCCACGTACTTCAACAACAGCCGGGTGCGTGGCCGCCCCATCGCGACCATCGGGGCGACCACCCCCAACATCGAAGGCGACTTCTGGGTCCTGGGCCTGGACTCCTTCACCCACCTGATCCTGCCGACGATGGCGCTGATCCTGATCTCCCTCGCCAGTTACACCCGGTTCACCCGGGCCTCGATGCTGGAGATCATGAACATGGACTACATCCGGACCGCCCGGGCCAAGGGCCTGTCGGAACGGACCGTGGTGATGCGCCACGCCTTCCGCAACGCGCTGATCCCGATCGCCACCATCGTGGCCTTCGACATTGGCGGCCTGATCGGCGGCGCCGTCATCACCGAATCGGTCTTCTCCGTCCGCGGCATGGGCTTCCTCTTCCTGGACGGCATCTCGCACGTTGACCCCAACCCGGTCATGGGTGTCTTCCTGTGTGTAGCCATCACTGCGATGGTGTTCAACCTCATCGCGGACCTCGCCTACTCCGCACTTGATCCGCGCGTAAGGGTAAAAGCATGAGCCAGCCAAGCCAGCAAGACGAAATCATGGCCGAAGAAGCCGCATTGCAGCCCACGCCGGCGGCCGGCATCGAGCCCGTCCTCGAAGCTAAGGGCCTGAGCCAGGGCCAGATTGTCCGCAAGCGCTTCCTCGGCCACTCCGGTGCCATCATCGGCCTGGGGGTTTTTGCGCTCATCTTCATCGTCGCCTTCACCTCGGTCGGGTACTGGGGCATCCCCGGCTGGTGGAAGTACAACCACGAGCAGGTTTCGCCGCTGGTCAACGACGGCGCGCCGACCTCCTCGCTCTGGCCGCTGGCCTGGGGCGAGCACCCGTTCGGCCAGGACCGGATCGGCCGCGACCTGTTCGCCATGACCATGCGCGGGGCGCAGCAGTCCATCACGGTCATGTTCGTCATCGGCATCATCGCGGGGCTGATCGGCGTCGTCGTCGGAGCGGTCTCGGGCTACTTCCGCGGCTGGGCCGAAGCAATCCTGATGCGGCTGACCGACGTGATCATCATCGTTCCGGCGCTGCTGCTCGCCGCCGTGATGGCGCAGATGGCCGGACGGCGGGACTCGGGAAGCTGGTTCGCCGCCTTCGCCAGCACCAACGGCGTCCTGGCCCTGGGCATCTTCCTTGGCCTGATCAGCTGGGTGAGCCTGGCCCGCCTGATGCGCGGCGAATTCCTGACCCTGCGGGAGCGGGAATTTGTCGACGCGGCCAGGATCTCCGGCGCCAGCAACGCGCGGATCATTTTCAAGCACATCCTGCCCAACGCCGTCGGCGTGCTGATCGTGAATGTCACGCTGACCATGTCCGCCGCGATCCTCACCGAGACGGCGCTGAGCTTCCTCGGCGTCGGCGTCAAGGCTCCGGATACCTCGCTGGGCCTGCTCATCTCGCAGAACCAGCAGGCGTTCGCCACCCGTCCCTGGCTGTTCTGGTTCCCCGGCCTGTTCATCGTGCTGATCTGCCTGAGCATCAACTTCATCGGCGACGGGCTGCGCGACGCGTTCGACCCGCGGCAGAAGAAGTTCAACGCTAAGAAGGCGCGGGAAACGGGCAGCCGGGTTCCGGAGGCCGCCCCGGTCACCGCATTTGATGGACCCAAGGACCACTAGATGCGCTGCAGCCACGCCGCCGGCAGCGGCCAGCTACCGGGCGGCAACCGCCCAGTAGCTGGCCGCCAGCAGCAGCACGACGCCGCCGATGGCCGCCCAGCGCGGCGTGACGGTCACAGCCGTGTCGGCGTCGCCTGCGGCGAGGGCGCCGCTTTCCACCAGGTCCCGCCAGCGCGTGCGCACCAGGCGGGCGGCCTGGCCGGAGTCGGTGGATTTGAGGTCGCCCGGCCGCACCGACTTCCCCGGGCCGTAGCTGGTGTCCGGCAGGCCCTGCAGGTCCTCGGGGCGGGCATTGCGTCCGCCCCAGATGCCCGGGGCCGGCGCCGCCCAGGCGGCGTAGCCCTTCTGTGCCGTCACCAGCGTCAGGGCGTAGCGGGTGTCCACGTGCACCAGGGCCGCCCACGGCACCAGGACCGAGCGGAACGGGTTCTCCAGGGTGACGCCGCCGTCGTGCACCACGACGGCGGGCATCCAGAAGAACTGCCAGCCCAGCAGCGCGATCAGCAGCAGCGGCGCGGTGGTGGGGAGTGCCGCGGGGCCGGCCGAGGCGACCGTGACCACCAGGCCGACGACCGCCACGGTCCAGGCCAGCCAGGCGAACCACTTGTTGGTCCTGGCCTTGAAGATTTCAACGTTTCCGGCAGCGGGCACAGTGCTCATGCCCCCCATAATTCAGTATTCCGAGTTCCAGCACTAATCACCGGTGCAACGGCGGCTCGGGTGGAAGGAAAAACCCATCATGACTGACTTCATCACCCTGGATCCCGCCCCGGCTCCCGCGCCCGGAAAAGGTGACACCGTCCTGGAGGTCCGGGACCTCAGCGTCGACTTCGGCGTGGACAAGAAGTGGGTTCCCGCGGCGATCGGCTTGAACTACGAGGTTCGGGCCGGTGAGGTCCTGGCGATCGTGGGGGAGTCCGGCTCCGGCAAGAGCGCCAGCTCGATGGCACTGCTGGGACTGCTGCCGAGCAACAGCCGGGTCAGCGGCAGCGTGAAACTTGGCGGCAAGGAATTGCTCGGCGGGAACGAGGCCAACATCCGCGCGGTCCGCGGCAAGGATGTCGCAGTCATCTTCCAGGAGCCCATGACGGCCCTGAACCCGGTGTACACCGTGGGCGCGCAGATCGTGGAGACCATCCGGCTGCACAATGAGGTCTCGCCCGACCAGGCAAAGGAGCGTGCCCTGCGGATGCTCGACCTCGTGGAGCTGCCGGACCCGGAAAAGGCCTTCAAGTCCTACCCGCACCAGCTCTCCGGCGGGCAGCGGCAGCGCGCCATGATCGCCCAGTCGCTCTCCTGCGACCCGAAGCTGCTGATCGCGGACGAGCCCACCACCGCGCTGGACGTCACCGTCCAGGCGGAAATCCTGGACCTCATGCGCAACCTGCGCAACAAGCTGGACAGTGCGATTGTGCTGATCACCCACGACATGGGCGTCGTGGCGGACCTCGCGGACCGGATCGCCGTCATGCGCCGGGGGCTGATCGTCGAGACCGGCACCGCGGAGCAGATCTTCCACAACCCGCAGCATGAGTACACCAAGGCCCTCCTGGCCGCCGTCCCGCACCTCGGGCAGGGCGGCGCGGCGAGCGACGACGAGGTTGACGTGACCGCGGCCCTCGCGGCGGCGACGCACGCCGACCTTGAGGCGGTCCCGCGTTCGGAGCTGCTCCGCCGCGAGCGCGAAAACGCCGCCGCGCTGTCCGCCGCCGAGACGGTGAAGCCGCAGGGCGAACCGGTGCTGGAACTCACCGACGTCGCCATCGAGTACCCCAAGCAGGGGCGCGTGCCGGCCTTCCGCGCCGTCGAGGGCGCCAACCTCGCGATCTACCCCGGCCAGGTGGTCGGCCTGGTGGGGGAGTCCGGATCCGGCAAGACAACGATCGGGCGTGCCGCCGTCGGCCTGCTCCCCGTGGCGGCGGGCACCATGAAGGTCGTGGGGCAGGACATCTCCGCCGCCAAGAAGAACGGCCGCCAGCTGCACGAAATGCGCCGGCACGTCGGCATGGTCTTCCAGGACCCGTCATCCTCCCTGAACCCGCGGCTGCCCATCGGCGAAAGCATCGGCGAACCGATGTTCCTCGCCGGCGTCGCCAAGGGCGCCGCGCTGCAGTCCCGGATCGAGGCGCTGCTGGACCAGGTGGAACTGCCGCGCGACTACCGCAACCGGTACCCGCACGAGCTCTCCGGCGGCCAGAAGCAGCGCGTGGGCATCGCCCGGGCCCTGTCGCTGAAGCCGAAGCTGATGGTGGCCGACGAACCTACCTCGGCCCTTGACGTGTCCGTCCAGGCCAAGGTGCTCGAACTCTTCCAGAACCTGCAGAAGGAACTTGGCTTCGCCTGCCTGTTCGTCACTCACGACCTGGCCGTCGTCGACGTCCTGGCCGACAGGATCTGCGTGATGCAGCGCGGACGGATCGTCGAACAGGGCACCCGCGACCAGATCCTCCGGAACCCTCAGGAGGCCTACACCCAGCGGCTCCTGGCCGCTGTGCCGCTGCCGGATCCGGAGAAGCAGCGGGAGCGGCGGGAGCTGCGCGCCCAGCTGCTCTCGGGCGCCAGCTAAGGGGTTCCGCGGGAGATTTTGGGTTAACGGGCCATAACCCGGAGCCGCCGGGAGCGAATGGTACCAGCCAGTAATGTGTGACTTGAAATACGTTGCGATTGACGCTAGCCGTCACGACGTTGTCGAGTCACGGTTTGGCAACGGAGTTCCACCATTCGGACTTTTTGCGGTTAGGCTACTTCCATATGTAGGCCACGTCACAGGATATCTCTGTGCCCGGGCCTGCCGGGAAGCACAAGTCTCTCCCGCACGAACTCCCACAACTCTTAGGAGGCGGAATGCGTTTTTCGCGCACTTCCAAAGCACTGGGCATGGTGGCTATCGCCGCTTTGGCCCTGACCGGTTGCGGCGGCGGCGGTTCTAACACCGCCGGCGGCAGCACCGGCGGCAACGCCAGCAAGGTCATCATCGCCGACGGCTCGGAGCCGCAGCGCCCGCTGATGCCGGCCGACACCAACGAAGTTGGCGGCGGCAAGGTCATCGACATGATCTTCGCCGGCCTGGTCAGCTATGACCCCAGCGGCAAGCCCGTGAACGAACTGGCCGAGTCCATCGAAGGCAAGGACGGCCAGCACTTCACCATCAAGATCAAGAAGGACCAGAAGTTCACGAACGGCGAGGCCATCACCGCCAAGTCGTTCGTCGACTCCTGGAACTTCGGTGCGGCCGCTAAGAACGCCCAGCTCAGCGGCGCCTTCTTCGAAAGCATCAAGGGTTACGACGAGGCCAGCGCCGAAGGCTCCAAGGTCGAGACCATGTCCGGCCTGAAGGTCGTCGACGACCAGACCTTCACCGTCGAACTGAAGCAGCCGGAATCCGACTGGCCGCTGCGCCTCGGCTACACCGCCTTCGTTCCGGTTCCCTCCGGTGCGCTGAAGGACCCGAAGGGCTTCGGCGAGAAGCCGGTCGGCAACGGCCCGTACAAGCTGGCCGACGGCGGCTGGCAGCACAACGTGCAGATCCAGCTCGTCCCGAACCCGGACTACAACGGCCCCCGCAAGGCCAAGAACGCCGGCGTGACGTTCAAGATCTTCCAGAACGACGACGCCGCGTACCAGGACCTGCTGTCCAACAACCTGGACATCCTGCAGACCATCCCCACGAGCGCCTTGAAGAACTTCAAGACCGACCTGGGCGACCGCACCATCAACAAGCCGTACGCCGGCAACCAGACCATCGCGATTCCGGAATACCTGCCGGAGTGGAGCGGGGAAGCCGGCAAGCTTCGCCGCCAGGCCATCTCCATGGCCATCAACCGCGATGAAATCACCAAGGTCATCTTCAGCGGCGCACGCCAGCCCGCCAAGGACTTCACCGCCCCCGTCCTGGACGGTTACAGCGACTCGATCCCGGGTTCCGAGAACCTGAAGTTCGACGCCGACAAGGCCAAGGCCGCTTGGGCCAAGGCTGACGCCATCCAGAAGTGGGACGCCAACAAGACCTTCACCATCGCCTACAACGCCGACAAGGGCGGCCACAAGGCATGGGTCGAGGCTGTTGTGAACCAGCTCAAGAACACCCTGGGCATCAAGGTTGAGGGCAAGCCGTACGCGACCTTCAAGGAAGCCCGCAACGACGCCACCGCAGGCACGCTGACCGGTGCGATCCGCGCCGGCTGGCAGGCCGACTACCCGTCGCTGTACAACTTCCTCGGACCGATCTACAAGACCGGTGCAGGCTCGAACGACGCCCGCTACGCCAACAAGGAGTTCGACAAGGCCATCTCTGAAGGTCTCGCCGCTTCCTCGGTCAGCGAAGGCAACAAGGCCATGAACAAGGCCCAGGAAACCCTCCTGACCGACCTTCCGGCCATCCCCCTGTGGTACCAGGTTGCCCAGGGCGGCTGGAGCGACAAGGTCACCAACGTTGACTACGGCTGGGACGGCGTCCCGCTGTACTACAACATCACTGGCAAGTAACAACTGAACAACGGCGGGGGCTGCCTGGATTGGGGCCTCCGCCGTTGTTTTGCTTCCACCCCAATTTCTAAGCACCAGCCTTCGGCCGGTGTCTTCGCAGCCGGCCCGCCGTGACCGCACCGGCGACGGCTGCACCCATAGTGAAAAGGTTCTTTGATGAACAACTCCGCCGCATCCTTGGACAGGATGCCTGCTGACGGGGGTGTCCTTCGCTGATGGCGACCTACATCCTTAAGCGTTTCCTGCAGCTGATCCCGGTCTTCCTGGGCGCCACGCTGCTTGTCTACTTCCTGGTCTTCAGCCTGCCTGGCGACCCTATCGTGGCACTCTTCGGCGACAAGCCGGTCAACCAGGCCGTCGCGGCCCAGCTCCGCGAGCAGTACCACCTGGACCAGCCGTTCTGGATCCAATACCTGCTGTATCTCAAGGGGATCTTCACCTTCGACCTGGGCCAGGACTTCTCCGGCCGCCCGATCGCCGCCGTGCTGGGCGAGGTCTTCCCGGTCACGGCCCGGCTGGCCGTCATGGCGCTGATCTTCGAAGCCGTCTTCGGCATCATCTTCGGTCTGATCGCCGGCCTCCGGAAGGGCAAGTTCTTCGACGCAACGGTCCTGATCGCCTCCCTGATCGTGATCGGCATCCCGATCTTCGTGCTCGGCTTCCTGCTGCAGTTCACCATCGGCGTCCAGCTCGGCTGGGCCAAGCCCACCGTCAGCTCGGCCGCCACGGTGCAGGATCTGATCCTGCCGGCGATCGTCCTCGGCCTCGGCTCATTCGCCTACGTCCTGCGCCTCACCCGGACATCCGTCATCGAAAACATGAACGCCGACTATGTGCGCACCGCCACGGCCAAGGGCCTGTCCCGCTTCCGTGTGGTCCGCGTGCACATTCTGCGCAACTCGCTGATCCCCGTGATCACCTTCCTCGGCGCCGACCTGGGCGCCCTGATGGGCGGAGCCATCGTCACCGAAGGCATCTTCAACGTCCCCGGTGTCGGCAACCGGCTCTACCGCGCCGTTACGCAGGGTGAGGGCCCCACGGTCGTCTCGATCGTCACGGTGCTCGTGTTGATCTACGTCGTGTCCAACCTGCTTGTAGACCTGCTGTACGCCTGGCTTGACCCAAGGATCCGCTATGACGCCTGAGAACATGACCCCAGACCTGCGCCCTGCGGCGCCGGCGAAGCGGCACGTCGAACACTTCGTCGCCGACTTTGCCGAAACACCGCTGCAGGCAACCGACAAGGTCAAGGAAGACCAGGCCCCGCTGAGCCTTTGGGGCGAGGCCTGGAAGAACCTGCGCAGGCAGCCGCTCTTCCTGATCTCCGCGTTCCTGATCCTCGTCGTCGTCGCCGTGTCACTCTTCCCCTCGCTCTTTTCCGGTATTGATCCGGCCTCCGAGGCATGCCAGCTGGCCAATTCCGACGCCGGACCGGCGGCCGGGCACCCGCTGGGCTTCACCCAGCAAGGCTGCGACGTGTATGCGCGCGTCATTTTCGGCACGCGCTCTTCGGTGACCGTGGGCCTCTTCACCACCCTCGGCGTCCTCCTCATCGGCGGCATCATGGGGGCCCTCGCCGGCTACTACGGGGGCTGGGTGGACTCCATCCTGGCCCGCATCAACGACATCTTCTTCGCCCTGCCGCTGATCCTCGGCGCCATTGTGATGATGCAGCTGCCGGTGTTCCGTGCCAACCGCACGGCCTGGACGCTCGTGCTGATCCTGGTCACCTTCGGCTGGCCGCAGATCGCGCGCATCACCCGCGGCGCCGTCATCGAGGTCCGCAACGCGGACTTCGTGACTGCCGCCCGTTCCCTGGGTGTCTCCAAGTTCGGCGCGCTGATGCGCCATGTCATGCCGAACTCGCTCGCGCCGATCATCGTCGTGGCCACCATTTCGCTGGGCACCTTCATCGTCGCGGAATCCACCCTGTCGTTCCTCGGCATCGGCCTCCCGCCGAGCGTCATGTCCTGGGGCAATGACATCCAGGCAGCGCAGGCGTCCCTGCGGTCCAACCCGATGCCGCTGCTCTGGCCGGCTATCGCGCTGTCCATCACCGTCCTGAGCTTCATCATGCTGGGCGACGCCCTGCGTGATGCGCTCGATCCCAAAGCGCGCAAGCGATGAAAGGGGACGCCATGAACGCCTCTGTCGAAATCCACGAAGCCGGCGCGGCGGCCGGGCGCCCGCTCCTTGAAATCAAGGACCTGGCAATCAGCTTCACCACCAGCAACGGCGAGGTCAACGCCGTCCGCAACGCCCACCTCACCGTGATGCCCGGCGAAACCGTCGCGATCGTCGGCGAATCCGGTTCCGGCAAGTCGACGACGGCGCTGGCCGCCATCGGCCTGCTTCCGGGCAACGGCCGGGTGGCTGCCGGACAAGTCATCTTCGACGGCGAGGACATCGCCCACGCCTCGGAGAAGCGCATGATCGAGCTGCGCGGCAACAGCATCGGCATGGTGCCGCAGGATCCGATGTCCAACCTCAACCCGGTCTGGAAAATCGGTTACCAGGTGCGGGAAACACTCAAGGCGAACGGGCTGCCCAGCGGCCCGGACGACGTCGCGAAGGTGCTTTCCGAGGCCGGCCTGCCGGATGCTGCGCGCCGCGCCAACCAGTATCCGCACGAGTTTTCCGGCGGCATGCGCCAGCGTGCCCTGATCGCCATCGGCCTGTCCTGCCAGCCGCGCCTGCTCATCGCCGATGAGCCGACGTCGGCCCTGGATGTGACCGTGCAGCGCCAGATCCTGGACCACCTGGACAAGATGACCACCGAACTCGGAACGGCCGTCCTGCTGATCACGCACGATCTGGGCCTGGCTGCCGAACGTGCCGACAAGGTCGTGGTGATGTACCGCGGGCAGGTCGTTGAATCCGGTCCCTCGCTGGAGCTGCTGCAGAACCCGCAGCACCCGTATACCCAGCGGCTGGTCGCCTCGGCGCCGTCGCTGGCGTCACGGCGCATCCAGGCCGCCAAGGAACTGGGCGTCGAATCGGAGGATCTGCTGGCGCCGGCCGAGGACGTCGTCGTCGCGTCGAGCATGCCCGACGAGGTGCTCCAGATTGAGAACCTGAGCAAGGTTTTCAAGCTGCGCTCCGGCTTCGGCCGGGCCACCGACTTCACCGCGGTGGACGACGTCTCCTTCAGCGTCAAGCGCGGAACCACGACGGCGATCGTGGGGGAGTCGGGTTCCGGCAAGTCCACGGTGGCGCAGATGGTGCTGAACCTGCTCCAGCCCACCTCGGGCAAGATCGTGTTCGACGGCGTCGACACCTCCACGCTGAACAGCAAGGAGATCTTCGCCTTCCGCCGCCGCGTGCAGCCGATCTTCCAGGACCCCTACGGTTCCCTCGATCCGATGTACAACATCTTCCGGACCATCGAGGAACCGCTGCGGACCCACAAGATCGGGGACAAGGCCAGCCGCGAGAAGAAGGTCCGGGAACTGCTGGACCAGGTGGCGCTGCCGCAGTCCACCATGCAGCGGTACCCGAACGAGCTCTCCGGCGGCCAGCGCCAGCGCGTGGCAATCGCACGCGCCCTGGCCCTCGACCCCGAGGTGATCATCTGCGACGAGGCCGTTTCGGCGCTCGACGTGCTGGTGCAGGCGCAGGTGTTGAACCTGCTTGCAGACCTGCAGTCCCGGCTGGGCCTGACCTACCTGTTCATCACCCATGACCTTGCGGTGGTCCGGCAGATCGCCGACCACGTGTGCGTGATGGAGAAGGGCAAGCTGGTCGAAACCGGTTCCACCGACGACGTGTTCGACTCGCCGCAGCAGGACTACACCAAGGCCCTGCTCAACGCGATTCCCGGCGCCAAGCTCATGTTGCCGCCCGAGGTGGCAACGGCCTAGCCATAGGCTGCGGCAAGAGCAAGCCTTAAAACACAAGAGCCGGCGTCCACCCCAGGGTGGGCGCCGGCTCTTGTTGTGGCGGAGTGTTTGGTGGTTTCGTGTGGTGGCTGACGGTCCTGGCCGGCGTGGGCCGGTGTCAGTCCTTACAGATCGAGGGCCTCAAGCCGCTTGGTCAGCAGGGCCCCCGCGAGCCTGTGCCCTTCTGCATTCAGGTGGCGGTCGTCAGCCAGGTACCGGGCGAGACCGTAACGGGTCAGCCAGTCGCCGACGCTGACGAAGGAGAGACCGTACTCCTTGGCAACCGCGCCCAGCAGGGTGTCCACCTGTGTCCGGCGCCCGCCGCCGGCCTGGGCGCCCCGCGCCAGGGTCCCGACCAGCACCACCTCGGCGGCGGGGTAGCGGTCCTCGATGGCCTGGATCAGGCGCTCGGCGTGCTCAGCAATGTCGACATTTGAGGCGCCCCTGGCGGCGTCGTTTCCGCCGCCTTCGATGACGACCAGCGGTGGCGCGCCGTAGGGCAGGCGCCAGTCCCCGTTCTCGAGGCCGTCGATGTAGTTTCCGCGGGTGCCGTTGCCGGCCACGAACCCGGTGCCGCTTCCGCCGCCGAACACGACGTCGTAGCCGAGGTTCCCGAGGGCAAGCCGGGGCCAGCTCTCCGAAGGCTCGGACTGGGAATCGCCGATCAAGACGGCGGTGCTCGAAATGTCCTCGACGATGACTTCGTCCCTGCCGTTGGCAGGGTTCCGGTAGACCGAGCCCGGAGGCAGGCTGTCCGGATTCACCGCTGCGGTCTTCTTGCGGACGGAACCTGCTGCCGCGGGCTGTCCCGGGCCCGCCGCCGCGGCCACCGGAAGCTCCTTCACGCGGTCTGAGGTTTTGGGCAACTCGGCTGCGTCGGGCGCCGGGGCACAGCCGCCAAGGAAGAGGGCTGCGGCGAGAAATGGCGGGATGATACGGGCCATCCTCTGGACGCTTGGCATGTCGGACTTCCCCCGCGTTTGTAGTTACTCCAGCAATAATGCGGCATGCCCGGCCCGAACACCAGTGACTTTGGTCACCTGACAGCGTGGGGGACTCACGATTCGGTAACAGGCCGGGGGGAGGGGCGCTTTGGGATTTTAGGCCAATAAATGCCCTAGCGTCTAGAATGGATGAAGGCGCCCTGTGTCAAAGGGCCGTACCTGTCGTGCGTTCCGGTTGGAAATGTCGCGATACAACAGCTGACTTCACCACTGAATCGAGCAATAACGCATGTCTGAAACCACCACCAACACTGCGGTAGCCACTGCATCGCGCAGTGACCTGCGCAACGTCGCGATCGTGGCCCACGTTGACCACGGCAAGACCACTCTGGTCGACGCCATGCTCAAGCAGACCAACTCCTTTGCCGAGCACAACCACCTCGAAGACCGTGTCATGGACTCCGGTGACCTGGAACGCGAAAAGGGCATCACTATCCTGGCCAAGAACACCACGGTGGCCTACAACGGTCCGTCCTCGCACGGTGAGACCATCACGATCAACGTGATCGACACCCCCGGCCACGCCGACTTCGGCGGTGAGGTCGAGCGCGGCCTGTCCATGGTCGACGGCGTCGTCCTCCTCGTCGACGCCTCTGAGGGCCCACTGCCCCAGACCCGCTTCGTGCTGCGCAAGGCCCTCGCCGCGCACCTCCCGGTGATCCTGTTGGTCAACAAGACCGACCGCCCCGACGCCCGGATCGAGGAAGTCGTCCACGAGTCCATGGACCTGCTCCTTGGCCTGGCCTCCGACCTCGCCGACGAAGTTCCGGACCTGGACCTGGACAAGATCCTCAACGTTCCGGTCGTCTACGCCGCCGCCAAGGTCGGCCGCGCTTCGCTCGAGCAGCCCGCTGACGGCACCGCTCCGGAGAACGAGGACCTGGAGCCGCTGTTCCAGACCATCATCGACCACATCCCGGCGCCGACCTACAACCCGAACGGTGTGCTGCAGGCGCACGTCACCAACCTTGACGCCTCCCCGTTCCTTGGCCGCCTCGCCCTGCTGCGTATCTACAACGGCACCCTGCGCAAGGGCCAGACCGTGGCCTGGGCTCGCGCCAACGGTGAGCTGAAGAACGTCAAGATCACTGAGTTGCTCGCCACCAAGGCACTGGACCGCGTCCCGGCCGAGTCCGCGGGCCCGGGCGAGATTGTCGCCGTCGCCGGCATCGAGGAAATCACCATCGGTGAGACCCTGACCGACGCCGAGAACCCGCAGCCGCTGCCGCTGATCACGGTGGATGACCCCGCCATCTCCATGACCATCGGTATCAACACTTCGCCGCTGGCCGGCAAGGTCAAGGGCGCGAAGGTCACCGCACGCCAGGTCAAGGATCGCCTCGATAAGGAACTGATCGGTAACGTCTCGATCAAGGTGCTCCCCACCGAGCGTCCGGATGCCTGGGAAGTCCAGGGCCGTGGCGAGCTCGCGCTGGCCATCCTGGTCGAGCAGATGCGCCGCGAAGGCTTCGAGCTGACTGTGGGCAAGCCGCAGGTTGTCACCAAGACCATCGACGGCAAGATCCACGAGCCGATGGAGCACATGACCATCGACGTGCCGGAAGAGTACCTCGGCGCCGTCACCCAGCTCATGGCAGCCCGCAAGGGCCGCATGACCAACATGGCCAACCACGGCACCGGCTGGTGCCGCATGGAATTCATCGTTCCGGCCCGTGGCCTGATCGGCTTCCGCACCAAGTTCCTCACGGACACCCGTGGCGCCGGCATCGCCGCCTCCATCTCCGAAGGCTACGAGCCGTGGGCCGGCCCGATCGAGTACCGCACCAACGGTTCGATGATCGCCGACCGCGCCGGTGTTGTGACCCCGTTCGCCATGATCAACCTGCAGGAGCGTGGCTCCTTCTTCGTCAAGCCCACCTCCGAGGTCTATGAGGGCATGATCGTCGGCGAGAACTCCCGCGCCGATGACATGGACGTCAACATCACCAAGGAAAAGAAGCTCACCAACATGCGTGCCGCTTCCTCGGACACCTTCGAGAACCTGACGCCGCCGCGCGACCTGACCCTCGAAGAGTCCCTCGAATTCGCCCGCGAAGACGAGTGCGTCGAGGTCACCCCGGAGTCGATCCGCATCCGCAAGGTCATCCTCGACACCAACGAGCGGGCCAAGTCCAACCGCGCCCGCGCCAAGGTCTAATCCCGGTCTCCCGGCTTCGGCTGAGACGTGACTAAGAGAGCTGCCGGAAGGGCAGGCGGTATTGCCGCCGCCCTTCCGGCAGCTCTTTTTGTTGCCCTGGCTGGCACCGCGCTGCACCGGCAGCATCTGGCAGTGGCCGGCGTCGACCTTCCCTGGGGCGCTGTCGCCGCGCTGGTCCTGCTGGCGTCCGTGGAGCTGCTGCTCGGGACCGCCTTCCGTTCCCTCGTCCCGACGGCGGTCTGCGGTGCGGGATGCTACGCGCTGACAGGCTGGTGGTCCACCCTCGAGGTAGGCAAGCGTCTGATCATCGGGGACCTCGCCGGGAATCTCTGGATCTTCGGCGCGGGCGCGGTCACAGTGGCCATGCTCGTCTGGTGCCGCCGCTACGCACGGCGCGCGGGGTAGCGGAGCCGGACCCACGGTGGACATGCCCATCCTCCGCTCCCCGGGGTGGACATGCCCATCCTCCGCACCTGCCCCCTTGGGACATGCCCATCCTCCGCTCCCCGGGGTGGACATGCCCATCCTCCGCACCTGCCCCCTTGGGACATGCCCATCCTTCGGCCGCTGGGATGGACATATCCGCACTATGTCCACCGATCGGGCCCGGCAGCGGACATGTCCCGTGCTGAGCAATGGACATGCCCAGTCCGGGCCTGCCAACGGACATGTCCCGATCCCGCCGGTGGACATGCCCAACGGCGGCGCCTACCAACGGACATGCACTTGTGCACATACCGGAAAAAGGGGCTGCTCCGGGGCGGTCGGCACAGAGATCATGGGCCCATGGTCAAAGTCAGTGAAGTCATGTCCAAGTACGACGGTGTGGTCCGAGCCAAGCATCTCGCGGCGGCAGGAATATCCAGCTTCCAGCTCAACGCCGCCCTCGCCAACGGAAGTGTCGCCCGGGTCGCCCGCGGGGTATATGCAATACCGGGCGCGGATCCGCAACTGGTCGCCATCCGTTCCCTGCCCGCCGAGCCCGCCTGTGTCAGTGCCGCGCACTTTAGTGGACTTTGGGTGCTCGAAACGCCCAAGCATCCGCATGTAGCGCTGCCCCACAGCCGCAGTTACCCGGGCTTTGTCTGCCACCGGTCTGCGGCACCGCCGACACTGCTGGACACCGTGGTCCAAAGCCTGCGCTGCCTGCCGGAACTGGACGGCCTGGCACTCGCCGAATCCGCCATCGTCCTCAAGGGCCTTCCGCTATCAGCGCTTCGACAGCGGCTGGCCGGCCGAAGCGACGCCCGGGAGCGCAGAATTGCTGCGGCTATCGTTCCGCAGTCGCAGTCGGTCATCGAGTGCATGGCGCGGTTCCTGCTGCGACAGGCGGGCTTTCATGTTGAGTCGCAGGTGAACATCCCCGGAATGGGCCACCTGGACCTCATGGTGGACGGCCGGCTCGGGATTGAGACCGACGGTGCCGGGTTTCACATGGACCGCGCAAGTTTCGAAGAAGACCGACGGCGGTGGAATGTCACTGTCCGGTTGGGCGTACCCACCCTGGTCGTGACCTACCCTCTGCTCAAGTACCGTCCTCAGGAATTCATAGCCATGGTCCGTGAGGCATTGAACCGGCTCTCAGCGGCCGCTTGACGCCGGTCGTCCGGGCCGAGCAAAGCAGCTCGCAGGATGTGTGCACCCCTGCCGGCACTGGACTTGTCCGCGTTGCAGCATCGTCGATGGACATGTTCCGCGCTCGGTCGGGCGCGGGACGGACATGCTCCGTGCGCGCGGCCGGCAATGGACATATGGACAATATGTCCATTGCCCGGCTCTAGGCGAGGACATGTCCGTCGGCGACCGCGGAGAATGAGCGTGCTCCCCGCTCCCGGCCAAGGCTGGACACATGGGCAGTATGTCCATTGCTCGAAGCTAGGGGTGGGCATGTTCCGCGGGGGGCGGGTGGGCTCGCAACGGGCATGCTCCCCGCTTCCCGTCAGGGATGGACGTATACGTGTTATGTCCATTGCTCAGTGCAGGCGGTGGGCATGTCCGGCGGGGCGTGCAGGCGGTGGGCATGTCCGGCGGGGCGGGCAGGGGGGGTGGGCATGTCCGGCGGCCGGGGCTACGGTTGGGCGTGTCCCCGGGGCCGGCGGGGCGGTGCGGGCGGGACTTCCTTGGCCGCCACGACGAGCCGGAGCGGGATGACGACGTCGGCGCGCCGGGTGCGGACGGTGCAGCCGCCGTCGGCCTTCCCCACGAGGTCGCCGATCGCGTCCGTGAGGCCTCCCTCGATCCGGTACCGCACCACCACGCGGGTGCCCAGGGGCGCGTCTGAGAGGAACTGCTGCGGCTGGGGGATCGGTGAACTCACCCGTTCATAGTAGGACGCGCGGGCTCTGTGACGCCCGGCTAGGTTCGCGGGATCAGACTGGGAGATAATAGGCTCGGAAGTCAGTAGCCCGGCGCTCAGGCCGGGAGCAAGATCCGGCGGGACGCCGGAACCAACGTGGAGAGGCCAGGGACGTGACGTACGTAATCGCGCAGCCGTGTGTAGATGTCAAAGATAAGGCATGTATTGAAGAGTGCCCCGTCGATTGCATCTACGAGGGTGAGCGCTCCCTGTACATCCACCCGGACGAGTGCGTGGACTGCGGTGCCTGCGAGCCGGTCTGCCCCGTCGAAGCCATCTACTACGAGGACGACACCCCCGAGGAGTGGGCCGACTACTACAAGGCCAACGTTGAGTTCTTCGACGTGCTCGGTTCGCCGGGTGGCGCCGCCAAGATCGGCAACACCCACACGGACCACCCGATGATCGCCGCCCTGCCCCCGCAGAACCAAGACAACTAGGACGGCGCTCCGGTGACTTCTGCGGTGCGCAGCTTCGGCCTCAGCCTGCCCGACTACCCGTGGGAAGCCATGGCCCCGTATCTCGCGCGGGCCGCGGCGCACCCGGGGGGCGTAGCCAACCTCTCGATCGGCACCCCGGTGGATGACACGCCGGCCCTGGTGCAGGAGGCGCTCCGGGCGGCGGCCAATGCGCCCGGCTACCCGACGGTGCACGGCACCCAGGCGCTCCGGGAAGCGATCGCTGCCTGGTTCGACCGGCGCCGCGGCGTCCCCGGACTGGACCCGCGGAACGTGATGCCCACCGTCGGGTCCAAGGAGCTCGTGGCCTGGCTGCCGTTCCTGCTCGGACTCAGGGCCGGCGACGTCGTGGTCCGCCCGACCGTCGCGTACCCCACCTACGACATCGGGGCCACCTTCGCCGGCGCCGAGCACGTGGCCGCGGACGACCTCGACGAACTCGACGCCGACACCCGCTCGCGCGTCCGGCTCGTCTGGATTAACTCCCCGGCCAATCCAACCGGCAGCGTGCGTGACGTCGCGTCGCTGCAGCGGATCGTCGGCCAGGCGCGGGAACTTGGTGCCGTGGTCGCCTCCGACGAGTGCTACGCCGAACTTGGCTGGGGCGAATGGGACGTCCAGCGCGGCGGCGAGCCGGTCCCCAGCATCCTTGACCCCCGGGTGGCCGGGGACTCCCATGAGGGCCTCCTGGCGGTCTACTCGCTGAGCAAACAGTCCAACCTCGCCGGCTACCGCGCCGCTTTCGTGGCCGGCGACGGCGCGATCATGGCCAACCTGGTGAACAGCCGCAAACACGCGGGCATGATCGTGCCGTACCCGGTCCAGGAGGCCATGCGGGTGGCCCTCGGCGACGACGCCCACGTGGCGGCGCAAAAGGACCTGTACCGCGGCCGGCGCGAACGGATCGTCCCGGCACTGGAGCGTTTCGGGCTGGACATCCGTGAATCCCGCGCCGGACTGTACCTCTGGGCCACGGCGGGCGAGGCGACCTGGGACACCGTGGGCAGGCTCGCCGACCGTGGAATCGTCGTCGGTCCCGGTGTCTTCTACGGGGACGCCGGCAACGGCTTCATCCGGGTGGCGCTCACTGCCAGTGACGAGCGGATCGACGCCGCCGTCGAGCGGCTGGCTACGGGACCGTAACAATGCTGTGAGGAGGGCCACAAGATGCGGGATTTGGTCGCCTTGGAATCGCCTCGGATTAGTGCCACCCGCGAACTGACGGTAGTTTTTAACTGACTATCAATGGTGGCTTTCCACAAGAAGGCAGCGCAGCCGTTGGAATCCGTGTCCAGATACAGGTTCCGTGGGCGGCTTCACCAGATGTTGGATCAAGCTTTCAACAGGGGCCCAGACGCCTCATGAGGAGAATCCATGACTGAGACCACCAGCGCAACCCTGCGTCACGCGGGCGGCGAGCTCGAGCTCCCGCGCATCAAGGTTGTTGAAGGAAACGAAGGCTACGACGTTTCCAAGCTGCTGAAGCAGACCGGCGCCGTTGCCTTCGACCCCGGTTTCATGAACACCGCGGCCACCACCTCGGCCATCACCTACATTGACGGTGACGCCGGCATCCTGCGCTACCGGGGCTACCCGATCGAGCAGCTCGCCCAGCACTCCAGCTTCCTGGAAGTTTCCTACCTGCTGATCTACGGCAACCTGCCGACGCCGGCCGAGCTGGAAGCGTTCGACCAGCGGATCCGCCACCACACCCTGCTGCACGAGGAGCTCAAGGGCTTCTTCAGCGGCTTCCCGCGCGACGCCCACCCGATGCCGGTGCTGTCCTCCGCCGTGTCCGCCCTGTCCACCTTCTACCAGGACTCGCTGGACCCGTTCAACGCCGAGCAGGTTGAGGTTTCCACCTACCGGCTGCTGGCCAAGATGCCGGTTATCGCCGCCTACGCCCTGAAGAAGTCCGTCGGCCAGCCCATGCTGTACCCGGACAACTCCCACAACCTCGTGGAGAACTTCCTGCGCCTGAGCTTCGGCCTCCCGGCCGAGCAGTACGAGGTGGACCCGGTGGTCGCCAAGGCACTGGACCTGCTGCTGATCCTGCACGCGGACCACGAGCAGAACTGCTCCACCTCCACGGTCCGGCTGGTCGGCTCCTCCAACGCCAACCTCTTCGCCTCCGTCTCCGCCGGCATCAACGCGCTCTTCGGCCCCGCCCATGGCGGCGCCAACGAGGCCGTGCTCAAGATGCTCCGCCAGATCCAGGCCGACGGCATCAAGCCCGAGGACTACATGGAGAAGGTCAAGAACAAGGAAGACGGCGTCCGCCTGATGGGCTTCGGGCACCGGGTCTACAAGAACTACGACCCGCGCGCCAAGATCGTCAAGGCCACCGCCCACGAGATCCTCAGCAAGCTCGGCGGCAACGACGAGCTGCTTGAGATCGCGCTCCGCCTCGAGGAGAAGGCGCTGCAGGATGACTACTTCATCGAGCGCAAGCTCTACCCGAACGTGGACTTCTACACTGGCCTGATCTACAAGGCCATGGGCTTCCCGCGCCAGCTCTACACGGGAGAGCCGGAACGGAATTACCCTTCGGTCTAGGCTCGAAGCCGCTAACGACGCCGGCCGCGCMCCTCAAGCATGAGGTGCGCGGCCGGCGTCGTTGTCGGGGAAGTCCGTGGTACTGGAGTGTATGGTGCTGGAGTTGCGGGTGTGACCGGCGTGGGCAACTCGGGTGGGGGGGCACATCCGTGCTAAAAAGGAGCAATGCCCAAATTTGTCGACGCTGCATTGCGGCGCCAGGAAGTTGTCGAAGCCGTCTTCAGGATTGTCGCGGCGGACGGGCTGGAACGGGCCTCCCTCCGCGAAGTAGCGGACGAAGCCGATCTGGCGGTGGGCTCGGTGCGGCACTACTTTGCCAGCAGCGACGAACTCCTGGCGCACTCCTTCGGCGTCGTGGTGGACCGCATCGCCGGCCGGCTCGACGCCGCCGAGGACCGGCTGGCGGAAACCGCCCCTGGCTCGGCCGAGCACCGGCGAGGCGTGTTAACCCTGCTGGGGGAACTGCTGCCGCTGGATGAGGAGCGGGCCGTGGATGCCTGCGTCTGGATGGCCTTCAAGAACGCGGCCCGGACCAAGCCATTCCTCGCCGCGGAAGCCGACCGCAGCCACCGCACGGTGGCAGCCGTCGTGGGCCGGTTGATGATGGACCTGGCCACGGCCGACGGCACGGCCGCCGTCGACGGCACAGACGGCACGGAGGTGCCGGGGCAGCAGCGGCTCGTCACCGAGGCCGAGCGGCTGCTGGCGACCCTGGACGGACTTACCATGCACGCTTTGCTGCAGCCGGAATGGATGACGGCGCAAATGTGCCACGATGTACTGGAAGCCCATCTGGCGAGCCTGGACCGCCGCGCTGCCAGCCATTAACGTGCGCTACCTTCAGGAATAGACTGGATAAGTACGTCATGCCAAGGGAGGCAATCGGATGCACCACACAGGCGGTCCCGGCTGGCGAATCACCATGGACACCTCAGGTCCCATGCTCATAGCGCTTTACGTCCGCGACGCGGCCGGCCTGGACACCGCGGGCCACCCCGCACTCTCCCACGTGGCACCGAAAATCCGTTCCTCCGACCATACGCACCTGATTGACGAGGTCGGCGGCATGCCGGCCCTCAAGACCGAGTGGGAAGCCTGGTGGGCGCAGATCCTGAAGGCCCACCCGGAGATGGAGCCCGAGCTTGGTCCGCCTGGCTTCCGGGCCTTCGGTAACTCGCCGGCCCTCCGGCGCGTGCTGCAGGCGCACTTCGGCGCCGCCCTCAGCTGGGCCCGGGAACGCCGCGGGGAGTATCTTGCCCTCGAAGCCGAGCGGGACGCCAGCGGGGCCAACCAGGTGCTCGCCGACATGGTCGATGACCGGCTGCTGGAAGTCGGCCGGGCCGCGCGCGACTTCGAACTGACCATCATCGAGCTTCCGCTCGCCGAGCCCCGGGCCTGGTACCTGGAGCCGGACAAGATCATCATGAGCTCGGCCTTGCTGTCCGAACCGGAGCTCTTCCGCAGCTACGTCCAGCCGGTTGTCGAACTGCTGGTCTGAGCGGGGCCCGGCAGCTACGACGCGGGTTTATCGGCAACCGTAATGGTGACCTGCCCCTCAGGCCCTTCTGCGGTTTGCCAGCCCTTGTGGGACACCCTGGTCCAGCCCTGCCCGTCAACCCGCACCTCCGTGACGGACAAGGCCTTGGCGTTGGCCACCGCCCACTGCGCCACTGCCCACGCCTCGCTGCCCTGGACCTGGATGGTCAGCGTCCGGCCGGCCGCCGTCGCCGGGATGCTCCCGAAAGCCGCCAGCAGGCGCTGGCGGACCTGCCCGGCGGCCCCGGCGGCATCCGGCTTGCGCAGCGAGCAATCGACGCCCTGCGGGGTGTACCCGGTCAGCGCCGAGGCGAAGGCCCGGGCCATCGGCTCATGCTGGGCATAGGCGCCCGGGTACGCTGAACGCTGGACCCGCTGCGCGGCCTCCGTGATGGGAAGCGATTCGTAGCCCGGGATCTTCACCAGCGCATCGTAGAAGGCGTTTGTGGCGTGGTACGGGTCCATCACCTGCTGCTCGGTGCCCCAGCCCTGCGACGGCCGTTGCTGGAACAGCCCTCGGGAATCCGGGCCGGCCTGGTCGCCGTGGCCGATGTTGCGCAGCTTCGATTCCTGCATGGAGGTGGCCAGGGCGATGCTGGCTGCGCGTGCCGGCAGCCCGCGCCGGACCGCAATGGCGCTGATCAGGGCGGCATTGGCGGCCTGGTCGGTGGCAAGATCTTCGCCGCCTGCGCCCACCGCCGTGCAGCGCTCCGTGATCAGCGTTTCGGAGCGCTGCAGGAATCCCACCGCCGTGTAGATGGCCCCCGCCACCATCGCCAGGGTCAGCAACAGCACGATCCGACGGCGCCAGCCACCTCTGCGTGCCACGTAACTACTCCCTCAAGCCCTGACGGGCCGGTTTGTTCTTCAGCCGTTTTGTTCTTCAGCCGGCTGGTTGGCGGCAGCCGCCTAGTTGGCGTGCAGGGCCTCATTGAGCTCGACAGTCTGGCCCTTGCGCGGCAGTACTTCCACCTCGCCGCTGGAGGAGTTGCGGCGGAAGAGCAGATTCGGGACGCCGGAGAGTTCGACGGCCTTGACGATCCGGCTGGTGTCCTCGCCGTCGGCGTCCTTCGGCCCGATCACCCGCACCCGGGTTCCGGCCGTGACGTAGAGGCCGGCCTCGACGACGGAGTCGTCGCCGATGCTGATGCCCACGCCGGAGTTGGCGCCGAGCAGGACCCGTTCCCCAAGGGAGATCTTCTCCTTGCCGCCGCCGGAGAGGGTGCCCATGATGGAGGCCCCGCCGCCGACGTCGGAGCCGTCGCCGGCCACCACGCCGGCGGAGATGCGGCCCTCGACCATGGATGTTCCGAGCGTACCGGCGTTGAAGTTTACGAAACCCTCGTGCATGACGGTGGTGCCCTCGGCCAGGTGCGCGCCGAGGCGGACCCGGTCGGCATCGGCGATCCGCACACCGGAGGGGATGACGTAGTCGACCATCCGGGGGAACTTGTCCACGCCGTAGACGGTCACCGCGCCGCGCTTGCGCAGCCGCGCCCGGGTCAGTTCGAAGTCCTCGACGGCGGCCGGGCCGAAGTTGGTCCACACGACGTTGGGCAGCTTGCCGAAAACACCGTCCAGGTTGATGCTGTTCGGCCGCACCAGACGGTGGGAGAGCAGGTGCAGGCGCAGGTACGCGTCCGCGGTGTCGGCAGGCGCCTCGTCAAGGTGGATCTGCGCGAAAACGACCTTTTGTTCGGTGCCACGGTCCGCGTCGGCGCCGTGTGCGGCGATGTCGAGCAGTGACTGGTCCGCGTTCGCGACGTCGCGCAGGTTCTCTGCAGCGGTTCCGAGCGCCGGCGCCGGGAACCAGACGTCCAGCACCGTGGCCGTGCCGTTGCGGGTGGCGATGGTTGCGAGCCCGTAACCGTAGGCGGAGCGGGAGTTGTCGGGCACAGCAGCAGAAGCGGTTTCAGTCATGCGTCAAGTCTATAGACGGCCCCCGCGCTCCCCGAAACCGGTGACGGGGGGCGGGCAGATACAGTGGAACGGTGACTGATCATACTGCCCCCGCCCGCCTGGACCTGCGCCAGGACGTTGCCCTGCTGACCGCGGACATCATCGACATTTTCAGCGTCTCCGGAGAGGAACGCCGCCTGGCTGACGCCGTGGAGCATGCCCTCCGAACCATCCCGCAGCTGGAGCTGACCCGCGACGGCGACGCGATGATCGCCCGCACCAACCTGGGCAGGGCGGAGCGCGTCATTCTCGCCGGACACCTGGACACGGTCCCGCTGCCGACCACCGAGGGAGCGCTGGGCACCGTCCCCTCCTACTGGCCCTCAGGGGCGCCGGGGGAGGGCGTCCTGTACGGGCGAGGCGCCACCGACATGAAGAGCGGCGTCGCGGTGCAGCTCGCGCTGGCAGCGGGCCTGTTCGACGGCGGCGCGGCACCGGATAAGGACGTCACCTTCGTCTTCTATGACCACGAGGAAGTGGAGGGGGTCAAGAGCGGCCTCGGCCGGCTGGTCCGGAACCACGGCGGCCTGCTCGAGGGCGACTTTGCGATCCTGCTGGAACCGACCGACGGGACCGTCGAGGGCGGCTGCAACGGCACCATCCGTTTCGAGGCGACCACCCTCGGTGAGGCGGCCCACTCGGCGCGGGCCTGGATGGGCAGCAACGCCATCCACGCTGCGGCCCCGATCCTGGCCAGGCTGGCCGCCTACCAGCCGCAGACCGTCACCGTGGACGGACTGGACTACCGGGAGAGCCTCAACGCCGTGCGGGTCAACGGCGGGACGGCCGGCAACGTCATTCCGGACCGCTGCGTGGTGGAGATCAACTACCGCTTCGCCCCGGACAAATCCATGCAGCAGGCCGAGGAGCACGTCCGCGAACTGCTCGCCGGCTTCGACCTGGTCCGCACCGACGGAGCGAACGGGGCCCGGCCCGGCCTGAACCACCCCGCCGCCGCGTCCTTCGTCGCCGCCGTCGGCGCGGAGCCGAAGCCGAAGTACGGCTGGACCGACGTCGCGCGTTTCAGCGAGCTCGGCGTCCCCGCCGTGAACTTCGGGCCGGGCGATGCGCTGCTGGCGCACAAGGACGACGAGCACGTCGACGCCGACGCGATCCGCGAGTGCCTGCGGGCGCTGCGGAGCTGGCTGGGAGTATAGCCGGCCGGGACCAATTCGCCGCTGGCCCGTCCGGGAAAAACGCAGGAGGTCCGGAACCCGACTGGGTTCCGGACCTCCTGCGTTTGTACTGGCGGCTGGTACCGGCTACTTGGCCGGTGCGACTCCGGCGACCGGGACGTGGGCCATGCCGCCGGCGGCCTTCTTGGAACCGCGCTTCTCGATCCAGATGGCGATGCGGGAGACTGCCAGGTTGATCGCGATGTAGATCGCGGCGGCCACGAAGAACACCGGGAAGAGGAACTGCGGACCCAGGAAGTCCGCCATGACCTGCACCGCGCGCAGGAGCTCGCCGTAGGCCACGATGTATCCGAGCGAGGTGTCCTTGAGCAGGACAACCAGCTGCGCCACGAGCGAGGGGAGCATGCGGCGGATGGCCTGGGGCAGCTCGATGGTCAGCCGGGACTGGAAGCTGGTCAGGCCGATGGCGAGGCCGGCTTCCCGCTGGCCTTTGGGCAGCGACTGGATGCCGGCCCGGATGATTTCGGCGAAGATGGCCGAGTTGTAGAGGACCAGGCCGGCCACGACGGCGATGAAGGAGCTGGTGGCAAAGACGAGCAACACGAACAGCATCATCAGGACCACCGGCATGCCGCGGAGGAACTCCAGGACGATGCGGGTGGGGACACGGATCCAGGCGACGTCGGAGATCCGCATCAGGCACAGCAGCAGGCCCAGGGGGAAGGCGATCACGGCCGAGACCGCGGCGGCGCTCAGCGTGGCACCGATGCCGTTGGCGATCAGCGTCCAAACGTCGGCCTGGCCGAAGATGGCCCACCGCTGGCCTTCGAAGATGCCCTGCTGGGCCAGGGTCATTACGGCCAGGACCAGGAGCGCGCCGATCACAATGACGCCGATGACCGAACCGATCAGGGAAACGCGGCGGGCCTTGGGACCCGGGACGTCGTAGAGAACTGAGGTCATCGTGCGATCGCCACCTTTCGTTCAACCACGTTGGCGAGGTAGCCAAGCGGGACGGTTATCAGCAGGTAGAAGAACGCGACGCCCACCAGGACCCACATGACGGCATCGCCGTGGTCGTTGGCGAGCTGCTTGCCGTAGCCGAAGAGCTCCAGCACATAGAACGCGCCGGCCACGGAGGAGTTCTTCACCAGGGCGATCAGGATATTGATCAAGGGCGGGATGACCGTGCGCAGGGCCTGCGGCAGGATGATCAGGGACAGCACCTGGCTGAACTTCATGCCGATGCTGCGGGCGGCCTCGGCCTGGCCCACGGGAACGCTGTTGACGCCGGAGCGGACGGCCTCGGCGATGAAGGCCGAGGTGTAGGCGCTCAGGGCGATGATGGCGGCGACTTCGAACTGCTGGAACGTGACACCCAGGCGGGGCAACACCACGGCGGCGAAGAAGAAAGCGATGGTCAGCGGGGTGTTCCGGACGATCTCCACGTAGGCCATGCTGAAGCCGCGCAGCGCGGCGATGGGGGAGACCCGGGCCGCTGCGAGCAGGGTACCGAAGACAAGGGCGATGATTCCCGAGACCACTGCCAGGAAGAGGGTTCTGAGAAAGCCGTCCCAGTATTGGGGCAGGCTCTCAATGATGACGTCCATAGGTTCCTTCAGCTGCGTTGAGGGGATTCAATCGTTAGCGGGGCTGTGGCGGCCGCCGGGCCGCGAGTGCCGCGGTTTCCGGCGGCCGCCACATCCGGCTTTAGTAGCGGTTGATGGCGGGGAGCTTCGGGGCCGTCTTGATGACGGAGCCCGCGGTGGCTTCCCAGGCCTTCTTGTAGGAGCCATCCTTGTCGAAGGCTTCCAGCTGGTCGTTGATCCAGTTGCGGAAGACCTTGTCGTCCTTCTTCAGGCCAATGCCGTAAGGCTCCTTGGTGAAGGTCTCGTCCGAGGCCAGCTTGAAGGCGTCCGGCTCCTTGTTGACGAATCCGGCGAGGATGACGTTGTCGGTGGTGACGGCTTCAACCTGCTTGTTGCGCAGCGGCTCAAGGCAGGCCGAGTAGGTAGCGGCCGGGACCAGGATTGCTCCGTACTTCTCCACGATGGTAGAGGCAGGGGTGGAACCGGTCACGGAGCAGACCTTCTTGCCCTTGACGTCCTCGGGCTTGGTGATGGAGTTGTTGTCCTTGTTCACCATGAGGGCCTGGCCAGCCTCGTAGTACGGGCCGGCGAAGTCGACTTCGGTCTTGCGCTTGTCGTTGATCGTGTAGGTGGCGACGATGATGTCGACCTTGCCCTGCTTGATGAACTGCTCGCGGTTGGCGGAAACAGTCTCGACCCACTCGATCTTGTCGGCGGGGATGCCCAGCTTCGCGGCGATCAGCTTGCCGATCTCAACGTCGAAACCGACAGGCTTGCCGTCGAGGCCCTTCTGGCCGAACAGCGGCTGGTCGAACTTGGTGCCGATGGTGATCTTGCCGGCAGAAGAAAGCTTTGCCATGGTGCTGTCGGCGGCGAAGCTCGGCTTCTCGGCTACGGGCGGGTTCGTCGTGGAGGAGCTGCCGCCGCAGGCGCTCAGGCTCAACGCCAGAGCTGCGGATGCGGCCACCAGAAGGGATTTCCTTCGGGTCAAAAATGCCATCATGACATTCCTTTCATTGGACGGCCGCCTCGCGGCAGCCTGGGTGCGGAATCTGCGGAATTTCAGTGGTGGTGTGCGGAGCCTTGCCGGCTCAGTGGGTCAGGAGCTTGGACAGGAAGTCTTTGGCCCGATCGCTCTTGGGGTTGGTGAAGAACTCCTCGGGCGTCGCGTCCTCGACGATCTGGCCGTCGGCCATGAAGACCACGCGGTCGGCTGCCTTGCGGGCGAAGCCCATCTCGTGGGTCACCACGATCATCGTCATGCCTTCCTTGGCCAGCTGGATCATGACGTCGAGGACTTCGTTGATCATTTCCGGGTCCAGCGCGGAGGTGGGCTCGTCGAAGAGCATCACCTTCGGCTTCATGGCCAGGGCGCGGGCGATGGCCACGCGCTGCTGCTGGCCGCCGGAGAGCTGGGCCGGCAGCTTCGGTGCCTGGTGTCCGACGCCGACGCGCTCCAGCAGAGCCATGGCGTCCTTGTCGGCCTCGGCCTTGGACACCCCCTTGACCTTGATCGGGCCGAGCGTGACGTTTTCCAGGATCGTTTTGTGCGCGAACAGGTTGAAGGACTGGAAGACCATCCCGACGTCGGCGCGCAGCTTTGCGAGTTCCTTGCCCTCCGCGGGAAGTTCCTTGCCGTCGATCGTGATGACGCCGTCGTCGATGGTCTCGAGGCGGTTGATGGCGCGGCAGAGCGTTGACTTGCCGGAGCCCGAGGGGCCGATGACAACAACGACCTCTCCCTTGCGGACGTTCAGATTGATGTCCTTGAGGACGTGCAACTGGCCGTAATGCTTGTTGACGGCATTTAGGGAGACGAGGGCATCGCCGGGCACTTGAGTAGTCATAAGAAGAATCTAGCGAACATTAGCGGATTATGACCCCAATCACTCGGAGTTGGTCAACATCGTGACCCAAGAGATATCCGCAGGTCAGGGTCGTACCACACCCTCCCGGCGGCCCGCCGCGCCGCGGGGCCGGGCCTTCCGATCCGCGCTAGCCTATGGGCATGAGTACCGAGCAGCAGCCCACGCCAGAGCAGAACCCCGCACCGAACGCCGGGGCCGGGCGGCGGGACGCCCCGCAGGCGAACGGCATCCGGCACAAGGGCCCGTTGGAGCTGCGCCGCAAGGCTGCCAGGGTCACGATGTCGGACCAGACGCTGCTGGACACCAAGGGCCCCGGACAGTTTGTGCACACCGACCCGTGGCGTGTGCTGCGGATCCAGAGCGAATTCGTGGAAGGTTTCGGCGCCCTCGCGGACCTTGGCCCGGCGGTCAGCGTGTTCGGCTCCGCCCGGACGCTGCCGGGCAGCCTCAACTATGAGCTGGCCGTCGACGTGGGCCGCAAACTGGCCGAAGCCGGCCTGGCCGTGATCACCGGCGGCGGTCCCGGGTCCATGGAAGCGGCCAACAAGGGCGCGGTCCAGGGCAACGGGGTGTCGGTAGGCCTGGGGATCGAACTGCCCTTCGAGCAGGGCATGAACCAGTGGGTGGACCTGGGCATCAACTTCCGCTATTTCTTTGCGCGCAAGACCATGTTCGTGAAGTACGCCCAGGGTTTCATTGTCCTTCCCGGCGGCCTCGGCACCCTGGATGAGCTATTCGAGGCCATGGTCCTGGTCCAGACCCGGAAGGTGACTTCCTTCCCGATCGTGCTGATCGGGACCGCCTTCTGGAGCCCGATGCTGGACTGGATCCAGACCACCCTGGTCGCCGAGGGCATGATGGCGGAGGAAGACCTCGACCTGGTGCAGGTCGTTGACGACCCGGCGCTCGCCGTCGAACTCATCGTCGAAGGCGCCGCCCGCCACCGCAACCCGAACGGAACCAACCCCAGCACTGGGAACAACGGCACTGGGAGCAACAGCACTGGGACCAACGGCACTGGAAACGGCAGCTACGGCGCGGCTAACGGCCCGCGGGCCTGAGCAGCCCGCACGGCCGGGTCTGGCACGATGGAGCTGTGAGTTTCTTCCTGGTTTTCGTGGCGACCGTGCTGGCCGCCGTCGCCATCCTCGTCGGCACCGACCTGGTGCCGCGGATCTTCCGCCGCGGCGCCGGCGAACAGCCCTTCAACGACGGCTTCGACGAGCCGGTGGCCTCGCTGCCGGCCGTGCTGCTGCCCGCCGACGCGGACCCGGCCGACGTCGACCGGATCAGGTTCGGCGTCGGGCTGCGCGGCTACCGGATGGACCAGGTGGACCAGGTCCTCGACGAGCTGCGGGACCAGATCGCCCGGAAGGACCGCGAAATCGCCCGGCTCCGCACGGAGCGTGAGGCAACGACGCCGGAACTACCCCCGCTGGAACACCCGCTGCCGGAAGGGGCGCCGGAACGGCACCCGGACCCTGCGCCGGACCCGGCCCCGTGACCCCGGTGGCTCAGGAGGGCCTGAACTCCGCCGTGTGGAGCCGGATTGCGGCCGCCGGCACGCGCGCCGCCCGCTGGCCGTGGTGGCTTCAGGTCGGCGGCATCTACCTTGCCGCGCGGCTGGTCAGCGCCTGCATCTTCATGGCGGCCGCCCTGCACCAGGGCGTGAACCCGTGGTTTCCGGCGAAGCCCGACTACTGGAACTTCATCAACATCTGGGATGCCCGCTGGTACGGCGAGGCCCTGCGGAACGGCTATCCCGCCCAACTGCCGACCGACGACGCCGGCGCGGTGCAGGAAAACACATGGGCCTTCTACCCGCTCTTCCCGCTGCTGGGCCGGACCCTCGCCGGGCTGGCCGGAATCGCGCCCGCCGCCGCGCTCACCGTCATCGCCATGCTCTCCGGACTGGCGGCGGCCCTTGTGGTCTACCGGCTATTCCGGCACAAGGCCACCCACCGCACGGCGCTCTGGGGCACGGTGTACTTCTCCACCTTCCCCGTCTCCCCGGTGCTGCAGGTTCCCTACGCGGAGTCCCTGAATCTCCTACTGCTGGCCGCGGCGCTGCTGCTCGTCCTGCGCCGGCGCTACCTCTGGGCCATGCCGGTGGTGCTTCTGATGTGCCTGTCGCGGCCAACCGGCGTGCCGTTCGCCGCGATGGTCGGGCTGCTGTTCCTGTACCGCGTATACCCGAGCCTCGTCGCGACGGTCCGCGGCCGGCCCCGGACCGGTGCGGTGCACAGCCCCGACCTGGGGATGCCCGCCGCCGGGACCTCCGCCGCCGGGCCGCCCGCCGCCGGGACCCATAGCCCCGGGGAGCTATGGTCGCTGGCCGGCCTTGCCGCCGTCAGCGGCCTGGGGGCGCTGTTGTGGCCCGCGTTTGCCTTCGTCGTCACGGGCGACGTCCAGGCCTACACCAAGACCGAAACGGTGTGGCGCGGGCATGACCTGGTGCCCTTCAAACCCTGGTTCGACACCGGCGTCCAGCTCTTCGGACCCGTCCTGGGGCTGCTGGCGCCGTTCGTCTTCGTGGCCGCCTTTGTCCTGCTCATGATGTCCCGTCCCGTGGCGGCGCTGGGCACGGAGCTGCGACTGTGGTGCGTTTGTTACGTGGGTTATCTGCTGGTGTTCCTGCACCCGCAGACCAGCACCTTCCGGATGCTGCTGCCGCTCTTCCCGCTGGCCCTCGGCGCGGCACTCGTATCCCGCTCCCGCGCCTACCGCGCGACGGTTGTTGTCATGTTTATTCTGCTGCAAATCGTCTGGATCGTGTGGCTTTGGGCGTGGGCCCAATTGCCCGGCGGCGGCGACTATCCGCCGTGACGCCGAACACGTTTTCCTGCCGTAAGCGCGACATTCCCAAGGAGCATAAAAAGTCCATCGATTAGCTACAAGCGCGTAATTACGGGATAATGGGCCGTAAGCAAAGGAAAACCGAGTGTTGAGCCACGGCGGCTGCCATCACGGCCGCCAGGCGTCTTGTTTGACCAAGCGGACACAGCCCGGCCGGGCTGGTAAGTCACGGGACTACTGGAGGGGATATTCCTCATGGCGGCTATGAAACCACGCACCGGCGACGGCCCTATGGAAGTGACCAAAGAGGGCCGCAGCCTGATCATGCGGGTTCCGCTCGAAGGCGGGGGACGGCTTGTGGTCGAACTCAACGCTGCCGAAGCGACAAATCTTAAGGAATGCCTGGTCGGCGTTACCGAATAGCCTTTTCGTCACAGGAAAAGGGGCCCGCAGCCGGTTGGCAGCGGGCCCCTTTCCGGCAGCCCGGGCTATCTCTTGACCGCCACCAGCAAACCGTCGCCGGTGGGCAGCATGGCTGAGGCGAGGCGGTCGTCGTCGCGGATGGATTTGCCGACCTGGCGCAGGACGACGGTGGTTGCCTCGCGGGCCGCGGGGTTGGAGACGCGGTCCTTGTCCAGGGCGTCGTTGACGATCAGCAGGCCGCCGGACTTGAGCAGCCGGACGGCCTGCTCCACGTAGCTGGGGTAGTTGGGCTTGTCCGCGTCGATGAACACCAGGTCATAGGCGCCGTCGGTCAGGCGCGGCAGCACGTCGCCGGCACGGCCGGAAATGGTGCGCGTGCGGTTGGCGGGGCTCCCGGCCTCCTGGAAGGACTCCCGCGCGGCGCGGAGGTGTTCGACGTCGACGTCGATCGTCGTCAGCACCGCCTGCGGCCCCAGGCCCCGCAGGATGCAGACGCCGGAAACGCCGGCCCCGGTGCCGATTTCCACCGCGGTCTGAGCCTTGGAGGCGGCTGCGAGTACGGTCAGGACGGCGCCGACGCCGGGCCCGATCGGGGTGACGCCCAGTTCGAAAGACCGTTCGCGCGCGTGCAACAAGACCTCATCCTCGGCAGGCAGATCTTCTGCGTAGGACCAGCTCGTGGACTTATCGGCGCTCATGGGTATCGCTTTCCGGGCAGGAGGGGAGTGTTTCATACAGCGTACTGTGTCCCGCACGGTCTTCTGCGTTCCGCCGTGGGCGGAAGAACCGGCCACGTCAGGAAATTCCCAGCTTATTTTGAAATGATGGATATCCGCTCATCCGCGTGGTGATCGGCGCCGAATCTAGGGGTGTAGGGGCTTGCAGCAGCAAGTGCCATCCAGGCGTAAGCACCATCCGCGAGGGGAGTGGACAATGTCGGTTGTGGCAGCTGTCCCGGTAACTGACGAGTCCCAGCCCACGGCCGAGGCCGAATGGGTCAGGCCGACGTGGGAAGAGGTGGTGACCAACCACTCCGCCAAGGTCTACCGCCTGGCGTATCGGCTCACGGGCAACAAGTACGACGCCGAGGACCTCACCCAGGAAGTCTTCGTCCGGGTCTTCCGCTCGCTGGACAACTTCAAGCCCGGTACGCTCGACGGCTGGCTGCACCGCATCACCACCAATCTCTTCCTCGACCAGGCCCGGCGTAAGAGCCGGATCCGCTTCGATGCGCTGGCCGAGGACGCCGAGTCGCGCATTCCCGGCCGCGAGCCCGGTCCGGAGCAGAGCTTTGAATTCAACAACCTCGATCTGGACGTGCAGGCCGCCCTCGAGGAGCTCCCGCCGGATTTCCGCGCCGCCGTGGTGCTTTGCGACCTTGAGGGCCTGTCCTATGACGAGGTTGCCGTGGCCCTGGACGTCAAACTCGGCACCGTCCGGTCCCGGATCCACCGCGGCCGGACGATGCTCCGCGAGAAGCTCGCCCACCGCGACCCCAGGCCGCAGCCGGCCGCAAAGCAGTCACTGAAGCCCCGGCTCAAGATGCCCCGCATCGCCGGCCTCCTCTGAACCAGGCAATGGGTCAACTGAAACACTTCCTCGCGGGCCTCACGTGCACGTATTTCGGCCGGAAACCGGGCCGGGTCCGGACGGGCGCGCAGCCGCTCACCGGCAGGGCCCAGGAGCGGCGCCGGAAACACCTTGAGCGGTGCACCGCGTGCCGTGCCCGGCTGCAGCGCGAACGCCAATACCTCGAACGGCTGCGCGGTGCCGCTGTGCCCGCCGCAAGCGAAGATCTGACCGCCCGCCTGCTGGCCCGCACCGGCGTCCTGGCCGCCGGGCAGCAGGATGCGGAGGCGGCTCCCGCGCCCGGTCCGGCCTCGGTTGCGCCGCGGCGGACGCCGCCACAGCAGGGGCGGCCGCTGCGGCTCGCTGTCCAGATCGCCGGCGGCGTGGCTGCCACCGCCGTCCTGATGGGCGGCGCCGCCTACCTCATGGGCAGCGATACGGCGCTGCCCGCCGACGAGGCGTTCACCTCGGCCTTTCCCGGGTCGGGTCCGTCCGGCCCGGCCCTGTCTTCCGAGAGCATCTCGGCGGCCGCGTGGAAGCTCAGCGGCGAGCCGGACGTCACGCCGGCCGGCTCGCTGAGCGCCGAACAGCTCTCCGCACTGCGTGCCCGTGGCTGGACCTGCCCGGAACTGCGGGAGCTGGGCTACCACCTCGTCTGGGCCCGCGGCGGGGTCGCCGACGGCTCGAAACTCCTGGAGCTTCGCCTCACCGACGGCCGGCACTTTGCGACGGTCCTGGAACAACACGCGGACGTCTCCGCCGACCAGCATGGCACGGCCGGCACTGTGCGGCCGACCCCCGGGGCCGCTGGCCCAGCACAGCCTGGCCCAGCACAGCCCGCAGCCTGGCCGCCGGTGAACGTGCTGACCGGGCATCCGGCCACCGAGGACGGCTTCGTTGCCGCCCGGCTGGACGCCGCCGCGGCGGTTGGCCCCGCCGCCCCGGCCGGCTCGCTTTGGATCAACAAAGAGGCGCCCTTCCGCGCCATCTACCGGACGTCCACGGCCACCTTCACGTATATCTCCGAGCTCCCGGCGGAGCAGGCGGACGACGGCGTGGGCGCCCTGGTGCATGCCCATCCCGTTAAGGCCCCGACGGCGCACGGCGCGGAGGGAGTCCCGGCCCGCCTTGAGCGGGGCCTGGAACGGATTGTGGAGCTGCTGGCACGATGACGCACACCATGGCGCCGCACCGTAAGGGGGCCCGTCAGCCAGGCCCGGGCAGCGTTTTCTGGAATCGTCGCGCACAGGACTGAGAGGGTAATCTTCCTAGGGTGCTTGGAATCAACGGACCGGAGTTCATACTTCTGCTGATCATCGGCCTTTTGGTGATCGGACCCAGCAGGCTGCCCGAATACACGCAGAAGCTGGCCAACATCGTCAAGGAAGTCCGGCGGATGGCCTCCGGCGCCCGCGAGCAGATCAAGGAAGAAGTCGGCATCGACATCGACGATGTGGACTGGAAGAAGTACGACCCCCGGCAGTACGACCCCCGCCGGATCATCAAGGAAGCCCTCCTGGAGGACGACACCAAGCCCGTGAGCGCCGGTGCGCCCGCCGCCGTCGCCACCGCCGAAGAGCGCCGGCCGGCCCGGGTCGTTGAGCGGCTGCCGGAGGGCGAGGCTGCGCCGTTCGACTCCGAGGCAACCTAAACAGGACGTCCGGCGGGCCCGGTGCGGCCCGTGTCAGCGGGGCTGGAGGCCCAGCGACATCCCTTTCAGCCCGCGCGGGCTGGCAGCCAGCCTGCCGGCTATGCCCGCCAGGGCCAGCGCTGCCGGAGTTTCGGGCCGGCCAAGCACAAGCGGAACGCCGGTGTCACCGCCTTCGCGAAGCAGGATGTCGAGCGGAATCTGGCCCAGCAGCGGCACGTCGGTGCCAACGGTGGCGGAGAGACGCTCGGCGAGCACGGCGCCTCCGCCGCTGCCGAAGAGTTCCATCCTGCCGCCGTCGGGCATTTCCAGATAGGACATGTTCTCCACGACGCCGGCCACTGACTGGCCGGTCTGGACCGCGATCGCCCCGGCCCGCTCGGCCACGTCGGCCGCCGCGGCCTGGGGAGTGGTCACGACCAGGATCTGCGCCCTGGGCAGCAGCTGGGCCACCGAGATGGCGATGTCGCCCGTGCCCGGCGGCAAGTCCAGGAACAGGGCGTCCAGATCGCCGAAGTAGACGTCGGTGAGGAACTGCTCGAGGGCGCGGTGCAGCATCGGCCCGCGCCAGGCCACCGGCTGGTTGCCCGTGACGAACATGCCGATGGAGATGACCTTGACGCCGTAGGCCACCGGCGGCAGGATCATGTCGTCCACCCGGGTGGGTGCCTGGCTGATGCCCATCAGCGCCGGGACCGAGAAGCCGTACACATCCGCGTCGACGATCCCCACCCGCAGCCCCTGGGCCGCGAGGGCGCAGGCCAGGTTCACGGTCACCGAGGATTTCCCCACCCCGCCCTTGCCGCTCGCCACGGCGTAGACCTTGGTCAGGGAGCCCGGCGCGTTGAACGGGATGCCGCGCGCACCGCCCGGGCCGCGCAACCGCTCCTTGAGCGCATCGCGCTGTTCCTGGGACATGACCTTGAGTTCGACGTCGACGGCGGTGACGCCCGGCACGGCGGCCAGGGCCGCCTCGCAGTCCGCGGTGATGGTGCCGCGCAGCGGGCAGCCCGCAATGGTGAGCAGCACGGCTATCCGTACGTGGCCGGAGCCGGAAATGTCCACGGAATCGACCATGCCGAGTTCGGTGATGGGGCGGCGCAGTTCCGGGTCGATCACGGTGGCCAGTGCGGCGTGCACGGCCTGGTCCAGGGGGAATGCCGGGGTTGATCCCTGCGGGGTGCTCATTGCGGGCTTGGCTCAGCTTTCGGGGAAGGTGCGGTGCGCCGGCGCGCCGGTGGCGTCCGGACCGGAACCGGACTGCTTGTCCGGCGTTGCCTCGCTCCTGACGCGGGGGATCTGCTGGGTACGCGGGCTGCGCTGTTTGTCGCGGCGTTCCTTGAGCTTTTCCTTGACTTTGTCCCGCGGGGTCTCGTGTACGCCGGCCGAGGGGTCGTGGGTGCGCAGTTCCTCCTGCGCTTCGAGCATGTCCTCAAGGAGGCTGCGCAGCTCGGCCCGGACGTAGTCGCGGGTTGCGACCTCGCGCAGGGCGATGCGCAGCGAGGCGAGTTCCCGGGTCAGGTATTCGGTGTCGGAGAGGTTGCGTTCGGCACGCTGGCGGTCCTGCTCCAGCGAGACGCGGTCACGGTCGTCCTGGCGGTTCTGGGCCAGCAGCAGCAGCGGTGCGGCGTAGGAGGCCTGCAGGGAGAGCATCAGGGTCAGCAGCGTGTACCCGAGCGCCTGGGAGTCGAACTGCCACTCCTTCGGCGCAAAAGTGTTCCAGACCAGCCAGAAGACGCAAAACACGGTCATGTAGACCAGGAACGTCGGCGTGCCCATGAACCGGGCGAAGCCCTCGGTGGCGTGGCCGAAGGCATCCGGGTTGGGGGAGAACTTGGGCAGGATCCGGGCGCGGCCGCTCAGCGGGGTATCAAGGCCGCCGGTGGTCCGGGCTCCCGGGCGGACGTTGGGGTTCCGTGGTGTGCTGATATCAGCCAATGCGGCCTCCAAGTTTCCTTATCGGGGCGTCGTCATCGTGGGCGCGCCAGTCGTCGGGCAACAGATGATCAAGCACGTCATCAACAGTCACCGCCCCGACGAGTCGGCCGTCTTCGTTGACCACGGGGAGTGAGTTGAGGTTGTAGGTAGCCAGGGTGCGCGCCACCTCGCTGATGTGGGCCTGGTCAGAGACCGGCTCGAGGTTCTTGTCCACCAGGTTGCCCAGCGGTTCCGGCGGCGGGTAGCGCAGCAGCTGCTGGATGTGCACGACGCCGAGGAAACGCCCCGTCGGCGTCTCCAGCGGCGGGCGCGCGATGAAGATCGACGAGGCCAGCGCGGGGGAGAGCTCCTCGCGCCGGACGTGGGCGAGGGCCTCGGCGACGGTCGCTTCCGGGGGCAGGATGACCGGAACGGGCGTCATCAGGCCGCCGGCGGTGTCCTCGTCGTATTCGAGCAGGCGGCGCACGTCCTCGGCGCCTTCGGGTTCCATCAACTGCAGCAGTTCCTCGGCCTGCGCGCTGGGGAGCTCGGCGAGGAGGTCTGCGGCGTCGTCGGGGTCCATCTCCTCCAGCACGTCGGCGGCGCGTTCGACGTCGAGGGCGGAGAGGATTTCCACCTGGTCGCCCTCGGGCATTTCCTGCAGGACGTCGGCGAGGCGTTCGTCCTGGAGCTCGCTGGCGACCTCGAAGCGGCGCTTGTCGCTCATCTCCTGGAGCGCCTCGGCAAAGTCAGCGGGCTTGAGGTCCTCGTGGGTGGCGACGAACTGGGTGGCTGCCTGGGGCTCGGTGCGGGCGCCCTGCTGGGCGTCGGCCCAGTCGATGATCATGGTTTCGTTGCGGCGCAGCCTGCTCAGCGGCGAGAGGGAGTGGCCGCGGCGGACGAAGAGCTTGCTGACAAACCAGTCGCCGGAGCGGTGCCGGTCCATCGCGATGTCCTCGATGGTGGCGTCCCCGCTGCCGTCGGCCAGGGTCACGCGGCGGTCGAACATCTCGGCGACCACGAGGGTTTCCGCGCCGCGCTGTTCGAACCGGCGCAGGTTCACCAGCCCGGTGCAGATGACCTGGGTCTGGTCGATCGAGGTGATCCGGGTCATCGGCACGAAGACGCGCTTCTTGCCGGGGACCTCGACGACGATGCCCACCACGTGCGGGGCGCCCCGGTTGCCGCGGGAGAGCACGACGACGTCGCGCAACCGGCCCAGACGGTCGCCCAGGGGGTCGAAGACGTCCAGTCCGAGGAGGCGCGCGACAAATACCCGCGAAAGAGTTGTGCTCACACCTACAGGCTACCGAGTCCGCTCTCTTTTAGCTGAATTTGCAGCCGCTGCCCAGCTGGATGGGTGAGAATGGGCGTATGTCTAACATTTTTGGTGGTCCAAAGGCCGGCGCTCCCGGCGGGGCGGACGAGTCCCGCGCTGTTCCCAAGGGGGACACCGTCGGTTCCTACAACTCCTACCTGGACGCCCAGAAGGCGGTGGACTATCTGGCGGACCAGCAGTTCCCCGTGCAGCTGGTCTCGATCGTCGGCAATGACCTGAAGATGGTGGAGCGCGTCACCGGCCGGCTCACCTACCCCCGCGTGGCGCTCTCCGGCGCGCTGAGCGGCATGTGGTTCGGCCTCTTCGTGGGAGTCATGCTCTCCTTCTTCTCGGAGTCGGGCGGCTACTTCTCGATCGTCACCTCGGTGTTGATGGGTGCGGCCTTCTTTATGCTGTTCGGCATCGTCACGTACGCCATGCAGCGCGGCAAGCGTGACTTCACCTCCACCAGCCAGGTGGTCGCAACGAACTACGACGTCGTGGTGGCCTTCGAGGCCGCCCATGAGGCGCGCCGCCTGCTGCACCAGCTGCCGATGACGCAGCATGACGCCTCCGCCGCGGGCTACCAGCAGCACGACCACCAGCACCAGCCGTTCCAGCCCGGCCCGCAGCAGCCCGGCCCGCAGCAGCCCGGTCCGCAACAGCCGGGCCCGCAGCAGCAGCAGCCCGGCCACCAGGGGCAGGGGCCGATGCCCCAGCGTCCCGCGGGCTGGAGCGACCCGTATGGCCAGCGGACCGCCGACGCCGGCCAGCCGGCGGCCGCCGGTGAGCCCGCCGCGGAGGAGGAACCGGTGCGCCCCTCCGGGGTCAGCTACCCGGACCTGCCCGACGGCCGGCCGCAGTACGGCGTCCGGGTCACCAACGAACCCCGGCAGGGAGAACCCAGCGCGGACGGACCCCGCCGGGACGGCGAGCAGCGCTAAGGCCGCCAGGCAGTCAAAGCACGGCACTGGACAAGAAAGGGAGGGCCGCCGGATCACCGGCGGCCCTCCCTTTCTTGTTGCCCGGCTGCTAGGGCAGCTGCGCCTCAACGTCCTGGTAGATGCCTGCCATCCAGGACTCGACGTCGTCGGCCTTCCGCGGCAGCGCCGCGCTCAGGTTGACCGGGCCGTCCGCCGTCATCAGGATGTCGTCCTCGATCCGGACGCCGATTCCTCGGTATTCCGCCGGAATGCCGAGGTCCTCCTCCTTGAAGTACAGTCCCGGTTCGATCGTGAAGACCATGCCGGGGGCCAGGATCCCGTCCAGGTACAGTTCACGCTTGGCCTGGGCGCAGTCGTGCACGTCCAGGCCCAGGTGGTGGCTGGTGCCGTGCGGCATCCAGCGGCGGTGCTGCTGGCCCTCGGGGCTGATGGCTTCCTCGACGGACACCGGCAGGAGGCCCCATTCGGCGAGGCGTTCGGCCAGAACGGTGGTGGCCGCGGTGTGGATGTCGCGGAACTTGGTGCCGGGCTGCGCGGCGGCAAAGCCGGCGTCGGCGGCGTCGAGCACGGCTTCGTAGACCTTGCGCTGGATCTCGGAGAAGGTGCCGTTGGCCGGCAGGGTGCGGGTGATGTCCGCGGTGTACAGGGAGTCGGCCTCGACGCCGGCGTCCAGCAGCAGCAGCTCGCCGGCGTTGACCTTGCCCGTGTTGCGGGTCCAGTGCAGCACGGTGGCGTTGTTGCCCGAAGCGGCAATGGTGTCGTAGCCGAGCTCGTTGCCTTCCTCGCGGGCCCGGGTGAAGAAGGCGCCCTCGACCACGCGTTCGCCGCGGCGGTGGGTGAGCGCCCGCGGCAGGGCCTTGACCACTTCGGTGAAGCCTTCAACCGTGGCGGCCACGGCGGTCTTCATCTGTTCGACTTCCCATTCGTCCTTGATCAGGCGCAGCTCGGAGAGGGCCTCGCTGAGCTTCTCGTCGAGCGCGTCCAGCACGCCCAGGTCCAGGTTCTCCGGATCCTTGGCGGTGTTGTAGCGGGCGGTGTCCACGAGCGCATCAATGTTCTCGTCCACCTTGCGCACCAGCCGGATGGAGATGCCGCCGATTTCCGGGGCACCGACGTTCTTGGTGATGGCGAGCTCGAGTTCGGCCAGGTCGGCGGTCTCCAGGCCCAGCTGGGCCTTGAACTCGGCGAGGGTCGGCCGGGCGCCGATCCAGAACTCGCCTGAGCGGGAGTCGGCGTAGAACTGCTCGGTGTCGCGGCCGGCCAGCGGGCGGAAGTACAGCGTCGCGCGGTGGTGTCCGCCGTCGTCGCCCTTGCCTTCGTCGGCCGGCTCCAGGATCAGCACGGCGTCGGGCTCGTGATCCAGGCCCAGGCCGGTGAGGTGGGCGAAGCCCGAGTGGGGGCGGAAGCGGTAGTCGCAGTCGTTGGAGCGGACCTTCAGCGGACCGGCGGGGATGACCAGGCGTTCACCTTTGAACAACTCTGAGATGGCCCGGCGGCGGGCGGCGGCGTGGCCGGCCACGGCGTCGAGTTCCGGCAGCTGTTCCCGGGACGGGGCCCAGTTGCTGGCCATGAACGCCTTGAAGGCATCGGAGCTGGGCCGCTGCGAGCGGTTGTTGACGCGCTCTTCGAGGGGCTGGGAAGCGGAGACTTGGGTGTTATCTGCATCATTCACCGTCCCATCGTCTCACCAGCTGCGCGGCTTAGGCCAACAAGCCGCCCCGGCGGATCTACTAGGCTAGGGAGGTGAGGATTGACCTGCATGCCCACTCGAATGTTTCCGACGGCACCCAAGCGCCCGCGGAGGTGATCGCGTCCGCTGCGGGGGCCGGGCTCGACGTCGTCGCGCTGACCGACCACGACTCCACCGACGGCTGGGCCGAGGCTTCCGCCGCCGCCCGGGAAAACGGCGTGGCGCTGGTCCCCGGCATGGAGATCTCCTGCCGGACTCGGGAGGGCATCAGCGTCCACCTGCTCAGCTACCTGCACGACCCGGCGCACCCCGGGCTGCTGGAGGAAATCACCAAGGCCAAGGACGCGCGCTTCACGCGGGCCGAACGGATGGTCAGCCTGCTGGCCGAGGACTACCCGCTGACCTGGGACGACGTCATCCACCACGTCGCCCCCGGCGCCACCCTGGGCCGGCCGCACATCGCCGACGCCCTCGTTGCCGCGGGCGTGGTCGAGGACCGCAGCGAAGCCTTCGAATCGATCCTGACCTCGCATTCCCGGTACTGGGTGCAGCACTACGCGCCGGACCCGGTGTACGCCGTCGAACTGGTCCGCGACGCCGGCGGGGTGCCCGTGTTCGCGCATCCTGTGGCGTCCTCCCGCGGGCGGATCGTGAGGGACCGCACCTACGGGGAGATGATCGACGCCGGCCTGGCCGGGCTGGAAATCGACCACCGGGACAACCCTGAGGAGGGCCGCGCCTTCCTGCGCCGCCTCGCAGCACAGCACGGACTGCTCGTGACCGGGTCCTCTGACTACCACGGGACCGGCAAACCCAACCTGCTGGGCGAGAACCTGACCGCTCCCGAGGTCTTCGCGCGGATCGAGGAACTGGGCACTGGATCGTCCGTGGTGCGCTGATGGAGTGGATTGACCTCCAGCTCCTGGCCTCCGTGATCGTCACGCTGTTCGTGATCATGGATCCGCCCGGGACGGTGCCGATCTTCATGTCCCTGACGGCCCAGATGGACGCCAGGGACCGCAACCTGTCGGCGCTGCAGGCGCTGCTCGTGGCCACGGGCGTGATCGTGACCTTCGCGATTTTCGGGCAGTCCATCCTGAACTACATGCACATCTCGCTCGCCGCGCTGCAGGGGGCCGGCGGCCTGCTGCTGGTGCTGATCGCGCTGCAGCTGCTCACGGGCTCCACCAGCGGCGAGGAGAACGCCGCCAAGTACAAGAACGTCGCGTTTGTGCCGCTGGGGACGCCGCTGATGGCGGGCCCGGGTGCAATCGTGGCCGTCATGGTGTTCGTCCAGCGCTCCGGCAGCATGGCGCAGTACCTCGCCGTCGGGCTGGGGATCGCCGTGACACTCGCGTCCCTGTACCTGGCGATGCGGTTCGCCGGTCTCGTGCAGCGCGCCCTGGGCGAGAACGGCGTCGAACTCATCACCCGGATCGCCGGCCTGCTGCTCTCCGCGATTGCGGTGCAGATGATCGCCGACGCCGTGCACGCCTTCATCAAGAGCTGGACCTGACGACGTCGCCCAACTGACTCGCACTTGTTGTCGTTTTGAGGCGTCAAAACGACAACTAATGCGAGCTAGTTGGGGTCTGAGCCCGGCAGCGCGGTGAACGACGCGTGCGCGCTGAGCCGCTTGGCCATGACGTCCACGGCCGCCTGGTTCTGGTCCACACACACAAACCGACGGTCCAGCTTGGCCGCCACAGCGCCGAGCGTGCCGGAACCGGCGAAGAAGTCCAGGCACCAGTCGCCGGGGCGGCTGGAGGCCGCGACCACCCGCCGGATCAGGCCCTCGGGCTTCTGCGTCGGGTAACCGGTCTTTTCCTTGCCGGTGGGCGAGACAATCGTGTGCCACCAGACGTCGGTGGGAAGCTTGCCGAGTTCGCGCTTGGCCGGCGTGACGAGCCCGGGTGCCATATACGGCTCCCGGTCCACCTCGGCGCTGTCGAAGTGGTATTTCGCCGGGTTCTTCACGTAAACGAGGATGTTGTCGTGTTTGGTCGGCCAGCGGAACTTGGCCCGGGCGCCGTAGTCGTACGCCCAGATGATCTCGTTGAGGAAGCACTCGCGGCCGAAGATCGCATCCAGCATGACCTTGGCGTAGTGCACCTCGCGGTAGTCGAGGTGCAGGTACAGGGTGCCGTCGTCGGCGAGCAGCCGCCAGGCTTCGACCAGCCGGGGCTCCAAGAAGGACCAGTAGTCGCTGAAGGCGTCGTCGTAGCTGTGCAGCGCGCCCTTGATGGTGTCGTAGGAGCGGCCCTTGAAGCCGACGCGGTCGCCCTCGCCGCCGGTGTTGAGCACCATTTTGGTTTCCTGGCGCCGCTGGACCCGGCCCGTGTTGAAGGGCGGATCCACGTAAATGAGTGTGAAGGCGCCGTCCGGCAGCGTCGGGAGGTATTCCGCGTTATCCGCGTGAACCACCAGGTTGCTGCCGTCCGGCGCCCAGACGGTGTCAGTCATGTAGGGGATTAGGCCTCGGCGCTGCGTGCCGGGGCGCCGCCCTGTGCCTCGCCGGCCACCACTTCGCCGTTGCGGCGGCGGGTGCGGGTCCGGCGGCGCGCGCGGGTAGCCCGGTCGACCTCGGTCGGAGCGCTCGCCGTTGCCGGGGCGCTTGCCTCGGCGGGTCCCGTGGCGGTCTCCTTTTCGGGCGAACGACGACGGCGCTCACCGGAGCGTCCGGCGTCACGGCCGCCTTCGCGGGAGCCGGAGCGTCCGGCGTCACGGCCGCCTTCGCGGGAGCCGGAGCGGCCATTGTCGCGTCCGCCCTCGCGGGAGCCTGAGCGGCCGGCGTCGCGTCCACCCTCGCGGGAGCCTGAGCGGCCGCCGTCGCGTGTGCCGGGACGGGCGTTCTTCTTGCCGGTCTCGCCGAGGTCCTCGAGGACTTCGGCGTCGACGCCGGCGAGCACCCGCTTGTCGCGGGGGAGGCGGCCCTTGGTGCCCTCCGGGATGTCCAGCTCCTCGAACAGGTGCGGCGAGGAGGAGTAGGTCTCCACCGGTTCGGGCACGCTCAGGCCGAGGGCCTTGTTGATCAGGCCCCAGCGCGGCATGTCGTCCCAGTCGACGAAGGTCACGGCGGTGCCCTTGTTGCCGGCGCGGCCGGTGCGGCCGACGCGGTGCAGGTAGATCTTCTCGTCTTCGACGCACTGGTAGTTGATCACGTGCGTGACGTCGTCGACATCAATGCCGCGCGCGGCGACGTCAGTGGCGACGAGAACGTCCACCTTGTTGTTGCGGAAGGCGCGCAGCGCCTGCTCACGGGCGCCCTGGCCGAGGTCGCCGTGGATGGCGGCCGCAGCGAAGCCGCGGTCCACGAGCTCCTCGGCGACCTTGGCGGCGGTGCGCTTGGTCTTGGTGAAGATGATGGTCCGGCCTCGTCCGCGGGCCTGCAGGATGCGAGCCACCACCTCGATCTTGTCCATGCTGTGGGCACGGTAGATCAGCTGGCGGATGTCGCGCTTGGTGAGGCCCTCATCCTCGGGATCCGCGGCGCGGATGTGGGTGGGCTTGGTCATGTAGCGGCGCGCCATCGCGACGACCGGGCCGGGCATCGTGGCGGAGAACAGCAGCGTCTGGCGGACGGCCGGGGTACCTGCGATGAGGGTCTCGACGTCCGGCAGGAAGCCGAGGTCCAGCATCTCGTCGGCCTCGTCGAGGATGACCATCTTGACGTTCTTGAGGACGAGGTGCTTCTGCTTGTAGAGGTCGATCAGGCGCCCGGGGGTGCCGACGACGATCTCGACGCCCTGCTGCAGCGACTCGACCTGCGGCTCGTAAGCACGGCCGCCGTAGATCGTGGTGATGCGGGCGTTGCGTTTGCGGGCAGCGTTCTGCAGGTCGCCGGCGACCTGCACCGCGAGCTCACGGGTCGGCACGATCACGAGGGCCTGCGGTGCGCCGGGGGCCGGGAGGTCGGCGAAGCCCGCGTCGTCGCGTCCGATGACGCGCTGCAGGGCCGGGATGCCGAAGCCGAGGGTCTTGCCCGTGCCGGTTTTGGCCTGGCCGATGATGTCGTGGCCGCTCAGTGCGACCGGCAGCGTCATGGCCTGGATCGGGAACGGGTGGGTAATTCCGGCGTCGGCAAGGGATTCAACAATGTCGGCGCGGACGTTGTAGTCGGCGAAGGACTTTTCCGCGATTTCGTGCGGGGTTTCGTCCGAGATGATGGTCTCTTCCGGCTCGATCGATTCCGTGCCGGACTCGTCGGTAAGAAGCTGGTGCGTGTGCAATTCACTCACAGGGGAGTTTCCTTATTCATTTGGGCTGCGCTGCTTGCTCAACGGGGCCGGCCGAGGGCCGTTCCGGAGCACGCTCAGGAGCGCAAGCAAGTCCAGTGGAAGCCGATCGCGGGCTATCTAAATGCTGGCACTGGGACCAGCGGGTGTGTCTCAAGATCGCGTAGGGGCGGGCTTGTTGAATTCGAAAAACATGGAAATCAACGACCGGGCATCCATTACTACCCTTCCAGTCTAGCTGTTCGCCGTTCGGAACCTCGACCGGTGCCCGCGGTGCGGCGCGCCAGTGGCACGGCTGCGGGGCGCAAGCCGGGCGTAACATCAGCCCACGAGTTCGAGCCGGACCTCCCGCGTGGCGATGTCCGAGGATACGACCCGCACCCGGACCTGGGTGCCGGGCTCCAGCTCGCCGGGGCACCGTGCGGTCACCGCGGGCTCGGCGATCTGCACGATCCCGGACGGGCCATTGCCGTTCCCGTTGCTCTTCCCGTTCCCGTTGCTGCCCTTACCGTTTCCGTTCGTGCCGCCGTTCTTCGCGGGCTTTGAGCCCGAGATCACGACGGCGTCGAACTCCTGCCCGATGTGGTTGCTCAGCAGGGCCGCCTCCACGGTGTCCAGCGACAGCCGCTCCAGCTTGGCGGCCAGTTGGTCCGAAGCCGCCATGATGGCCGGCAGCGACGGGAGGGCTTCACGGGCCCAGCCCGGAACCTCGGCGCCATTGGACAGGGCCTCGCAGATGACCAGGACGAAGCGGTCGATCAGGCGCCGCAGCGGGGCGGTGGAGTGGGCATACGCCGCGCCGATAGCGGACTGGATGGCGTCCTCCGGGACGTCGCCGTCGAAGTGGGTGTAGCCGGCGCCGCGGAAGAGCATCCCGGCCGAGTGCACGATGGCAAGCTGGCGCGGGTCGGTGGGGTCCAGGGTGCGAAGGTATTCGCCGTAGCTGATCCGGCCGTCCCAGGGCTTGCCGAGTGCGCCGGTCTGGCGCCGGAAGTGCCGCAGCGAGCTCTCATCCGGGGCGGGCATGGTCCGCAGGATGCCGACCTTGCCCTGCAGCATGAGCTCCGCTGCGGCCATGCCGGTCATCAGCGAAATCTGGGCGTTCCAGTCCTCCACCGGCAGCGGCGGCGCCGCGACGATCCGGTAGCCGCCGTCGGGCAGCTGCTCGATCTCCTGCTCCGGCATGTTCAGGCTGGCCCCGCCGCGCAGGCGCTCCAGTTCCACCCGCTTGCTGCCGACTTCCTTGAGCAACTGCAGAACGGGGTCCGCGGTACCGCCGTCGAGTTCGGCCTGCACACCTTGGTAGCTGAGCTTGGCCCGGCTGCGGACCTGTGCCCGGCGGACCAGCACGGAGGAGACCTCGGCGGCGGCGTCGAGCTCGAACTCCCAGACGAAGGCCGCGCAGAGCTGGCCCGCCAGCAGGCTGCCGGCCGCTTCGCTGATGACCTCGGGGTGCAGGGGGATTCGGCCGTCCGGAGTGTAGAACGTCTGGCCGCGGCGCCGGGTCTCGGCGTCGAGCGCGCCGCCGGGGGCGACGAAGGACGGGACGTCGGCGATCGCGTAGAAAACCCTGTACCCGTCGCCGGCGCGGTCAATGAACAAGGCCTGGTCCAGGTCCGTCGAGGACGCCGGGTCGATGGTCACGAACTCCACGTGAGTCAAATCCAGTTCCGGCAGCTCGTGGGAGGCGACGGCCGCCTCGGCGTCCCGGAGCACGGCTTCCGGAAACGGCCCGGGCAACTCCAGGACGGTGCGCAGTGCGTTGAGCGCCTGGGCAAGCTGGTTCTTCTGCTGGCGGACGCTCGGAGTCAGGCGATGATGAGACACGGAATCAGGTTAGCCCGATTTCCGCTACTAGTCTTGAAGCATGAGCACCTCCCCGGCCGAGCCCGCCCGCTACAACCGTTTCCTCCGGGACCTGCTGGGCGTGATGGCCTACGGGGAGCTCTCGGCCTTCGAACGGCTCTCCTCCGACGCCCGGTATTCGCCCACCCTGCACGACCGGGCGGTGCTGGGCGGCCTCGCCGTCATCGAGTTCCAGCATTTTGAACTGGTCTGCGCGAAGCTGGCGGAGATGGGCATTGACGCGGAGGAGGCCATGCTGCCGTTCCAGCCTTCGGTGGACCACTTCCATGAGCGCACCCGCCCCGCCGACTGGCACGAGTCGCTCATGAAGGCCTACGTGATCGACACGGTCTCCGCGGACTTTTACCGGTCCATTTCGGGCTATGTCGACGCCGGGACGGCCGGGCTGATCGAACTGGTCCAGGCGGCCGGGGACGCGACGGTGGTGCTGCGGGACCGGCTCAAGGCCGCGCTCGCCGACGATCCGCGGCTGGCGTCCCGGCTGGCCCTGTGGGCTCGGCGGTTGCTCGGCGAAGCGCTTACCCAGGCCCAGCGGGTCAGCGTGGAGCACGCCTTCCTCGGCGGCCTGACCGGCTCGGACGAGGACCGGGCCGGTGAACTCGCCCGCGCCCTGACCGCCGAGCTTGCCGCCGCCCATTCCCGTCGGATGTCAGAGCTGGGACTAGCCGGCTAGTCGTCCGCGGCGCCGCTGTGGACGTCGGCGTCGGCGTCCGCCCCGGCGTCGAGCGCGGCGAGCAGGGCACACGCGGCCCCGGCAGGATCAGCGGCCTCGGTAATCGCCCGGACCACCACAATCCTTCTGGCTCCGGCGTCGACCACCTGCGCCACGTTGCCCAGGTCGATGCCGCCGATCGCGAACCACGGCACCACCCCGGCGACTTTCCCGACGTCGGCGGCCTCGGCCCGGCCGATCGCCGCGGCGGCGTAGCGCACCAGGTCCAGCCCGACGGCTGCGCGGCCCGGCTTGGTGGGGGTGGCCCAGACCGGGCCCACGCAGAAGTAGTCCAGCCCGCCCCGGCCCGGGGACGCCGCGATGGCCGCATCCACCTGTTCCGGCGTGTGCGTGGACATGCCGATCACGGTGCCCTTGCCCAGGAAATCCCGTGCCGCGGCGAACGGGATGTCCTTTTGCCCAATGTGGAACACCGGCGCCCCTGCCAGTGAGGCCAGGTCGGCACGGTCGTTTACCGCCCAGAGCCGGCCGTGCCGCCGCGCCACGGAGTGCAGGACCTCCAGCAGCTCAAGCTCCTCGGCCGCCTCCAGCGACTTGTCCCGCAACTGGATGATGTCGACGCCGCCGGAAAAGGCGGCGTCAACGAAGTCCTCGAAGTCACCGCGCTCCTTCCGGGCATCGGTGCACAGGTACAGGCGGGCGGTGGTGTGGACATCCTGGCTCATGCCCCAAGCCTAGTTCCTCTAAACTGGGCGCATACCGCGGGAGCCCGCGCGGGCCGCCAGACGGCCGACGGGCTGAGAGGGCGTCAGAGCCGACCGCTTGACCTGATCCGGCTAGTACCGGCGTAGGGAAGGAACCCCATGGACGTATCCGTCGCACCACCCGCCACACCACCGGGCCCATCCTCGGATTATTACGACGTCGTCGTGATCGGCGGGGGAGTGATCGGCCACGGCATCGCCTGGGAGGCCCGCCGTTCGGGCCGTACCGTCGCGCTGGTCGACGACTCCCCCGGCACCGGCGCCAGCTGGGCTGCCGCCGGCATGCTGGCGCCCGTGAGTGAACTCCACTACCAGGAGGAGGAGCTCCTTGCCCTGATGCTGGAAGCCTCAGGGCTGTGGCCGGAGTTCGCCGCCGGCCTGGCCGGCGGCAGCACTGACGGCGGCGGCACCGGATATCTCACGACGCCGACCCTCGCCGTCGGCGCGGACGCGGCCGACCGCCGGGCGCTCGCCGACCTGCGGGCCGCGCAGCAGGCCTGCGGCCTGGCCGTGGAGCCGCTGACCGTCCGTGAGGCACGCAGCCGCGAACCGTTGCTCAGCCCGGGCATCTCCTGCGCCTTCGACATCCCGGCCGACCACCAGGTGGATCCGCGCCGGCTGCTGGCGAGGATTCGGTCACTGCTGGCCACCGACAGCCGGTTCACGGCCGTGCCCCGCCGCGCGGCCGGGCTGCTCTGGCAGGGCGGCCGCGTCGCCGGCATCCGTTTCGAGGGCGGCGGAGAGCTCCGCGCCGGCGAGACGGTCGTAGCCAACGGCCTGGCCGCGGCGGAACTGCAGGGCCTGCCCGGGGGACTGTCCCTGCCGCTGCGTCCGGTCTACGGGGACATCCTGCGGCTCCGGGTCCCGGCACGGCTCCGGCCACTGCTGCGCTCGACCGTGCGGGGCCTGGTCCGCGGGGTTCCGGTCTACATCGTCCCGCGGGAGGACGGCACGGTCGTGATCGGCGCAACCCAGCGGGAGGATGCGCCCTCCGAGGCGGGCGCGGTCTCTGCCGGCGGCGTGTACCAGCTTCTGCGCGATGCCCAGCAGCTGGTCCCGGCCGTTGCCGAGCTGGAACTGCTCGAGGCCACGGCGCGGGCACGGCCCGGGACCCCGGACAACGCCCCGCTCCTGGGGCGCGTGGCCAGCGATGGATCCGGACAGGACGTCGAGGGACTCATCGTTGCCACCGGGTTCTTCCGGCACGGGGTCCTGCTCACCCCGGCGGCCGCCGCCATTTGCCGGGCGCTGCTGGACGGAGAGCCGGACCGGCGCTGGGAGGGCTTCCGCCCGGACCGCTTCTCCAGCCGCCGCCCGGTTTCTCTAGCCCCCGGCTCATCCGAGCGGGACGCTTCACCCGCGGACGCTCCAGCGAAAGACAGGACGACAGCATGAATATCAGGCTCAACGGAGCGCAGCACGCCCTCGCCGACGGCGCCACAATCAGCGCCTTGGTCAGCGGGGTGACCGGCCGGACGCTGGCCGCCGACGGCCGGGCCACGGACGGCCGGAAACTGGGCGTCGCCGTCGCCCGCAACGCCGAGGTGGTGCCGCGCAGCCAGTGGCACGCGACCGCGCTCGCCGAGGGCGACGACGTCGAACTCGTTACGGCAGTACAGGGAGGATAGAGGGCATGGAAGCAACAGCAATGCAGGAAACGCAGCAGGCACGCCGCGATCTGCTGACGGTTGACGGAGTGGAACTGGGCTCCCGCCTGATCATGGGCACCGGCGGTGCGCCGAGCCTGGACGGCCTCGGAGCCGCGCTGGTGGCCTCCGGAACGGAACTCACGACGGTGGCCATGCGTCGCTACTCTCCGGCCGAGAGCGGCTCGTTGTTCCAGTTGCTGGCGGACCACAACATCCGGGTGCTGCCCAACACCGCCGGATGCTTCACCGCCCGGGACGCCGTCCTCACGGCCGAACTGGCCCGCGAAGCGCTGGAGACGGACTGGGTGAAGCTCGAGGTGATCGCGGATGAGCACACCCTGCTGCCCGACGCCTTGGAACTGGTGGAGGCAACCGAACAGCTGGTGGCGCGCGGCTTCAAGGTCTTCGCTTACACGAATGACGACCCGGTGCTGGCCCTCCGGCTGGAGAACCTCGGCGCCACGGCCGTGATGCCGCTGGGCGCCCCGATCGGCACCGGCCTGGGCATCCTGAATCCGCACAACATTGAACTCATCGTCTCCCGTGCCTCGGTGCCGGTGGTGCTCGACGCAGGAATTGGCACCGCCTCCGACGCCGCGCTCGCGATGGAACTGGGCTGCGACGCAGTGCTGCTCGCTACCGCCGTGACCCGGGCCCAGGACCCGGCGCTGATGGGGGAGGCGTTCCGGCACGCCGTCATCGCCGGCCGGCTGGCGCGGCGGGCCGGCCGGATCCCGCGCCGCGAGCACGCCCTCGCGTCGTCCGCGATGGAAGGACGCGCCGAGTTCCTGTAGCGGCCCCGGCGGCGCTTCCGTCCGGGCCCGTTCGCCTCGCCAAACCGTGATTAAAGGCACTGTTGAAGATTAAATCCAGTGTCTATCCTGTTGGGTAACGACCGCTGCACTGCACGGTCCGCAGGCCGCCGGCACGTCCCGGGAAGCCTTCCCGCTCCGGGGGCCCGTCTCGGTGAGGAGGCGTCCATGTCCAGTCCTGATGTGCCAACGCGGGGGCCGGCCAAGCCGGGTCCCTATGTAGTGTCCGGAATCCTGTTGCTCGTCGCCATTGTGGTTCCGTTGGTTGTGCCCGCGTACGCCTTCGACGAACCGCGGCTGGCGGGTATCCCGTATTTCTACTGGTATCAGATGGCATGGATCCCGGTCACCGCGGCCTTGGTGGGGATCTCCTACTGGCTGGTCACCAGGGAGGACCGCCGTCGCCGTGAATCCGTCCGCGGGGCGGCCGCTGCGGGGGAGGAGCGGTGAACGGGGCGGTCGTGCCGCTGGCGGCACCGGACCGGCCGGTCAACGGCATAGCCCTCACCATTGTGATCATCCTCTTCGTCCTGGTGGCGGTCCTCGGCTTCTTTGCCGCGCGGTGGAGGCGGGAAGAAGCGACAGGGCTGCATAGCCTCGACGAATGGGGACTGGGCGGCCGGGGCTTTGGTACCTGGGTGACCTGGTTCCTGCTCGGCGGGGACCTTTACACGGCTTACACTTTCGTGGCGGTCCCGGCGGCGATGTGGGCCACCGGAGCCGTGAGCGGCTTCTTCGCGGTGCCGTACACAATCGTGCTCTATCCGATCGTGTTTTTGCTGATGAGCAGGCTGTGGTCCGTCTCGCACCGCCACGGTTTCGTCACGCCGGCGGACTTTGTTGGCGGCCGGTATGGCAGCAGGGCCCTTACCGTTGCGGTCGCCGCCACCGGCATCGTCGCCACCATGCCCTACATTGCCCTGCAACTCGTGGGCATCAAGGCCGTACTCACTGTGCTCGGCCTGGGCAGTGCTGAGAACGCGCTGCTGACCGACCTGCCGCTCATCATCGCGTTCGTGGTTCTGGCCGCGTATACCTATACCTCGGGCCTGCGCGCTCCTGCCCTGATCGCCGTCGTGAAGGACCTGCTGATCTATCTGGCCGTGATCGTGGCGGTGATCTACCTGCCTATCAAGTTCGGCGGGTGGGGTACCATTTTCGACTCCGCCGAGGCGAAGCTGGGAGCGGTCAATCCGGCGACGGGCAAACCGGCGGGCGCGTTCATCCCGGGGGCGTCCAGCTACTCCGCGTATTGGACCCTGGCGCTTGGTTCCGCGCTGGCCCTGTTCATGTATCCGCACTCGATCACGGGCGTCCTGGCGACCAAAAGCCGGAACACCATCCGCAGGAACGCTGCGGTGCTGCCGCTGTACTCCTTGATGCTGGGCTTCCTGGCACTCCTGGGCTACGCGGCCATTTTCGCTGGCACCAAGCCCACCGACCTGAACGGCGCCGTCAATCCGCAACTGGTGGTGCCGCAGTTGTTTCTGGATCAGTTCCCGGCCTGGTTTGCCGGCATTGCGCTCGCCGCCATCGCCATCGGGGCGCTGGTCCCGGCCGCCATCATGTCCATCGCCGCGGCCAACCTGTTCACCCGAAACATTTACCGGGACCTGATCAAGCCGGACGCCACGCCCCGGCAGGAAGCCAGCGTTTCCAAGATCGCCTCGCTGGTGGTGAAGTTCGGCGCGCTGGTCTTCGTGATCGCCATGGACCAGTCCGCGGCCATCAACATGCAACTACTTGGCGGCATCTGGATCCTGCAGACCTTCCCTGCCATCGTGGCTGGACTCTATACCCGTTGGTTCCACCGGTGGGCGCTGTTCCTCGGTTGGGCGGCCGGCATCGCCTATGGCACCATCGCGGCGTATAACGTCGTCAATCCCGTCACGAAAGCCCACTTTGGCGGGTCCATCTCGGCCATCCCCGGCACCGATATCCAGGTCTACATCGCCGTTGTGGCGTTCGTGATTAACCTCGTCGTCGCAGCTGTGCTGTCCCTGGTTTTCCGGGCAATGAAAGTCCCCGACGGCAAGGACATCACCCGCTCCTCGGACTACGGCGCAGACGAGAACGATCCGAAGGTGGCCCAGCTCCAGCGCGAACACCCGCTCGCCGAACCAGGGGGCCCGACGTACTGAAGCCCTTTATCCGTGGTGACCATGAATCGACGATTGACCGCCCGCGGGCGGTCACGGGCCATAGACTCCGGTTGGAGGTGGCTGGCCGGCCGACCAGGAATTTTTCCACCGGGTGTCCTTTTGCCGGCAGCTCCTTCGTCGTATTGACGTATCGACCTACTAGAAGGAGTCACCGTGGACTACATGCTGTTCATCTGCACCGATCCGACTGCGCCGGAATATGTGCCGGCCGAGGACAACATCGAGGAATGGGCGGCGGAGATAGAAGCGCGAGGCATCGCCCGCCACGGCGACAGGCTGCGACCTGTCGAGGACGCGACCACCGTGACGGTGCGGGCGGGGGAGGTGGTCGTCGCGGACGGCCCGTTTGCCGAGACAAAGGAATGGATCGCGGGCTATGACATCATCGCCTGCACCGATCTTGACGAGGCGATCGAGGTGGCGTCCAAGCATCCGATGGCAAAATTCGGCAAGATCGAGATCAGGCCCGTGTGGCCGCTCGGTTTATAGCACTCGTTACAGCAATCGGCGCCTCAGCGCGGGAGGGCGAAAAGGGGGATCAGATGGCAGCGGACGCGGCGGAGGTGCGGGCGGCCCTCGGGGGTGCTTCCGCCGAGGCGGCAGCACGGATCACGGCCACCCTCATCCGCATCACCGGCGACTGGGGCCTGGCCGAGGACTGTGTCCAGGACGCGTTCGCGCGTGCCCTCGTCGACTGGCCCCAGCGCGGCATCCCCGGAAACCCGGCGGCCTGGCTGACGACCGTTGCCAAGAACAGGGCTATTGACTGCTTGCGGAGCGCAGCGAGCGAGAAGAAGGCGGTGCGGGAGCTCTCGGTCCTGGCCAGGCTCGAAGAGCTGGCGGAGGATGCTCCCGGGGATCCCGTGGACGGCGACGACCGGCTGCGCCTGATCTACACCTGTTGCCATCCCGCCCTTCCGCTTGAGGCGCGGGTCGCCCTGACCTTGCGCACCGTGGCTGGCCTGACGACCAGCGAGATCGCTCGCGCGTTCCTCGTCTCGGAGTCAACCATGTCCAAACGGCTGGTCCGTGCCCGCGCCAAAATCCGCGACGCCGGGATCCCCTACCGGGTGCCGCCGCCAGAATTTATAGCGGAACGCACGGCCGGGATCCTGGCAGTCCTCTACCTCATGTTCAATGAAGGGTATGCGGCCACCGGCGCCAACACGTTGATCCGCGAGCCCCTTGCCCGGGAGGCGATCCGTCTCGACCGGCTGCTGATTGGCCTGCACAAAGGGTCACCGCAGGAACCCGAAGCGCTGGGCCTGCTGGCGCTGATGCTCCTCCAGCACGGCCGCCGGCACGCACGTACGGACGCGGCCGGGGACCTGGTGACGCTGGAGGACCAGGACCGCGAACGATGGGACCGGGCAGCGACTGCGGAAGCGGTGGCGCTCCTGGCGGCCGCCGACCGCGCCGGCATTTCACTCGGCGTCCGGCCCGGCAGCTACCGGATCCAGGCAGCCATCGCCGCGTGCCATATGACCGCCCGCGATTTTGGCAGCACCGACTTCGGCCGCGTGGCAATGCTGTACGACCGTCTTGCGCGGCTGGCACCGTCACCGGTCGTCGAACTCAACCGTGCCGTCGCCGTCGCGATGTCCCAAGGGCCGGACGCCGGGCTGGCGCTCATCGACCGGCTGGAGGATGCCCGGTCACTGGAGGGGTACTACCTCCTGCCTGCCGCGAAGGCGGACCTCTTGCGGCGCCTTGGCAGAATGCCGGAGGCCAGCCAGGAATACCGGCGTGCCCGGGAGCTCGCACCGTCTGAGACCGAGCGCCGCTACCTCAGCAAACGCCTGGCGGAGACGCGCCCGGAAGTATCGGGAGTACTGTGATGCGCATGGAGATGCGTCTGGAAGTCGTACAAGTGCCGGTCACCGACGTGGACGCGGCCAAGTTGTTCTACACGGAGAAGCTGGGTTTCGTACTGGACCACGACGTCGAATACATTCCAGGCATGCGGGTCGTCCAGCTCACGCCGCCCGGCTCCGCCGCCTCAATCGTCATCGGCACCGGAATGACCGCCATGGCCCCCGGAAGCCTGGAAGGACTGCAGTTGGTGGTCCCGGACATGGCCGGCACCCGCGCCGAACTTCTGGGACGCGGAGCCGAGATCAGTGAAGTCCAGGACATCGGCGGGATAGCCTTCGCCTACTTCAGCGACCCGGACGGCAACCGCTGGGTCCTTCAGGAAACCACGGACCCGGAAGTGAAGGAAGCTTCCCGGCGCTGAGGGCTTCAGCCGGTTAAGGCACTGCGGCCACTCACCCGAGGGGGAGTGGCCACAGCGTTTTGCGACTTCAGCTGTCCGCTAGATGCGCAGGATGGCGGTCATCCGGGCCGTGTCCAGCCGGGTCCGGGACCTGCCGAGGTACAGCACCGCGCCGACCGCCGCCGCCGAGCCCAGCAGTAGGGGCAGGACCCACGGAATCCAGGTCAGGCCCGGCTGGTACCCGAAGCCGGCCGCCATGAAGATGATCCAGCTCAGCATCGCCACGCCCAGGGCGATACCGGCCGGGACAGTGATGCCGTACTTGGCGTGCCGCTTGTCGTTCGCCCAGACCAAAAAACCCGCGGCCACGGCGACCATGGCCACCACAATCAGGGACAGCATTCAGACTCCTTTGGGAACTGCGGGTTGAGGGCGGGTTGAACGGTAGGGGGATCCGGGGCGTTGCCTAGAGGGCGCCGAAGCCGACCCGGCGGACCTCTTCGGCGCCGATTTCCACGTAGCCCAGGACGTTCGCCGGGATGATGATCTGGCGGCCCTTCTCATCGGTCAGGCGGAGTTCGGTGCCCTTGGAAATGGCCTCTTCCACAAGCTTCGCCACCGCGTCCGCGTCCTGGTTGGATTCGAGGGCAATTTCGCGGCCGATGTTCTGAATGCCGATCTTTACTTCCACAGCAAGGCCTCCCAGCCAATCAAAGTGTTCAAATTTTCTCTGCGAGGGTTTCTCTGCGAGGCGTTCTCTGCGAGTTTCCTCCACGAGGTGTTCTCTATTTGTAGTCTAGGACTCTTTGGGAAAGCGGGAGATTCCGCGCCAAGCTAAACGGTAAATCAGGTCACTGGCCACATCGATGTCCAGGTTACCGTCGGTTTCCAGCCAGTACCGGGCACTGACCTGCGCCATTCCGGACAGTCCGCGGCCCAGGAGCTGGGCTTCCAGCAGCGGCAGTTTGGTGTCCTCGGCGATGACTTTCGCGATCGCGTCCGCGAAGGTCTTGTTGAACGTTTCCAGCCGCGCGCTCACATCGTGGTCGTTGACCAGATCGGATTCGAAGACCAGCCGGTGGGCCTGGTCATCGTTGGCGATGAAATGGAAATAGGCCCGCATGACGGCCTGGACGCGCTCGTCGTTGTCCGTCGTGGAGTTCAGCGCACCGAGCAGCAGTTCCGTGAGCGCCGACAGGTGGCTGTCCAGCAGGGCCAGGTACAGCTCGCGCTTGGACGGGAAGTGCTGGTACAGCACGGGCTTGCTCACGTGCGCGGTCTCGGCGATTTCGTCCATGGCGGCGCCATGGTAGCCGTTGGCGACGAAGACCTCCTGCGCGGCGGCGAGCAGCTGGGCCCGCCGTTCATCGCGCGGCAGCCGCGCCGAGCGCTGCGTCCCGCTCCGCGCCTGGGCCGCCGACGACTTTCCGGTATGTCCCCGCTCAACCGGTGCCTGATGAACCACTATCGGCCTTCTTTCCTTCGCTGTTAGCTCCACTTTACGCGGGGGTAATATGACCTGGCGGCATCTTCGGGCATACATTGAAGTATGGCTTCCCAGTTGACCCCAAACGGAACCCCCGCAACCCCGCCGCCGGCGCCCGGACCGCTGGTCGAACCTGCGGACGCGCTGACGCCGGACGAGGTGGAGCGCTACTCCCGCCACCTGATCATTCCCGAGATCGGTACGCTCGGACAGCGCCGGCTAAAGAACGCCAGGGTCCTGGTGATCGGCGCCGGCGGCCTCGGCTCGCCCGCGCTGCTCTACCTGGCCGCCGCCGGGGTGGGAACCCTGGGCATTATCGACGACGACGACGTGGACCTCAGCAACCTCCAACGCCAGGTGATCCATGGCGTGGCCGACGTCGGCCGGCCCAAGACCGAGTCCGCCCGCGACGCGATCGCAGCGCTGAACCCCCTGGTCGATGTCCGGCTGCACAACGTCCGGCTGGATGCCTCCAACGCTCTGGAGCTCTTCGCCGATTACGACCTGATCGTCGACGGCGCCGACAACTTCGCCACCCGCTACCTGGTCAACGATGCCGCCGCCATCCTCGGAAAGCCCTACGTGTGGGGCTCGATCTTCCGCTTCGACGGACAGGTCAGCGTCTTCTGGGAGCAGCACGGCCCGACGTACCGGGACCTGTACCCCGAAGCGCCGCCCGCCGGCTCGGTGCCCTCCTGCGGGGAAGGCGGCGTGTTCGGCATGCTGTGCGCCGCGGTCGGCTCGCTCATGGTGACCGAGGCGGTCAAGCTCATCACCGGCGTCGGGCGTTCCCTGTTGGGCCGGGTGGCGCTGTTCGACGCCCTCGGCGGCAGCTGGCGCGAAATCAAAGTCTCCCGGGACCCCGGAGCCCCGCGCGTCACCGAGCTCACCGACTACGAGGCCTTCTGCGGGATCGCCCCCGCCGCGGACGCCGGAACCGAACACACCGTCACCGCCACCCAGCTCGCCACCATGCTCGCGTCGCGCAAGGCCGGCCTGAAGGATTTCCAGCTCGTGGACGTGCGCGAGAGCGGCGAATTCGACATCGTCCGCATCGACGGCGCCACGCTGATCCCGCAAGGCAGGATCCTGGCCGGCGACGCGTGGGCCGAGCTGCCGCAGGACACGGACATTGTGTTCCACTGCAAGGGCGGGACACGCTCCGCGGCCGTGCTCGCCGCCGCCCGGGCAGCCGGCTACGAACGGGTCAGCCACCTGGAGGGCGGGATCCTCGCCTGGGTGCGCGAGGTGGAACCGGGAAAACCGGTCTACTGACGTTTTTGAACACCTTGCCCTGAACACCTTGTCCCCGGACCGCCGGGCCCCTACCCGAGAGGCACTGCCATGAGCGAAGACACCAGCCTGACCCCGCAGCACAAGATCGGCTCGGGTTTCGGCCCGCGTTCGACGGCGGCGGAGGTCATTGCGGGCGTGGACCTGAGCGGGAAGACCGCCGTCGTCACCGGCGGCTATTCCGGGCTCGGCCTGGAGACGGTGCGGGCGCTATCGTCCGCCGGGGCCCGGGTGATGGTTCCGGCGCGGCGCCCCGACCATGCCCGCAAGGTCCTGGCCGAGGCCGGCCTCGACGGCGTCCGCGTGGCCGGGCTGGACCTGGCCGAACTGTCCAGCGTGAGGGAGTTCGCGGCCGGTTTCCTTGCCTCCGATTTCCTCGGCGACGGCGGCAGCCTGGACATCCTGATCAACAACGCCGCCATCATGGCCAGCCCGGAGCAGCGCGTCGGCCCGGGGTGGGAATCCCAGTTCGCCACGAACCACCTGGGCCACTTCGCGCTCACCAACCTGCTTTGGCCCGCGCTCTCCGCGGGAGAGGGGGCGCGGGTGGTGGCACTGTCCTCCACCGGCCACAAGCTGTCGCCCATCCGGTTCGATGACATCAATTTCGACTCAGGCTACGACAAGTGGAAGGCCTACGGTCAGGCGAAGACCGCGAATGCGCTGTTCGCGGTGCAGCTGGACGCGCTCGGGAAACATGCCGGCGTCAGGGCCTTCGCCGTGCACCCGGGAGGCATCATGACCGAGTTGCAGCGGCACCTGCCCCGGGAAGAGATGATCGCCTCGGGCTGGATGGACGCGGAGGGCAACCTCAACGAACGGTTCAAGACGCCTGCCCAGGGGGCCGCGACCTCGGTCTGGGCGGCCACCTCGCCGCTGCTTGCCGGCGAGGGCGGCGTCTACTGCGAGGACTGCGACATTGCCGAGCCGACGGTGCCGGGAACCCCGGAAGCACGGGTCAGGGGAGTCGACGCCCACGCCGTGGACCGGGCGGACGCCGAGAGGCTGTGGCAGCTGTCCGCCGAGCTGACGGGCGTCAACGCCTTCGCCGCGCAAACGGACTAAGCGCCTGACTGGCCGGCCGGACTGACCGGACTGGCGGCCGGACGGAAATACCGCCGGGCAAGGCGCTGAACGTTATTAGGCCGTTTCCCGCTGGCCGTCGGCGGCGGGAAACGCGCTGTGGTCGACCGGGCACTCGGCCTCGGTGCCGGAAGCGGGGCGCCGTGCCGCAGGCTGTTCAACCGTGATGCCGTAGACGGCCTCGAGGCCGGCCACATAGTCGTCCTGCTGGCCGTTCGCAGCGAGTTCCCGGGCACGGACGGTGGGCACGTGCAACAGCTGCTTGACCATCCGGCGCAGGGCAAACTCGACTTCCTCGGCCGCGGCGGTGCAGCCGTGGCGGGCGCGCACCTTTTCCATTTCGGCGTCGAGCACGTCCATCGTGTGGCGGCGCAGGGCGACGATGGCCGAATCAACCGAGCGCGCCTCGCGCTCCTGCTCAAAGGCGGTGGCGGCGCCGTCGACGATGCCGCTGGCCTGGTTCAGGGACTCCGCCTGCTCCTGCGGGGCGGCCAGCCGGACGGACTCAAGCGTGAGCAGCTCGACGCCGTCGAGTTCGGCGACGGCGGGGTCGAAATCGTGGGTGAGGGCCAGATCGATCGCGATCAGCGGCTGCGGCGACGCCGAGCGGATCCGGGCCAGTTCGGGGGCCTCGACGCGGTTGTCGGAGCCGCTGCAGCCGATCATCACGTCGGCGGCCGCGACTGCGTCCGGCAGGGAAGCGCTGTCCAGGGCGGTGCCGCCGCGGGTGGCGACGAAGCCGGCGGCGCGGCCGGAGGAGGAGAAGACGGAGATGTCGGTGCAGCCGCGTTCGCGGAGCAGGGACATGGTTGCGCCCGCGTAGGCGCCGGTGCCGAAGACGACGGCCTTCTTGGTGGACCAGTCGGGGTTCTCGGAGAGGTCGGTCGCGAGGTCCAGAGCGACGGAGACGATCGACAGTCCGCGCGAGCCGAGGGCCGTCTGCGCACCGACGTCCTTGGCGGTCTTGGAAGCGGCCTGGAACAGCCGCACGAGACCGGAGCTCGCGGTGCCTTCGTGCTGCGCGGTGATCAGGGCGCGCCGGACCTGGCCTGCGATCTCCCGTTCCCCGACGACGGCGGAATCCAGTCCGGAACTGACCGCGAACAGGTGGCGGCTGACGTCCGGGCCGGTGCGGGTATTAAAGGACCGGGAGACGAGCTGTTCGTTGAGTCCGCTGGCACCGCTGATCTCGGAGACCAGCGCGGCGCGGGCCGCCTCGACGTCGTCCGGGTGCGGCGCTTCGCCGTAGATTTCGAAGCGGTTGCAGGTGGCAAGGACAACGGCACCCGCCACGGCCGGCGATCCGGCGAGGGCGGATGTGGCAAGCCCGGAAGCGCCGGTGCTCAGTTGAGCAACGGTCTCCAGATCGATGTCGGCGTGTGTAGCCACCAATGAGAAAAGAACCACAGCACGACAATCATAGCTTTTTCGCGTCCGTGTAGAACAACTACCGGGCGTGGGACTGCCCACCCGGGGTTGTGATTCCCGCCACGGCGGCGCCCGCAGCGGCTGCCGTGACAGGTTGTCGTTATCTTTTGGAGCCGATTTTCGGCACAATCAAAGGCATGACTCTTAGCGCTGCGGCCACGAACGGCACTGCAATCGACGGCACGGCAAACTCCGGCACGGCACACAACAGTCTCGACGCCGGCCACCCCCTGATGGACGGCCGTACCGCCGACTCGCCGCTGATCACCGCCTACCGCGGCGGCAAGCCCTCCCGGCGCCCCGTCTGGTTCATGCGCCAGGCCGGCCGGTCGCTGCCCGAGTACCTCAAGGTACGCGAAGGCGTGGCCATGCTGGATTCCTGCCTGCGCCCCGATCTCGCCTCCGAGATCACCCTCCAGCCCGTGCGCCGGCACGACGTCGACGCGGCGATCTTCTTCTCCGACATCGTCATCCCGCTCAAGCTGGCCGGCGTCGGCGTCGACATCGTCCCCGGCGTCGGCCCGGTGCTGGACAAGCCCGTGCGCACCGCCGCGGACGTTGCCGCGCTGCCCCAGCTGAGCTGGGAGGCCCTGGAGCCGATCCGCGAGGCCGTGCGGCTCACCGTGGCCGAACTCGGCAGCACCCCGCTGATCGGTTTCGCCGGCGCCCCCTTCACCCTGGCGGCGTACATGGTGGAGGGCAAGCCGTCCCGCGACCACCTCGGCCCGCGCACCATGATGCACGCGGATCCGGAGACCTGGACGGCGCTGGCCAACTGGGCGGCCGACGCCTCCGGGATGTTCCTGCGCGCGCAGCTGGAGGCCGGCGCCTCCGCCGGGCAGCTCTTCGACTCCTGGGCCGGCTCCCTGGGCCTGGCCGACTACACGCGGTTCGTGGCTCCGGCGTCCGCCCGCGCCCTGGATCACGTCCGGCACCTCGGAGCACCCCTGATCCACTTCGGCACCGGCACCTCGGAGCTGCTGGTGGCAATGCGCGACGTCGGCGTGGACGTCGTCGGCGTCGACTACCGGCTGCCGCTGGACGAGGCCAACCGCCGGCTCGGCGGGACCGTGCCGCTGCAGGGAAACATCGACCCGGCACTGCTCTCCGCACCATGGGAAATCCTCGAGGCCCATGTCCGCGACGTCATCAAAGCCGGCGCCTCGGCCCCGGGCCACGTCCTGAACCTGGGCCACGGCGTGCCTCCGGAGACGGACGCGGCGGTGCTGACCCGCGTGGTCGAACTGATCCACTCGATCGCCCCGGAGTAACCACGATGGCCACCGACGCCGCCACTGACACCAACCCCGGCTCCAACACCAGTGCTGCTCCCGCGCCGACGGCCGTGGTGGTGGGCGGCGGCATCTCCGGCCTGCTCGCCGCGCGGGAGCTGGCGCGGGCTGGCGTCCGGACCACGGTGCTGGAAGCATCGGGCGACTGGGGCGGCTGCGTGGGCAGCCATGTGGTGGCCGGCCTGACCCTGGACAGCGGCGCCGAATCCTTCGCCACCCGGTCCGCCGCGGTGGCCGGCCTGGCCGAAGAGCTCGGCCTCGGCGCGCAGATCGTTCCGCCCAACCCCGGCGGCGCCTGGGTCCAACTGCCGGAGGGGCCGCGGGAATTGCCGAAGACCGGGGTGCTGGGCATTCCCGCCAACCCCTGGGACCCCGAAGTCCGGCGTTCCCTTGGCCTGCTCGGATCCCTGCGCGCCTCGCTCGACGCACTGCTGCCGGCTTCCATGGGGACCGCTGCCGAGGCCACAAGCGTGGCGGCCCTGGTCCGCGCCCGGATGGGCCGACGCGTGCTGGAGCGGCTGGTGGCGCCGGTGGTCGGCGGCGTGCACTCGGCCGACCCGGCCCTGCTTGACGTGGACATGGTGGCGCCCGGATTGCGCGCCGGAATCCGCACGCATGGCTCCCTCGCCGCCGCCGTGGCCGCGCAGCGCCGGGGGGCTGGACCCCGGCCGGGCGCGCCGGGGTCCAGCGCTCCCGCGCCCGGTGCCCAGCAGCCTGGGCTGCAGAAGGCGGGCTCCGCCGTGGCCGGCCTCCGCGGCGGGATGCACACCCTCGTCACTGCCCTCCTCACCGAGCTGCGCGGGCTGGACGTGGACCTGCTCAGCGGCACCCGGGTAGGCGCGGTGCAGCGCATCCCGGGCGGCTGGCGGGCCACCGCGGGCCAGGCCACCTTCGACGCCGGGCGGCTAATCGTGGCGGTTGAGGGCCCGGCGGCGGTCTCGCTGCTCGCCGGCACGCTGCCGGCATTGGCGGCCCTCCGTCCGGACGCGGGACCCGATGTGCGGCTCGTGACGCTGGTGCTGGACAGTCCCGCCCTCGACGCCGCACCGCGCGGCACCGGAGTGCTCGTGGCCCCGCAGAGCCCCGGCATCCGCGCGAAGGCCCTCACCCACGCGACCGCCAAGTGGGCCTGGCTGGCCGAACGGACGGCGCCCGGCCGGCACGTCCTCCGGCTCTCCTACGGTCGCGGCGCGAACGTGCCGGACGCCGCGGCGGCCCCGGAGCCCCGGAGCGACGAGGAGTTGTTCGACGCCGCGCTGCAGGACGCCGCCGCGCTCCTCGCCGTCCCGCTGGCCCGGACCGACGTCGTCGGCTGGGACGTGGTGCGATGGTCCGGCGCGCTGCCCTTCGCCGCGCTGGGCCACAAGCGGCGGGTCGAGCAGGTTCGGCAGCTTTGCGCGGCGGAAGGTGGCCTCGCCGTCGTCGGGGGCTGGCTGTCCGGAAACGGCCTCGCCGCCATTGTCGCCGACACCCCCAAACAGGTGGCCGCCCTGCTTCCCTGAAGCCTGCCCCGGGGCCGGATGGGGGGCCACGGCACGGTGCCCGATAGCCGGAAAGTAGGCGTTTGGGCAAATTTTCCACGCCGGCGTTCTCCGGCTAGGGTCGATGACCATGGTTATGCACAGGTCCGAAGTTCCAGAAACGCCGGCCGGTCACCATGGGGGACTCCGACGCGGCACGGCCGTGGCAGCACTCGGAGCGGTACTGGCTCTCACCGCAGGGGTTCCTGCCACCCAGGCCGCCACCCCGACGCCCAGCCCGGACGGCCCGTCAGCCTCGATTTCCGTCGGCATCGACGACCTGATCGGCGGCCTGGTGGAATCCCCGACGCCGTCGCCCTCGCCGACCTCCGACTCCGGCAGCCCGGACCCCACCGAAAGCACGGCCCCGCCGACGTCGACCGCACCGGATCCGACCGAGACGCCGGAGCAGCGGGCTTCCCGGCAGGCCTCCGAGCGGGCCACGGCGCCGGGAACCTCGGTTCCGCCACCGGTGCCCGCAGCCCCGCAGCCGGCAGCCGGCCAGCCCTCCGGAACCCAGCAGGCCCCGGCCCCGGTCCAGGCGCCCGCGAAGGACACTCCCGCCGGTGCCGCTCCCGGTGTTGCGGCTGGTACTCCGGCGGCAACCGGTACACCGGCGGCAACGCCGAGCGGCCCGCCCAGGTCCGCCACCACGATGTCCGCCGCCAAGCAGGCTCCCACCGCCGCGCCCCGGTCCGGCGACAAGATGCAGGCTGCCTCCTCCGTTGAACCGTCCCCCTCCGCCCTGGTCGGCTGGGGGATCTGCCTGCTCGCGGTGTCGCTGGGAGCAGGCGTCGTGGCCCTACGGATGCGCAAGATCTGAGGGACGTCCGAACCACCCGGCTGTGAAATTGAGCACTTCTACGCGTTGTAGAAGTGCTCTATTTCGACTTAGCTCGGGGGAGGGGGCAGACTGGTATCCATGAGCCACACTTCTGCCGAATCTGTCACTAAAACCGGAACAGCAGCCGAGGAATCGACCGAGCAGTTCTTCACGCTCTGGACGGTTTTCAAGCGCTCCGCCGATGTCCTGCGCAGCGGCGACGCGGCCGAGGACTTCGACGCACTCATCGAACGGCTGGCCGAGAACGGCGTCGTCCACCGCGGCAGCTACGACGTGTCCGCGATGCGGGCCGACGCCGACATCATGATCTGGCTGCACGGCCCCCGGGCCGAAGCGCTGCAGCGCGCCGTGCGCGACATCCGGCGTAGCAAGCTCTTCACGGGGACAGAGATCGCCTGGTCCGCGATGGGCGTGCACCGCGAGGCCGAGTTCGCCAAGAACCACACGCCCGCCTTCTCCCGCGGCGTGGAACCGGCCGAATGGCTCTGCGTCTACCCCTTCGTGCGCTCCTACGAGTGGTACCTGCTCCCGGACGCCGAGCGCGGCGCGATGCTGCGGGACCACGGCCTGCTGGGCCGGGACTTCCCGCAGGTCATCTCCAACACCGTTTCCTCCTTCGCCCTGGGCGACTGGGAGTGGATCCTGGGCCTCGAAGCCCCGGAGCTGGTGGACCTCGTGGACCTGATGCGCCACCTGCGCTCCACCGAAGCCCGCCACCATGTTCGCGAAGAAGTCCCGTTCTACACCGGCCGCCGCGTCAGCGCCGTCGAGATTGCCGAGGTCCTCGCATGAGCCCGCTCGATCCGCAGGATCCCACGGCCACCGCCGTGAATCCCGTCACCGAGGCCGGCCGGATGGCCCCCAAGGACTACGACGCCGTGCTGCTGGCCTCCTTCGGCGGTCCCGAAGGCCAGGAAGACGTCATCCCGTTCCTGCGCAACGTGACCCGCGGCCGCGGCATCCCGGACGAACGGCTCGAAGAGGTCTCGCACCACTACCGCGCCAACGGCGGCATCAGCCCGATCAACCAGCAGAACCGCGAGCTCAAGGCCGCCATGGAGAAGGAGCTCGCCACCCGGGGCATCGGCCTGCCGGTCTTCTGGGGCAACCGCAACTGGGATCCCTACATCCCGCAGACCCTGCAGGAGATCTACGACGCCGGGCACCGCAAGGTCCTGATGATCACCACCAGCGCCTACTCCTGCTACTCCAGCTGCCGGCAGTACCGCGAAGACATCGGCATGGCGCTCACCGAGACCGGGCTGGACGGCAAGCTCGAGGTGGACAAGGTGCGCCAGTACTTCGACCACCCGGGCTTCGTGGAGCCTTTCGTCGAGGGCACCGCCGCCGGCCTCGCCGACGTCCGCGCCCAGCTGGCCGCGGCCGGCACCCCTGACGCGCCGGTGCACATCCTCTTCGCGACCCATTCGATTCCGACCCGCGACGCCGAAGCCGCCGGCCGCTCCGAGGGCGAGCCGCGCCACTTCGAACAGGACTCCGCCTATGTGGCCCAGCACCTGGCCACCGGCACCGAGGTCATCCGCCGGGTCGAAGCCGAAACCGGCCTGACCGCCCCCTGGTCCCTCGTGTACCAGTCCCGGTCCGGGGCCCCGCACGTGCCGTGGCTCGAACCCGACATCAACGACGCCATCGAGGAGCTCGCCGGCCAGGGCGTCAAGGGCGTCGTGATCGTGCCGCTGGGCTTCGTCAGCGACCACATGGAAGTCGTCTGGGACCTCGACACCGAGGCTTTGGAAACCTGCGGCAAGCTGGGCCTCACGGCCACCCGCGTTCCCACGCCCGGGACGCACCGCAAATTCGTTGCCGGGATCGTGGACCTGATCAGCGAGCGGACGGCGGCAAACAACATCGCCGACCGGCCGCACCTGACCAAGCTCGGCCCCTGGTACGACGTCTGCCGCCCCGGCTGCTGCGCCAACTTCCGCGGCGAAAAGCCCACCATCGCGGGCGCGGACACCACCGTCGGGACAGGGCATGATCCCTACCCGGCAGGAGCATCCGCGGCTGCGAATGAGGCGGTCCCGGCAGCAGGCCAGGCCACGCCGTGACCGTACGGATCGGCACCCGGGCCAGCAAACTTGCCCTCACCCAGACCCAGCAGACTGCGGACCAGCTGGCCGCCGTCGGAGGGTTTCCGGTGGAACTCGTCCACATCCGCACCGACGGCGACGTCCTGACCGGCCCGCTGTCCCAGATGGGCGGCACCGGCGTGTTCGTGGCGGCGCTGCGCGACGCCCTGCTGCGGGACGCGTGCGACGTCGCGGTCCATTCGCTCAAGGACCTGCCCACCGGCGCTGCCCTGGGCCTGACCCTCGCGGCGACGCCCAAGCGCGTGGACGTCCGGGACGTGCTCTGCGCCCGGGACGGGCTCACGCTGGCCCAGCTGCCGGCCGGCGCCACCGTCGGCACCGGCTCCCCGCGCCGGGCCGCCCAGTTGCGCGCCGCACGGCCGGACCTGGACATCCGGGACATCCGCGGCAACGTGGACACCCGCCTGGGCCGCGTGCCGGGCCTGCCGGGCAACAACACAGGCGCCGTCGTCGAAGGCAAGTCCGGCGACCTTGACGCCGTCGTGCTCGCCGCTGCCGGCCTGCACCGGATCGGCCGGCTGGACGCGGTCAGCGAATACCTGGAAACCGAGGTGATGCTCCCGGCCGCCGGCCAGGGTTCGCTCGCGATCGAATGCCGCAGCTCCGACGCGCCGCGCAAGGCCGGGTCCACCGAGGGCTCCCAGGGCGTGCTCGCCCAGGCCCTCGCAGCCCTGGACGACCCGGACACCCGGCTGGCCGTCACCGCCGAACGCGCGCTGCTGGCCCGGCTGGAGGCCGGCTGCGCCGCGCCGGTGGGCGCCTACGCCTACCGCAAGGGCAGCATGCTGCACCTCGAGGCAGTTGTCTGTGCCGTGGACGGCACCGCGACGGTCCGGGACAAGAAGGCCACCGACGGGCTGACCGAGGTCGGCGCCACCCTGCTGGGAATCGAACTGGCCGAGGCGCTGCTGGCGGCCGGTGCTGCCGACATCGCCGACCTGGCCGCTTCCTGAGCGGGACGGATTCTCACCTGATGGGACGCCGCAGCGCCAGCCGCCGGCCGGACGGGGGCGCCGGGCCCCGGGTGCTCGAGGGCGCCCGGGTCCTGGTCACCCGCAACCCGGACCGTGCCGGTGCCTTGGTCTCCGCGCTCCGCGAGACCGGCTCCGAGCCGCTGCTGCTGCCTCTCATCGACTTCGAGCGCGCCGCCGACCAGCACTCGCTGGACGTGGCCTTCGACGCGCTCGGCGCCGGCGCCTACTCATGGCTGGTGGTCAGCAGCGTGACCACGGTCCAGGTCCTGGAAGCCAAGGCGGCCGAACGCGGTGCGGCCCTCAGCGCGTGGCTTCCGGGCAGCCTGCAGGTGGCCGCCGTCGGCCCGGCCACCCGCCGCATGCTTGAAGGCCTGGACATCGCAGTGGACCTCGCGCCCGCCGGCCAGCAGTCCGGCGCGGGATTGCTCGACATCTGGCCCCGCGGCCACGGCAACGTCCTGCTGCCGCAGGCCGACATCGCCGACCCGCGGCTCCGCCGGGGGCTGGAGGCCCGCGGCGCCTCGGTCCAGGCCGTCACCGCCTACCAGACCGTCGATTTCCCCGCGGACCCGCGACGCAGCCTGGCCGCCGCCCCCGACCCGCAGGGGCACGACGCCGCAGTCCTGACCGTGGCCGACGCGAAAGCCGCGATCGACGCCGGAACGCTGCACGCCGTCGTCGCGGCCTCACCGAGCGCCGCCCGCCGCGTCCACACCGGGCTGTCGCCGCTGGGCGGCTGCCGGCTCGTCGCGATCGGACGCTCGACGGCGGCCGAGGCCCTGGCCCTCGGACTCCCGGTCGCCGCCGTTGCCGAGGAGCCCACCGCCTCCGGACTCGTCGCCGCCGTTATCCGGGCCCTGGATCCGGCGACCCCCACTCCCCATCCCGACCCCGAGCAGACTGTGAAGGACCAGACATGAGCTTCCCGACCCACCGCCCCCGCCGGCTCCGCACCACCCCCGCGATGCGGCGGCTGACGGCCGAACACCGCCTCTCGGCTGCCGAACTCATCCTCCCGGCCTTCATGCGCGAGGGCCTCTCCGAGCCGAATCCGATCGCCTCGATGCCCGGCGTGCAGCAGCACACGACCGACTCGCTCAAGCGCGCCGCCGCCGAGGCCGTGCAGCTGGGCGTGGGCGGCATCATGCTCTTCGGCATTCCGGCCGAACGGGACGCCCGCGGCACCGCCTCGCTGGACCCCGAGGGCGTGCTGAACAAGGCCATCCGGGATGTGAAGGCCGAGGTCGGCGACGAACTGGTCATCATGAGCGACGTCTGCCTCGACGAATTCACCGACCACGGCCACTGCGGCGTCCTGGACGCGCACGGCTACGTCGACAACGACGCGACCCTGGAGATTTACGGGCAGATGGCCGTGGCTCAGGCCGAGGCCGGCGCGCACGTGCTCGGCCCCTCAGGCATGATGGACGGCCAGATCGCCGTGATCCGGCAGGCCTTGGAGGAGGCGGGACACGCCAACACCGCCGTCGTGGCCTACGCCGCCAAGTACGCCTCCGCCTTCTACGGCCCGTTCCGCGAAGCCGTCGACTCGCAGCTCACCGGGGACCGGCGCACTTACCAGATGGACGCCGCCAACCGCCGCGAAGCGATCCTCGAAGTGGAACTGGACCTCGAGGAGGGCGCCGACATGGTGATGGTGAAACCAGCCATGAGCTACCTCGACATCCTGGCCGACGTCGCCGCGATGAGCCCGGTGCCCGTGGCCGCCTACCAGATCTCCGGCGAATACTCGATGATCGAGGCCGCCGCCGCGAACGGCTGGATCGACCGCCGCGCCGCGATCACTGAATCCGTGCTCGGCATCAAACGGGCCGGGGCCAACATGGTCCTGACCTACTGGGCCAGCGAACTCGCCGGCTGGCTGAAGGAGACGCGATGAGCCCCGCGGAAGCGCCGGACCCGGCATCGGGAGCCAACCCGACCGCGCCGGTCGGCCCGGACAAGATCCTGCTCGGCCTGAACACCTTCGGCGACGTCGGGGTGTTCCCGGACGGGCACCCGGTCCCGCACGCCCAGGTGCTGCGGCAACTGCTGGAACAGGCCGAACTCGCGGACCAGGTGGGCCTGCACGCCTTCGGGGTGGGGGAGCACCACCGCCGCGACTTCGCCGTCTCCGCGCCCGAGGTCTTTCTCGCCGCCGCCGCGGCCCGGACCAAGAAGATCCGGCTCGGCTCCGCCGTCACCGTTCTCAGCTCCGATGACCCGATCCGGGTATTCCAGCGTTTCGCCACCGTGGACGCAATCTCCAACGGCCGGGCCGAGGTCATGCTGGGCCGCGGTTCCTTCGTGGAGTCCTTCCCGCTGTTCGGACTGGACCTGGCCGACTATGAGGTCCTGTTCGAGGAGAAGCTTGAGCTCTTCGACAAGGTCCGGGCCCAGAAACCGATCAAATGGGAGGGCCGGACGCGCCGGGCCATCAACGGGCTCAGCGTCTACCCGCCGCTCGAACACCACCTGCTGCCGACCTGGATCGGCGTCGGCGGCACCCCGGAATCGGTGCTGCGCTGCGCCGAATACGGCTACCCGATCATCTTCGCCATCATCGGCGGCCAGCCACGGTCCTTCGGTCCGCTGGCCGGGCTCTACCGCGAGGCCATGGCCAAATACGGCCACCCGATGCAGCAGGTGGCCACGCATTCGCCCGGCCACGTGGCGGCCACGGATGAGGACGCGCGCGAGGAGTTCTTCCCGCACTGGCTGGGCCAGCGCAACCAGCTCGGCGCCGAACGCGGCTGGGGTCCGGGCAGCCGCGACGAATTCGACCACCTGTGCAGCCCCGAGGGTGCGCTCTACGTCGGCTCGCCGGACACGGTGGCCGCGAAGATCGCCCTGCTCAAGCGGAACCTGGGCGTGGACCGCTTCGACCTCAAATACAGCAACGGCACGCTCCCGCATACCGCCATGATGCGCTCCATCGAGCTGTTCGGCACCGAAGTGGCGCCGCGCGTGGCCGCCCAGCTGGGCGGCGGGGTGCCTGCCGGTGACCGGGCCCTGTGAGAGCGACCTGTGAGAACCACTGAGAGAATAGGAACCATGACTTCCAGCCACCCTCGCAACGAGGAACTCTTCGACCGCGCCCGCCGCCTGATGCCGGGCGGCGTCAACTCGCCGGTCCGGGCCTTCGGCTCGGTGGGCGGCACACCCCGCTTTATGGTCTCCGCCACGGGCCCCTACCTCACCGACGCCGACGGCGCCGAGTACGTGGACCTCGTCTGCTCCTGGGGGCCGGCGCTGCTGGGCCACGCCCACCCGGCCGTCCTCGCGGCCGTGCACGCCGCCGTCGACCGCGGACTGTCCTTCGGCACCTCGACCCCGGACGAGGCCAACCTCGCCGCAATCGTCCAGGAGCGCGTCCCGGCGGCGGAGCGCGTCCGGATGGTCTCCACCGGCACCGAGGCGACCATGACCGCGATCCGGCTGGCCCGCGGCTACACCGGCCGGAACCTCGTGATCAAGTTCGCCGGCTGCTACCACGGCCACCTCGACGGCCTCCTCGCCGCCGCCGGTTCCGGGCTCGCGACACTCGCGCTGCCCGGCTCGGCAGGCGTCACCGCCGCCACGGCCGCCGAAACCCTCGTGCTGCCCTACAACGACCTCGCCGCGGTCGAAGCCGCCTTCGCCAAACACGGCGACAGCATCGCGGCCGTCATCACCGAGGCCGCGCCGGCCAACATGGGCGTGGTCACCCCGGGCGAGGGCTTCAACGCCGGCCTGGCCCGGATCACCCGCGAACACGGCGCCCTGCTGATCCTCGACGAGGTCCTCACCGGGTTCCGCACCGGCTACTCCGGCTACTGGGGACTCACCGGCGGGGCGGCCGACGCCGCCGAGCCCTGGGCCCCGGACCTGCTGACCTTCGGCAAGGTCATCGGCGGGGGCATGCCGACGGCGGCCCTCGGCGGCCGCGCCGAGGTCATGGACTACCTCGCCCCGGTGGGCCCGGTCTACCAGGCCGGGACCCTCTCGGGGAACCCGGTGGCGATGGCTGCCGGCGTCGCCACTCTCACCCACGCGACCCCCGAGGTCTACTCGTTCGTCGACGCCCGCTCGCTGGAACTCTCCGGCGCCCTGTCTTCGGCGCTGGACGCGGCAGGGGTGGACCACTCCATCCAGCGCGCCGGGAACCTGTTCTCGGTGGCCTTCGGCACCTCGGCCCGCGGCGTCCACAACTACGACGACGCGCAGGGCCAGGAGGTCTTCCGCTACGCGCCGTTCTTCCACTCGATGCTGGACTCCGGGGTGTACCTGCCGCCGTCGGTGTTCGAGGCCTGGTTCCTCTCCGCCGCGCACGACGACGCCGCGATGAACCGGATCTTCGAGGCCCTGCCGGCTGCCGCCCGGGCCGCCGCGGCGGCGCGAGCCTAGGAGCAGGGCGCAGGCCCAGCGAGCCGGCGGCGGCCGTCGCCGTCGTCGCCCTTTAAACACTTTCGGCACCCGCCGCAGCGGGTGCCGAAAGTTGTTAACGCTGGTCCGGGCCTAGAAGGCCGGGGTCACGTCGCCGTTGGGCCATTCCTTCTCGATGAAGGCCTTGACCTCGGGGGAGTGCAGCAGCTCATCAAGCTTCTTGATGCGCACGTCGTCCTTGGAGTCCTCACGCCAGGCCAGGAAGTTGGCGTAGGGGTTGTTGTCCACGGATTCCACCGCGAGGGCGTTCTTGGTGCTCAGCCCGGCCTTGAGGATGAAGTTGCCGTTGATCAGGGCCAGATCCACCGAGGGGTCCTTGAGGTCGTTGATCAGCAGTTCCGGCTGGTTCTCGGAGAACTTCAGCTTCTTGGGGTTCTGTTCGTCGCTGAGCGTCAGTACCGAGGTGTCGTCCTTGATGTCCTTGACCAGACCGGCGACCTGGAGGACCTTGAGGGCCCGGACCTGGTTGGACGGGTCGTTCGTGATGGCGACCTTGGCTCCGTCCTGGATGTCCTTGATGTCCTTGACCTTTTCCGAGAACGCGGCGTAGGGCTCGATGTGCACGCCGGCGCCGTGGCCGAACTTGTAGCCCTTGGTCTTGACCTGGTCCTCGAACCAGGGCAGGTGCTGGTAGAAGTTGGCGTCCAGGGAGCCGTCGCTCAGCGCGGTGTTCGGCGTCTGGTAGTCCTCGATCTCCTTGATCTCCAGTTTGAGGCCGGCCTTGGGGGCGAGCTCCTGGTTGATGAATTCGAGGATCTTGGCGTGCGGGACCGGGCTGGCGCCGACCTTGAGGGTGGCGGGCTTCGCCGGATCCAGGGTCGTGACCTGGGCGCTGGGGGTGGAAGAACCACCGCAAGCCGTCAGCGCCAGGGCAGTGACAATGCCGGTGGCCAAGAGGGTGAGTGACTTACGCATCGGATGCGTTCCTTTCGAAATAGGCGGAAAACACGACGGCGGTGCCGTGGTCCGCGCAGATGCAGAGGGCGGCTACCCGCTGCAAGGCTGGGGTGGTTGTTTGTCGGGTCAGCGGTGGTCGAGGCCGCGGGAAATCCGCTCGCCCACGAGTTGGATGACCTGGACGAGGACGACGATCAGGACGATGGTGACGATCATGACCGTGACGTCGAAGCGCTGGAAGCCGTAGTTGTAGGCCAGCTTGCCGAGGCCGCCGCCGCCGACGAGGCCGGCCATCGCGGAGTAGCCCACGAGGGTCACCACCGTGGTGGTGGCGGCCGCGACGAGGGCTGGCAGGGATTCGCGCAGCATCACCTTGCTGATGACCTGCATGTTGGTGGACCCCATCACCTGGGCGGCGTCGATCTTGCCGTGGTGCACATCGCGCAGGCAGGATTCGACGAGCCGGGCGAAGAAGGGGATGGTACCGATGGACAGCGACACCGACGCTGCAATCGGGCCGAGGCTCGTCCCGGTCAGGGCGCGGGCCAGCGGGATGAGCGCCACCATCAGGATGGCGAACGGGATGGACCGGGTGATGTTGACGATCACGTCGCTGAGGATCCGGTTGGTGACGGGCATCGGGCGCAGTCCGCCGGGGGCCGTGACGTGCAGGAAGACGCCCAGCGGCAGGCCGATCAGCACGGTGAAGAAGGCCGAGATGCCGACCATCTGCAGGGTCTCCACGATTGCCTCGGGGAGGGCCCTGGCGAGTACGGGGTTGCTGAAAATGTCGTTCATTAGTTGGCTCCTTCTTCCGCCGGAGCAGCATCGGCGGCGACGCGCTTGGCGCTGATGCCCCGCTCGTGCAGGTAGTGGAGGACGGCGTCGAAATCGGCGTTTTCGGCGAGCTGAACCCGGAGGTGCCCGAACTGCTGGCCGCCGAGGGTCTCGACGCTGCCGGCGAGGACGTTAAGGTCCATGTCGAAGTGCCGGGCGACGCCGGTCAGGACGGGTTCTTTGGCGCTCTCGCCGGAGAAGAGGATCTCCAGGACCGGCCCGCGCTGCAGCGCGCCGTGCAGGGGCTCCGACGGCGGCAGCGGAAGCAGGGCCCGGGCCAGCTTGCTGTCCAGCTCGCCGGCCACGTCCTGCAGGGCGCCGTGTTCGATGATGCGGCCCCGGGAGAGCAGGGACACCGAGTCGCAGACCCGCTTCACGACGTTCATCTCGTGCGTGATGATCAGGACGGTCAGCTGCAGCCGCCGGGTCAGGTCCTGGATCAGGTCCAGGATTTCCTCAGTGGTGGCAGGGTCCAGGGCCGAGGTGGGCTCGTCGCAGAGCAGCACTTCGGGGTCCGAAGCGAGGGCCCGCGCGATCCCTACGCGCTGGCGCTGGCCGCCGGAGAGCTGGGACGGGTAGGCGTTCTCGAAGCCTTCGAGCCCCACGAGCTTGAGGAGCTCGGCAACCCGGGTCCGGATCTTGTCCTTGGGGGTCTTGACGAGTTCCAGCGGGTGCGCCACGTTGCCGGCCGCGGTCCGGGAGTCCATCAGATTCGCGTGCTGGAAAACCATGCCGATGCGCCGCCGCGCAGCACGGATCTCCGAATCCCGCACGGAGCTCAGCTCGGTGCCGTCGATGCTGACGGACCCGGCGGTGGGGCGGTCCAGCAGGGTCAGGCAGCGCACCAGCGTCGACTTGCCGGCGCCGGAGTGTCCGATGATGCCGTGGATCGAGCCCTTCGGCACGGAGAGCGTGACGCCGTCGAGCGCCACCACTTCCTTTTTGCCCTGCCGGTAGACCTTGCGAAGGTCGGTAACTGTGATCATTTATCCCTTGGCGGTTGGGGTCTGGGCGCGACATAACACACGCCCTGTTCTGAACTAAATTATGTCAGCGGCGCCAAAGGCCATCCACTTGCGCATTTAGTTCGTCACAAAGTGCCATCGGGTGCAGATAATTTCGTGCTGAAGGTCGCTGGGCGCGGGAGGAAACCGGCAGCCGTCCCGCGGCCAAATCCCTGAGGGCGCCAGGAGCCGCCGGCAGGGGCAACCGCCGCTGTGATCTCAGTCCCAGTAGCTTGCCGGTCCCGTGCCGGTGGCCCGCGCTCAGGGCTAGAAGTCGCCCCGGCTGGCATCTTCCGGCGGCAGAACCGGCCAGTCGCCCTCAATCACGGCCGCGGGCTTGGTCTTGCGCAGGTAGCTCTGGAAATCCGCGGCCTGGGCCGACGCCCACTCGACCTGGAGCTGGTGCAGGTGGCTGGCCGGCATCCGGAGCTTGGGAAACTTCCCGGCCATGGCATCCAGCATCCGCAGCGTGGCCAGCGCATCGGCCGCGGAGGTGTGCGCATTGTCGAGGCTGACGCCGTACTCCTCGCACAGCGCGGTCAGGGTGCGCTTGCCCTTGCGGTACCGGTCCACCTGCTTGTTCATGATGAACGGGTCCAGCACGGGAAAGCGGCTCAGCTGGGGCACGCCGTAGCGGGCCGACTCGGCGGCGAGCACGGTGAAGTCATAGCTGGCGTTGAAAGCAATGACCGGTACGCCGGTGTCGAACAGCTCCTGCAGCACGGCCGACAGCTCCCGGGTCACCTCGGCCGCAGGCCGGCCGTCACGGCGGGCCTGCTCGGTGGTGACGCCGTGGATGTCGCTCGCCTCGGTGGGGATCTCCACCCCGGGATCGGCCAGCCACTCGTGCTCCTTGATGACCGAGCCGTCGGCGTCCACCACGGTCACCGATGCCGTCACGATCCTCGCAGCGCGGGAATTCCGCCCGGTGGTTTCCAGGTCGAAGGCTGCGCGGGGGAGGGTGTGCCAGGTGCTCATGCTTCAACGCTACCTGTTGCCGCTGACAGTTTTTTGCACCGCCGTGCAGTGCCTTGCGGTGCCGTGCCGAGACCGGCGGCAGCCGGCACCGGTAACCTTGGTCCATGCGGACGGAGTATGTGGAGGCGGTACTGGAGCTCGCAGCGATGGTTCCGGCGGGCACCGCCGTCGCCTACGGGGACGTCGCCGAACTCCTGGGCGCGGGCGGCCCCCGCCAGGTCGGCTCCGTAATGAGCCACCACGGCAGCGCCGTTCCCTGGTGGCGGATCCTCAAAGCCAACGGAGACGCCCCGCCCGGCCACGAGCGGGAGGCCCTGGCCTTCTACCTCGCCGAAGGGACACCGCTGCTGGGCAGCTACCTGGAATACGAGCGCACCGGCGAGGGCCGCTGGCGGGTCGACCTGATGGCGGCCCGGTGGGCGCCGTCCGAGCCGGACTTCGAGCAGATCGACGCCATCGCCGAACGCCTCGAACGGGAGCTGCATAAATTGTCTGTCCCCAATGATGAAATGTCTGTGTGAGTAGCCCCAGCCGGACCGCCCCCAACAAAGCCGCCCCCAACAAGACCGTCCCCAAAAAAGCCGTGCCCGGCCAGACGGGCCTCCGGCTGCTGCCGCCCCGGACGCAGCACAGCGCCGTCCCGGTACTGTCCCCGGACCAGCGGGACGCCGTCGACGTCGCGCACGGCTCCGGACCCGTCCTGGTGCCCGGCGCGCCGGGCACCGGCAAGTCCACGGTCCTGGTCGAGGCCGCCGTCCGCAGGGCCCAGCGCGACGGCCTGGACCCGGAACGGATGCTGATCCTGGCCCCCGGCCGGCTGGCCGCCGATGCGCTGCGCGACCGGTTCACCGCGCGCCTGGACCGCAGCCTGAGCACGACGCCGGCCCGCACCTGGGCGTCGTACGCCTTCGACCTGATCCGGCGTGCCAAGGCGGAGGGCATCCTGCCGCTGCCGCGTGCGCCGAAGCTCCTCTCCGGGCCCGAACAGGACCTGATCATCAAGGAACTCCTCGAAGGCCATGCCCAGCCCGGGCTGGAACTGCCCTGGCCCGAGGACCTGGCCGCCGCCCTGCAGACCCGCGGCTTCCGGCAGGAAGTGCGCCAGCTCTTTGACCGGATCATCGAATCCGGGCGCACCGCGCAGGACCTGGCGGCCCTCGCGCAGCGCTGCGGCCGGCCGGACTGGACCGCCGCGGCCGCCCTCTATGCCGAGTACCGCGACGTCCTTGACCTGCGGATGCCCGAATCCTTTGACCCGGCCGGGATCATCACGGCGGCACGCCAGATTTTCCAGGACGCCCCGGAATTCCTGGCCGCGGAGCGGGACCGGCTCCAGCTGATCCTCGTGGACGATATCCAGGAGGCGAACCCGGCCGTGTTCGAACTGCTCGCGGACATCGCCGCAGGCAAGGACACGCTCGTCACCTCTTCCCCGGACACCGTGGTGCAGGGATTCCGCGGGGCGCGGCCGGACCTGGTGGCCGAGCTGCCCCGGCTGCTCGCCCCGGCCGGCGGCACCGTCCTGGAGCGGCCGCTCTGGACCGCACACCGCCATACCCCGGCCGTCGCGCAGGCCTGGCAGGGCGTCGCCGAACGGATCTCGCTGCGCTCCGGCGGGACTGTGGCGCGCCGGCTGGAACACCCGAAGCCCAGCGGACAGGGCGACGGCGTCGTTGAGGCGCACCTGCTGCCGTCCCCGGTCCACGAACTGCGCTATGTGGCGCAGCGGATCCTGGAAGCCCAGCTGAATGACGGCCGGGAGCTGGGAGACATCGCGGTGATCGTGCGCAACGGCGGCCAGCTCAGCCAGCTGCAGCGCCACCTGGCCGGCCAAGGCATCCCGGTCCGGATCCCGGTGGCCGAGTCCGCGGTCCGGGACGAGGTGGCCGTGCGGCCGCTGCTGGACGCCTACGCGGTGGCGCTGGACCCTGACGTCCTTACCCCGGAAGCCGCCGTCTCGCTGCTCACCTCAAGGATCGGCGGGGCAACGTCGATCGAGCTGCGCCGGCTCCGCCAGTCACTGCGGCGTGAGGAACTCCTGGGCGGCGGCGGCCGCACCAGCGACGCGCTGCTCGTGGAAGCACTCCTGGACCCCGGCGCCCTTGCCACGCTCGGCATCGAGGGGCATTCCGCCCGCCGCGTTGCCCGGATGATCCGCGCCGGCCGGGACGCCGCCGAGGCACCGGGCGGCAACGCCGAGACCGTGCTCTGGGCGCTCTGGCATTCCACCGGACTGGCCGGCCGCTGGACCGAGGCAGCCCTGGCCGGCGGGGCGGCGGGCGCCCGCGCGGACCGCGACCTGGACGCCATGATGGCCCTGTTCCACACCGCCGAGCGGTACGTGGACCAGCTCCCGGGCTCAGGTCCGGAGCAGTTCCTTGAGTACCTGCTCAGCCAGGAACTGCCTATGGACACGCTGGCGGCCCGGGCACAGCTCGAGGACGCGGTGGAACTCATGACCCCGGCCAGCGCCGCGGGACGTGAATGGCCGGTCGTCATTGTGCCCGGCCTCCAGGAAGGCGTGTGGCCCAACACCCGGCTCCGCGGTGAACTGCTCGGCAGCACACTTTTCGCCGACGCCGTCGAACACGGTGTCGAGTACGCCCTGCAGCTCGATCCGCTGAGCCGTCTCCGCGAGATCCGCTATGACGAGCTGCGGAGCTTCTCCACCGCCGTTTCACGGGCCCGCGAAGTGCTGATCTGCACGGCGGTTTCCTCCGAGGACGAACAGCCCTCATCCTTCCTGGACTACGTTTCGCCCCTGCACCCGGACCAGGACCGGCGCGGCTTCACGCCCGTTGAGCGGCCGCTGACCCTGCGCGCGCTCGTCGCGGAACTGCGCCAGTACGCCCAGCTCGACGGCGCCCCCGCCGAGGCGGCCGAAGCCACCGCCGTGCTGGGCGCCCTCGCAGCCGCGCAGCCGGCGGTGCCCGGCGCCCACCCGGACAGCTGGTGGGGGCTGGCTCCGCTGTCGTCGACGGACCCCGTGGTGCCGCCCGGCAGTACCGTCTTCGTTTCGCCCTCCAAGGTCGAGACCGTGCAGAAGTCGCCCCTCGACTGGTTCGTCCAGGCAGCCGGCGGAGAGGCCGCAACGGATTTCGCCCGCAGCCTCGGAACCCTGGTCCATGCCATTGCCCAGGACCTCCCGGACGCCTCGGGCGGCGAGTACGTGGCCGAGCTGGTGAAACGCTGGCCCGCGCTCGGGATGAAGGACAACTGGGAGGGCAAGCTCGACTTCCAGCGGGCCGAAACCATGGTCCGCAAGCTCGCCCAGTACGTGCTGGTCATGCGGAGCGAGGGCCGGAGCCTGCTCGGCGTCGAGCAGGACTTCGAGGTGAAGCTTCCCGATCTGGAGCCCGCAGCCGTTGCCGGCGGTGAAGAGTCCTGGCCCGCGCGGCCCGCCGTGCTCCGCGGCCAGGTCGACAGGCTGGAGATCGACGCCGAAGGGCGGCTGGTCATCGTGGACCTCAAGACCGGCAAGCGCCAGCCCGGCAAGGCCGAGCTGGAACGCCATCCCCAGTTGGGCGCCTACCAGGCGGCGGTCCTGGCCGGCGGGTTTACCGGCCCGGACGACGGTCCGGCGCCGCGACCCGGCGGCGCGGTGCTGGCCCAGCTCGGCACCAGCACCAAAAGCCCCGGGGTGCAGAGCCAGCCGGCGCTGGATCCGGCAGCGAACTGGGCCCTGGAGATGGTTGGCGAGGCCGCCCGCGTCATGTCCGGCAGCACGTTTGAAGCCCGCCACGACCCCGCCAAGGGCGGGCACGGCGGCCACGGCTGCAGGCTTCCCGAAGTCTGCCCGCTGTGCGCACGCGGAAAGCAGGTCACCGAATGAGTATCGAGGCGACGACGGCGGCCGGGCCGGAGACCGCCGCGCCGGCGGACACACGGCCGAAGCCCCTGCCCGAACCGCGGTTCAGCCCGGAAGAGCTGTCCGTGATGCTGGGGGAGAAGAACAGCCCCACCGCCGAACAGTCACGGATCATCTCCTCGCCGCTGGCGCCCCGGCTTGTCATCGCCGGGGCCGGCTCAGGCAAGACCGCCACCATGGCGGACCGTGTGGTGTGGCTCGTCGCAAACGGCTGGGTCAGGCCGGAGGAAGTACTCGGTGTGACGTTCACCCGAAAGGCTGCCGGCGAGCTCGCCACCCGGATCCGGGCCAAGCTGGCCGCCCTGGCGCGGATCGCCGCGGCCGATCCGGAGCACAAGGTGTTTCCGGCCGGGCTGCTGAGCACCGACGCGCTGGAACCCAAGGTCTCCACCTACCACTCTTACGCGAGCGGCATCGTCTCGGATTACGGGCTCCGGCTCGGCGTCGAACGGGACGTTGTGCTCCTCGGCGGTGCCCAGTCTTTCCAGCTCGCGAGCGAGGTGGTGGAAGCCTTCGACGGCGACTACCAGCATTTCCGTTCCGCCAAGTCCACCCTGGTCAAGGCGGTCATCCAGCTTGCCGGGGAATGCGCGGAGCACCTGCAGGACCCCGCGCAAGTCCGGGGCTGGCTGCTGGACCGGGTGGCCGAGTTCGAGGCGCTGCCGTATGTCGCCACGGCCAAGAAGAATCCCAGCCAGGCCGCGGGGGACCTCAGCGCTTTGCTCCGGACGCGCGCCAGCGTTGCGGACATGGTGGGCCGCTATGCGGAGGCCAAACGGGCCCGCGGCGCACTGGACTTCGGTGACCTTGTGGCCCTCGCGGCCCGGGTGGCCAACGAGATCCCGGTGGCCGCGCAAACGGAACGCCAGCGCTACAAGGTGGTGCTGCTGGACGAATTCCAGGACACCTCCCACGCCCAGCTTGTCCTCTTCTCCCGCCTGTTCGGTGACGGGCACGCCGTCACCGCGGTGGGAGACCCGAACCAGTCCATCTACGGCTTCCGCGGCGCGTCCGCGGGCCAGCTCTTCCACTTCGTCCGCGAATTCCCCGTCCGGGTTGACGACGGCGGAAGTGCGCATGATTCCGGCGACGCCGGCGGCGGCCCGCCACAGTTCGCCGTCGCGCCGACGTCGTACCTCACCACCGCGTGGCGCAACGGCCGGAATATTCTCGAGGCCGCCAACGTCATTTCGGCCCCGCTCAGCAAGGCGGCGGCCCATGCCGGCGCCGCCGGTGCCCGGGACAGCGCCGACACCGTGGAGGTCCCGCCGCTGCAGCCCAGCCCCGCCGCGGTCCAGGGCCGCGTGCTGATGGGCCGCTTCGGCACGGACGAGGACGAAGCGGCGGCCATCGCCGCCGACGTACTGAAATTCCGGCGGACCGACTTCGGCGCCGGCAAGGCGGAGGAGCCCGAGCCGCCGGCGATGGCCGTACTGTGCCGCCGCCGGGCCCAGATGGAGTGCATCCGCCGCGAATTCGAGCTGCGCGGCATCCCCTACGAAATCGTGGGCCTCGGCGGGCTGCTGGACACCCCCGAAATCGTCGACCTGGTGGCGACCCTGCGGGTGCTGGCCGATCCGGGCCGCTCCGACTCGCTGATGCGGCTGCTGGCCGGCGCGCGCTGGCGGATCGGGCCTGCGGACCTGATGGCGTTCCGCGACTGGTCGAGCTTCCTGGCGCGGCGCCGCGGACGCCCCGGCAGCGACACCGACACCGATACCGACGTCGACGGCGACACCGCCGAAACCGTCATCGAGGGCGACCTCACCGACGCCGCGAGCCTGGTCGAGGCGCTGGACTGGCTGCCCCGTCCCGACTGGACGTCCGCCCACGGCCGCCGGCTGAGCCCGGACGCGCTGGAGCGGCTGCAGCGGCTCTCCGCCGAGCTCCGTCAACTGCGCAGCTTCATGGGCGATGACCTCAGCACCCTGCTGGGCGAAGTGGAACGTGCCATGCTCCTGGACATCGAAGTTGCGGCCCGGCCCGGCATCAGCATCCATCAGGCGCGGCGCAACCTGGACGCCTTCCAGGATGCTGCCGCCGGGTTCCTGCACACCTCGCAGCGGGTCGACGTGCTCGCCTTCCTGGCGTGGCTGGAAGCGGCCGCCGCCGAGGAGAACGGCCTCGACGCCGCCGCGCCGGACGTCAACCACGAGGCCGTCCAGCTGCTGACTGTCCACGCCTCCAAGGGGCTGGAATGGGACGTCGTGTTCGTTCCCGGCCTCAACGCCGGGGCGTTCCCGTCCAGCCGGGATTCGCGCTGGAGCAGCGGGTCCGCCGCGCTGCCGTGGCCGCTCCGCGGGGACCGCGCCGACCTGCCGCAGTGGGACCTGGATCAGCCGGACCAGAAAGGCTGGCTCGACGCCGAGAAGGAGTTCAAGTCCGCGGTCCAGGCCCACGGCGAAGCCGAGGAACGGCGCCTGGCCTATGTTGCCTACACCCGCGCCAAGCATGTGCTCTGGGTCTCCAGCGCAGCCTGGGTGGGCTCCCGGGCGGGCCTGGCCGAGATGTCCCCGTTCCTGGCCGAACTCGAAGGGCTCAGTGGGGCCGGCGCGGCCGAGATCCATCCGCATTCCGTCGCCGAGGAGGCCCTGCCGGAGGAAAGCCCGCTGACCTCCGAGCTGGAGCTGGCCCTGTGGCCCTACGATCCCCTGGAAGGACCAGTCCACCCGCACACCGGAGCCCGGTTGCGGCTCGTACCGGGCCGCCGGGCCGCCATGGAGACCGCCGCGGCGCGGGTCCTGGAGCAATTGGAACAGCCCGGCGCCGGCTCGCTGCCGGCTCCCGCCGGGCCGGGAACGGCGCCCGCAGCTTCGGCGGCCGGGGCTCGCAGACTGCGCGGGCCGGCGGCCGGGTGGGCGCAGGAAGCGGCCACCCTGTTGGACCGGCGTTCCCGGCGGTCAGCCGTCCAGGAGGTGCACCTGCCGGGCCATATTTCCGCCTCCACCCTGGTGGACCTGGACGAGGATGCGGCCTCCGTGGTGGCCCGGCTGCGGCGGCCCGTCCCGCGCGAACCCGGGATGTCGGCCCGCAAGGGAACGGCCTTCCACGCCTGGGTCGAAGAATACTTCGGCACCTCCGGGATGCTGGACCTCGGCGAGGCCGCCGGCTCGGACGACCACATTGACGAGGCCTACGGCCTGGACGCCATGGTGGAGACCTTCCGCCAGTCGGAGTGGGCCCACCGGGCGCCCGCACACGTCGAGGTGCCGGTCGAAACCCGGATCGGCGACGTCGTGGTCCGCGGGCGCATCGACGCAGTCTTCCGCGACGCCGACGGCGGCTGGGACCTCGTCGACTGGAAGACCGGACGCCGGCCCCCGGCCGGCCAGCTCAAGACCAAGTCCGTGCAGCTCGCCGTCTACCGCCTGGCGTGGTCCCGGCTCAAGGGCGTCCCGCTTGAGGACGTCCGGGCAGCGTTCTACTACGTGGCAGACAACCAGGTGGTCCGCCCGCACGATCTCGGCTCCGCGGAACGGCTGGAGGAAATCGTCGCGGCGGCCCTCGGAAGGAAATCGGGCTAGCTGGCCTTAGCGACGCTCGCTCGCCGGTACCACGGTGAGCGTCGTGGTGGAGGTGTCGTCCGCAGCGGACGGCTTTGGCGGGGCCGGAACGTCGGCAACGGGCTTCCCGTCCCCCGGATCGCCCTCGGCGGCTGCCGGGCTGTCGACGGGCGTACTCTCTTCCGGATCGCCGTCAGCGGCGGTGGCACCGGCGTCGCGAGCGCTGTCCTCCGGATCGCCGTCAGTGGCGGCCTGCGTCCCGGCGTCGTCCTGCGCCGCGCCCGGAAGCTCGTCGCGGGGGATCGGCGTGACGTGGACAGCGGTCGCCATATCGCTGACGTGCTGCGGATCCTGTCCGGGCGTTGAGCCGGGGGCATCCGGGCTGATCGGCTGCACGGTCACGGCCGGCTGCGGCAGCGGCTCGACGCTGATCGGCTGGCCGCCATGTTCCGCGACGTCCTCGGCCAGCACCGCGAGCATCGACTCGGCCTCGCGGATCATGTCCTGGTCGGCCGCCGCAAGGCCCTTGACCAGGTATTGCGCCAAGGCGAACTCGGCGGACAACGCGGCGCGGCGCAGCAGATGGGCGTCGGGGGCGTCCCGGCGGCTGGACGTGTAGTGCGCAAGGACGGCGTCCACAAAGCCCTGGTCGTTGGACGCGACCAGCCACGCCATGTCGTCGGCCGGGTCGCCGATCCGCAGGTCGGTCCAGCCGGTCACGGCGGTGACCCGGTCGCCGTCGACCAGGAGGTTGTCCTCGTGCAGGTCGCCGTGCACCACGCTGGGGTTGAAACGCCAGAGCGACACGTCCTCCAGCGCGTGCTCCCAGCGGCGCAGCAGCAGGGGCGGGATCATTCCCGTGGTGGCGGCCTGATCCAGCTCGTTGAGCCGCCGCTGGCGGAACTCGTTCGGCGTGTAACTGGGCAGGTCGGCGTTGCTGACCAGAGAGTGCGGGAGGTCGTGGATGGCCGCGAGAGCGGCGCCGAGTTCCCGGGTCAGCGCGGCGGAGCCGGTGCTGAGCTCCTCCACCGAGCGCGTGGTGCCGGATAGGTGGGAGTAGACGAAGGTGCTGAGCGTGCCTTGCCGGACGGTGCCGGCCACGGTCGGCATCAGGAAGGGGAGCTCGGCGCGGATGCCGGGAGTGAACGCGCGCAGCACCAGGAACTCTGTTTCGAGCCGCGCACTGGCCTCGGCATGGCGTGGCGAGCGGACACGCCAGCGTTTGCCTTCGGAGTCCAGGAGAAGGGCGGAATCGAAGTCTGCCGGATCGTCGGGCGCGGAGCTCACGGCGGTCGGGGTCAGGCCGGGGACAGCCGCAGTCGCTACAGCTGCCAGTTCGATTGGTTTTCTTCTCACGCTTCCACGGTAGATTGAGCCGGCCCTAAGACGGCGCTGCATCACGGCGAGTCTGAAAGATCGGCCCGAAATAGCGCCTAACGGCGGCTGCTTGGGCAACCGCTCCCGCAATCGGCCGGGAGGCGGGCCCCGGAGGGCCGGCGAAAATGTCAATTGTCGGCGGGGGTCGGTACGGTGGGTACATGAGTCTTGCGGAGTCACCGGAGTCCGGTAATGCAGAAATCGATGGGCAAATTACCGGGCAAATTACCGGACAGGTTGATCCTGGATCGGTGCCCGCTGCCGGGGCCGCACCGGCGGGGGGAGCTGCGGTGGCCCGGGCCGCGGGCGACAGCCCCCCGGCCAACCAGCTGCGGGACACCGTTCTTCCGGTCCGGCCCGCGATGATTGACCGCGGCTCCGCGGCCAGGCTGAAGCCGGGCATGCTGGAGGAGCTGCTGCGTTCCGGTGGCGTGCAGGCGATGGTCCTGTCCCGGCGCCAGGCGCTGGTCAGCGGCGAGGGGCTCGTCTTCCTGGACGCGGCCGGCCTCGCCGGGCGGCTCAAGGGAACCGCGTACGCCCCGGAACAGGTGATTTACCTCGGCACCGCACTGCCCGGAGCGCGTGCGGCCGAGGGAACGCAGTACGTGCTGTTCGTCCTTCCGGAACAGTTCGAGGTCCGTGCCGAGCCGTTCGAGCCGCACGTCGAGGGCATCCCGGCGGGTGCGCAGTGGGCCGGCTTCCGCGAGGTGGCCGCCCAGCTGGACCCCACCGATACCGCCCTGTTCATTGAGGCCAGCGCCATTGCCAACTGGCACGCCACCCATACGCACTGCCCGCGGTGCGGCGCCGCCACGGTCCCGGAGGCCGGCGGCTGGGTCCGGCGCTGCCCCTCGGACAATTCCGAGCATTACCCGCGCACCGATCCGGCCATCATCGTCACGGTCGTCGGTCCGGACGACCGGCTGCTGCTGGGCGGCGGCGGCCCGCTCGACTCCCGGAACTACTCGACCCTGGCCGGGTTCGTCGAGCCCGGTGAGTCCCTCGAGCAGGCAGTGGTCCGGGAAATTGGCGAAGAGGTGGGGGTGCGGGTCACCGCATCGCAGTACCTCGGTTCCCAGTCCTGGCCCTTTCCGGCTTCGCTCATGCTCGGCTTCACCGCGACGACGGCGGACACGGAGGCCACGCCCGACGGCGTCGAGGTCACCCGGGCGCGCTGGTTCAGCCGCGCCGAGCTGCAGGAAGCGGTGCTGAGCGGCGAAATCATCATTTCCAGCCGGCTCTCGATCGCGCGGGCCCTGATTGAACACTGGTACGGGGGCGTCATCCAGGATCGCCCGGACAGTGCCTGACGTCCTCGTGACACCGTCCGGAGGCACCCCCGTGCGGCGGGTTCCACACGCCGCGGCATCCACCGCACACACTCCAACGACTGAGCAGCAGAAGTGAACACAGATATCTTCCAGTCCAGCGCCTTTCCGGCCGGACAGTCCCACGACGGCTCACCCGCCGCTGAAGCTCCGGTGCCGGACGGCCGTTCCCTCGAGGAGCGGATTCTTGGCGGCCTCGACGCCGAACAGCGCGAGGTGGCCAGCACCCTGAACGGGCCCATGTGCGTGCTCGCAGGCGCCGGCACCGGCAAGACCCGCGCCATTACGCACCGCATCGCCTACGGTGTGCACTCCGGCGTGTACAGCCCGCAGCGGCTGCTGGCCGTCACCTTCACCTCGCGGGCCGCCGCCGAAATGCGCAGCCGGCTCCGCGACCTCGGCGTCGGTAGCGTGCAGGCCCGCACCTTCCATGCCGCGGCGCTGCGCCAGCTCCAGTTTTTCTGGCCCCAGGCCGTCGGCGGCGCGCTGCCCAACCTGCTGGACCACAAGGCCCAGATGATCGCGGAGGCTGCCCGCCGGCTGCGGCTCAGCACCGACCGGGCCTCCATCCGGGATCTTGCCTCCGAAATCGAGTGGGCCAAGGTGTCCATGCTCACCCCGGCCAACTACCTGGAAAAGGCCCAGGGCCGTGGCACCCCCGGCGGTTTCGACCTGACCGCCGTCGCCCGCGTGTTCCAGTCCTATGAGGACGTCAAGACGGACCGGAACGTGATCGACTTCGAGGACGTGCTGCTGATCACCGTGGGGATCCTGCAGGAGGACCCCAAGGTCGCCGCCACCGTCCGCGAACAGTACCGGCACTTCGTGGTGGACGAATACCAGGACGTTTCGCCGCTGCAGCAGCGGCTCCTCGAGCTGTGGCTCGGCGGCCGTGACGACCTCTGCGTCGTCGGCGACGCCAGCCAGACCATCTACTCCTTCACGGGCGCCTCGCCGAAGCACCTGCTCGGCTTCAAGGCGCAGTACCCCAACGCCACGGTGGTCAAGCTGATCCGGGACTACCGTTCCACGCCGCAGGTGGTGAAGCTGGCCAACGACCTGCTCGCCGGCCGGCGCAGCGGCGGTCCAGTGGCGGACGCGGCCTGGGCCACGCCGCTGCAACTCGTGGCCCAGCGGCCGGCCGGCCCCGTGCCGCAGTTCACCGAATGTTCCGACGACGAGGCCGAGGCTGCCACCGTCGCCGTGAAGATCCGCGAACTGCTCGACGCCGGGACGCCCGCGAGCCAGATCGCGGTGTTGTTCCGCACCAACGGCCAGTCGGAGGCCTACGAACAGGCACTCGCCTCGGCCGGCATCGGCTACCAGCTCCGCGGCGGCGAACGGTTCTTCGCCCGCAAGGAAGTCCGCGACGCGATCCTGCAGCTGCGGGCCGCCACCCGCGCCGTCGCCGAGACCGCGACGCCGGAGCCCCTGGGTCAGTTGGTCCGCGACATCGTGTCCTCCCTGGGCTACACGGACGCGGCCCCGCACAGCGGCGGCGCCCTCCGGGAACGGTGGGAGTCGCTGGCAGCACTCGTGGCACTCGCCGACGAACTGGTGGTCAGCAGGGGAGCGCAGTTCAGCCTTGCCGACTTCGTGAATGAACTGCAGGAGCGCTCGCTGGCGCAACACGCTCCCACCGTCCAGGGCGTGACCCTGGCCTCGCTGCACGCCGCGAAGGGGCTGGAGTGGGAAGCCGTGTTCCTGGTCGGATTGAGCGAAGGCCTGATGCCGATCTCCTTCGCGGACACTCCCGAAGCCGTGGACGAGGAGCGCCGGCTGCTCTACGTCGGCATCACCCGCGCCAAGGAGCACCTGCACCTGTCCTGGTCCACGGCCAGGACACCGGGCGGCCGCGCCAACCGGAAACCTTCGCGGTTCCTGGACGGGCTTCGGCCCGACTCGGTCGCAAGCTCCTCCGTCCGCGGCAAGGGGGCCGCGCCGCGGCGCAAGGCAGCCGTGCCGGCGTCGTGCCGGGTCTGCGGGAGCATGCTCTCTTCCGGTGCCGAACGCAAGGTGGGCCGGTGCAGCCAGTGCCCGCCGAGCTACGAGGAACAGACTTTCGACGCGCTGCGGCAGTGGCGGAAGGAGACCGCGCTGGAGGCAGACGTCCCCGCCTTCGTGGTCTTCACCGACGCGACCCTGACCGCGATCGCCGAGGCGCGGCCGGAGTCCCTCGAGCAGCTCGCCACGCTGCCGGGGGTCGGCGCGTCGAAGCTGGAAAAGTACGGCGAAGCCGTTCTGGCCGTCCTGGTCGAAAGCTCCAGCCTCTGATGGCCGGCGCCGCCAACACCAGCGTCACCCCGGTGACCACCGCCGACGGCGCTCCCGTGGAGGTGCGCCGCTCGGCCCGGCGGCGCCGCACGGTGGCCGCATTCTGGGAGAACGGCACCGCGGTGGTCGCCATCCCGGCGCATTTCAGCGGCGCCCAGGAGCGCGAATGGGTGCACCGGATGCTGGAGAAGCTCCGCCTGCAGGGCAGCCGCGGCCCCAAGGCCGCCGGCAAGCGCCGGGCGGGCAGCGACGCGGAGCTGGCGGCCCATGCGGCCGACCTTTCCGCCAAATACCTCGGCGGCCGGGCGGTCCCGACGTCGGTCCGCTGGGTGACCAACCAGAACTCACGCTGGGGTTCGGCCACGCCATCGGAGGGAACCATCAGGCTCTCCCACAAGCTGCAGCCGATGCCGCAGTGGGTCATTGACTATGTCCTGCTGCACGAGCTGGCCCACCTCCTGGTGGCCGCCCACAACGCCGCGTTCTGGCGGCTGCTGGCCGCCTACCCGGAAACCGAACGCGCCAAGGCGTTCCTGGAGGGCGTGTCCTTTGCCACCGCCCGCGGCCTGCCGGCCGACCGGGACGACGTCGACAGCGCCGATGTCGAAGACGCCGGTACCGCCGTCCGCTGACGACCCCGGGCACGGGAAAGCCCCGGCCGGAACCGAGGTTCCGGCCGGGGCTTTCCGGTGCCGCTCGCCGAAATAGCCAGTCAGGCCTTGGGGCTGCCGGTGTCGTCCCCGGCTCCGGGCTCACCGCTGGAATCGTCCCCGGTTTCGCCGGTATGGTCTTCGCCCTGCTCCGCCCCGGGTTCAGCCGTGTCGAACCCGCCGCTCAGCAGCTTCTGCAGCGCGTCGTCAACCTCGGTGTCACTGGCCTCGGCCAGCTTGCGGCGTTCGCTGAAGCCCTTCGGATCGTCCAGGTCTCCGGCCGTGGGCAACAGGTCGGGGTGCTGCCAGATGGCGTCCCGGCCTTCCACGCCGCGTTCTTCCTTCAGCTGGGCCCACAGCGTGGCGGCCTCGCGCAGCCGGCGGGGCCGCAGCTCAAGACCGACCAGCGAGGAGAACGCGTGCTCCGCGGGGCCGCCGGTCGCGCGTCGGCGCCGGACGGTTTCGCGCAGCGCCGCGGCCGAGGGCAGCAGCTTCTCCGTTGCGGCGGCCGTGAGTTCATCCACCCAGCCCTCCACCAGGGCCAGTGCCGTCTCAAGCTTCTCGAGGGCCTGGTCCTGGGCGGGCGTGCGCTGCGGCATGAAGACACCCTGCGAGAGTGCTTCCTGGATGCCCTCCGGGTTGCTGGGGTCCAGCTCGCGGGCGAGTTCCTCGATCTTGGAGGTGTCGATGTGGATGCCGCGGGCGTAGGCCTCGATCGCGCCGAGCAGGTGCCCGCGCAGCCACGGGACCTGCACAAAGAGCCGGGCGTGGGCGGCTTCGCGGACCGCGAGGAAGAGGCGGATGTCGTTTTCCGGCAGGCCGAGGCCCTCGCCGAACTTCGCCACATTGGCCGGCAGCAGCGCCATTTCCAGGTCGGCCAGCGGGACACCGATGTCGGTGGAGCTGACCACCTCGGCGGAGAGCGCGCCGATCGCCTGGCCCAGCTGCATGCCGAAAATGGCCCCGCCCATGTTCTGCAGCATCGAGGAGGCGCCGCCCATCATGGACTTCATTTCCTCGGGCATCTGCTCGGTCATGGCGGAGGAGAGCGCGTTGGCGATGCTGTTCGCGACGGGCTCCGTCAGCCGCTTCCACGTCCCCAGGGTTTCCTCGACCCATTCGGCGCGGGACCAGGCCCGGCCGATCAGTCCGGTGGCGGGAAGCTCGGTGACCTGGTCCAGCCAGAGCTCGGCGAGCCGGAGGGCCTCGTCGACTTCGCGGGACTGCGCGGCGGTCACTGACGGGTCGGAGCCGCTGGCGGCCACCCGGCGGGCGTTCTCGTGCGCCAGCTGCCAGTTCACCGGACCGTCGGAGGACGCGCTCATCATGGCCTGGACCTGCGAAAACATCTGGGCCAGCAGATTGGGGTCGTCGGGCAGCCCGGCGGCCTTGGCGAGCTCTGCCGGATCGATGTCCCCCATGCCCTTGCCGCCCATCAGGTTCTGCAGCATTTCTGCCAGCGGATCCTTGGGTTCGTCGTCCCCGTTGGACGGATTGAGTGGGTTAGAGGTCATGATCCCGCCGATCGTCGGTGTGACTGGTGCTCATCTTCACGCTACCCCTCCGTGTGAGCGGCTGTCTCCCGAAACCCGGCCACGTTCGCTGTCGGCAAAGAGCCCCTGCGGTGCCCGAGCGCGTAGTGTTAGAGGCTGGAATATTTGAAGGCTGCGGAGCCGGTTTCGGCCGCAGCCGCAGCGCCCTGATCCGGGCCCCGCAAGGGCCAAGGCGCCGGCATGGAGAGGTCCTTCATTGACGTTTAACCAGGGCGGGCAGCTGCCGGCCGAACCCGCGCCCCGCGACGGCGGCAGCGGTACCCGCAGCGCCGGCGGCAAGCCCAGCCTGTGGTCCCGTTTCGCCGCCGGACGCGGCGCCGCAGGCAGCGGAGGCAGTGCCCCGGGACGGAGGACCCGCGGTGCCAACGGCGGGGGAGAGGACAACCGCTCCTCCACCATGCTCGTCTCCGGCCTGTTGGCGATGGCCCTCGGCCTCGCCGCCATGAGCCTGCCCGTTCCCTATGTGATCGAATCGCCCGGCCCTACGTTCAATACGCTCGGCACGGACAACGGCAAGCCGGTCATCACCGTGGCGGGACACGAGACCTTCCCGGCCAAGGGCAACCTGGACCTCACCACCGTCTACGTCGACGGCGGCCCCAACGGGCCGGTCACGGTCTTCGAAGCCCTGAGCGCGTGGCTGAACGCCGCAAAGGCGGTCTATCCGGAGGAACTGATCTTCCCCAAGGGCGTCACCAAGGAACAGTCGCAGCAGGAAAGCGCGGTCGCCATGACGACCTCGCAGGAGAATGCCGTCGCCGCGGCGCTCAAGGAACTCAGTATCCCGTTCGAGCAGAAGCTGCAGGTTGCCGGGATTCCGGACGACTCGGCGTCGAAGGGCAAGATCCAGGAAGGCGACGTGCTGGTCTCGATCGACGGCAAGCCGATCACCGCGCTGAGCGTTGTCCAGGCGCAGCTCGCGGCGGGGAACGGCAAGCCGGTCACGGTCGTCGTCGAGCGCAATGGCAGCCAACTGCCGCTGACGGTCACCCCGAGCAAGTCCCAGACCGGCCGCTACCTCCTCGGCGTCGTGCTGCAGTACAAGTTCAAGTTCCCGTTCAACGTCAAGATCTCGCTGGACAAGGTCGGAGGCCCCAGCGCCGGCATGATGTTCGCCCTCGGCATCGTCGACACTGTGACCCCCGGTGACCTGACCGGCGGCAAGCATGTTGCAGGCACCGGCACCATCACGCCCGACGGCGCCGTGGGGGCCATCGGCGGGATCAGCCAGAAGATGGTCGGGGCCAGGTCCGGCGGCGCCACGATGTTCCTGGCCCCGGCGGCCAACTGCGACGACGTCGTGGGCCACATCCCGGCAGGCCTCCAGGTCGTCAAGGTGGAGAACCTGGCCGACGCGCGCCGCGCCGTCGAGCTCGCCGCTGCCGGCGGCGACACATCGGGGCTTCCGGTCTGCACCAGCAACTAGACTGACCCCGGAACTAAGCTCAGGCGCCACTCGTGGCACTAATGACGGCCGCTGCCGCCCTGCCGGGCCGGCGCCGGCAGTCGCTAGACTGCAGCAACACGATGCACTTAGACAACTAAAAAACCAGCAGCACTGACGACCAGCTATGAGGTACCGAGTTTGTCCCGTCCCAGCACCGTCCCACCCGGAAGGCCACAGCAACGGCGAGGCGCACTGACGCCGACACTGATTGTTGTCGCCCTGATCGTCGTGGGCTTCATTTTCTTCGCCAATGTCTGGACGGACGTCCTCTGGTACCAGCAGTTGGGCTTTTTTGAAGTCTTCCTGACCGAGAACATCGCACGGATCGCCATCTTCCTGGCCGGCTTCGCCGTGATGTTCGCCGCCGTGTTCTTCGCGATCCGGATCGCCTATATCGCCCGGCCGGTCTACGCACCCGACTCGGACGTCCGCGACAACCTCAACCGCTACCAGGCCCAGCTTGAACCGATCCGCCGCGTGGTCATGATCGGCCTGCCGGTGCTGTTCGGCCTCTTCGCCGGCAGCGCCGCCGCCAGCCAGTGGCAAAAGGTGATGCTCTTCCTCAACCAGGAGCCCTTCGGCCAGAACGATCCGCAGTTCAACCTGGACATCAGTTTCTACCTCATGACCCTGCCTTTCCTGGGCTTCGTTACCGGTTTCCTGATCAGCGTCGCCGTCGTGGCCGGAGTCGCCGGCATCCTCACGCACTACCTTTACGGCAGCATCCGCCTGATGGAGCGCGGCGTCTTCACCAGCCGCGCCGCCCAGATCCACCTCGCGGTCGCGGGCGCGGCGTTCCTGCTGCTGCTTGGCGTCAACTTCTGGCTTGACCGCTACTCCGCCGTGCTGAACAACGGCGGCCGCTGGGCCGGCGCGCTCTACACCGACGTGAACGCGGTCATCCCCACCAAGGCCATCCTCGCCGTCGCCGCCGCACTCGTGGCCGTCCTCTTCATCGTCGCCGCAGTGATCGGCAAGTGGCGCTTGCCGGTGATCGGCACCGCCATGCTCGTGATCACCTCGATCCTGGCCGGCGGCGTTTACCCCTGGGTGATCCAGCAGTTCCAGGTCCGCCCCTCGGAGCAGACCCTGGAGAACGAGTACATCAAGCGCAACATCACCATGACCCGCGCCGCCTATGGCCTGGATAAGATCCAGGAGAAGCGCTACGAGGCCACCACCAAGGCCACCACCGGCGCCCTGGCCCCGGACGCCCAGACCACCGCCAACATCCGCCTGCTGGACCCGAACCTGATCTCGGACGCGTTCTCCCAACTGGAGCAGTACCGGCCGTACTACCAGTTCCCGAGCACCCTGAACGTGGACCGCTACGAGGTGAACGGCAAGATCCAGGACACCGTCATCGCGGTGCGCGAGCTGAACCCGGGCGGCCTGGCCACCAACCAGCAGTCCTGGCTCAACAAGCACGTGGTCTACACCCACGGGTACGGCGTGGTCGCGGCCAAGGGCAACAAGTTCACCGCGGACGGCAAGCCCGAGTTCCTGCAATCGGGTATCCCCTCCACGGGCGTGCTGGGGACCGACACCAGCTACCAGCCGCGGATCTACTTCGGCGAGAACTCGCCGGACTACTCGATCGTCGGCGCTCCGGCCGGTGCCGCGCACCGCGAGCAGGACCGCCCGGCGGCCAAGGAAGGCGACGCCGGAACGCAGTACACCTTCACCGGCAACGGCGGTCCGAACGTGGGCAGCTTCTTCAACAAGATCCTCTACTCGATCAAGTTCCAGTCCTCGGACCTACTGCTGTCCGACGGCGTCAACGCCGAGTCACAGATCCTTTACGACCGGAGCCCGAAGGACCGGGTGGAGAAGGTCGCGCCCTACCTGACGGTCGACGGAAACGCCTATCCCGCCGTCGTCGACGGCAGGGTGAAGTGGATTGTGGACGGCTACACCACGAGCCCGTACTTCCCGTACTCGCAGCAGGAGCAGCTCTCGGACGCCACGCGGGACTCGCAGACCTCGGCCGGCCGCACCGCCGCGCTGCCGAGCAACTCCGTCAACTACATCCGAAACTCGGTGAAGGCCACCGTGGACGCCTACGACGGTTCCGTCACGCTCTACGCCTGGGACGACCAGGATCCGGTCCTGAAGGCCTGGCAGAAGGTGTTCCCGACCTCCCTGAAGCCGTACTCGGAGATGTCCGGCGCCCTGATGAGCCACGTCCGCTACCCGGAGGACCTGTTCAAGGTCCAGCGCGAACTCCTGGGCCGGTACCACGTAACGAACCCGGACAGCTTCTTCACCAACAATGATGCCTGGAGCGTCCCGAACGACCCGACCGTCAAGGAAGAAGGGGTCAAACAGCCGCCGTTCTACATGTCGCTGCAGATGCCCGACCAGGACAAGCCTGCCTTCCAGCTGACGTCGTCATTCATCCCGCAGGTAGTCAATGGCAATGCGCGCAACGTGCTTTACGGCTTCCTGGCCGCGGACTCGGATGCCGGCAACCAGAAGGGCGTAAAGGCGGCGAGCTACGGGCAGTTGCGGCTGCTGCAGATTCCGCCGGAAGCCAACGTCCCCGGGCCCGGCCAGGCGCAGAACAAGTTCAACTCCGATCCCACCGTGTCGCAGGCCCTGAACCTGCTGCGACAGGGCGCATCGGCGGTGCTCAACGGCAACCTGCTGACGCTGCCGGTGGGCGGGGGCCTGCTCTACGTGCAGCCGGTGTACCTGAAGTCGACCGGCGAGACCTCCTACCCGACGCTGCAACGGGTCCTGGTCGCATTCGGTGACAAGATCGGCTTCGCGCCGACCCTTGACGAGGCACTGAACCAGCTGTTCGGCGGCCGCTCCGGCGCCACCGCCGGCGACGCCGCCAACAACGGCCAAACCCCGGCCACCCCGGCCCCGGGAGCAACGCCCCCGGCCACCGGCGGCACGACGGACGCCAAGGCGGAACTGAAAGCGGCCCTAGAAGAGGCCAACGGCGCGATCCAGGCCGGCCAGGCGGCCCTGGCCAAGGGTGACTTCGCGGCCTACGGCGAGCAGCAGAAGAAGCTCTCCGCGGCCCTGCAGCGGGCGATCGACGCAGAGGCCAAGATCACCACGACGACGCCGTCGCCGTCACCGTCGGCCACTCCGTCGCCGAGCGGCAGCGCGTCGCCGTCGTCCACGCCCTCGCCGTCGCCCTCGCCGAGTAAGTAGGCGCCGTCGGCCCGGCAGGCGTTTGCAGGAAGGCCGAAGGCCGGATTCCCCGTTCCGTTCGAGCGGGGGATCCGGCCTTTCGCCTTGGCTTGGACGGGCGAACCGGCAGCTTGCGGGTCCCGTGCGGGCCTCCGGGCAGGGGCCGAGTGACGGATGGGACGCACATCACGCCGCCCCGATTTGGCCTGCCGTTCACCGGCAGGTAAAGTTGATCATGCGACGCGGGGTGGAGCAGTTCGGTAGCTCGCTGGGCTCATAACCCAGAGGTCACAGGTTCAAATCCTGTCCCCGCAACTGAGAAGAAGTCCGGAACACTGGAAAGTGTTCCGGACTTCTTGCTTTAAGTCCTCAGACTGACTCTTTCCTCTGCGCAGCGTCTCGTGATCCATGAGGCGAGCGGTCCGGGCCCGTGGTCGGGGCGGCGGCCAAAGTGCGGTAGTGTTGATCAAGCGACGCGGGGTGGAGCAGTTCGGTAGCTCGCTGGGCTCATAACCCAGAGGTCGCAGGTTCAAATCCTGCCCCCGCAACCAATGGCAGTAATAGCAAAGGCCCGGATCCCAGGATCCGGGCCTTTGTTGTTTCCTAGGCGTCCTTGAGCCGCTGGTAGGTGTCCAGGGCCCGAGCCCGCGACTCGGGCAGACCCACGATCGGGCCCGGGTAGCCGGCCGCGCCGCCGTCGGCCTTCCACGGTTCATGTACCGCCTTGTCGTCGAGGCCGGCAAGCTCCGGAATAAAGGCCCGCAGGTAGCGCCCGGCAGCGTCGAACTTCTTGCTCTGGGTAACCGGGTTGAAGATGCGGAAGTAGGGGGAGGCGTCGGCTCCGGAACCGGCCACCCACTGCCAGTTTGCCGGGTTGCTCGCGGCGTCGGCGTCCACCAGGGTGTCCCAGAACCACGCCTCCCCGAGCCGCCAGTCGGCCAGCAGGTTCTTGACCAGGAACGAGGCCGCTGCCATCCGGACGCGGTTGTGCATCCAGCCGGTCTGCCACAGCTGGCGCATGCCGGCGTCCACCAGCGGGTAGCCCGTGCGGCCCTGCTGCCACGCCTGCAGTTCGGCGTCCGACGGCGTCTGCCAGGCGAAGCGGTCAAACTCGGGGCGGTAGTTGCGGGTGGCCAGCTGCGGGTTCTCGTAGAGCAGCTGCCAGCAGAATTCCCGCCAGCCGAGTTCGGAGCGGAAGATCCCGACGTCGGCCGGTGCGCCGCGCGGGTAACGTTCCCGCAGCGCATGCCAGACCCGGAACGGGCTGATCTCGCCGAAACGCAGGTGCGGGGAGAGCCTGCTGGTGCCTTCGACGCCGGGGACGTCCCTGCCGGTGCCGTACTCGACCGCGGGCCCGTCGAGGAAGTCTTCCAGCCTGCTGTGCGCGCCCGCCTCGCCCGGCGTCCATTCCGCGGCGAGCCCGGCGCTCCAGTCCGGGCTGTGGGGGAGCAGGTGCCAGCTTTCCAGAGCGTCGCTCCCCGGCAGTTCACCGGCCTCGGTCTTGGCCGGCTCGGGGAGCCGCTGCGGCGCGTCCAGCGGCAGTCGGGGCTCCGGTGCGTCGAGGCAGGCCTTCCAGAAGGGGGTGAAGACCTTGTACGGGCCGCCGGAACCGGTCCGCACCGTCCACGGCTCGAACATCAGGCTGGCCTGGAAGCTCGTGGCGTTGATCTCCCGCCCCGCCGCCCAGTCCTTGAGGCCGGCATCGATGGTGCGTTCCGGGCCGCCGTAGCGGCGGTTCCAGAGCAGCCGGGTGGCGCCGGTTTCCTCGGACAGCCCCCGGATGACCTCCTCCGCCGGGCCCCGGCGGAGGAGCAGGCGCGACCCTGCCGCCTCAAGGTCGGCGGCGAGCGACTCCAGCGAGTGGTGCAGCCACCACTTCGCGGCGCCGCCGAGGGGCCGCACGCCCGGCGAAGCTTCGTCGAGCACATAGACAACGGTCAGCGGGTCACCGGACGCCGCAGCTTCCGCCAGGGCGGGGTTGTCGTCGAGGCGGAGGTCATCGCGGAGCCAGACAAGGGTCGAAGACATGGCTCCACGCTACTGGATTGGCGGCCCCCCGACACAGCAAAGGCCGGGCACCCGCAGGTGCCCGGCCCCGCCTCAAGGGTTAGAGCTTGTCGAAGTCGGCTTCCTCAACGGTGGAGCGGGCGGCCGCGCCGTTGCCGGCGCCGAGGGCCGGGGCGGCGCCGCCGGACTTCAGCGCTGCCAGGCGGGCCTCGATCTCGGTCTGCTCGCCGAGGTCCTCCAGGGAGTTGAACTGGGCGTCCAGGCTGGAGGCGGCGAGTTCCTGCTGGCCGCGGACCTTGGCCTCCTCGCGGCGGATCTTTTCCTCGAAGCGGCCCACCTCGGAGGTCGGATCCATGATGTCAATGCTCTTGAGGGCATCGTGCACCTGGGTCTGCGCGGCCGCCGTCTTGGACCGGGCCACCAACTCGTTGCGCTTGCTGGTGAGCTCGTTGAGCTTGCCCTTCATCTGGTCCAGGCCGTGCTTGAGCTTGTCCACGACGTCGGTCTGGGAAGCGATGCTCGGCTCGGCCGACTTCGCCTCGTTCTCCGACGACATCTGGCGCTGCAGGGCCACCTTGGCCAGGTTGTCGAACTTCTCGGCATCCACAATGTCGCCCTTGGCACGGTACTCGTCGGCCTTGCGCGAGGCGGCCAGTGCCTTGTTGCCCCAGTCCTGCGCGTTCTTGATGTCCTCGTTGTAGTCGTCCTGGAGCATGCGCAGGTTGCCGATGGTCTGGGCGACCGCTGATTCGGCCTCGGCGATGTTGTTCGTGTAGTCGCGGACCATCTGGTCCAGCATCTTCTGCGGGTCCTCGGCCTGGTCCAGCAAGGAGTTGATGTTCGCCTTCGCCAGCTGCGCCATGCGGCCGAAAATGGACTGCTTAACCATGGTGTTACCTTTCGTCCTATCCAGTGGTGGCCACTGAATTCGGTGAACAGTGAATGTACCGCTTCTACCCGCCGGCCGGATCGAGTCCGCCGGCGCCTAGTCTGTGACCGGCCAGCTAAAAACTCCCTGAGTCCCCGCCGCCGAAATCGCCGCCGCCGCCAAAGTCGCCGCCGCCCCAACCGCCGCCGGAGTCGCCGCCGCCCCAGCCTCCGCCGCCTCCGCCCCAACCGCCGCCACCGCCGCCGTGCAGGATGGAGTTGATCAGGATGCCACCGAGGATGGCGCCGCCGAGGCCGCCTCCTCCGCCGCCGCCGAACATCCCACCGCGGCCGTAGCCCTGGTTCGCGTACCCGCCGAACTGGTCCACGTCGGCTTGCGCCAGCTGTGCGGCCTGGGCGGCGAGGGAATGCGCCTGCTGCGCGTACTGCAGGGCGGTGACCGGGTCGGTGCGGGAGATGGACAGGGCGTAGTCGAGGTTGCGCTGCGCCTCGGCGAGCCGGGTGCGCGCCTCGGTGCCCACCCCGCCGCGGCGTGCCGTGATGTAGTCGGAGGTCGCGCTGATCTGCGCCTGGGCGGACATGATGCTCTGCTGCAGCGAGGCCTGCGCCCGGCGGGCCTGCTCCTGCTGGTCCCGGATGCCGGTCAGGGCCGTGTCGAGGGACTGGTGGGCGTTCTCCACGCGCTCCAGCGTGGCGATGGGGTCGATCTTGCCGGCCTGGATTTCGGCTTTGACCTGGGCCAGTGCGGCCTCCACCCCGGCGACCGGTCCGGCCAGTTCCGGGTGGGCGCCGGACTGGATCATGGCCCGCGCCTGGGCGAGGTCCTGCGACGTGTCCACGACGGCGGACTCGAGTCCGCTGCGGGCCTCGTCCAGATTGGCCGCCACCTTGGCGATGGCCCCGAGCAGCACGTTGGTCTGGTGCAGGCTCTCCTCGGCGGCCCGGACCGCGACGGCGGCAAGGCTGCCCTCGCCGGCGCTGAGCTTGTCCTGGGCCGTGGTGGAGGCGTTTTGCACAAATGCCAGACGTTCCTTGGCCTGGCTGATGTTGTCCGCGACCTGCGTCAGGGCGCTCTCCGCATATTTTGCCCGGAGCTCGCCCAGCGACTGCTCAGCGGCGGCAATCTTGGCCTCCGCGTCCTTTGCGCCGGTGCCGACGGCCGCCAGAGCCTGCGGGGCGTTCTTCTCAAGCTCCCGCAGGGAATCGAAGTCCGCCTTCTGCTCCTGGAGGGAGGACAGTGCGGCCTCGGAGCGGCGGATGATTTCGCCCAGCCAGGTCCGCTGCTGCTCTTCGGTGTCCGGAATGTGGTCGTCAAGCTGCTGCTGCAGCTTGAACGACTCGCTCATGTGGGCCTTGGCGTCCTGCAGTGCTTTCGTGAAGTTGCCGACGGCGGCGTCGCCGTACTGCGCCTGGGCAAAGCCAAGCTCCTGTTCGCTGGACTTGATGGCGTCGTCCGCTTCGATCAGCAGCGAACCGCTCTTGCGGCGCAGCTCCTCGACGCTCAATCCGGCGAGGGGGTCGAGTTCGGCGCCCTGCGGGCCATAAGCGGTGCCGCCTGCCGCGGCGGTCTTTTTCCGTCGGTTGCGCAGGTAAAGATAGGTTCCCACGCCGCCGGCCGCCACGACGCCGACGCCGACCAGGACGCCGTTCCCGGCGCCCGCAGAGGGGACCGAGCCGCTGCCGCCGCCGGCGGCGTCACCGACTGCCGCGGCGGTGTCAATCGCGGCCTGCGCAAAGTCGCGCTTTCCGCCGGCCAGGTTCGCGACGATCGCGTTCTGGCTGATGGTGCTGGTCTTCGAGTAGATGGCGCTGGCCGAGTTGGGCGAGAAGTAGTACTTGCCGTCGTCGGACATGGCCAGGATGACGTCGGCCCGGCCCATGCCCTTCTTGGTGGCCACGGCCTGTGACCATGACTTGGGGTCGGCCGGGTTCTCGAAGGTCTTTACGGTGACCACGTAAAGGTTGTACTTGTGGTCCTTCAGGAGCTTCTGGATCGCGTCCTGGACCTCGCCCTCGCGGCTGCCGAGCACGTTGCCGCTGTCGACGATGTTCTGCCCGGAAGGAATGGTCACCGGATCTTCGGCGAGGGCAGGAGCGGCGGGGAGCGCCAGCAGTCCGGCCACGCCGAGAACGGCGAGGAATCGTTTCATCATTGACCGCATGTGCAACCCTTCAGCACTTCTGTGACCGGATCGAGCCGAGCCGGTCGTCTCAGAACGCAGCAGCGCCCCCACGCAGGTGTAAAGCCGCAGGTCGCTGTGGCAATTCCATTTGATTCTATGGTGCACCCCAAAGGCCGTCCACCGCCGGGAATATGCCACCAGCGAAACGCGCTGAAGCTGGCGGGACGGGAGGACCCAGCCCCGCCCCGGCGCGCGTCGGCATTCAGGAACCTCCCAGCAAATGTTCGCTTATGTTCCAGTCTGGACCGCCATAATTGACTGCAGACGAGGATGAAAGGAAGTCCCATGACTGAGAACCCAATGCAGGGCGCGTCACCGGATCCATCGACCCCGAACGGGGAGCCGCTTGAGCCGGGGGAGGCCGCTGCCGGGGCTTCGCACAGCACAGCGGCGGAGGACTCAGCCCGGGAAAACCCGACCATGAGACTTGACCAATCGGCGGACGGCTCCCCGCGCCCGGTGTATCCGGAGCGTCCCCCGGCCTATGCCCAGCACTCGGGTCCCGAGACGCAGCAGTTTGGCGCGCCCTCGCACGAACAGCCCGCGCCCTACGGCCAGGGAGCCAGCCCCTATGGCGCCTACGGCAACCAGCCGCCTGCCGGACAGGCTCCCCACAACAATGCGTTTAACCACCCGGCCAACGCGCCGAAGCGCAAGGCCGCCTTCGGCGTTCCCACCCTCATTGCCAGCATCCTGGCCGCCGGTCTGGTGGGCGGCGGAGTCGTGGCCGGCAGCAACGCCCTGATCGGGAACCGGCCCCTGTCTTCCACGGGCAGCACCAGCCAGTCCGGCACCGTGATCGTGAACAACAAGGACGACGTCAACGCGATCACCGCCGCAGCGATGAAGGCCTCGCCCAGCGTCGTGACCATCAAGGCCTCGAGCGGAAGCGACGGAGGCACGGGGTCCGGCATCATCCTCGACGGCGATGGCCACGTCCTCACCAACACCCACGTCGTCACGCTGGACGGCAAGACCGCCAACGCCGCCGTGGAGGTCCGCACGAGCGACGGCAAAGTCTTCAGCGCGAAGATCGTCGGCACCGACCCGCTCTCGGACCTCGCCGTGATCAAGATCGACAAGCCGGCCGGGCTGGTTCCGGCAACCCTTGGCGACTCGGACAAACTCAACGTCGGTGACACCGCCGTCGCGATCGGCTCCCCGCTGGGCCTGACCGGAACCGTCACAGACGGCATCGTCTCCACGCTCAACCGCACCATCAGCGTGGCCTCCTCGGCCGCCCCCAAGGGCGGCGCCGACAATTCCCAGGGCGGCGACCAGGGCTTCCAGTTCGCCCCTCCCGGTGGCGGCCAGGCGCCGAGCACTGCCGATCAGGGCAGCATCTCGATCAACGTCATCCAGACCGACGCGGCCATCAACCCGGGTAACTCCGGCGGCGCGCTGGTGAACAGCAAGGGTGAAATCATCGGCGTCAACGTGGCCATCGCCTCCGCCGGCGGGGACGCCAGCGGCAGCACGAGCAGCGGCAACATCGGCGTCGGCTTCAGCATCCCGATCAACCACGCCAAGCGTGTGGCCCAGGAGATCATCAGCACCGGCAAGGCCACCCACGGCCAGCTTGGAGTGAGCGTGAAGTCCAAGGCGGCCGGCACCTCGTCCTCCGGCTTCTCGGTCGGCGCCGACGTGGCCACGGTCGAACCGGGCTCGGCCGCCGACAAGGCCGGCATCAAGGTGGGCGACGTCATCACGAAGTTCCAGGACCGGACCATCAGCGATCCGAACCAGCTGACAGCCGCCGTGCGCGAGCAGGCCGCCGGCGCGACGGTCAAGGTCACCGTCCTCCGGGGCGGCCAGGAACAGCAGCTCGATGTGACCCTTGGTGCGGCCGCCGACCAGTAGCCGGCACCAGTAGCGAACAGCAGTACGACGAGAGGGTCCCGGAGCCGCAACGCCCGGCCCGTGACGCCGGCCGGCACCTTGGGGTGCCGGCCGGCGCTGCTTTTCCCGGCTCCCTTTTCCGGCACGCTAACGACTGCTATTGCCCCTTTCCGGGGCGCCCTGACACAGGCGTTAACCGAGGCCCCGCCAGGCCCGCGCTATATGGTTAGCTAGGAGCAACCCGGCACCCCGGGCGCTCCCTGGCCACGTCCCCACCCGGCTGGCTGCCCACCCGCATGGAAGGCTGCTGTAAACACAGTGGAAGAGACTTTGAAGATCATCGTGCTGGTCAAGCACGTACCGGACGCGCAGTTCGACCGCCACCTTGGCGGCGGGGACAACACCACGGACCGGTCCGAAAGCATCCTGTCGGAGCTCGACGAATACGCCCTGGAAGCCGCGCTGCAGCTGATCGAGGCCCGCGGTGGCGAAGCGGCCGGCAACAAGGTCATCGCCCTGAGCATGGGCCCGGCCGGCGCCGTCAATGCCGTCAAGAAGTCGCTGCAGATCGGCGCCACCGAAGGCGTCCACCTCAGCGACGATGCGCTCGCCGGCTCGGACGCGGCAGCCACCTCGCTGGCGCTGGCCGCGGCGATCCGGCACCTCGGCGCCGACGCGCCCGCGGATCTCATCCTGACCGGCATGGCCTCCACCGACGGCGAGACCTCGCTGGTCCCGGCCCAGCTCGCCGAGCGCCTTGGCCTGCCGCAGGTGACCTTCGCATCCTCGCTGGAACTCGACGGCGGCAAGCTCACGGCCCGCCGCGACGGTGACTCGCACGCGGACACCGTCGAGGCCACCCTGCCGGCCCTCGTTTCGGTCACGGACCAGATCAACGACCCCCGCTACCCGAATTTCAAGGGCATCATGGCGGCGAAGAAGAAGACCATCGCCACCCTGACGCTGGGAGACATCGGCGTCGAACCCGGCCAGGTGGGGCTCGCGGGCTCCTGGACCGCCGTCGAGACCGCCGAAGCGCGCCCGCCGCGGACGGCCGGCACCATCATCACCGACGAAGGCGACGCCGGCCTCAGGCTGGTCGAGTTCCTGGCCGCCCAGAAGCTGCTCTAAGGGGAAATCCAGACATGGAAAAAGTACTTGTATTCATCGATACCCCGGGCCAGGCGCTGAAGAAGTCCAGCCTGGAGCTGCTCACCATCGCGCGCTCGCTGGGTGAGGCCGCGGTGGCGTTCAACGGCGAACTGCACGACGACGTCGCCGCCGAGCTGGCAGCCTACGGAGCGGGGGAACTCTACGTCCCCGCGGCAGCCGACCTCAACGACTACCTCGTCGGGCCCAAGGCGGCGTTCCTCGCGGCCGTGGCCGGAACCTCCGGGGCCACCGTGGTGCTGGCCGAGAACTCGGCCGAGGGCAAGGAGGTCGCGGCGCGGCTGGGGATCAAACTCGGCGCCGGTGTGATCACCGACGTCGTCGCGGTCGACCCGGACGGGACCGCGCACAAGTCGGTGCTCGCCGGCTCGCACACCACCACGGCCAGGGCCACCACCCCGGTGGCCGTGCTGACCGTCAAGGCCAACAGCGTCGCCCCGGAGCCGGCCGCCACGGCCACCGCCCCGCAGCCTGTCACGGTCGACCTGCCGGCGGACGCCATAGCCGGCGCGGCCCGGGTGACCGCCCGGACCGAGAAGGCCGCCAGCGGCCGCCCCGACCTCTCCGAGGCCCGGATCGTCGTGGCCGGCGGCCGGGGAGTGGACGGAAACTTCGGACCGCTTGAGGACCTCGCCGACGCCCTGGGCGCGGCCATAGGCGCGTCCCGCGCCGCCACGGACGCCGGCTGGATCGGCCACGACGCGCAGATCGGACAGACCGGCAAGACCGTCTCCCCGCAGCTCTACATCTCAGCCGGCATTTCCGGCGCCATCCAGCAGAAGGCCGGCATGCAGACCGCCAAGGTGATCGTGGCGGTGAACAAGGACGCCGAATCCCCGGTCTTCGAGATCGCCGACTTCGGCATCGTCGGCGACCTCTTCCAGGTGCTGCCGCAGGCCACCGAAGAAATCAAGAAGCGCAAGGGCTGACCATTGAGCACCAACGCCCCCGCGGCACAGAGCCCGTTCGATCCGAACCACACCCGGATCGAGCGGGTGCTTTGTTTCACCGCCCACCCGGACGACATCGACTTCGGCGCCGCCGGCACCATCGCCGCGTGGACCGCCGCCGGAGTCCAGGTCAGCTACTGCATCATGACGGACGGGGACGCCGGCGGCTTCGACCCGGCGAAGCGCGACGAAATCGTCCGGCTGCGGACGGAGGAACAGCAGCGCGCCGCCGCGCTCGTCGGCGTGAGCGATATCCACTACCTCCACCAGCTGGACGGCTACCTTGAGCCCTCGCACGAGGTCATCCGTGAGGTGGTGCGCCTGATCCGCCGGCTCCGTCCCGACGTCGTGCTCGCCATGCATCCGGAACGGAACTGGAACCGGATCCAGAAGAGCCACCCGGACCACCTGGCGGTGGGGGAGGCGGTGACCAGGGCTGTGTACCCGGCCCTGGAGAACCCCTTCGCGTACCCGGAGCTGGCCGCGGCCGGGCTGGAGGCCTACAAGCTGCCCTGGCTGTGGCTCTTCGCCGGACCGGAGGAGCGGGAGAACCACTTTGTGGATGTCACCGGGAACGTCGAAGAGAAGCTGGCGGCCATCCACATCCACGCCAGCCAGCACCCCGACGTTGACGCCATGGAACGCACCGTCCGCGGCCTCATGCTCGCCACCGGGGAACGCGGCGGCCTCGCTCCGGGCCGGAGCGCCGAGGCGTTCCACGTCGTCGCGGTCAACGGCCCGGGAACCATCGCCGGCTTCTAGTGTTGCCCGAGCGTGACCGCTGCCATATGCTTGCCATTGTTTAAATCATATTTATTGATGGAAGGCAGACTTTAATGGCGAAGACTGCGCAGCACCCCGTCCTGGTCATCATGGGCGTCTCAGGCTCGGGCAAATCCACCGTGGCCGGCCTGCTGGCCGGGCGGCTGGGTTGGGACCTCGCGGAAGGCGACGACCTGCATCCGGCGTCCAACGTGGCCAAGATGCACGCCGGCCAGCCGCTGACGGACGAAGACCGCTGGCCCTGGCTGGACACCATCGCCGCCTGGATCCGGGAGCACACCGCCGCCGGGACCCCCGGCGTCGTAACCTGCTCGGCCCTGAAGAAGCGGTACCGCGACGTCCTGCGCGGGGAAGGCGTGGTTTTTGTCTTCCTCGAAGGCAGCAAGGACCGGATCTCGGACCGCCTCGCCTCCCGGCACGGCCACTTCATGCCACCGGCGCTGCTGGAATCCCAGTTCGACGCGCTGGAAGCCCCCACCGAGGACGAAAACTTCATCACCCTCTCCGTAGGGGCAACCCCCGCGGACGAAGCCCAGGAAATCATCGACCGGCTCCACCTCAACGGCGCCGACGCCGCCGCGCGCTAACCGCGCGCCGGTCACCACCCCCTTATTCCAGCTAGGAAAACGTTTTGAATTCTCTTACAGCAATGCAGCTTCCCGCTGCCCTCGAGGCCTGGACCGGCCACGACACCCAGCTCCTGGTGGTCGCCGGCCTCGGCATCGCACTGATCGTGGTGCTGATCGCCAAGTTTAAGCTCCACCCCTTCCTCGCGCTTGTGCTGGGCTCGGCCTTTGTCGGACTGGCCTCGGGCGTGGAACTGCCCAAGATCATCAGCAACTTCGAGGACGGCGTGGGCGGCGTCTTGAAGGAGGTCGGCCTGCTGATCGCCCTCGGCGCCATGCTGGGCAAGCTCCTGGCGGACTCCGGGGGAGCCAACCGCGTGGTGGACACGCTGCTCGCCAAGGCAGGCGGTAACCGGGTGGTCTGGTCCATCACGCTTGTCGCGGTGATCATCGGCCTGCCGATGTTCTTCGAAATCGGCCTCGTGCTGCTGCTGCCGGTGATTGTCCTGGTCACGCAGCGCTCCAAAATGCCGCTGATGCGCATCGCCATCCCGGCGCTGGCCGGATTGTCGGTGCTGCACGGCCTCGTGCCGCCGCACCCGGGTCCGCTGATCGCGATCAGCGCCGTCAAGGCCGAGCTGGGCACCACGCTCGCGCTCGGACTCCTGGTCGCCATCCCCACCGTCATCATCTGCGGGCCGCTGTTTTCCCGGCTCGCCGCCAAATGGGTGCCGGTGGGCGCCCCCGCCGTCGCGGGCGGCATCGACACCGAGCACGGCGCCGATCTCGAAGGCGTCAAGCGCCAGCCCAGCTTCCCGGTCACGCTGATGACCATCATCTTCCCGGTGGTCCTCATGCTGCTCAAGGCCGTCGTGGACATCATCTGGCCCGACGCCGCCTCGGCGCCGTGGATCCGGGTCTTCTTCGATTTCGTGGGTCAGCCGCTCGTTGCGATGACCCTGGCGGTCCTGCTCGCCATCGGCACCTTCGGCTACGCCGTCGGCTTCACCGGCAACAAGATCACCACCAAGATCGGCGCGAGTCTCGGCCCGATTGCCGCGATCCTGCTGATCGTGGGCGCTGGCGGCGGCTTCAAGCAGACCTTGATCGGCGCCGGCGTCGGCGACGCCGTCAAGAAATGGGCCGAGGGCGCCAACATGTCCGTGCTGGTCCTCGGCTTCCTCGTGGCCGTGGCGCTGCGCCTCGCCACCGGCTCCGCGACCGTGGCCACCGTGACCGCGGCGGGCATCGTGGCACCGCTGGCCAGTTCCCTTTCCCCGACCCACGCCGCCCTGCTGGCCCTTGCGATCGGCGCCGGCTCGCTCTTCCTCTCCCACGTCAACGACGCCGGGTTCTGGCTGGTGAAGGAACTCTTCGGCCTCAGCGTCGGACAGACGTTCAAGACCTGGTCCGTGATGGAGACGCTGATCTCCGTGGTGGGCTTTGCCTTCGTGATGCTGCTCTCGCTGGTCATTTAGCGGGCGGCACAACAAAAGCCGCGCAGGCCCCGGGCAATCGGGTCCTGCGCGGCTTTGTCGTTGTCAGATACTAAGCGTCAGCTACTAAGCGCCCAGCGGCGCGGAGGCCACGGTCGGCATGGTGGGCGTCTTAGAGCCGCCCGCCGGCTCCACCGTGATGCCCAGGGCCGCGGCGGAACCGATGCCCGTGACGACAGCAGGCTTTGACAGCGTCTCCGCGTCCATCAGGCCCTTGGAGACCGGAGCCGAGCCGTCCTTCGGGATCAGCCACATCTGGTAGACCTTGCCCGTCGGTGGAGCGGGAACGCCGTTCATCTTTACTACCGCGGCGTCCATCGAGGACGAGAGCGTGAGCGAGGCCGTGCCGCCGCCGATCACGTCGATCGTCGCCTTGCGCACGTCGCTGGCCTGAAGCACCTGGTTCAGCGGGTCGTTCTGGTTGGCGACATACGCGCCCACCCCGACTCCGCCTACCGCGATGGCGGCAGCAGCGGCGACGCCGATCAGCCAGTTGCGCATGCCCTGGGGCCGGCGCCGTTCGTCACGGCGCTGGCGGGCGGCGCTGAGTTCGTCGGTGACCGGAAGCCCCGGGTGTTCGCGGACCGGACGGGCCACCACCGGGGGAGCGGCAGGGCCAGGCCGTGCCTCGGCACCCGGCTCGGCGGCCTGCGCCGGCAGGGCCGCGACAATGCGGTCGAAGAGGCCGGCCGGCGGCTCCTCCTCCGCGCTAAAGCTCATCGTCAGCGTCTCTCGGGCCTGCCGGACACGCTCCTCGAACTCGGCGCGTTCCGCCGGCGGGGCCTCCGTGAGGTAGCGGTCGACGGCGGTGCGTTCGGCGTCGTCAAGGGCATGCAGCGCGTAAACCTCGGCGAGGTCGACGGCGCGGCCGGAGCTGAGGTCGCTGGCGATGTCGGCGGAAAAGCTGCCGGGCGTGCGGCCGCTGTTCTGAGGATTCATGTCATTCATCTCAACTCACCCCCAAACAGGTCTTCAGTCGGATCAGTCCGTCGCGGATGCGGGACTTAATGGTGGGAACGGCCGCGTTGAGCTTCTCGGCGACTTCCCGGTAGGTGAGCCCGCCGTAATAGGCGAGCCGGACGGATTCCTGCTGTGTGTCCGTCAGCGTGTCCAGGCAGCGGACCACCGCTTCGGCCTCGAGCTTGCTGCCGACCGCATCGGAAACGGAGTCGTGGTCGATCTCCTGGCTGCTGGCGCCGTACTTGGCCTCACGGTCGGTGGAGGACTGCGAGGACCGGACCTTGTCCACGGCCCGGCGGTGGGAGATGGTCATCAGCCACGCGAGCGGGCTGCCGGCGTCGGCGTTGAACTTGGCGGCGTTCTGCCAGACTTGGAGGAACACCTCCTGCGCGGTGTCCTCGCTGAGCTCCGTGTCAATCAGGACCCGGCGCGCCATGCCGAAAACGCGGCGCGACGTGAGCTGATAGAACTCGGCGAAGGCGGCCTGGTCACCGTTGGCGATCTGTCCGAGCAGGGCTCCCAGCCGGCGGTTAACGTCGGCTGAGGCGCTGGGGGGAGCGGCGGCCTCGGGATTCGGGGCATTCGGAGTTTCCATCACCCTCAAGCATAAGGTGCCAGCCTCCGGTCCGGGGCCAGAACGGACTTCGACCGTGCCGTGGTTGCCCGCAGCCCAACGGGCCGGGCGTCTATCCGCCTGCATTATTGTCACCTGCCGCTCCTCGCTCCCTTCAACGCTCGCCTGGATGGTCTCTCACAAACGATTCGGCGCGGCGGGAGAAACGGATGGGCGGACTTCAGGGAAATTTGCGCCAGCGGCCTGATCCGGATCCAGCGCCGCAAGCCCCAGGTACTACAGCTTGGCGCCCGCGAAGCCCTGCTGGCGCCAGGCCTCGTAGACAGCAATCGACGCCGCGTTGGCCAGGTTCAGCGAACGCAGCGCCGGCAGCATAGGCAGCCGGACACGGGACGTCACATGCGGGTCGTGCTTGAGTGCCTCGGAAAGGCCCACGGATTCCCTGCCGAACATCAGCACGTCGCCGGGCCGGTAGCTGATGTCCGTGTAGGAGGTTTCGCCGTCGGAAGTGAAGGCGAAGACCCGCTCCGGCTGCAGCGCTTCCCAGGCCGCGTCGATGTCCGGGTGGACGGTGACGACGGCGAGGTCGTGGTAGTCCAGGCCGGCGCGGCGGAGCTTGGCGTCGGAGAAGTCAAAGCCCAGCGGCTCCACGAGGTGGAGTTCGGCGCCCGTGATGGCGGCCAGCCGGATGGCGTTGCCGGTATTGCCGGGGATTTCGGGGCTGTGGAAGAGGATGCGGAACACGCTCCCATCCTAGCGAGCCGGCTGGCCGCTAATGCATTCCGCGCAGCAGCCTGGCCAGCACCGGTACGTTGACGGTGTTTGGGGCGGGTCCGGAACTGAGGAACTGCTTGAGGCCGCGGGCCAGCCCGGCGGCGTTGACCACCTGGACGAGCTCCTGGCTGTCGCCGCGGTCGCGGGAGCGGCCGTGCCGGTCGATCACCGGTTCGTGCAGGTTGCCGTCGGTGCTGTGGACGACGGTCCAGCCGGTGACGTTCAGCTCCGGGAAGATGTCCTGCATCCGGCGCACCACATGGGCCAGCTGCGGCGGGGCGATGGACCGGCCGCCGTGGTTCAGGGTGCTGCCGTTCCAGGCGTAGGCTCCCGGCGGCAGGAGCATGGAACCGATGATGGCCAGCCGGTAGCCGGAGACCAGCACATGGTCGATGTGGCTGTTGTCCGCGGGGGACTGCAGACCATTGATCAGCCGGGCGGCCGGGATGGCAGGCAGGATCTGCCGGGTGATCAGCTGCACCGTCCGCATTTCGCGCTGGATGCGCGCCTCAGCGCCGAAAATGCCCCGCCGGCGGGGCATGCCGTGGACCTGCTGCCCGGCCACCGACGCCGGGATCAGCGGCACCTCACCGGCCGCCGCCACCTCTTCGAAGGAGGGAACGTAGACCGGGGGATCCGCGGCGGTGTTGCGCGGCGTGTTCGGACGGCGGACATGCGCGGACGCCCGGCTGCCGGCTGCCGGCGCGTCGAAGTGCGCACCTTCTTCGGCCGGGGCCGTGCGGCTGGAGAAGGCGGTCCCGCTGCCGTAGGAACGGTCGTAGTCGGCACGGCGCTTGGCATCGATGAGGGTCTCATAGGCCAGGGTCACCCGGCGGAAGGTGGCGGCGTCGCCTCCGTGGTCGGGGTGGGCCGTGCGGGCAGCCTTGCGGTAGGCCACCTTGATGTCCTTGTCCGTCGCCGTGACGGGGATCCTGAGGACCTGGTAATGCGAGCTGTTGCCCTGCGTCAAGCACGATTCCTTTGCGTCAGTGGAGCCGGTCCGGTCGGGGACCTCCGGCGTGGACAGTTTAACCGGCTGGGGGAATAACGAGCGTGTGGCTGTGGATGGTTCCCGGCGGCTGGCATAATTCAGCGCATGAAGATTGCCCTCGCCGTCAACCCGCGCGCCTCCTTTGGCCGCGGGCGGCATGCCGGTCGGGAAGCGGCCGAGTGCCTCAGCGCGGCCGGGGTCCAGGTCCAGTTGCTGTGCGAGGACAGCTACCAGCAGTTGTCCCAGGCCGTGGACAAGGTGCTCGCCGACGGGGTGGACGCGCTGGTTGTGGCGGGCGGCGACGGCATGGTCCACCTGGGTGTCAACGCGCTCGCCGGGTCGGGTGCCCCGTTCGGCGGGACTCCGCTGGGCATCATTCCGAGCGGAACCGGAAATGACATGGCACGCGCGCTCGGCCTGCCGCGGCACGACATCCCGGCGGCCGCCGCACGGGTGCTGGCTGCCCTGCCGTCGGGCGGCCGCCTGATCGACGCCGGCCGGGTGAGCTCCGGCGGCCGGACGCACTGGTTTGCCGGGGTGGTGTCCGCAGGCTTTGACGCCGCGGTCAACGAGCGCGCCAACGCGTGGCGCCGGCCGCGCGGCCAGGCCCGGTACAACCTGGCCATGCTGCGCGAACTGGCCACCTTTCGCGCCATCGAGTACACCGTGACGGCCGACGGCGAACGCTGGCGGCAGGGTGCCATGCTGATCTCGGTGGCCAACGGACAGTCGATCGGCGGCGGCATGAAGGTCGTGCCCGACGCCGTCCTCGACGACGGCTATCTGGACCTGTTCATCGTCCGGCCGTTGTCCCGCGCCGCTTTCCTGGCGGTGTTCCCCAAGGTGTTTTCCGGCAAGCACGTGGGCCACCCGGCCGTGGAGATCCGCCGGGTCCGGCGGGTTGAACTTGAGGCCGACGGCGTCGTCGCGTACGCGGACGGCGAGCGGGTCGGACCGCTGCCACTGACCATCGACGTTGTGCCCGGTGCGCTCCGGGTCCTGGCGTAGGCAGGGTGACGGACATGGCGGGCCACGGCACGGCACGGTTCGGCGGCGCACTGCTGGCACTGCTGCCCCTGCTGGCAGGCTGCAGTGTGGGGGTTCCGGATCCCTCGGCGGCCAAACCGGTGAGCAGCGCTGCCACCGTCGCCACCCCGACCGTGACGCCGGGGTACGACGCCGAAGCGGTCGCTGCGCGCAGCCTGCCTTTCGGAGCGGGGGACCGCCTCGCTGCCGGCGTACCGGTCCGACTCTCCGACGGGCTGAGCGACGCCCCCGCCTGGAAGGCCGGCAAACAGGATGTGGCCGGCGCCAGCGAGTACCGGAAGGCCGACGGCTGCCTGGTCTCCGCCAGGGTCCGGGTGAACCAGTGGCCGCTCGTCGTCGCCGGCGACGACAAGGCGTCCACGGAGGCCCTCTTCCACTACCTGGACCCCAGCATCCTGCCGTCCTACCTCAAGACGGCAGTCCTGCGCTGGGGCGGCGAACCGGACAAGCCGGGCCCGCGGGTCGAGGTGCTGGTGCTCGAGGGCGGCAAGAAGGCCGGGAGCCGGGCGAGCGCCAGCTACGCCCGGCTCTTTGCCAAGGCCGGCTCATCCGTCTATGTCTCCGTGTCCTGCCCGGACGACGCGGCGCTCGCGGCCGCGCGGGCCGACATCGCCGCACGGTTGGCCGTGCTGCCGCCGTCGTCCTGACCCGCCCGAAGCGGACAGGCCGGCGGCGGAAGGGGGCCGACTAGTGGAGCTTCGCCGGCGAGAGCCGGTTCAGCGCCAGGGCCCCGACCAGCAGTCCGAAGTCGCGCAGTGCCACGTCGAAGTAGCTGCCAAGGACCAGCAGGTTGACGATGATGCCGAGCAGCCACACGGCGACCAGCAGGGATCCGAAGCGCGGGCGGACCGCCACGGCGATGCCGGCGATGATCTCGACGACGCCGACGACGTACATAAAACTCTGTGCCGACACCGGGACCACCGAGGTGGCCACCGGGGCGAGATACATCGTCCAGTCGGTCAGCAGGTTGGTGAACTTGTCCAGGCCGAAAATGATCGGCGCGACGGTGAAGACCGTGCGCAGCAACAGGAAGGCCTGCCGCTGGGAACCGGCTGCGACCGTCGGGGCCGGGGCCGCAAGTGCTGTTGAAGATTTCATCTTCTGCTCCTCTAAAATTGGGTAACTTGATTTTAGAATGACTCCAGGGGTTAAGCAATGGATCTTGTTTTTAGAGTTAGGCTGATGCCATGAACCGTTTGCCGTGGAGCCGCAGGATTGCCGCCGTCGCGTCCCTGGGGGATGAAAACCGCAGGCGGCTCTTTGACTTCGTCACCGCGGCGGATCAGGCGGTGGGCCGCGACGACGCGGCCGGTGCCCTCGGGCTGGCAAGGAGCACCGCGTCGTTTCACCTGGACCGGCTGGTCCACGACGGCCTGCTGGCGGTGGAGTTCCGCAAACTCGGCGGCAAGGAGGGGCCCGGTTCCGGCCGGCCGGCCAAGCTGTACCGCGCGGCCGTCCAGGAGGTCTCGGCATCCGTCCCGGAACGCAACTATGATCTGGCCGCCGAACTCCTGGTGACGGCGATTGAACAATCCGCGGCCGACGGCGGATCGGCCCGGACCGCGCTGCTGCAGGCCGCCCGGTCGCGGGGCCTGGCCGCGGGGGAAGCCGCCGGCACCGCCGACTTCGCGGAGCTGCTGACCGCCGAGGGGTACCGACCGGCGGACGACGGTGCCGGCGGGCTCGTGTTGCTCAACTGCCCGTTTCACCGGGTGGCCCAGGGCCACGCGGAGGTGGTCTGCGCCATGAACGGCGCGTTCCTGGGCGGGGCCGCGGCGGGCTGCGGGGTGGATCCGGCCAGGGTCGAAGCGCTCGACATCGAGGAACTCCGGGTGCAGGGCTCGGCTGCCCCGGCCCAGTGCTGCGCCCGGATCAGGCCGCTCTGAGCTTCGCCTGCCCCTTGATGCCGGTCAGCAGGACGCCGGCTACCACCATGATGCCGCCCGCGACCTGGACGAGGGTCAGGGGCGTCCCAAGCGCGACCGTGATGACGGCGGTGAAGACCACCATGAGGTTCAGATAGTTCCCGGCGGTGCCCGGCGGGGTGGTCTTTAATGCCAGGTTCCAGAACAGGTAGGCGCCCAGCGAGGGGAAGACCGCTATGTAGGCCAGCGACCAGCCCTCCGCCGGTGTCTCCGGCAGCCGCACGTGCATGGCCAGCGCAAACGGTGCCAGCGTCACGGTGGCCATGGTGACCTGCACGGCGGTGGCGGCGATGGCGGGAATGTCCAGCCTGCGGGCGATGATCGTGTAGCTGCCCCAGACCACGATGGCGCCGATCATCAGGAGCTCCCCGGTGTTGATCGAGAGGCTGAGTACCCGCTGCAGTTCGCCGCGGGTCAGGACCAGCAGCACGCCCAGCAGCCCCAGCCCGATGCCGAGCCAGCCGAGCCGGGTGGTCCTCTCGCCGAGCAGGAAAATTGCCATCACCACAATCAGGGCCGGGTTCGCCGCGGTGATCAGCGAGGCGTTCATCGCGGAGGTGTAGCCGAGCGCGCTGTACAGGAGCAAGGTGTAGCCGCTCATCCCCAGCGCGCTCAGCAGCAGCAGCACGGGCCAGCGGCGCAGGACCGCGCGCCAGTCCGGCTTTTCCACGAAGTGGGCCAGGGCCAGCAGCGGCAGGGCGGCCAGCGTCCAGCGCCAGAAGGTCAGGTCCAGGGGCGTCATCGAGGCGACAGCGGCCTGGCCGACGACGAAATTTCCGGACCAGAACAGGGTGGCCAGGACGAGGTAGAGGGACGCTTTCACCGCTTGAATGTACACCAGTGCCGTCTCCTTCCGGCGTCGCCCTCCGGCGCCTTCCGTCTCCTTCCGGCGTCGCCGTCCCGCGCCGTCCCGCGCCTTCCGGCCGCGCCGTCCCGCGGCGCGGAGCAAGCCCCCACGGTAGAATTGGCGTGTGCCCGTATACCTAGACCACGCAGCCACCACGCCGCTTGCCGCGGAGGCGCTGGCCGCGCTGACGCGTGAGCTGGCCCGCACCGGCAACCCCTCCTCTCTGCACGGGTCCGGCCGCCGCGCCCGCCGGGCTGTCGAGGATGCCCGCGAGGCCCTGGCCGCGGCAGCCGGGGCGCATCCTTCGGAGGTTATCTTCACCTCAGGTGGCACGGAAGCCGACAACCTTGCCGTGAAGGGACTCTATTGGGCCCGCCAGGCCGAGGATCAGCGGCGGACCCGCGTTCTCTGCTCCGCCGTCGAACACCACGCGGTGCTGGACGCCGTCGAATGGCTCGAACGGCACGAGGGAGCCGACGTTCGCTGGCTGCCCGTGGACGCCGACGGCGTGCTGGACCTGGCCGCGCTGGAGGCCGAGTTGGCCGACGATCCGGCCTCGATTGCCCTGGTCACCGTCATGTGGGCCAACAACGAGGTAGGCAGCCTCCAACCGGTCGCGGAGGTCGTGCGGCTGGCGCACGCCGCCGGCGTGCCCGTGCATTCCGACGCCGTGCAGGCGTTCGGCTCCGTGCCGGTTGATTTCCGTGGGACCGGCCTGGACGCCATGTCCATCTCCGGACACAAAATCGGCGGCCCGGTCGGCGTCGGCGCGCTGCTGCTGGGCCGCGCCGTCAAGCTGACCCCGGTCCAGCACGGCGGGGGACAGGAACGCGACGTGCGCTCCGGCACCCTGGACACCGCGTCGATCGCAGCCTTCGCCGCCGCGGCGGGGGCAGCCACCGGAAATCTCGCCGCCGAGTCGGCACGGATCTCCGCGCTCCGGGACCGGCTGATTGACGGCGTCCGCGCCGCCGTTCCGGAGGCCGTCCTGCGCGGTGCCCCCGGGAACGGCCGGCTGCCGGGCAACGCGCATTTCACCTTCCCCGGCTGCGAGGGCGACTCGCTGTTGTTCCTGCTGGACCTCGCCGGGGTGGAATCCTCCACCGGCTCAGCCTGCACCGCCGGCGTGCCACGGCCCTCCCACGTGCTGCTCGCCATGGGCCTGGATGAGGACACCGCCCGGGGCGCCCAGCGCTTCACCCTCGGCCACTCCTCTACCGACGCCGACGTCGATGCGCTGCTGGCGGCCCTGCCGGCGGCGTACACCCGCGCCCGCCAGGCCGGCATGGCCGGACACGAGTCCAGCATCCAGACCGCGGGAACCGTCGCCCGCCAATCCGCCAACGGCTAGTCCCCGGACAGTAGCTGCTCCAGCGGGACGTCCGGATCCGCCAGCGAGTCCGGGCTGACGGAGGCGCGTGCAGTGATGAGTGCCTTGATGGCCTTTTGCGGCTTGTCGGACCGCGGCCAGTTGACGTTCATGCCTGCGACCACGCAGCCTTCGCGCTGCCAGAAGGCGAGGAATTCCTGCCGCTCCAGTGAACCCCTGAGCACGGGCGGGCCCTCGACCAGGCTGGGGAAGCCGGAATACTCCATGCTGACGTCGTACTGGTCCGTATAGAAGTAAGGAATGGTGTCCAGTACGGCCTCCCGTCCGAGCATCGCCCGGCCGGCGACCTTCCCGCCGTTGAGCGCGTTGGACCAGTGCTCGCTGCGGTGGTGCCCGCCGGTGAACGGATGCAGGGCGTTGGCGACGTCGCCGGCGGCAAAGACTCCCGGAGCCGAAGTGCGCAGCGACGCGTCCGTGAGGATCCCGTTGTCCAGGGCGATGCCCGCGGCTGCGGCGAGCGATGTGTCGGGGACGACGCCGACGGCGATGACAACCAGGTCGGCGGCCAGGATTTCGCCGGCGTCGGTGCGGACGCCGGTGACCCGGCCGTCGACACCTGTGATGGCTGCGGCCGACGCCGGCAGCCGGAACCGCACGCCCCGGGACTCATGCAGCGAGCGGAAGAAGGCGCCCAGTTCGGGGCCGATCGCCGCGGCCAGCGGCACCTGCTCGAGGCCCAGCAGGGTGACGGAGTTGCCATACGAGTTCGCGGCGGCCGCAAGCTCCATTCCGATCCAACCCGAGCCGACCATCACCACGTTCCGGCCGCCCGCGGAGAGGGCATCCCGGAGCCGGCGGCTGTCGTCGAGCGTCCGGAACGTCATGACGCCGTCGAGGCTGCTGCCGGGCAGCGGAATCGAGCGCGGACGTGCCCCCGTGGCCAGCAGGAGCGCGGAATAGGGTAGCCGGCTGCCGTCGCCGAGGGTCACCGTGCGGGCCGCGGGGTCCAGCCCGGTGACCGGAGCGCCCAGCCGGAGGTCGACGTCGTTCTCCCCGTACCAGCCGGCCGGAACCACCGGGAGGGCGTCCTCGCCGTCCTTGCCCAGGAGATATTCCTTGGACAGCGGCGGCCGCAGGTAGGGGGCCTGCGCCTCCTCGGCGAGCAGCGTGACCGGGCCCTCGAAGCCCTCCACCCGCAGGGTCTTCGCGGCGGTGGCGCCCGCCAGGCCGCCACCCACAATCACGATGTTCTCGACAGCCATCTCGCGCGTCCCGTCTGGGCTTTCGCCGCCCTTGTTCTAAAACCGCTAACGCTGACGTTAGAAGCGCGGCAGGCTGCCGTCAAGCCTTTTTGGGGCAGGAATCGGCGTGGCGATAGAATCGGTAGGCGGGCGCTGTGTTATTCCTCTGCCCGCGGACCTCCCGATTCCTAGAGAAAGCCAGCATGCGAGTTCTTGCAGCCATGAGCGGCGGCGTCGATTCAGCCGTTGCCGCAGCCCGCGCCGTCGAGGCCGGCCACGACGTCGTCGGGGTCCACCTCGCCCTCTCACGCATGCCCGGAACGCTGCGCACCGGCAGCCGCGGCTGCTGCACCATCGAGGACTCGCGCGACGCCTGGCGGGCGTGCGACGTGCTGGGCATCCCGTACTACGTGTGGGACTTCTCCGAGCGATTCAAGGAAGACGTCGTCCAGGACTTCATCGACGAATACGCCGCCGGCCGCACGCCCAACCCGTGCATGCGCTGCAACGAGCGGATCAAGTTCGCCGCGCTGCTGGAGAAGGCGATCGCGCTGGGTTTCGACGCCGTCTGCACCGGCCACTACGCCAAGGTGATCACGGACGCCGACGGTAACCCCGAACTGCACCGCGCCGCGGACTGGGCAAAGGACCAGAGCTACGTGCTCGGCGTCCTCACGCACGAACAGCTCCGGCACTCGATGTTCCCGCTCGCGGACACCCCCTCCAAGGCCGAGGTCCGCGCCGAGGCCGAACGCCGAGGGCTGTCCGTGGCCAACAAGCCCGACAGCCACGACATCTGCTTCATCCCCGACGGCGACACCGCCGGCTGGCTGGCGGAGAAGATCGAGATGTCCACCGGCGACATCGTGGACGAATCCGGCGCCAAGGTCGGCGAACACCCGGGCGCCAACGCCTTCACCGTCGGCCAGCGCCGCGGGCTGAAGCTGGGCACCCCGGCCGCCGACGGCAAGCCGCGCTTTGTGCTGGAGATCCGCCCCAAGGAGAACAAGGTGGTCGTCGGCCCCGAGGCCCTGCTCGCGATCGACGAGATCCGCGGCATCAAGGTGTCCTGGGCCGGGCTGCCGATTGCGGAGATCGCCACCGGCGAGGAGTTCGACTGCTACGCCCAGGTCCGCGCCCACGGGGACCCGGTGCCGGCAACCGCCCGGATGGAACACTCCGGAGGGTCCGGCGACCTGGTGGTCACGCTGGCGGAACCGCTCCGCGGCGTCGCCCCCGGCCAGACCGTGGTGCTCTACCAGGGCAGCCGGGTCCTTGGCCAGGCCACCATCGACGCCGCGCGGTCGCTCCAGCGGGCCGCACTCTAACCGCCCTCGACGGGCCGCGTCTTCGCTTCGGCGGGGGTCCGCCGAATCCAGGAGCGCCGCATGCCATTGGCCTGCGGCGCTCCTGCCTTTAACCGTCGCCCGGGCGCGGGACATGTCCATTCTTCGCGGCCACGAGTGGGCACTTCGGGTATATGTCCACTCCAGGGCTCGGGCGCGGGACATGTTCGTTAGCGTGCACCCCGCGCAAGCATCCCGCGCGGGACATGTCCGTTCGTCGCAGCCAGGAGTGGGCACTTAGGGATTATGTCCACTCCCGGGTTCGGCGGTGAGCATGCCCGTCCTCCGGCAAGAGCGCGGGACATGTTCATTAGCGTGCGGCCCGCGCAAGCATCGAGCGCGGGCCATGTCCATTCTTCGCTGCCACGAGTGGGCACTTCGGGATTATGTCCACTCCCGGGCCTCGGCGGTGAGCATGCCCGTCCTCCGGCCAGAGCGCGGGCCATGTTCGTCTTCCGGCTAGAGCGCGGGACATGTCCATTCTTCGCGGCCACGAGTGGGCACTTCGGGTATATGCCCAGTCCCTGGCCCGGGCGGTGGGCATGTCCGTTCCCGAGCCCCCGCCGCCGCAGGCCGCACCGAGTCCGGGGTGCCGAAGATCCGGGCGAAATCCCGAAGAATGCGATAACTTCCGCCGGTTCGTGTAAATTTTGTGTCTCAACTCACAAGATGTAGCGATTCGCCCGTGGTCTTCTGGTTGAATCTAGGAATCAGGACAGGTGCTGCCCAACGAGTCAAGCTACTTCGGGCTGCGCACTAGTACTCATCGAACAGAAAGTTCACAGATGGCAATGAACAAAAAGGCCCTGCAGAGCGCCATCGCGCTTGCCGGGGTTTCCGCCTTTGCACTGACGGCCTGCACCGGCCCTACCGGCGGCGGAACGTCCTCCGGCAGCGCCGCAGGCGGAGGCAGCATTACGTACGGCACCACGGACAAGGTGGTCACCCTCGACCCGGCCGGCTCCTACGACGCCGGCTCGTTCATGGTGATGAACCAGATCTACCCGTTCCTGATGAACTCGAAGCCCGGAACGGCTGACTCCAGCCCGGACATCGCCGAGTCCGCGTCCTTCACGAGCCCCACGGAATACACCGTCAAGCTCAAGTCCGGCCTCAAGTTCGCCAACGGGCACGCGCTGACGTCCTCGGACGTGAAGTTCTCGATCGACCGCGTCATCAAGATCAACGACGACAACGGCCCGGCCTCCCTGCTGGGCAACCTCGCCTCGGTGGAAGTCAAAGACGACTCCACCGTGGTCTTCAAGCTCAAGGAAGGCAACGACCAGGTCTTCCCGGGCGTGCTCGCCGCGAACGCAGGTCCGATCGTCGACGAAGAGGTCTTCTCCGCCGACAAGCTGATGAGCGACGAGGACATCGTCAAGGGCAAGCCTTTCGCCGGCCAGTACACGATCGAGAGCTACAAGAAGAACGAGCTCGTCAGCCTCAAGGCCAACCCTGACTACAAGGGTCTGCTCGGCAAGCCGGCGAACGACAGCGCCACGATCAAGTACTACGCGGACTCCAACAACCTCAAGCTCGATGTCCAGCAGGGCAACATCGACGTCGCCGGCCGCAGCCTGACTGCGACCGACGCCGCCGACCTCGAGAAGGACTCCAAGGTCAAGGTTCACAAGGGCCCCGGTGGCGAACTGCGCTACATTGTCTTCAACTTCGACACCATGCCGTTCGGCGCCAAGGCTGCCGACGCCGACCCGAAGAAGGCACTCGCCGTCCGCCAGGCGATGGCAGACATCGTCGACCGCGACGCGATCGCCAGCCAGGTCTACAAGGGCACCTACCTGCCCGCGTACTCCGTCGTCCCGGACGGCTTCGTCGGCGCCATCAAGCCGCTCAAGGAAATGTACGGCGACGGCAACGGCAAGCCCAGCCTGGACAAGGCCAAGAAGGCCTTCAGCGACGCCGGCGTCACCGCCCCGGTCACGCTGAAGCTGCAGTACAACCCGGACCACTACGGCAAGTCCTCCGGCGACGAGTACGCCATGATCAAGGAGCAGCTGGAAAAGTCGGGCCTGTTCAAGGTCGACCTGCAGTCCACCGAGTGGGTCACCTACTCCAAGGACCGCACCAAGGACGTCTACCCGGTCTACCAGCTCGGCTGGTTCCCGGACTACTCCGACGCCGACAACTACCTGACCCCGTTCTTCGTCCCGGGCAACTTCCTCAAGAACCACTACGAGAACGCCTCCGTCACGGCGCTGATCAAGAAGCAGCTCACCACCGTTGACAAGACCGAGCGCGAAAAGGTGCTTGGCGAGGCCCAGACGGCCGTCGCCAAGGACCTCTCCACGCTGCCGCTGTTGCAGGGCGCCCAGCTCATGGTCGCCGGCAAGGACGTCCAGGGTGTCGAAAAGACCCTCGATGCGTCCTTCAAGACCCGTCTTGGTGTGATTTCCAAGTAGGTCCATTCCCCATCCGGTCCTGACCAGCCAAGGAGGCGGGGCGCCTGCGCGGCGTCCCGCCTTTCTTGCTGATAGCAGGACAACCGATTCCGGAAGCCCACGAAGCCGACGGAAACACAAATTTAGGTACCAATGACAACACTTATTGAGGCGCCGCCCAGCGACGCCGACGGCCTATTGCCAACAAAGAAGAAGGCGTCCGGTGGGGGACTGGGCCAATACATCCTGATCAGGTTCCTGCTGATCTTCCCGACCATTTTCATCCTGGTCACACTCGTATTTTTCCTGATGCGCATCACGGGCGACCCGATCACGGCCGCCCTCGGCGGGCGGCTCCCGCCGGAACAACTGGCGGAGCGCATCCACGCGGCCGGCTACGACCGGCCCATCTTCGTGCAGTACTTCGAGTACCTCGGACAGCTCATCACCGGCAACTTCGGCACCACGCTCTCGGACAACCGCCAGGTCTCCGAGATGCTGACCACCTACGGTTCGGCAACGCTGGAACTGTCCATCAACGCACTGATCGTGGCACTGCTCGTGGGTATCCCGCTGGGCATGATCGCCGCGCATCGCCGCGACAAGGCGGCCGACGCCGTCCTGCGCATCTTCGCGATCCTCTGCTACGCCACGCCCGTCTTCTTCGCCGGCATGCTGCTCAAGCTGACCTTCTCGGTCTGGCTCGGCTGGCTCCCGGTCGCCGGCCGCGCCAAGACCTCCACCGAACTGGCCCTCACCGCGCTGCAGGCGCCCACCGGCATCTACTGGCTCGATGCCGTCCGCAGCGGCAACATGGCCGCACTCGGTGATGTCACCGCGCATGCCGTGCTGCCCGCCGTCGCCCTTGGGCTGCTGACGGCCGGCATCTTCCTGCGGCTGGTCCGCACCAACGTGATCGGCACCCTCGGCAAGGACTACGTGGAGGCCGGCCGCTCACGCGGCGTCAGCGAATTCCGGCTGGTCACCAAGCACGCCTACAAGCCGGCGCTGATCCCGATCATCACCGTGATGGGCCTGCAGATCGCGGTCATGCTCGGCGGCGCCGTGCTGACCGAGACCACCTTTGAATGGAAAGGCCTCGGCTTCCAGCTGGCAACCTACCTGACGGCCCGCGACTTCGTGGCCGTGCAGGGCATCGTGGTGCTGCTCGCCGTGATCGTGGCCGTGACCAACTTCATCGTGGACATCGTCGCCGCGCTGATCGACCCCCGCGTGAGGTACTGACATGAGCATCGAACCAACCATTGCCGCAGAAAGCCGCCGGGACCCCTGGTACCGGCGCCTGCCGGTCGTCTCCCACTTCAACAAGAGCGTCGGCCTGCAGCGGGGCATGCTCGTCACCGGGCTGATCCTGACCTCGCTGTTCCTGCTGACCGCCATCTTCGCACCGTTGATCGCACCCTTCGGCTTCTCCCAGATCTCCGACGCCGACGGCAGCTTCCCCGCCCAGCAGGCACCCGGCGGGAAGCACCTGCTCGGCACCACCGTGGGCGGCTACGACGTGTTCTCCCGGGTCGTCTGGGGCGCGCAGACCGCCGTCATGGTCATCATCGTGGCCGTCATCATGTCGATCTTCATCGGCGTCATCCTCGGCCTGGTCAGCGGCTACATCGGCGGCTGGCTTGACCGGATCCTCGTGGTCGTCGCCGACGCGGTGTACGCGTTCCCGTCCCTGCTGGTCGCCATCGTCATGGCAATCGTGATCAGCGGCGGGCGTTCCAGCCTGTGGGGCGGCATCCTGGCCGCGGCGATCTCGATCACCGTGGTCTTCATCCCGCAGTACTTCCGCGTCATCCGCGCCGAAACCATCCGGCTCAAGGCCGAACCCTTCGTGGAATCGGCCAAGGTGGTGGGCGCATCCAACATCAGGATCATGACCCGCCACATCTACAAGAACGCCACCCGCACCCTGCCGCTGATCTTCACGCTGAACGCCTCCGAAGCCATCCTCACCCTCGCGGGCCTGGGCTTCCTCGGCTTCGGCATCGAACCGACTTCGGCCGCCGAATGGGGCTTCGACCTCAACAAGGCGCTGGCGGACACCACCTCCGGGATCTGGTGGACCGGTGTCTTCCCGGGCCTGGCCATTGTCCTCACCGTGGTGGGGCTGACCCTGGTCGGCGAAAGCATCAACGACCTCAACGACCCGCGCCTGCGCGGCCGCAAGAAGGCTGCCTCCGGCAAAGCCGGCCCCGGCACCGGCGGACCCGGTTCCGCCGCCCAGGCAGCGCACTCAGCAGAAGTGAGCAGTTCATGAGCACCAATATCGGTTCCGTTTCAGACCAGCACGCCCGCGGCGCCGGGCCCGTGCTGGACATCGACCACCTCAGGGTCACCTTCGCCACGGACGCCGGGGACGTCTATGCCGTGAAGGATGTCAGCCTCGAGGTCAACCCCGGCGAAGTCGTCGCCATCGTCGGCGAGTCCGGCTCCGGCAAGACCGTCACCGCCAAGACCATCCTGGGGCTGCTGCCGGAGACGGCGATCAGCTCCGGCGCAGTGCTGATCAACGGCAACAACGTGATCAGCGTCAGCGCCTCGAAGCTGCGGGAAATCCGCGGCCGCGACGTGGCCATGGTGTTCCAGGAGCCCTCCACGGCGCTCAATCCGGTCTTCACCGTTGGCTGGCAGATCGCCGAGGGCATCCGCGCCCATGCCGGGCACGGGGGAGCGGGCCGGGTCAGCGCCAAGGAGGCCAAGGCTCGCGCCATCGACGCCCTGCGCAAGGTGGGCATCCCGGATCCGGAAACGCGGGTCAACTATTACCCGCACCAGTTCTCCGGCGGCCAGAAACAGCGCGTCGTCATCGCCGCCGCGCTGGCGCTCAACCCGGGCCTCATCGTCGCTGACGAGCCGACCACCGCACTGGACGTCACCGTGCAGGCGGAAATCCTGGAACTGCTGCGCGACCTGCGCGACCAGTACGGCACCTCGATCGTGCTGATCACGCACAACATGGGCGTCGTGGCCGACCTCGCCGACCGCGTCGTCGTGATGTACCAGGGCGACGTCGTCGAGGAGGCCAGCGCTCGGGTGCTCTTTGCGGAACCGAAGCAGGACTACACGAAGAAGCTGCTGGCCGCCGTCCCGCACTTGGGCCGGAACTCCGCCTCGGCGGGCATGACCGAACGCGCCCACCAGGGCGGCAAGGTACTGGTCGAGGCGAAGAACCTCACCATCGAGTACCCCGGCCGGCTGGGCAGCCCGGCGTTCAAGGCCGTGGACGGCGTGAACTTCACCCTGTCCGAGGGAGAGGTCTTCGGCCTCGTCGGCGAGTCCGGCTCCGGCAAGACGACGATCGGCCGCGCCATCGCGGGCCTGAACAGAACCACGGGCGGCAGCCTCAAGGTGCTGGACTACGAGATGCTCAACCTCAAGGAGCGCACTTTCAAACCCCTGCGCAAGCAGATCGGCTTCGTGTTCCAGGACCCGGCGGCGTCGTTCAACCCGCAGCTCACCATCGGTGACTGCATCGCGGAGCCGCTCATCATCCACACCAAGCCGACGCCGGCGCAGGCACGCCAGCGGACCCGGGAGCTGCTCGAATCGGTGCAGCTGCCGGCGGCTTACGCGGACCGGTACCCGCACGAGCTCTCCGGCGGCCAGCGCCAGCGCGCCTCGCTGGCGCGGGCACTGATCCTGAACCCGAAGCTGCTGATCGCCGATGAGCCGACGTCGGCGCTGGATGTTTCGGTGCAGGCGAAGGTGCTGGAGCTGTTCAAGGACATCCAGGCCGAATTCGGTTTCGCCTGCCTCTTCATCAGCCACGACCTCGCCGTGGTGGACATCCTCTCGCACTGGGTCGGTGTCCTGTACAAGGGCAAGATGGTGGAGCAGGGCCTTGGAAACCAAGTCATGGGGCACCCGCAGCACGACTACACCAAGAAGCTCATCGCGTCGCTGCCGGTCCCGGATCCGGACGAGCAGGCGCGGCGTCGTGAGGAGTTCCGCGCGGTTCTCGGAGCCTAGCAAGCGGCCGCGACTGCCCCGCCTGGGGCGAGGGCTGGCCGCACCAAGGGGCATGCCCGCCGTTCACTGCGAACGGCGGGCATGCCCGCTTAACACCCCGCGGGATTTCCGTGCCAGCCCCTAGACTGGACGAATGACCGAGCAGAACCAGCACCTCCCTGACGCCGATTCCTACGACCCCACGGCCAGCTCGCTGGCCGGGCACGTGGATCCCGCGGTGATGGCGGAACTGCTCTCCATCCGCTCCAGCATCGACAACATCGATGCCACCCTGGTCTTCCTCCTGGCCGAGCGCTTCAAGGCGACGCAGAAGGTCGGCTTCCTCAAGGCCGCGCACAAGCTTCCCGCGGGGGATCCCGGCCGGGAAACGGCACAGATCGCGCGCCTGCGCCGCCTCGCCGCCGAAGCCCATCTGGACCCGGCGTTCGCGGAAAAATTCCTGAACTTCATCATCGGCGAGGTGATCCGGCACCATGAGGCCATCGCCGAGGACCATGAGGCGGCCGCGCACCGGGCCACGGCTGCTGCGGACCCCGGCGTTTCCGCCGAGGCGTAGCCGTGCCCGTACCCGTTTCCCCCGGCCAGGTCACGGCCACCGCACTCGGCCCGTGGCCGGGGGAGGACCCGGTCGAAGCCGCCCGCATCATCCGCGGCGAGCTCGGCAGTCCACACGTTCCCTTCCTCGCCGAACTCCCGGACCGAGGCGTGGGTTCCGACGCGCTCGGCCGGACGGCGTCGCTGCTGGAGGGCCTCGCCGTCGACGTCCAGCCTTACGGCTGGCGGCTCGTTGACCGCCCCGGCAAGGACCTCATGCGGGCCCGTTCGGCGCTGTCCGCCGACATCAACGTCCTCGCCGACGTCGTCGGGGCCGAGGACACGCCGGCCGCGGAGCTCAAGATCCAACTGCGCGGCCCGCTCAGCCTCGCCGCCGGACTGCACCTGCACAACGGGGAGCGGGCCCTCCTCGACCACGGCGCCCGGCGGGACCTCGCGGCCTCGCTGGCAGCCGGTGTGGGCCCCTACCTGCGCAAGGTCGCCGCCGCCGCGCCCGGAGCCGGCCTGGTGGTGCAGCTCGACGAACCGGACATCGCCGCCGTGATGGCCGGCACCATCCCCACCTCCAGCGGCTACCGCACCCTGCGCGCGGTCGCCGGTTCTGAAATCACCGAGTCCTGGCGCCTCGTCATCGATGCCCTGAGGGCCGCCGGCGCGGCCGAAATCGTGGTCTCCGTGCCTGAAGTCGAGGCGCCCTTCGACCGGATCCTCGCCGCCGGTGCCGACGGGATCGCGGTGCCGCTGCGTGCACTGACCTCCCGCCAGTGGGAACAAATCGCGGCAGCCGTGGAGTCCGGGAAACGCTTCTGGGCCGGGGCGCTGCCGGTCGACCAGCCGGCCGCGGCGCTGCCGCGCGTGCCCCAGGCCGTCGAAACGCTCTGGCTCCCGTGGCGCCAGCTCGGCCTCCCGGCCACGGCGCTGGGCACCGTGCGGGTGACGCCCTCCGCAGGCCTCGCCGGACACACCCCGTCGTCCGCGACGGCGGTGCTGACCCGCCTGACGCAGCTCGCTGACGGCCTCAACCAGCTGGCGCTCGGCTAAGACCTAGACGCGGCTTTCCCAGCGCTCGGGCCGGGCCCTCTCCGGCAGGTAGCCCGGCGCCAGGGCATCCGCCGGGTAAGGCTCAAGCCGGTAGTCGAAGTGCCCGGCGTAGACCAGCACCAGGCCGATCTGGGGCTGGATCACCTTGACCTGGATCCGGTGCCGGCCCTCGTCCGGCTCCCACCATTGCTCGGCATAGGCCTTGGCATCCAGGGCGTCCGGCAGCGGGATCCGCAGCGGCCCCAGGAACAGCCGGGAGGCCTCGGAGACGCCCCGCAGCCGGCCTTCCGGGGTGACGCTCAGGTTGAGGTCGGTGACCAGCCTGCGGTAGCGGCCGACGTAATCAACCAGCCGCGGGGTGCCCCCGGAGGAGTCCGTGCTGGTGGTGTCTTGGAAGATCCGGGTGGTCTGCGGGAAGAAAATTTCCCGGCGCGCGGTCAGGCTGGAGCGCCCGAACGGGTCCAGATGGGCGTGGTTCTCGATCCGGAACCTGATGCCCTCGCCGTATTCCGGGAAGAACGCCTGTTCGCCGGTCGCGAGCCGCAGCAGCGGCCGCAGCCAGCGCTGCCGGCAGCCGACGACGTCGAAGACGCCCTCGCCCACCCCGTAGTGCCCGGAGCCCGGGGCGAGCGAGAAGTACTGCTGCAGTTCCGGCTGCAGCCGGGAGAATTCGCGTCCCAGGCCGAGCTGGTAGATGGGTTCGTAGCTGGTCACGGCATGCTCCTTGGGGTCACAGCCGTCCGGCGGCCTTCAATCGAATGTACGCGTCCGCCAGCGCCGGCGGCAGCAGGGATGGCTCGGCATCGACTACTTCAGCGCCGGCCTGGCGCAGCTGGGCGCTGACCGCCTCGCGTTCCAGCAGGGCCCGCTCGGCCGCCGCGGCCCGGAACACCCCGCTGGCGCTCGAACGCTCCTGCTGCATTTCGCCGAGCATGGGATCGCGGACCGAGGCCACCACCACCACGTGCTGCTGCGCGAGCAGGGCGGCCATCGGCAGCAGCCCCTCTTCGGGCGCGCCGCCGTCGAGCGCGGTGAGCAGCACCACCAGGGACCGGTGGGCGGAGACCGAGCGGATCTGGGCCGGGATCTGTGACCAGTCGAGTTCGATGAGTTCGGCGTCGAGCGGGACCATCGCTTGGACCAGCTGTCCCAGCAGGTTCCCCTTGGCCGCCGACCCGGTCCGCGCCCGGAGCCTGCGGTCGAAGGCGAGGAAGTCCACCCTGTCGCCGCCCCGTTCGGCAAGGACAGCCAGCAGCAGCGCCGCCTCGATGCCGGTGTCCAGCCGCGGCTCGTCCGCGATCCGGGCTGCGGCCGTGCGCGAAGTGTCCAGCAGGATGACGACGCGGCGGTCGCGCTCCGGCCGCCAGGTGCGGACCACGACGGCGGAGCGGCGGGCCGTGGCACGCCAGTCGATGGAGCGCACGTCGTCGCCGCGGACGTAGTCGCGCAGGGAGTCGAATTCGGTGCCGGCGCCCCGGATCTGGACCGCCGCCTTGCCGTCGAGCTCCCGCAGCTGGCGCAGCTTGGACGGAAGGTGCCGCCGCGCGTGGAACGGCGGGAGCACCCGGAGGGAACCGGGGCAGGGCAGGGTGCGTTGCCGTGCGGCAAGGCCCAGCGGGCCGAAGGCGCGGACCGTGACATGCGCGGCGCCCAGTTCGCCGCGCCGCGTGGGCTGCAGCGTGACGGTCATCCGGCGGCGCTCACCCGCCGGTACGAGCAGGCGCTGGTTCGGGTTCTGCGCGCCGGCCGAGGGCTGCCAGGCGTCCCGGACCAGGCCGTGCAGGGCGCGGCGGCCGGCGTTGGCCACCGTCAGGACGGACTCCGCCGACCCCGTGAGCGGGACGCTGCCGGGATCGGTGCGCTGCACCGAGACGTGCCGCAGCGGTACCGCGAGGCCCAGGTCGAGCAGCGCGGCGGCGGCCAGCAGCAGGAGGACAACCACTGCGGACTCCCAGCCGGGCAGGAGCACGGCGGGGACCAGGCCAAGCAGTGCCAGCAGCACGAAGCGTCCGGAAATCGCCATGGCTCAGCGCGGCACGGGCACGGAAGCGAGGATGCTGCCCAGCACGCCGTCGACGTGCACGCCGTCCATCTCCGCCTCGGGGCGCAGGGCCACCCGGTGCCGCAGGCAGGGCAGGGCGAGGGCCTTGACGTCGTCCGGGGTGACGAAGCGGCGGCCGGAGAGCCAGGCCCAGGCACGGGAGCCGTTCAGCAGGGCCGCGGCGCCGCGCGGCGAGACGCCCAGCTGGAACGACGGCGCGGAACGGGTGGCGCGGACGAGGTCGACGATGTAGGCCAGGACTTCGGGACCGATCTCGACGGCGGCCACGGCCTGCCGCGCCTGCTCCAGCTCGGCGGGACCCGCGACGGGGCGGACGCCGGCCGCGGCCAGGTTGCGCGGATCGAAGCCGGCCGCGTGCCGCCGGATCACCTCGATTTCATCCTCCCGGCCGGGCAGCGGCATGGTCAGTTTGAGCAGGAAGCGGTCCAGCTGCGCCTCCGGCAGCGGGTAGGTGCCCTCGTACTCCACCGGGTTTTGCGTGGCCGCCACGATGAAGGGCGCGGGAAGCTGGCGCGAGACGCCGTCAACCGACACCTGCCGCTCCTCCATGGCTTCCAGAAGCGAGGCCTGCGTCTTGGGCGGCGTCCGGTTGATCTCATCCGCGAGCAGGATGTTGGTGAAAACGGGGCCCTCGCGGAAGCTGAACTCCGAGGTGCGCGAATCGTAGATGAGCGAGCCGGTGACATCGCCGGGCATCAGGTCCGGGGTGAACTGGATCCGCTTGGTATCGAGGCTGAGGGCCGCGGAGAGGCTGCGCACCAGCAGGGTCTTGGCCACGCCAGGCACCCCTTCAATCAACACATGTCCCCGGGACAGCAGCGCAATCAGCATCCCGGTGACGGTGGCGTCCTGCCCGACGACGGCCTTGGCGACCTCCTGGCGCACATCCAGCAGGGCCTGGCGGACTGGGTCCGGGTCCCGGGCGTCCCGGTAGCCGTGGGTTCCCGCTGCCTGCTGCGGCGCCTGCTGCGCGGCGGGCCGTGGCGCGGGCCAGGGGGCGGCAGTGCTGGATCCGGCAGCGGCTGTTGCGGCCGGGCCGGTGGAGACGGTTGGCTGATCATTCATCGGGCGTGTACCTCTTTCTCTAGTCTTTCCAGCTGCTGGGCCCAGCGCACGAGCTCGGCTTCGGCCCGGGGTTCGGCGTCGAGGACAACGGCGACGCTTTCCGGAGTCCGGTCCAGGTGCCGGGCAGCCGCGTCGATGATGGCCGCGGCCCCGGCGTCCGGTCCCAGCCGGAGGGTCCTGGCCAGCCGCACCAGCGTGCCGGCCCGGAGGACGTCGGCGGCACGGTCCACGGCGCGGGCGTCATGGTAGAGGCGGGCCCGTCCTTCAGCCGTCTCCACCGCCTTCACCACCACGGGGAGCGGTTCGAAGACCAGCGGGCCAAGCCTGCGGCCGCGCCAGAAAATTGCCAGCACCGCCACGAACGCCAGCCAGGGCCCCAGGACGTGGGTCCACGGCGCGGCCAGCTCATCGAGGGTCACCGGTTTCTTCGCCGCGGGCACATCGGCGATCCCGGGCAGGTACCAGACCAGCCGCTGCTCCGCCCCAAGGGTCCGCAGCACCAGAGCGGCGTTGCCTTGCTCGGCGAGGGCCCGGTTGCTGAGGATTTCGGTGCTGCCCAGGACCACGGTCCGGCCGTCCTCGCTGCCGGCGTAGAGGCCGCCCCCGCCGTCGCGCGGCGCGTAACAGACCACTTCTCCGTCGTAGAGGTAGCCATTCGCGGCCGAGACCGTGCCGGCGTCGGCGGGGTCGGAAATAACGCAAGCCGGGGCTAGTACCTCGGTGCCGTCCCGCACCACTCCGGCCTGCACGATCCCGCCGCCGACGCCTTGCAGCGTGTTGAGCCGGGGCGTGATCACCACCAGACGGTCCGCCGCGCCGCCCAGGTACTGCAGCTGGTCGCGGCCGAGGTAGCCGTTGCGGTCGTAGAGCAGGACGGTGGTGCGCTCGCCGGCGCGTTTGGCGCTTTCAAGCGTCTGGATGGTCGACTCGAAAGAGTCCCGCTGCTCCACGACGACGCCATGGCGACCAAGGATTTCCGCGGCGGCGCGTGCTCCTTCAGGGGCGGGATTTCGGATGGACAGCTGGGTCCGATCTCCATGGGGTTGCAGCTGAAGCACCGCCGTGAGGACAAGGGCAGCGACAAAGACGACGCCGAGTATGGCCCAGGTGCGGTGCCGGCGGATCCAGCGCAGCGGCGCCGCTGTGCTCTTCACAGCGGCCTGACGAGCGCGTCCGAGCCGGTGCCCCGATAATCCGGGGTGGTGCCGGCCAGCGCCGCATCGAGCCGGACGAGCGCCGCGTGGTCCGGGGATCCGGCGTCCGCCCCGCCGTACCGGACGGCGTCAAAAGTGAGCGCCGCCTCCTCCAGTTCGCGGGCGTACGCTCCAAAGGCGCGGCCCAACCGGGCGGCGACCTCGCTGGCGGTCCGGCCGGGTTGCGGATCCAGTACGGTGCGCTCCTCCGCCGCGCGCACGAGGGCGCGAAACTGCTCGACGACGGCGGCGGACCAGTCCCCGCGCGCCGCGGCGGCGGATGCCCGCCCGCGGTGCGCGTCAGGGCTTAGTGCCGCATCGGCGTCGAACACGTCCTGGGCGGCGGCCCGCCGGGCGTTGAGCCGCGGACGCACCACCACGACGGCGACAGCAATGACCACGGCGGCGATGACCAGCAGGAGCGGCACGGCATAGCCGCCGTCGGCGCCGGGGGTGCCGTCGCCGGACAGGGAGCGCAGCCAGCGACCGAACTCGGCAAGTGCCTTGTCCAGCCAACTGGGCTCGGCTTCGCGGTACGGTGCCTTCGCGAGCTCCTCCGCCGCCCAGCGGCGCGCTTCGTCCCGGTCGGGCAGCACCGGAGGTTCCGGCTGCAGCCGGGCCGACAGCACCGCCACCGCGCGCTCGGCGGCGAAGACGGGGGCCGCCGTCACCGCCGGACCGGGGGAGGACCGTAGGGAGGCTGCTGCCAGGTGGAGGTGTCCCCGCGGATGGCTGCGGTCCGTCCCGGGACCCCCTCCGGGTCACTGCCCGTCTCCAACTGCCGCAGCAGGGACAGATCGAGTCCGTCCTTGCGCATCCGCAGATCCAGATAGACCAGGGCAACGGTTGAGGTCTGGAAGGCGTAGCCCACGGCGGCCACCAGCGCGGTGACCGCGGTGCCGACGACGGCGACCAGGATCCGGACCACCTGGGACCCACCCTCGCCGCCCTGGGAGAAGACGGTAAACCCGACGGCGTTGCCCAGTAGGCTGACCGGAATAAGGACAATCTGGGTGATAACCCCGACGAGCAGCCCCACCACCAGGGTGACGCCCAGGATGCGCCACCAGTTCCTGCCCGTGAGCTGCCAGGAACGGCGCAGCCCGGCGAAGGTGCCGATCTCCTCCACCACAATCGCCGCCGGCGCGACGAGGAACCGGATGCCGAGCCAGAGCAGCACAATCATCAGGCCGATGAACAGGAGCACCAAGGCAAGCACGGCGGCGCGCTCCATGGCCGCAACCAGGGCCATCGTTGCCACCACCGCGAGGACGACGACGGCGGCTGCGCCCAGGATCAGCAGGCCTGCGAGTCCCAGCAGGGCACCGGTCCGGGAACGGGCGAGCGTCCACATCTGGCGGAAGCCTGTCCGCCTGTTCAGCAGTGCCCGCGCCACGGGGACCGCCATGGCACCCTGCATGACCACCGAAATCAGCACGGTCAGGAGCGACAACAGCGCGCCGACGCCGGCCGCTGTGCCAAAGGCGAACGCCGTGGCTTGCGACGAACCCAGGTTGCCCGGCCAGGGTGCGCCTGATCCCCCGAAGAGGGCGCCTGTCTGGGCCAGCGCGGAAGTGACAGACGTCAGGGCCTGGGCGATTACGCCCGCCCCCAGCATGGCCGCGGGATTCCGCCTGACGGTCCGGAATGCGCCGTCGAGGATTTCGCCGAACATCAAGGGACGCAGCGGCACAATGCCGGGCTTGGGCGGCGCGACGTAACGCGGCTGGCCGTAAGGGGAGGGGACGTAGGGGCCGGAAAAGTGGGGGCCGGGCTGGGGAGCGCCCCACTGCGGCTGCTGGCCCCACTGCGGGGTGGTGCCCCATGCGGGTTGTTGGGCCGGCGGCTGCTGCCCCCACTGCGGGGTGGTGCCCCATGCGGGTTGTTGGGCTGGCGGCTGCTGGCCCCACTGCGGGGTGGTGCCCCATGCGGGTTGTTGGGCCGGCGGCTGCTGCCCCCACTGCGGCTGGCCGCCCCACTGCTGCGGTTCGCTAGGTTCCTGCTCAGACAAGCTTTTCCTCCCCAAGAAAATTGCCCACCGGATGCACGCGGCCGGGGACCGGTTGCCGTGCCGCCCGCGTGCCCCGGCGTGAGTCCGGGCCAGGCTTGCCCCCAGCCTATAGTTTCGACGGCCGGCCGCAAGCATTCGGGCCAAGTCGCGGCACCAAGTTAGCGGCGGGACCACCCCGGGTGCCGCAGCATGTGCAATCGCCCGCGCCATGCCGGGGACTGCCCGAATACGACAAAGCCATTTCAATAGGGGAATATATAACCTATGAAGGCACGGATTTTGGTAGTGGACGATGACGAGGCGCTGGCCGAGATGATCGGTATTGTGCTGCGCAACGACGGCTTCGACCCCGTCTTCTGCGCGGACGGTGGACAGGCCCTGGAGGTTTTCCGCTCATCCAGGCCGGACCTGGTGCTGCTGGACCTGATGCTTCCCGGCATTGACGGCATCGAAGTGTGCCGCCAGATCCGCGGCGAGTCTGATGTGCCGATCGTCATGCTGACGGCCAAATCCGACACCTCGGACGTGGTCCGCGGACTCGAGTCCGGCGCCGACGACTACGTTCCCAAACCTTTCAAGCCCGCCGAACTCGTGGCCCGGGTGCGCGCCCGGCTCCGTCCCGGCGACCAGAAGGCCCCGGAGACGCTGCGCATCGCGGACGTCACGATTGACGTCGCCGGCCACGTGGTCAGCCGCAACAGCGAGCGGATCTCGTTGACCCCGCTGGAATTCGACCTGCTGGTCGCCCTGGCGCGCAAGCCCTGGCAGGTCTTCACCCGGGAGCTGCTGCTGGAGCAGGTCTGGGGCTACCGCCACGCGGCGGACACCCGCCTGGTCAACGTCCACGTCCAGCGGCTGCGCTCGAAGATCGAACGCGATCCGGAAGCCCCTGAAGTTGTATTGACGGTCCGTGGTGTCGGCTACAAAGCAGGTTCCTGAGCCGGCGGACGGCCCGCCGGAGACCGCTGCCCGGCTTGAGCTCCCGGAGACTGCCGCCCCGTCGGACGGTCAGCCTGATGCTGCCGCGACCGAGGCCGCTGCCCCCGAGGGCCAGACGGCGCCGTCGTCGTCCCGTGGACAGACCCCGCTTTTCAGGGCCCGGATCTGGAGCCGTCGGGCACGGATTGTCACCGCCCGCGTTGCCCGGTTGGTCCGCACCGGTGCGTCCCGCATCCTGCCGGCAACCAGGTATCTGTTGCGTGCCGTGCACCGGCGCTGGCGGCGGTCCCTGCAGTTCCGCACCGTGCTGACCACTCTCATGCTCGCGATCGGTTCCTTCGCCGTCGTCGGCGCGTATCTCTCCAACCAGATCGCCAACAACCTTTTCCAGGAGCGGCTGGCCCAGGCGGAGTCGGAGACCCGCTACAACGTCAAGCAGGTCCAGGACACGTTCGACGGCGCGCAGGTCACCGACCAGTCCAGCGTCATCACCCTCGTCTACGACACCCTGAACGCCGTCGAAGGCCGCGGCTCGGTGATCCAGCGGCGCTACGTCTTCGAGGCCATGCCCGAACAGACCAAGCCGCGCAACCGGTGGGTCGAGTCGCGCGCGTCCGACCAGCTAACGATCAGTGTGATCCCGCCCGAGCTGCGCAAGGCGGTGCAGGACTCCGGCAAAGACCAGTTCTGGGCCTCCACGGAATTCCCGGTGGGAACCGAGGATCGCCCCGGGATCGCGGTTGGCAACAAGGTGACGTTCAACGGCACGGTCTACGAGCTCTACCTGATCTACGACCTCAACACGGCGCAAAAGACCCTGGACGAAATCCAGAACGTCCTGCTGGCCGGTGCCGCCGCCCTGGCCCTCATGATCGGCGCCGTGGCCTGGTACGTCACCCGCAACGTGGTCAGCCCGGTCAGCCACGCTGCCGTTGTCTCCGAAAAGTTGGCCGCCGGCCAGTTGCAGGAGCGCATGGTGGTCAAGGGCGAAGACGAAGTCGCCCGGCTGGGCGCTTCCTTCAACCACATGGCCGCCAGCCTGCAGGAGCAGATCACCCAGCTGGCCACCCTGTCCCAAATGCAGCAGCGGTTTGTCTCGGACGTCTCGCACGAGCTCCGCACCCCGCTGACCACGGTCCGGATGGCGGCGGAGGTGCTCTACGACGCCCGTGAGGACTTCGACCCGATCAACAAGCGGTCCGCGGAGCTGCTCTACAACCAGGTGGAGCGCTTCCAGTCGCTGCTGGCCGACCTGCTGGAAATCTCCCGGTTCGACGCCGGCGTGGCCATGCTCGACGCCGAACCGTCCGACATCGTCCAGCTCGTCTCGCACGTGATCGAGGGGGTGGCCCCGGTGGCGGCCGAATACGGCTCGGAGGTGACGCTGAATGCCCCCGCAGGCAGCATCATCGTCGAGATGGATGACCGGCGGATCGACCGGATCCTGCGGAACCTGGTTCTGAATGCGCTGGAGCACGGCGAGGGCCGGCCCGTGAACATCTCCGTGGCGGCAAACGATACCGCGGTGGCCGTCGCCGTCCGGGACCATGGAATCGGCATGACCGCCGCGGAGGCCGCGCGCGTGTTCGACCGTTTCTGGCGCGCCGACCCGGCCCGCGCCCGCACCACGGGCGGCAGCGGCCTGGGTCTGTCCATCGCGACCGAGGACACCAAGCTGCACAACGGCTGGCTGCAGGCCTGGGGCGACAAGGGGAGGGGCTCCAACTTCCGACTGACCCTGCCGCTGCGCCAGGGCGAAACGATCACCCGATCACCGCTCCAGCTGGAACCCGCCGACGTCGGGCCCGCCGGCGTCGTGCGTGAACGGACGATGCTGCTGCTGGAGACGGCCGTCAGGGAGCCCCGTCCGGCCCCGTCCGGCCCCGACACAACGAAGGAGCAGCCATGAGAGGTGCCGGGAAACTCACCAGGCTCGCCGGGGCCCTGCTGGCGCTGGTGCTGCTTCTTCTGACCTCGTGCGCGCAGATTCCGCGCTCCGGCCCGGTGGGCAAGAGCACGGACGAGAGCGCGGGAAAGCCCAACAACGCACCGGTCTTCTTCCCCGTGGCTCCGCGGGCGGGGGCGGGCCCGGAGGCAATGATCGAGGACTTCTACCTCGCGGGCAGCGGCTACGAGGACGACTATGCCGTGGCCCGGCAGTACCTCACCCAGGCCTCCTCGGTGAAGTGGAAGCCGGACCAGCGGGTGCTGGTCTTCCGTTCCGCCCGCGTGGTGCGCACCGCCGTCGAAAATGTCTTCAACTACGAACTGGACCTGGCGTATTCGGTCGACGCCGACGGGATCGCCACGCCGTTGCCGGAAGGTTCCAAGGAAAGCATTCCCGCAACGCTGACCAAGGTCGACGGCGAGTGGAGGATCTCGGAAATCCCTGATGGCACCGCCATCCCCGAGCAGACGTTCAAGGTCATCTACGGCGCCTACCCCATCTACTTCTACGACCCCACCTTCACCTACGCGGTGCCGGACATGCGCTGGTTCATCAAGAAGAAGACCGTCAAGGCCATGACCAGCGCCCTGCTCGGCGGCCCGGCCCCTTACCTCAAGGGCGCCGTCGTAAGCGCGTTCCCTTCGGGCATGAAGCTGGCGCGCGAGTCGGTGCCGGTGGTCTCCGGCGCCGCGCAGGTGGACCTCACGGCCAAGGAGCTCGTGGACGCTTCCAACGAGGACCGGCTGCGCATGCAGACCCAGCTGGCGCTGACGTTCCGCAGCCAGCCCGACGTGATCAACGTGGAGCTGCGGGCGAACCAGGACCTTGTCCGGGTCGAAGACGACGGCTCCGTGCTGCCGCCGGTGCGGGACAAGGACGTTCCCGCCCACCAGATCGCCGTCAGCAACAACGACCTGGTCCGCTATGAGAACAACAAGCTGGGTCCGCTGCCGGACATCCAGTCCGTCCGGGCGCTGGCGCCGCGTGTGCCCGCCGAATCGCCGGTGTCCCAGGCAGCGGCGTTCCTCAACGCCGGCCGCACCACGCTGTATTCGATCCTGCCGGGCCAGCCGGCGCGCGCCCTCACCACGCGGGCAGGCCTGTCGCGGCCGTCCTTCGACCGCTACGACTGGGTCTGGACCGCCGGGCCCGGCAGCAACGGGGCCACCGAGGTTCTCGCCTACCATCCTGCCGGGACCGCGCCGGGAGCGAACGTGCCTGCCGTGACCATGACCCCGCCCTGGCTCGCCGGACGGAGCATCAAGGAGTTCAGGGTCTCGCGCGAAGGAACCCGTGCACTCGTCATCTCGGAGTTGAACGGCAAAACCAGCGTCCAGATCACCGGAATCATCCGTAACGGCGACGGCACCCCGAGGGACCTCACCGCGCCGATCACACTCCTGTCAGCCCGTGCCCCCGACCGGGGCGTCTGGGTCAACGACACGACCGTCGCCGTGATGAAGAGCTCGGCGAACGACAACGTCACGCCCGAGCTGCTGTCCCTTACCTCCGGGGCGCCGCAGCTGCTGGCACCTTGGCCGGGGCTAACCGCGCTCAGCGCCGGCAACGGACCGACGGAGATCTACGGCCAATCCACGGAGGGCATCTTCCAGCGGCTCGGTAACGGCTGGTCGCCGCAGCTCAAGGGCGCCATCGACCCCTCCTACCCGGGCTGACCAGGAGGGGCCGGGCGGCGCCCGGACAGATGTCCACATAGCAGCCGGGAGGGCTTCCGCGGCGGACCGGCGGCGCCCAGCCTTGAAGGGTGAACAAACGCCGGCATCGCACCAGAAACAGCACCGGAAACAGCACCAGAATCCGCGCTGTCGACCCGGACCTTGCCCCGGTACCCCCGGCAGCGAAACACCGTGGTGGCTACCGACGCTGGACGGAGCGCATCGCGGACCGTGCCGCCACAGCTGCCGCGGAGTTACTGGCGCTGGCAGCGCCGGTGGAATGCGTCTGCTGCGGCGCGGAGGACCGGACGTTGTGCGCCGGCTGCGCGCATCGTGTCCGCCAGCTGACGCGGCGGCCGTTCCGGGCGGAAGGGCGGGCCCCTGCCCTCGTGGACATGGACGGCTCGGTCCTGCTGCCGGTCGTGGCAGCCGGGGTCTACCGGGGCGAGCTGGCCCAGTCCCTGCTGTCCTTCAAGAGGCACGGCCAGCGTCAGCTGGCCGAGGAACTGGCCAAGGCCCTCGTCAAAGCCATCGGCGCCGCGGCCGGCCGGGCGGAAGGAATCCTGCTGGTGCCCGTGCCTACCAGCGGTGCCGCGTTTCGACGCCGGGGCTTCAGCCCGGTCCACCTCCTGCTCGCGCGGGCCCGGCGTATCCCCGCCCTGGCCGGAGCCGACGTCGCCGACGTGCTGCGCCAGGCGCGGCCCACCCTAAACGGTCCCCGGGGCCGACCCGGGCTGGCGGCCGGCTCTCCCGGCGGGCAGAAGGGATTGGGCCGCGCGGCCCGGACCCGGCGGGTACACGGTTCGATGCGGATCAAGGGCGGACTCCGCCGGCCGGAGCTGAACGGTCGGCCCTGCATCGTCGTGGACGACGTGCTGACCACCGGCGCCACGCTGGCGGAAGCGGCCCGCGCGCTGCACGCCGCGGGAGGGCTGGTCCGCGGCGCCGTGGTGCTCGCGGCGACACGCCCGCCCGCCCGGTACAACTTTGCCGCGGCAATCCCCGGGCTGGCGGGGAACCCCGGCGGTGAGGAAAAAAATAAACCAAAAAAAGATGAATAACAGGGGTCCATGAACTAACGTCGAACATGGGTACCAAGAACAGATGTACCTGTCGATAGCGGCTCGGAAAGGGGCTCGACTGTCAGTCAGATCAGCCCCGGGAAGTGCCGCCGTCGTGTCACCGAAGTCATTTGGAGGGCACCATGGAGTTCATGATCAGCGGTCGTAATTTGACGGTCTCGGACCGGTTCCGCGAATACGCCGACGAAAAGATCTCGAAGATCGCATCACTGGGGGACAAGGTCCAGAGGGTGGACGCCAAGGTTACCAAGGAGACCAAGGCCCGGCAGACCGCAGAACTGCTCACTGTCGAGTTGACCGTCCTGGGCCGAGGGCCCGTGATCCGTGCCGAAGCCAGCGCCGCAGACAAATTTGCCGCGTTCGACCTGGCCTACAACAAGCTTCTTGAACGGTTGCGCCGTGCCAAGGACCGCAAGAAGGTCCACCACGGCCGGCACACTCCGAAGTCCGTCACCGAGGCGACGGCAACCCTGGAACCTGCGAGCACCAGCGAGCCCATCTACGAGGAAGCTAGCCATCCGCCGCAGCCCCGGTCCGCCGAGAAGTCGCCGTACGAGGTGGAAAACGATATTCCTGCCGGCGACTCGCCCGTGCTGATCCGCCGCAAGGTCTTCCCCGCGGCGTCCCTGTCGCTCGACGACGCCGTCGACAACATGGAACTCGTAGGCCACGACTTCTACCTGTTCGTGGACAAGGAGACGAAGGCCCCGTCGGTCGTCTACCGCCGTGAAGGCTGGACCTACGGCGTGATCAGCCTGGACCAGACCTGCGAACCGGGCGAGGCTCCGCTGGAAGAAAAGATCATCGCTTATCGTTCAGAGGATGAGCCCGCCAGCGCCTGAGCTGGTGACCATCCGACGAAGGGACTGATGTGCACGCATCGCTGAGCCTCAAGCAGGCACGGCGGATCGCATTGGCAGCCCAGGGATTGGACAAGGTCCGGCCCGCCGCACCCGTGAGCGCACGGGCGGTGGGCCGTACCTTTGCCCGTCTCCACCTGGTCCAGATTGATTCCGTCAACGTGCTCTCGCGGAGCCACTACCTGCCGTTCTTCTCACGGCTCGGGAACTACGACCGCACCATCCTGCACCGCATGGCGGGGACACACCCGCGACGGATGATGGAGTACTGGGCCCACGAGGCCAGTTTCATCCGGCCCGAGCATTTCCAGGATCTCGTGCTGTGGCAGAACCGAAAATGGGTCGGCGCGCATGCCATGGATCCGGAGCTGCGCAGCGAGGTGGCAGGGCGGGTACTGGAGGCGCTGGCCGCGGGCCGGCCGCTGACCGCCGCCGAACTCACGGCCAGGCTGGGCCACGTCGAGGACCGGCCCAAGGACAACTGGGGGTGGAACTGGAACGCGGTCAAACGGGTCCTCGAGCACCTCTTTGAGGAGGGCCTGGTCTCGGCCGCGTCCCGGACCGAGTCCTTCGAACGCCGCTATACGCTGACCTCGAGGGTCCTGGCCGGCAGCGTCCCGGCCGCGCCGGCACCACCCGCCGCGGGCCGGGAGCCGGATGCCGCGGCCGCCATGATCCGGCTGATCGACGCCGCAGCCCAGGCGCACGGGATCGGCACCGTGCGGTGCTTCGCGGACTATTTCAGGACCCCGTTGCGCGCCGCCGCCGTCGCGGTGGAACACCTCGTGGACGCCGGGCGGCTGGAGCCCGTGACGGTGGCCGGGTGGAACAGGCCGCTGTACCGGCACGCCGACGCCGGGTTGCCCCGCGCCGCCAACGGCCGCGCGTTGCTTAGCCCCTTCGATTCGTTGGTCTTTGAACGCCGCAGGCTGGAGGAACTGTTCGGCTTCCATTACCGGATCGAGATCTACACCCCCGAGGCCAAACGCCGCTACGGCTACTACGTGCTGCCCTTCCTGCTGCGCGACGGAATCGTGGCCCGCGTGGACCTGAAGGCGGACCGGGCGACCGGCAGCCTGCTCGCCCGGGCCAGCCACGCCGAGCCCGGCGCGCCGGCCGACACCGCCGTCGAACTCGCCGAGGAACTGCAGCTCATGGCAGAGTGGTTGGAGCTGGACCGGGTCGTTGTCGCCCCCGTGGGGGACCTGGCGCCGGCGCTCGGGCAGGCCGTGGCAGGCCTGCATCCGCTCTGAGGGAACAGGCGCGTCCCGCCCTGCGTCTCTCCCGTAGACTAAACACGCCGGAATTCGGCAGCTTGAGACTGGGAGCAATTTCACGTGGCATCACTAATCGAAAAACTTCTCCGCACGGGTGACAAAAAGACCCTGCGGCAACTGCGGAACTATGCCGATTCCATTAACGCCCTGGAAAGCTCCTTCAAGACCTTCACCGACGCCGAACTGCGCGAAGAGACCGACCGTCTCCGCGCCCGCCACGGCGACGGGGAGAAGCTCGACGACCTGCTGCCGGAGGCCTTCGCCGCCGTCCGCGAGGCATCCTCGCGGACCCTGGGGATGCGCCACTTCGACGTCCAGCTGATGGGCGGCGCCGCCCTGCACCTGGGCAACATCGCCGAAATGAAGACCGGTGAAGGCAAGACCCTGGTGGCCACCGCTCCGGCCTACCTCAATGCCCTCACCGGCAAGGGTGTCCACGTCATCACCGTCAACGACTACCTCGCCGAGTACCAGTCGGACCTGATGGGCCGCGTGTACCGCTTCCTCGGCCTGAGCAGCGGCTGCATCCTCTCCAACCAGGACCCCGCCGTCCGCCGCGAGCAGTACGCCTCGGACATCACCTACGGCACCAACAACGAATTCGGCTTCGACTACCTGCGCGACAACATGGCGTGGGACAAGTCCGAACTGGTCCAGCGCGGCCACAACTTCGCCATCGTCGACGAAGTGGACTCCATCCTCATCGATGAGGCCCGCACCCCGCTCATCATTTCCGGACCGGCCCAGGGCGACACCAATCGCTGGTACAGCGAGTTCGCGAAGGTGGTGCTGCGCCTCCAGCCCGAGACCGACTACGAGGTCGATGAAAAGAAGCGCACCGTCGGCGTCCTCGAGGCCGGCATCGAGAAGGTCGAGGATTACCTCGGCATCCACAACCTCTACGAGTCCGCGAACACCCCGCTGATCGGTTTCCTGAACAACGCCATCAAGGCGAAGGAACTGTTCAAGCGGGACAAGGACTACGTCATCCTCGACGGCGAAGTGCTGATCGTGGACGAGCACACCGGCCGCATCCTCGCCGGCCGGCGCTACAACGAGGGCATGCACCAGGCGATCGAAGCCAAAGAAGGCGTCGAGATCAAGGCCGAAAACCAGACCCTCGCAACGGTCACGCTGCAGAACTACTTCCGCATGTACGACAAGCTCGCGGGCATGACCGGAACCGCCGAAACCGAAGCCGCCGAGTTCATGAGCACCTACAAGCTCGGCGTTGTCGCGATCCCCACCAACCGGGACATGCAGCGCATCGACCAGCCGGACCTCGTCTACAAGAACGAGACCGTGAAGTTCGACGCCGTGGTCAAGGACATCGCCGAGCGGCACGAAAAGGGCCAGCCGGTCCTGGTCGGCACCACCAGCGTCGAAAAGAGCGAATACCTCTCCCGGCTGCTGGCCAAGGAAGGCATCCGCCACGAGGTCCTGAACGCCAAGAACCACGCCCGGGAAGCGTCCATCGTGGCGCAGGCCGGCCGCAAGGGCGCCGTGACGGTCGCGACCAACATGGCCGGACGTGGTACCGACATCATGCTCGGCGGCAACGCCGAGTTCACCGCCGTCGCCGAACTCGCCCAGCGCGGGCTCGATCCGGAAGAGAACTCCGAGGAATACGAGGCCGCCTGGCCCGCCGCGTTCGAGGCCGCCAAGCAGTCGGTCAAGGACGAGCACGAGGAAGTCCTCAACCTCGGCGGACTCTACGTGCTCGGCACCGAGCGGCACGAGTCCCGCCGGATCGACAACCAGCTGCGCGGCCGGTCCGGGCGCCAGGGCGACCCCGGCGAGTCCCGGTTCTACCTGTCGCTGACCGATGACCTGATGCGGCTGTTCAACTCCGGCGCGGCCGAACGACTGATGAACAGCTCGGTGCCGGACGACGTTGCCCTCGAATCGAAGCTCGTCTCGCGTGCCATCGCCTCGGCCCAGGGCCAGGTGGAAGGCCGCAACGCCGAACAGCGCAAGAACGTCCTGAAGTACGACGACGTCCTGAACCGCCAGCGCGAGGCAATCTACGGCGACCGCCGTCGCATCCTGGAAGGCGATGACCTGCACGAAAAGGTCCAGTACTTCCTCGAGGACACGATCACCGCGTTCATCGATGAAGCAACCGCCGAAGGTACCGGCGACGACTGGGACTTCAACCTGCTCTGGTCCAACCTGAAGACCCTGTACCCGGTCAGCTTCTCGCCGCGGGACGTGATTGACGAGGCCGGCGGCAAGTCGCGGATTACGGTGGAGTTCCTGAAGGAAGAGATCCTCTCCGATGCGCGTCTGGTTTACCAGGCCCGCGAAGAGCTGATCGGTTCGGAAAGCATGCGTGAGCTGGAGCGCCGCGTGGTGCTCTCCGTGATCGGCCGCAAGTGGCAGGAACACCTGTACGAGATGGATTACCTCAAGGAAGGCATCGGCCTGCGGGCGATGGCCCAGCGCGATCCGCTGGTCGAGTACCAGCGCGAGGGCTTCATCATGTTCCAGGCCATGATGGAGGCCATCCGCGAGGAGAGCGTCGGCTTCCTGTTCAACCTGGAGGTCGAGGTGACCCCGGCGGAGGACGTCGTGGTAGCCGACGCCGCGGGCCAGCACACGGAGCACCACGAGCCGCAGATTCACGCTGCCGGCCTGGAAGCGCCGGAGAAGCCGGCCCAGTTGCAGTACACGGCGCCGGGCGAGGACGGCGCGGCCCAGACCCGGGTCGAGGCGAAGTCCTCCGGCCGTTCCGGCAACCCGGCGAAGGCCGCGGCCCAGGAGTCGCCGCGGCGCGCCAGCAAGAAGAAGCGCCGCTAGGCCTCAGCCGCAAGGACTAGAGCGCACAAGCAGGGCCGGAACGACAGTTCCGGCCCTGCTTCATTTAAATTGACCTCCTTTCCCTGGGTCCTGGCGCGGATCCTCAGCCGATCTCCAGAACGGTGACCCGCCAGACCAGCCTGCTGCGCTCCAACCGCAGGGCGACGGCGCGGACGCGCAGTTCGTCGGACACGACGGCGCTGGCCTCATAGACGTCCTCGGACACCCGGCAGGCGCGGACCGAGCGGACGGACGGATTCCGGTGCAGCCGGCCCGCCGTCGGCGAGGTGCCCAAGCCACGCGGCGGGTCAGCGCGGCCCGGTGCTGCAGCGCCGCCAGGCAGCGCTCGTCGAGCCGGCGGGCCAGCTGCTGTGCGGGGCGGGTACCGGCAAGGACCTCGATGGCGGCCTGCACGGTCGAGCGGCAAATCGCACACACCTCGCGGTCCTGGTCCACCAACCGCAGGACCGGTGCCGTACCGGCTGGCACAGGCGGGCGGGGAGCATTCAGCGGGACGGGGCGGGGACCCGGCGGCGCCACCGGGAGGGGGACAGCGGTGCCTGCGCGGATACCGGTCATGGGACTCATGGGACTTCCTTTGCTGTCGTGGAGGGATTGCGGGTTGGCTTGGTTTAGCGTGCGGGCGGCATCCGAAGGACCTGACCGGGAAGCAGCAGCCCGGGGTCGCTGCCGATGACATCGCGGTTGGCCTGGTAGAGCCGCGGCCACGCCAGGGCGATGTCGACGTCTGACGCCAGCGGTCCGAGGTCCGCCGCGCAGATGCTCCACAACGAGTCTCCGGCCCGGACGGTGACCGCCGCCGTGCCCGCCGGCTCCGGGGCGCGCCGCGGGGAGGGCGCCAAGGACCGGGGATCCACCGGCGGCGGCGCCGGCATCCAGTGAGGATCCAGGCCGAGGCTCCGGGGCTTAGCGGAGGGGACAGGAGGCTCAGGCTCCGGCGCAGGAGAACGGGCCGGAGGGGGAGCGGCGGATCCGGACGCGAAAGCGGCCAGCTCGGCCCCGCTGGGGATCCATGCGGCAGAAACGGCGGGAGGGGCGGTCGTCTCCGGGCCGGCCGGGGCAGGGTTTGCGTGGGCCAGCGGGGCGGTGGCGAGTTGGAGCCCGAGGGCGGCCAGCGCCAGCCGGCGCATGAAGGCGGGACTGAACTTCCCCGCCGCTTCGGCGGAACAGCGGCTGCCCCCGCGTTCGAGGAGCGCCGCCACGAAGGCGATCAGGAAGGTCAACGCCCACCAGACGACGACGATCAGCCCGGCGGTGTTGGCGGCAACCCCGATCTGGTCCTCGAAGGAGGGGGATTGACGCCTCGCCGCCGATGAATGCAGGCGCTGGGCGAGCCGGGCTCCCGAGCCGGCGAGGAAGGCCCCAAGCAGTAGGATGACGAGGGCCATGGCCGCGTCCGCGCCCAGCCCGCGCCGGCGGCCCGCGCCGGAAAAATTTCTTGGGTCCACAACCGCCTCCTCTGCGGGCCGAGCCGCTGTCCTGCCCGCTTGGCCGGTTCGCTGAATGCGTCCGGGAGGGCTTCTGTTGCTGTTTGATGTGATTTGATGCTCTTGGAGTGAGTTTGATGCCCAAAGAAGCTGTTTGTCTAGAGGGTGCGCAAAGAATGTGGATTGACCGCCGTTGGGGGTGCGCCTACGCTGGCGCCATGCGTTGGGACGCCCTGTTTGCAGACCTGGAGGCGCAACTGGCTGCCGGCGAACGCCTGGACCTGGACGTCGAAATTGGCGAGCGGGCGCGGGTGGATGCGGCCGCCGTCGAGCTGGCGGACCGGTTGCGGGGCTCGCTGGGCCTGCGGATCGGCGTCCACCTTGGCTCCGGAACTTTGTACGAGGGCACGCTCAGCCACGTGGGCAGCCAGTGGCTGGTGCTCGACGAGGAGCGGCACCAGGTCCTGATTCCCTACGCGTCGGCGGTGCGCTACGCCGGCCTCTCCCGGCTGGCGGTGGTCGCAGGCAACGGTGCCCGGCACCGGCTCGGGCTGGCCAGTGCCCTGCGGGGACTGGCACGGGACCGCGCCAACCTCGCCGTGGTCGTGTCTCGAGGGGCGGCAGGCGAGTCCGTCCTGCACGGCGTCATCGACAGGGTCGGCCGCGACTTCCTTGACCTCGCGATCACCCCTGTGGGGGAGGAGCGTCGGCCTGCGAATGTCAGCGGCGTGGCCACGGTTCCCTTTGGCGCCCTCGCAGGGATCAGGTCGGTCCGGGGCGCCGACAGCTAGGCGCGGCTCAGTGGCCCTTGGCCTTGGCCTCCTCGATCATGCGGCTTGCCTCCGCGTAGCGCTCCTGAATGTACTGCTCGAGCATGGTTTCCTCGACCCGCCACTGGCCCCGTCCGCCCACCTGGATGGCCTTGAGCTGGCCGCTGCGAACCAGCGCGTAGGCGGCGGGGGAGTTGATCTGGAGCTGCTCGGCAACATCTGCGAGCGTCAGGAATCGGGGCATGGCACCATTTTGCCACCGGTGCTGGCGTTTGGGGGCGTTATCCACAATTTGCTGCTGTTTGCTTAGGTGTCTTCCCGCAGGGCCGCCAATTCGTGAGAATAGGGGTGTCCGGCGCCCGCGGCCCGGGCTGCGACTACAGGGGGAGCAGGACGCATGAGTGTGAGCACGGTAGCCGGCGGCGCCCGGTTAAAACGGCCCTCGTGGAAGGACCCGCGGCTCCTCGTGGGCATCCTGCTGGTGCTGGCCTCCGTAGTCGGCGTTGTGTCACTCGTGGCGGCAGCGGACCAGACCACCGAGGCCTACGCCGCCAGCGAGCCGATTGCGGTCGGGGAGAAGGTCTCTCCGGACAAGCTGCACCGCGTCAAGGTCCGGCTGGGCGACATCGAGCCGCAGTACCTCACTCCGGAGTCCGGCATGGACGGCGGCCTGGTCGCCGTCCAGCGCATCGGCAAGGACCAGCTCCTGCCGCGCGAAAGCTTCGGCAGGCTGGACGCCCTGGACCGCAAGCCGGTCGCCATCTCCGTTGAAGAGGCGCTGCCGCCGCAGGCGGTGGCGGGCTCCCGCGTGGATGTCTGGGTGGCGCTGCCGGATACCCGCAACGGTTTCAGCGAGCCGACGCTGCTGCTGCCGGGGGCCGAGATTGCGCAGCTCACCCCGGGAAGCACCGCCCTGGGCTCACAGCGGTCCACTGTGGTGATGGTCCTCGTGTCGGACGGGCAGATGCCCAAACTGCTGGGGGCACAGGCCAACAAGGCAAAGATCTCCGTGGTCTGGAATCCTGGAGGCGCGCCCTGATGGGCATTCCGGTGGTGACGGTGGGCCGGACCCGGGACGACCTGGTCGGCGGGCTGGAGCGGCTCCATGGCCCGGTGTCCGTCGTCCGGCGCTGCAGTGAGCTCGCCGAACTGCTGGCCGCCTGCCAGACCGGCCTGGCGCGGGCCGCCGTCGTCGCCGAGGGGACCGGCGAGCTTACCGCCTCGCTGGTCGACCGCCTGTCCGCCGTGGGAGTCGCCGTGGTGGCGCTGACCGACAGCCCGGAGGAATCGGCCAGGCTTCGGGGGATCGGCGTTACCCCGGAGGTTTCCGGAGTGGGAGCAGCCGCGCTCGCCGCCCTGATCGCGGGCGCGGTGGCGGAACTTGCCGGTGCGCGGCCCGGTCCGCCGGCAAGCGGCTTGGCCGACCCTTCCGCGGCCCTTCACACGCAGGCGGGCCCGGACCGCACTCTGGACGGCGGGGCCGGGGCGGAGCGGGCTGGCCCCGGGCCCGGCGCCGGGGAAGCGGGAACTGCAACGGGAACGGGGAGAATTATCGTCGTCTGGGGTCCCGCCGGATCGCCCGGTCGGACGCTGACGGCCGCCAATATGGCCGGCGAACTGGCAGCGGAGGGAAAGTCCGTCCTGCTGGTCGACGCCGACAGCTATGGCGCCAGCGTCGCGGCGGTGTTGGGGCTGCTGGACGAAGCGGCCGGACTTGCGCAGGCCTGCCGGCTGGCCGACCAGGGCCTGCTCGACGGCGAAGCGTTGCGCCAAATCGCCGTCCCGGTATCCACCCGCGCCGGAACGTTCCGGGTGCTGACCGGCATTACCCGAGCCGACCGCTGGACCGAACTTCGGGCGGCGGCACTCGCGCTGGTCTACGAGCGGGCCCGGGAGATCGCCGAGGTCACGGTGATCGACGCCGGCTTCTGCCTGGAGGCCGACGAGGAACTCAGCTTTGACTCGATGGCGCCGCGCCGGAACGCGGCCACCCTGCGAAGCCTCGAAATGGCCGACACCGTCTATGCCATCGGCGCCGCCGACCCGGTCGGAGTGCCACGGCTGGTGCGCGGACTGGCCGAGCTGGACGCCGCCGTCCCGCAGGCGCGTCCCCGCGTGGTCCTGAACAAGGTGCGCGCCTCCGCCGTCGGCCGTTCCCCGGAACGCCAGCTTCGTGAGGCTTGGGCGCGCTACGGCCCGACCGTACCGCTGGAAGCCTTCCTCCCCGCGGACCCGGCGGCCTGTGACGCCGCCCTGCTGGCTGGCTCGTTGCTGCTCGAGAGCGCACCGGATTCCACCCTCCGCCGGGCCATCCGGAGCTTGGTTTGTGCACCTGCCCAGCAAAATCTTAAATCCTCTGTCCTTTCTTCCACAGCAAAGCCCCGGCTAAAAGACTAGGCTCGCCATGAGGGCTGCAACGGTGCGGCCGTGAACTTTTTGATGGAGGCGTTTGTCGATGTCGTCTGGGTCCAGCGTGGAGGATCAACCCGTTTCGATCGGTGCCAGCGAAGGGTACTTCGGGGACTACTACGAACATCTCGCCGAGGAGGATGCCCGCGCCTACGGCGATGACGTCCTGACCTCACGGTCACAAACGCACCTGCAGGTGGCCGCAACCCGGCAGCCCGGTGTGGCGAACATTTCGATCTCCGACGAGGCTGAGTCCAGCGTCGTCTACATCGTCACCGACGACATGCCATTCCTCGTGGACTCCGTCAACACCGAGCTGGTCCGGCAGAAGTCCCCGATCCACCTCGTAATCCACCCGCTTTTCGTCGTCACCCGCAACCGCGAGACCGGCCGGCTGGTCAAGGTGGCCCGGGTCCCCTCGCACCTGGGCATCTCCAGCGGCGACACAGCGGCGATGCCCAACCTGTCCCACCTGATCGCCCAGGGGGACAACGCCTCGCACATGGAGTCCTGGATCGCCGTCGAAATCGAACGGGTCGACGACGCCAAGCGGGAGCAGCTGATCGAGGGCCTTTCGCGGGTGCTCGGCGACGTCCGTGCGGCGGTCGAAGACTGGCCGAAGATGCGCAACAAGGCGCACGAGATTTCCGACGACCTCGACAAGGTGGCGCAGGCTGCGCAGATCGCCGAACTGCGCCAGGCCCAGGAACTGCTCCGTTGGCTGGACGACGGCAACTTCACCTTCCTCGGCTACCGCGAATACGACCTGAAGAATGAATCCGGCGAGGATGTGCTGGAACTGCGGGAGGACAGCGGGCTCGGCCTATTGCGCAACGGCGCCGACACCCGCCACCAGATCCAGCACCTGACCGAAACGGGCCGGAAGAAGGCGCGCGAGAAGAGGGCACTGGTAATCACCAAGGCCAACTCCCGCTCCACCGTTCACCGCTCGGCGTACCTCGACTACATCGGCGTGAAGAGCTTTGACGCCGCCGGCAACGTCAACGGCGAACGGCGTTTCATCGGCCTGTTTGCCACGACCGCCTACGCCGGTTCCGTCCGGGATATCCCGGTCGTCCGTGAAAAGGTCGACGCCGTGCTGCGCGACGCCGGCTTCCCGCCGGACTCCCACTCGGGCAAGGACCTGCTCGGCATCCTTGAGACCTATCCGCGCGATGAGCTCTTCCAGATCGAAATCCCGGACCTCGCAGCCATCACCACCGGCATCCAGCGCCTGCAGGAACGCCGCCGGACCCGGCTGTTCCTGCGCCCGGACATCTACGGCCGGTTCATGTCTGCCCTCGTCTACCTGCCCCGGGACCGGTACACCACCAACGTCCGGCTGCGCATCGAGAAGGAACTGCGGGAGACGTTCGACGCCGTGTCGATCGACTATGAGGCGCGGATGACCGAATCCGCCCTGGCCCGGTTGTTCTTCCGGATCCGGCTGCCCAAGGATGCGGACGTCAGCCACGTCAACAGCGACGAACTGGAAAAGCGCCTGGTCCGCGCCGCCCGGTCCTGGAGCGAAGGCATCACCGAGGTCCTGCGCGCCAGGGCCGGCGCCGACGGCGAGAACGGAGCCAAGGAACTCGCCGCCGTCTGGGCCGAGGCGTTCCCGGCCAGCTACCGCGTCGACTACGAAGTCGAGGACGCGCTCGAGGACATCGCCCGCTTCGAGAAGTACGGCGCCGCCGAGCGCACCGGCGAGCCGGGCGGGGAGCGGCCGGGCGTGCACGTGTACCTTCCGCACGGTGCCGGCGCCACCCTCGAGGAGGACGCCCGCGTCAAGCTGTACATGCTCGAGCCCAAGAGCCTGAGCCAGATCCTGCCTTACTTCCACAACCTCGGCCTTGAGGTCCTGGACGAACGCCCCTTTGAGATCGAAACGGCCGACCACCGCGACTTCTTCCTCTACGACCTTGGCCTGAAATACCCGGCCGGGGTGGACCCGGAGCGCACCGGAGCCTTGCTGGGCGAGTCCTTCGGCGCGGCAGTGTCCGGCGTGGTGGAATCGGACAGTTTCGACCGCCTGGTGCTGCGCGAAGGCATGCACTGGCGCCAGGTCATCGTGCTGCGCGCCTACGCCAAGTACATGCGGCAGATGGGCAACACCAACTCCTTCGAATTCATGGCCGACACGCTGCTGGCCAACCCGGACGTGGCCCGGGGCCTGAACGCGCTCTTCGCCGCGCGCTTCGACCCCGCGCTGCCCGACGGCGAACGCGAACAGCGCCAGGACCAGGTCCGCGCCGGGCTCGACACGGCCATCGAGCAGGTGGCCACGCTCGACGCCGACCGGGTGCTGCGCACCTTCAAGAACCTGATCCAGGCCACGCTCCGGACCAACTTCTACCAGAACAAGACGCACGTCAGCTTCAAGCTGGACCCCTCCGGCATTGACGGCCTGCCGTTCCCGCGGCCGATGTTCGAGATCTGGGTCTACTCGCCCCGGGTCGAAGGCGTGCACCTGCGCTTCGGCAAGGTGGCGCGCGGCGGACTCCGCTGGTCGGACCGCCGGGAAGACTTCCGCACCGAAATCCTGGGCCTGGTGAAGGCACAAACCGTCAAGAACGCCGTGATCGTTCCGACCGGCGCGAAGGGCGGCTTCTACGCCAAGCAGCTTCCGGACCCCGCGGCGGACCGCAGCGCCTGGATGGCTGAGGGCATCGAAAGCTACAAGACCTTCATCCGCGGGCTGCTGGACCTGACCGACAACCTGGTCACCACCCCGGAGGGCGAGAGGCTGGTGCCCCCGGCCGACGTCGTGCGGCACGACGGCGACGATTCCTACCTCGTGGTCGCGGCCGACAAGGGCACCGCCTCGTTCTCCGACATCGCCAACAGCCTTTCCGCCGAATACGGCTTCTGGCTCGGCGACGCCTTCGCTTCCGGCGGCTCCGTCGGCTACGACCACAAGGCCATGGGCATCACCGCCCGCGGCGCCTGGGAATCGGTCAAGCGGCACTTCAGCGAGCTGGACCTGGACACGCAGGCAGAGCCGTTCACGGTCGTCGGCGTCGGCGACATGTCCGGCGACGTTTTCGGCAACGGCATGTTGCTCTCGCGGCACATCCGGCTGCTCGCCGCGTTCGACCACCGGCACATCTTCCTGGACCCGAACCCGGACGAGGCAGCCTCCTTTACGGAGCGGCAGCGGCTCTTCGATCTGCCCCGCTCCTCCTGGGACGACTATGACAAGTCCCTGATCAGCGAAGGCGGCGGCGTGTTCGCCCGCCAGGCTAAGTCGATTCCCGTCTCCGAGCAGGTCCGGGCCGCGCTGGGGCTGCCGGAAGGCACCACCCGGCTCAGCCCGCCGGAACTGCTCCGGGCGATCCTGCTGGCCCCGGCCGACCTGCTCTACAACGGCGGCATCGGGACCTACGTCAAGGCGAGCACCGAGACCAACGCCGAGGTCGGCGACAAGGCCAATGACGCCATCCGCGTCGATGGCCGCGAACTGCGGGTGAAGGTGGTCGGTGAAGGCGGCAACCTGGGCATGACCCAGCGCGGCCGGATCGAGGCCGCACTGCAGGGCGTCATCCTCAACACGGACGCCATCGACAACTCGGCCGGCGTGGACTGCTCGGACCACGAGGTCAATATCAAGATCTTCGTGGACCGTATGGTGGCCGCCGGCAAGCTGGATCCGGCCGAACGTGCGGAGTTCCTCGCCTCGATGACCGACGAAGTCGGCCGCCTGGTGCTCGAGGACAACATCGACCAGAACATCCTGCTGCTCAACGACCGCATGCGGGTCGCCGAGTGGAGCCCCAGCTACGAGCGGCTGATGGACTGGCTGGAGAAATCGGCCGACCTCAAGCGTGAACTCGAGGCGCTGCCGACCACCGAGACGCTGCGTGAGCGGCTCGAACAGGGCCAGGGACTGACCTCCCCGGAACTCTCCGTGCTGGCCGCCTACGCCAAGATCGAACTCGCGACGGCGCTGCGCGACAGCGACCTCGCGGAGGATCCGTGGTTCCGCGAGACGCTCCGCGCCTACTTCCCGAAGCAGCTGCGGGAACGGTTCGACGCCGAACTTGATACCCACCCGCTGCGCCGGGAAATCATCGCGACCGTCGTCGCGAACGACATGATCAACCTGGGCGGCATCACGTTCGCGTTCCGCGCCATGGAGGAGACCTCAGCCACCCAGTCGGCCATCGCCAAGGCGTTCGTCGCACTCCGCGAGGTCTACGAGCTGGACATCATGGTGGCCGAACTCAACGAGCTGCCGGCGTCGTTCCCGACCGAGCACTGGAGCACCGTCCACCTGGACATCCGCCGGCTCCTGGACCGTGCCGTCCGCTGGGTGCTGAGCCAGGGCAACGCCGCGCGGCCGATCGCGGAGATTGTGGCGGAGTTCAAGCCGCTGATGGATCCGATGCGGGCCCGGCTGCTGGACTACCTGCGCGGCGATGACCGGGAGCGGGTGTCGCAGTGGCTCGAAAAGGCCCGCAGCTGGGAGCTTCCCGAGGACCTGGCGCACCGCTGGGCGGAGCTGTTCGAAAGCTTCGTGCTGCTGGACATCGCCAAGATTGTGCACGTCAGCCCGGAGCCGGTGGAGAACATCGCGCACGTCTACTACACGGTCTTCAACCGGTTCCACGCCGATTCGCTGCTCGAGCGCATCACCAAGCTGCCGAGGAAGGACCGCTGGCAGGCCCTGGCCCGTGCGGCCCTCCGCGACGACCTCTACTCGACCGTCTCGGATATGACGACGGCGGTCCTGGAGGCGACGTCGGCGGATATGCCGGCGGAAGAGCGGCTGGTGGCCTGGGAAAGCCAGAATGTGGAGCAGCTTGGGCGGGCGAAGAGCATGTTCGACGAGGTGAACGCCCTCGAGGCCGATGACATGGCCTCGCTCTCGGTAGCATTGAGGCTCTTGAGGTCAATCGTCCGACGCTAGGGTCTGCCGGCCCCGCGTCGCAAATGGAGGTGCTGTGGCAATCTTTACGGACCCTATCAGGGAGCATGCTGATTTCGGGCCGGGGGATGCCGAGTGGCTGCATCTGCTCGTGGGGGACTGGCAGATGGTCGCCGACCTTGCCTTCGCCGACCTCGCCTTGTGGTTCCCGCACCCCGAACTTGGCTACGTGGCGCTGGCCCACGTGCGCCCCTCCACCACGCATACGGTGTTCCACGCCGACTTCGTGGGGGAGGGGATCCGTTCGGACCTGAAACGGCTTGTGGACAAAGCCTGGGAAAGCCGCACCATCGAACGCTCCAACGAGACCAACTGGAGCAGCGACATGGCAATGCGGGTCGAGGCCGTGCCGATGGTCCGCAACGGCCGGACGCTCGCGATCGTGACCTCGCACATGGACCTCTCCAGCTCCCGGATGCCGTCGCGGCTGGAACTGACCTACCGGCAGTGCGCCTACGACCTGCTGCGGATGGGCACCCTGGGACTCTGGCCGGATTTTGCCTCGCCCACCGGATCGCGACGGGGCGCCCCCCGCGTCGGCGACGGCCTAATCCGGCTCGACGCCGAGGGGATCGTGCAGTACGCGAGCCCCAACGGCGTCTCCGCCTTCCGCCGGCTCGGCGACGGCGAATCGTTGGAGGGCCGGTCACTGGCCGAAGTCACGGCAGGGCTGCTGCGGGACCGCCGCATGGTCGACGAGACCCTGCCTCTGGTGGTGACTGGGCGAATGCCGTGGCGCAGCGAGATCGAGTCCCGCGGCGTCAGCCTTTCGCTCCGGGCCATCCCGCTGCGGGACGAACAGCAGCGCTTCGGGGCGCTGGTGCTCTGCCGCGATGTCTCGGAGCTGCGCCGGCGGGAAATGGAACTCGTCACGAAGGACGCCACCATCCGCGAGATCCACCACCGGGTCAAGAACAACCTGCAGACCGTGGCGGCGCTGCTGCGCATGCAGTCGCGCCGGATGGTCAGCGACGAGGCCAAACAGGGACTCGAACAGGCGATGCGGCGGGTCGCGACCATCGCCCTGGTCCACGAAACGCTTTCGCAGGGCCTGACCCAGAGCGTCGACTTCGATGAGCTGATCGGGCGCCAGTTCCGCCTGTCAGCCGAGGTTGCCTCGCCCTCGCAGCAAGTGAAGACCCAGCGTTCCGGGCTGTTCGGGGAGCTGCCGAGCGACTTCGCAACGCCGCTGGCCCTCGTCATCAACGAACTCGTGACCAACGCCGTCGAGCACGGGCTCGAGGGCAGGGCCGGGACGGTCTGGCTGATCGCCGACCGCTCCGAGAGCGAGGACGGTGACGAACTGCTCACCGTGACGGTGGCGGACGACGGCGTCGGGCTGCCGGCCGGCTCCTACACCGAAGGCCTGGGGCTGCAGATTGTGCGCACCCTCGTGACGAGCGAGCTCGGCGGCAGCATCCAATGGAAGCCGCGGGAGGGCGGCGGAACCGCAGTGCAGGTGGTCTTGAGCCTCGCCACACGCTAAGGGCGGCCACGACGCGGCGTTAGACGCGGCGCTTAAACAAGCAGTGGCCTCGGACCAGTCGGTCCGAGGCCACTGCTGATTGGGTCGCCCGAAGGCTGAAAATCAGGAGGCGCGGCGGGCGCGGGCCGCGCGGCGCTTCAGGGCGCGGCGTTCGTCTTCGCTCATGCCGCCCCAGACGCCCGCGTCCTGGCCCGATTCGAGGGCCCACTGGAGGCAAGTGTCCACAACGGGGCAGCGCCGGCAGACGCTTTTTGCTTCCTCGATCTGCAGGAGTGCGGGGCCGGTGTTTCCGACGGGGAAGAACAGCTCCGGGTCCTTGTCAAGGCACGCTGCGCGGTTACGCCAATCCATGCTGATCAGTAACTCCATTCCTGGGAATTCGTTAAATGCCTCTTGTGAAATTATTCACTAGAGGCTTCATAAGAAAGGGGCCCTGTGGGCCCCCTCGGTCATCTGGATTAAGCGTGTCATGTTAACGCTGTGTAAACAAGGGGTATTTGCCGAACAAATGCCGCCAAATCGTGAGCGATGCGTCACATTGCCTGGCGGAACCCCCAATTCTGTTTGACTATGTCCGGTAGGGTGCCAGTGTGTCAAGACCCCCAGTGAACCCCGCAGATCCCGCTGACCCGCAGCCCGGCGGTCCAGAGGCAGGCGGCCCGGTGCCGGCTCCCGCCGCCAGACCTGCCGGAATCACCGTCGTATCGGTCGTCACAGCCCTGGAGGCCGCGGCGCTGCTGGTGGCCGCAGGCTGGTACGGATTCCAGCTGCTGACCGGTGCACCCGTCCTGTCCTTCTGGGGCGCGGTCTTCACCCTCGGTCTGCTGCTGGCGTTCTCGGCATGGCTTTTTGCCGTGAGCCATTTCCTCTTCCGCGGGTACCGCTGGCCCAGGGCCGGAGCGCTGGTGGCCCAGCTGTTCATGCTCACCATCGGCTTCCCGACCCTCACCGGCGGTTACCCCCTGGCCGGACTCGCCATGCTGCTGCCGGCGGCCCTGGCCATCGTGCTGCTGTTCGACAAGCGGGTCATTGCGTTCGCGTCCCGGCCGGGCGGTTCAAGCCGGGCCCTGTAGGCGCGCGGGACAGACGCAAGTCCGGCCTACGGCGGTTCCGCGACCGCCAGCTGCACGGCCGAGGTCCGGCCATTCACCACGACAAGGGCGCGGCCGGGCGGCGGGCTGGGCTCCGGTTCGAACCGGACACCGAGAAGGTCGCCGTCCATCAGTTTCCGGGGACCGATCAGGATCCCGCTGCCCTGGCCGCGGGCCTGGAGCGTTAGCGGCACGCGCTGCTGGATCGCGGGACTGTAGCCCGCGGTCAGCACGACCGTCCAGCCCAAGGAGTTGAGCTCCGACAGCCGCAGGTTGGCGTCCAGGCCCAGGAGATCCGCGTCATCAACCACCACGATGGCCGCGTGGTCGAGCTGTCCGGTGCGCGCCCGCTCCAGGACGGCGGACCACTGCCTGGCCGGATCGCTTCCCACCGCGGGCGGCAGCCAGTCCGCGAAGGGATTGAGATCCGGCAACGCCCGGACAAGGGACGTTTTCCCCGAAGCCGGTCCGCCGAGGACGGCAAGAACGCTGGCCGGTGGCAGCGGAACACCGACCGGTTCGAGTTCGTCCCCGCCCACCCCGATCCAGAGCCGGACGCCTTTTGCCGGGGGTGCCTGCTGCGGAGACTCCGGGCCGATTCGGGCCCGGACCTCGGCGACGGTCACTCTTGCCGGAAGCGGCTCGACGCGGAACGGCCGGGCCGTGGGGCTCTCGCTTAGAGGCACGGTGGTGCGCGGCCTGGATGTTGCATCCGCCGGCCCGTAGAGCTGGGCTGCGTGCGGGGAGGTTTCGGCGAAGGGACCGGCGACGGCCACCCTGCCGGGGATCGACGGAATATCCGGCAGTCGCGGCCAGCCGTGCCGGGTTTCCTCTGTCGACCCGGCGGGGAAGAAGATGCGGTTGGGAAGCGCAGCGAAGAACCGCGCGGCCACGAGTTCGCGCTCGCCGGATACGACGGCCGCAACGCCCGCCGCGGGGCCGTCGCGGATGATGTCGTGGACGATGTCCTCGGCCCAGGCCAGAGGGCCGGCCCGGAATGCTGATACCCACGACCCCCAGTTGTTCAGTACAAGAACCAGCGCCGGGGTGTCCGCTGTTCGGGGAGCGGCCAGCCTGCTGCGGATCTCCTCGGCCAGCCGTTCGAGTACCCGGACAGCCCGACGCAGCTCGTGGGCGCCTGTCCATGCGCCGACTCTGGGCGAGGCGGCTGCACCGCGGAGGGAGCCATCCGCATCGAGGATATACAGGTGCGATTCGGCCGCGCTGTCCAACAGCCGGTCCACTGTGAGACTCAGGGCACCTGCCAGCCCGGCCGGCGTCCCGCCCCGGGCGCCGCCGACGAGGACCAGATGGCCATGGCCGAGCGGACACCAGCGGAGCTCACGAAGTCGCTGCTCTTCCGGCACATCAAGCATCCCCAGCAGCAGCCCGCGCGCGGGCCCCGCGGCGGCGGGGCCGGCCGCGTGGCGGGGAAGCGGCAGCGATCCCGCCAGCGGCTCCGCTATCGGGCGCCGGGGGAGCGCGCCGCCGTCCTCCGCCCACAGCCGTGATGTCAGGCGCACCAGGCGAGAAACGTCCTGCTGCGGGTTGGGAGCAACGGCCCGATCCGTGCGGGGCTGGAGGCCAGCGGGTCTCCGCTGCAGCAGGGTCGCGGCTTCCGTGACCGTCACGACGGTGCCCGCAGGGGGCGAGGGGGCCGCCAGGGCGGCGGTCTGGAATTCCTCGGGTCTCCCGCTTCCGCGCACGAGGTAGGCGCGCCCCGGACACCCCAGCGGAATGGCGGCGGCGAGCCGCGAGTTCATGACGTCGGAAGACTCGAGCTCCGACTGGACCCTCAGGACGATGCTGCTTGTGACGTTGGCTCGGATGTCCGCGTTGAGCGCCCCCTGCGGCCGCTGCGTGGCCATTACGAGGTGGATCCCCAAAGAGCGCCCGATGGCTGCGATCCGCATGAGCTCCCTTAGCGCGGCGGGCGCCTCCTCCACCAGCATCCGGAATTCGTCGATCACCAGGACCAGATGGGGCAGCGCCGGCAGGGCTGGCGCCTGGGCGGTATCGAGGGCGTGTGCCTGGTAGGCGGTGAGTTCAGGCACGCCGCCCGCGGCCAGCAACTCCTCCCGGTGGCGGACCTCGGCGCGGAGCGAGGCGAGAGTGCGCTCCACTTCGTGGCTCGACAAATCGGTCAGCATGCCGACGCAATGCGGCAGCCCGGTCAACGGCCCTAGCCCGGAGCCGCCCTTGAAATCGACAAACAGCAGGTTAACCAGGTCCGGCGGGTAGCTGGCCGCCAGCCCGGCCACCAGAGTCCTCAGGAACTCAGATTTTCCGGAGCCCGTGGTTCCCGCCACGAGCAGGTGGGGGCCGTCCGCCTGCAGGTCCACGTGGAGCGGCCCGGATGCCGCGCGGCCAACAGGAACGGACAGCCCCCGCATCAGCGACCGGCCCACGGATTCCCAACGCTGTTTCACATCCGCGGCCGAGAGCGGCAGGAAGTCGGCCAGGCGGCAATCGTCCGGGATCTGCCCAGTTTCGCTGTCTGTGGCGGTTTCATGCTGGCTCCGGTTCCGGCAGAAGCGGTCAAAGACGTCTTCCGGAACAAGGTCGGGGGCAAAGGCGGTTTTCGCGGTGCCAGAGAAGAGAAAGGCTCGGCGCTCGCCGAGCACGACTGACTGGCGGCCGGCACCGGTCTGCTCAGCAGCGGAACAGCAGAGTACTTGCCAGCCGTTCGGAGTTGCCGCAGCGCAGAGCGCCGAGGCGCCTCCGGTGTCCGCGACAATGATCAGCACGCCGCGGTCACAGCCTGGGCCGGGGCCGGCGGCAAGGTGCGCGGCGGTCATTGAATCACTGGCGGACAGGGAAACCCGCGCCAGGAAGCGGGCCGCCAGGGGCAGGGACGCCGCCGGGCCATGCAGCAGCACCCGGGTTCGGCCTGCCCGGGGGTAGCTCGCAAGCTGCATGACCAGGAAGCGGATCAGCCCCGCGAGGGAGTCTGCCGGGCCCCGGAGTTCGGTCGGGGCCGAGGGGTCCAGGCACACGGGGACGGGGCCCACGGGCGGGGCGCTGAACCCGGGATCGTCCGGGTCTAACCGGATTCTCGCCCTCCCCGGGGCCAGCCCGAGCCGCAGCCACACGGGCCCGGGTTCAACCTCCGCTGCACCGCTGGACTCCGGCGGCCCGGCGTCGGTGACCAGAGCGGCGGCAGACGGCGCGGCCCGGCGTCGTCGATCGCGGTCCGCGTCCGCCGCGGTCGCTACGGCCGCCTTCAGCTCACGGCGCCGTCTTCGGCCGGACAGCGCCGGTACCAGCACGGCCACTCCCGAAACCGCGGAAAATGCCAGGAACATCCACATGCCAGTGGCGACGGCCAGTGCGGCGCCCACGGCCAAGGGCAGGACCGCGGTGAGGAGAAGCACGGCGCGGTTGGCCGGGGAGCCCGGATTGGGGATCCGCAGTGCTTCCGTCGTGTCAGTGCCGGCCTCGGCACTTCCGGCCCCGGCACCTCCGGCCCCGTCGCCGCACCGCCCGGCGCGGAACACCAGGCCCAGGGTGGACTGGCCGCAGCCGATGACGGAGTCGCTCGTGACCCGGCCGCTCTTCACCGGACGGCCGTCAACGGTGGTTCCGTTGGCGCTGCCCAGATCGACCAGGGTGACCGCGGAATCGGTAACCTCCAGCCGGGCGTGTTCGCGGGACAGTTCGGGATCGGGAAGCACGAGTTCCGTGCCGGCGCGGCCCAAGAGGTAGCGGCCCCGGCGCAGCTGAAGTACCGTCCCGGCGCCTGGTCCGCTGAGCACAGCCAGCAGCAAGGCCGCGCCGGAGACGGAACCGCCGTCGGAGGCCGGACCGGCACCGGCGCCGTCGATCAGGACGGCGCCGTTGACCAGCGGGGCGCTGCCGGCGGTCAGGGCGTCGAGAGGAGAGCCGGCCACCGTCAGCCGGACCGTGCCGTACTTCCGGGCCACCGCTGACTCCAGTTCCGCGCCGGGGCAGCCCGCCGGCAGTTCGATGGACAATTCCACGGGCATCCCCGGCTGTGCCGCGACGGGTCCACGGACCAGGGTGCACTGCAGCAACACCGGGGGCCTCCTTCCTGCGGTCAGGCGCTGGGACGCGCGCTAAACCCACGCTAGGGAAGGGCCCCGGGCCGGCAGGCCATCGAATCCGGCCATGTGGAAAAGGAGCCGATGTGGAAAAGACCCGCCGGGGGCAACCAGGTGCGGCTCGGGACCGGACAGCTCCGGCGGCACACCGTGGCGGGCGCCGCGATTCGTGGCTCCGGCAAAAGCCTCGGTAGTCTAGAGCAGCAGACAATGCACAACGTTGCGCTGCCCACATTCGAACCAGGAGATTTTGTGACCGCTGACCTCGTCATCGTAGGGTCGGGCTTTTTCGGCCTGACAATCGCAGAACAGGCCGCCACTGAGCTGGGCTTGAAGGTCGTCGTTATCGACCGCCGCCACCACATTGGCGGCAATGCCTACAGCGAAAAGGAGGAGCAGACCGGGATCGAAGTCCACCGGTACGGCGCCCACCTCTTCCACACCTCCAACGAACGCGTCTGGGAGTACGTCAACCGCTTCACGACGTTCACCAACTACGTGCACAAGGTCTACGGCGTCCACAAGGGCGAGGTCTACTCCCTGCCCATCAACCTGGCCACCATCAACCAGTTCTTCCGTGCGAACCTGACCCCGGGCCAGGCCCAGGACCTGATCAAGGAACAGGCCGGAGAGCTCGCGGGCACCGACCCGCAGAACCTGAACGACAAGGGCATCCAGCTGATCGGCCGGCCGCTCTACGAAGCGTTCATCAAGCACTACACCGGCAAGCAGTGGCAGACGGATCCCAAGGACCTGCCCGCGGGCATCATTTCCCGGCTCCCGGTGCGTTACAACTACGACAACCGCTACTTCAACGACAAGTACGAGGGCCTGCCGACGAACGGCTACACCGCGTGGATCGAGAAGATGGCCGAGCACCCGAACATCGAGGTCCGGCTCAACACCGACTTCTTCGATGAGTCGCACGAGTACAGCAAGGACAAGGTCGTCGGCAACATCCCGGTCGTCTACACCGGACCGGTGGACCGCTACTTCGACTACGCCGAGGGCGACCTCTCCTGGCGCACCATCGACTTCGAAGAGGAGGTGCTCGACGTCGGGGATTTCCAGGGCACCTCCGTGGTGAACTACAACGACGACGACGTCGCCTACACCCGCATCATCGAGCCGCGCCACTTCCACCCCGAGCGCGAGTACCAGACGGAAAAGACCGTCATCATGCGTGAGTTCTCCCGCGCGGCCGAGAAGGGCGACGAGCCCTACTACCCAATCAACACCGCCGCCGACCGCGAACGGCTGCTCAAGTACCGCGACCTCGCGGCCGCCGAGCGGGACGTGCTCTTCGGCGGGCGCCTGGGCACCTACAAGTACCTGGACATGCACATGGCCATCGGTTCCGCCCTGACCATGTTCGAGAACAAAATCCGCCCCCACTTCGAGGCCGGCGCCAAGATTGAAAGCGGAGGAGTGGACGCATGAGCGTAGCCGTGGACGCATCGACACGGGCTGAAGACCAGCGCCCCTTCCGGACTGTCCACCGCGTCGTGCTGCCGGTCGACGGCGACACCGACGTCCTTCCGCTGTACGTCGATTTCAACCCGGTCCAGCGCGTGGTGCAGCTGTCCAAGCGCGCCCTCCGGCGGGGTCGGATCTCGGCGCCCCCGACGGTTCCGGCTACCTCGCCCCAGCACTCCGGCTTCATCACCGGCCGCAACAGCATGACGCTGCCGGAGTTCCGGAGGGTTTCGCTGGGAACCTATTTCAACGCGTTCCCCGCCAGCTACTGGCGGAACCACACCGCCGTGGAGACGGTACGGCTGACGGTCGACGTCGACGCCGAGGCAACGGTCATTGTCTACCGTTCCAGCCCCCGCGGCACGGCGAACCGGGTGGACAGCACCCACGCCTCGCAAGGCGGAGAGGTCACCTTTGACCTGCCGCTGAAGTCGTTCGTCGACGGCGGCTGGTACTGGTTCGACCTCGTGGCCCACGGCACCCCGGTAACCCTCAGGAGTGCCGGGTGGTCCGTCCGCGAACCCGAAGGGTTCGTGCCCGGCACCCTCTCTATCGCGGTGACCACCTTCAACCGGCCTGACTACGCGCTGCGCCACATCGGCACGCTGGCCGGGGACGCCGACGTCGTCAAGATCCTGGACCGCTTCATCCTGGTGGACCAGGGGACCGACAAGGTCCGCGCCCAGCCGCAGTTCGAGGAGCAGGCGGCGATTCTCGGGGACCGGCTCAAGATCATCGAGCAGGGCAATATCGGCGGCTCCGGTGGCTTCTCGCGCGGCATGGACGAGACGCTGAAGGATGGGCGCAGCAAGTACGTCATGCTGCTCGATGACGATGTCAGCATCGAAACCGAAGGCATCCTGCGCGCGGTTAGCTTCGCGGACTTCACGCGGACGCCCACCATCGTGGGCGGGCACATGTTCAACCTGTACGAGCGCTCGGTCCTGCACACCTACGGCGAGCAGGTCGACGACGCCCGCTACTTCTGGCGACCCGCCGTGAACACCAAAGAGGCCCACGACTTCGGCGCCAGCAACCTGCGCACCACGCCCTGGATGCACCGCCGGATCGACGTCGACTACAACGGCTGGTGGATGTGCATGATCCCCACCTCGATCGTCCGCGAGGTCGGCTACGCCCTCCCCGTCTTCATCAAGTGGGACGACGCCGAATACGGCATCCGCGCCAAGGAACACGGCATCACCACGGTGACCCTGCCCGGCGCCGCCGTCTGGCACATGCCCTGGAGCGAAAAAGACGACACCATCGACTGGCAGGCCTACTACCACCAGCGCAACCGTTGGGTGGCGGCGCTGAGCCACTCACCGCGTAAAAAGGGCGGCCGGATGCCGTTCGAAAGCATCGCGGTGGATGTCCGGCACCTGATCTCGATGCAGTATTCCGCCGTTGAAGTCCGGCTCAAGGCGCTCGAGGACGTGCTCAGCGGACCCGAGCACCTTCACGCGACTATCGCGGATAGGCTGGATTGGGTGCGGAAAACCCGCGCCGACTTCACCGACGCGCGGATCACTCCGGACCTGCACTCGTTCCCGCGTGTCCTCCGCTCCGGTGAAGTGGATGCGGAACACGAACCGAACTACGTGGCGGAATCGCTGGTTCGCGCGGTCACCGGGCTGCTGCGCCAGCTGCGTCCCGTCCGCGAGGACGCAATGACGAATCCCGAAGTGGCCGTCCCGGCTGTGGAGGCGCGCTGGTGGCGGCTCGCGGCACTCGACTCTGCCCTCGTGTCCTCCTCGGACGGCAGCGGCGCGTCCTGGTACAAGCGTGACCGGAAGCAGTTCGGAAGCATGCTCCTGCGGACGGTCAGGCTGCACATGAAGCTGATGGCCGAATGGGACAACAACGCCCGCCGGTACAAGGACGCGCTGCCCGGGTTCACCGGCCAGGCGGCCTGGCGGGAAACCTTCGAGGCTGTCGCGGTCAAGGAACAGGAGAGGGGAGAGGCGAAGATATGACCGCCACTCCATCCGGTGGCGGAACAGTGGTTTCCCCGCTGACCACCCCCGGCGAAGGGGGAGGGCTGCGGGACGTGTTCCGCCAGTGGTTCCTGCTCAAGCTCCTGGTGCGCAAGGAAATCAAGGTCCGCTACCGCGGCTCGGTCCTCGGGCTGCTGTGGTCCTATGTGAAGCCGCTGATGCAGTTCCTGGTCTACTTTGTGGCGCTTGGCATCTTCCTGAACCTCCAAGGCAGCACCCCGAACTACGCGATCTACCTTTTCTCCGGAATCATCCTGGTGAACTTCTTCGTTGAGGTCCTTGGCAACTCGACCCGTTCGATCGTCGACAACCGGGACCTGATCCGGAAGATCTACCTGCCGCGTGAATTGTTTCCGGTCTCGACGCTGCTGGTATCCGCCATCCACTTCCTGCCCCAGACGCTGGTGCTCATCGGTGCCTGCCTGATGGCGGGCTGGGCCCCGAGCATCCTGCAGCTCGCCGCCGTGGTCCTCGCCTTCATCATCGTCGGCGTGCTGGCCACCGGGTTGGGACTCCTCTTCGGAGCCGCCAACGTGTACTTCCGGGACTCGGAAAACATCGTCGACATGATCCTCATGATCGTGACCTGGGCCTCGCCGGTCCTGTACGTCTGGACCATGGTGGAGCGGGCCCTCGGCCCGTACTTCTTCCTGTACCAGCTGAACCCGATGACCGTCGCGGTGGAGATCTTCCACTGGGGCTTCTGGTACCCGACCCTGAACGCCGACCAGGTCGCGGCCGCCCCGGTCATGCACGGGCTCGCTTCGGTCTGGGCGCCGGTGGCGCTCGGCGTCTCGCTGGTGATCCTGTTCATCGGCCAGCTGGTCTTCCGCAAGCTTTCCGTCCGTTTTGCCCAGGAGCTGTGAAAGTCATGCAGGAAAAAATGCTGGCGATTACGTGCACGGACGTGCGCAAGAAGTTCGTGCTGCGGCACACCAGGTCCCTGAAGGAAGCGCTGGTCTGGTTTGTCCGCGGGCGCAAGGGCGACATGTACAAGGTTTTCGACGCGCTGCGGGACGTCTCCCTGGACGTCCACCAGGGGGAGACCGTGGCGCTGCTCGGCCTCAACGGCTCGGGCAAATCGACGCTCCTCAAGCTCATCTCCGGCGTGCTGCAGCCCGATGCCGGTACCGTCCGGACGCGGGGGAGGGTGGCCGGTTTGATCGAGGTCGGAGCGGGCTTCCACCACGACCTCAGCGGACGGGACAACGTGTACCTGAACGGTGCCATCCTGGGCATGACGGAAAAGCAGATCAACGAGATGTTCGACTCGATCGTTGAATTCGCCGAAATCGGGGAGTTCATCGACACCGAGGTGAAGTTCTACTCCTCGGGAATGTATCTGCGTCTCGCCTTCTCGATTGCCGTGCACACGGACCCGGAGATCTTCCTGATCGATGAAATCCTTGCGGTCGGCGACGAACCGTTCCAGCGCAAGTGCATCGCGAAAATCAAGGAGTTGGCGGAGGCAGGGAAGACACTCTTTGTCGTCAGCCATGACCTCGACCTTGTCTCCACCGTCTGCGAACGGGGGGTCCTCCTCGAGCACGGCAACGTCGTCCTGGACGGACCGGTCGCTGAAGTCGTGACGGAACTGCGACGCCGGTCGGCCGCGGCGTCCTAGTCCGCCGTCCGCCGCCCCATCTCTTGAGGAGTTGCCACAGATGTCCTGGTTTGCGAGCCTGCCCGCGGTACTGACGGCCGTCCTGGTGCTGGTCGTGCCCGGACTGGTCCTCGGGCGTGCCCTCGGCTTCCGGGCATTTGCCGTTGCCGCGCTGTCACCGGTGCTCTCAATCGCACTGGTGTCCGTTGCGGGCCTGCTGGCCCCGTTCCTGAAAGTCCCGTGGTCGCTTCTGCCGGTCGCCGGCCTGACCGCCGTCACTGTCCTCGCGGCCGTGGGTCTCCGGCACGTGCTGCCGGAAAGATGGCGCGGGCTTCAAACGGAGCGGCGGATCGATCCGCGGTTCTGGTGGGCCCTTGGCGGTGCCGGCCTCGGCGGCATCATCATTTGTGCGCGGATGGTGGAGGTCATCGGGTCCCCGGAGCACATTTCCCAGACCTTCGACAACATCTTCCACCTGAATGCCATCCGCTTTATTGAGGACACCGGCCAGGCGTCGTCGCTGACCCTCGGCGCCATGACCGGCGGCTCGTTCTATCCGGCGGGCTGGCATGCGTTCATCTCGCTGATCGCCGAGACCTCCATGGCTTCTGTCCCCGTCGCGGTCAACGCCGGCAACATCGCCATCGCGTCCATCGCATGGCCCCTAGGCTGCGTCTACCTCTGCCAGCAGGCCCTGGGCCAGCGCAGGGACGCCGCCTTCATCGCGGGCATCCTGTCCGCCGGGTTCGGAGCGTTTCCCCTGCTCATGATCCACTTCGGTGTCCTCTATCCGAACCTGCTGTCGCTGTCCCTGCTGCCGGCCCTGCTCGCGCTGGGCGTGCAGGCCCTGGGGCTTTCAGCAGTTCCGGAGCTTCGGGGACCGCTGCCACTGGTCGTGCTGGGGCTCGCCTCGGCCGGCGTTGCCCAGGCGCACCCCAGCACCTTCCTGGCCTTCCTGGCGTTCCTGGCTCCCGCCGTGCTGTACGTCTACGTGGTTTCGATCCTGAAATGGCGCCGGGACTGGGCGGCGAACAAGGCGAAGGCCGCCGCCTGGAGCGCCGCCCTCCTGGTCGGAGGCGCGGCGGCGCTGGGCCTCTGGGTTTTCGCCAGGCCATCCTTCGCGGCAGCCTTCTGGCCGCCGGTTCAGTCCATCCCGCGGGCGCTGCTGCAAGTGGCGGGCAATGCGCCCCTGGGCACCTCGCCCGCCGTCGCAATCTCGCTACTCACGGTGGTCGGCGTCGTCCTGGCCGCCCGCAAGCGGCGCAACTGGTGGCTGATCGGCGTCCTGCTCATCGCGGCGCTGCTCTTTGTGGCCGTCTCCAGCTTCCCCGCCGGCCGGCTGCGCTACCTGCTCTCCGGCACCTGGTACAGCGACAGCTACCGGCTGGCCGCCCTGCTGCCGGTGGCGGTGATAGTGCCGGCCGCCGTCGGGGCAACCGCCGCCTGGACATGGCTCCGGTCCCGGCTCGCCGTGGCCGGCGCGGGTGCAGCCGGCGTCGGCGACGCCGGTCCGTCGCGGAGTCCGCTGCTGTCCCGCAAGCCAGTGAAGGCGACCGTGTCGGCAGCCGGCGCCGTGGTGCTGGTGGTCCTCACCCAGTTGGGCAGCGTTCCGGACATGGTCTCACTGGCCCGCGGCAGCTATGCGCTGACGGCGGAGTCGCCGCTGCTCACCTCGGATGAAGCCGCCGTCCTGGCCGAGCTGGACCAGTACGTTCCGGCGGATGAGGTCATCGCCTCGAACCCGGGAAACGGCAGCGCCCTGGCCTACGCCCTGGCCGGCCGGCGCACCATGCAACTTCACATCCTGACCAGCAACGAGAGCCCGGATGACAAGACCATCCTGGCCCGGCTGCGGAACGCCAAGACGGACCCTGACGTCTGCCCCGCGGTGTCGCGGCTCGGCATCGGTTACGTCCTGGACTTCGGCACCCAGGAAATCAATAACGAGCACCACCCCGCGCCCGGCCTGGCCGACCTTGAGAAGGCCGGCGTGGCCAAGGTGGTCGACCAGCACGGCGAGGCCAAACTCCTGAAACTGACCGCATGCAGGTAAACGGGCCGCCCTTTTTGCACGCGATACACTCGGACCTGTCCAGCGGGCCCGCACCATTGTCCACCACCGAAATACTGAGGATTCAAACATGGCCATGACGCCGCCGAATGGACCAACGACCGGCAAGGTGGTCGGCCGGCGCGGATTCCTCGCCGCCATTGTTGCCTTGCCCCTGGCGCTGCCCGCCTGCAGCTCGACCAAGGGCAGTGACGCAGTCGAGGTCTCAGCCAGCGCGTTTCCGCTGAGCCTCACCCACAGCTACGGGACGACGACGGTAGCCGCGCCGCCCAAGCGCGTCGTGGCGTTGAGCAGCGCAGACGCCGACACGGCGGCCGCGCTGGGTCTGGCCCCGGTGGGGATCTCCGGCTCCGCCTCGTCGCCGTGGTTCACCGACGCGATGCGGGACATCGACGGCGCCCCTCCGTTCCTCCTCAATGACAAAGTCGCGATGCCGCTCGATGACATCCGCAATCTTGATCCGGATGTCATTTTGGCCGTCGGCGGCAGCATCACCCGCGCCGACTACGACAAGCTCTCGGAGATCGCGCCGGTAGTGCTCTCCGAGTCGGCGGATTCGGGCCGTGACTGGCGCCAGCGGTCGGCACTTATCGGAAAGGTCCTGGGCCGTAGCAGCGCTGCCTCCGAGCTGCAGGCCAAGACCGAGGGGGCGGTCAGGGATTCGGTCCGTGACTACGCCGGACTCAAGGGAACCACCGTCCTGTTCGCGGCGGCGTCGTCCGCGGACGGCGCCGACATCCAGGTCTATCCTGACGATTCCGTGGTGCTGGGCGTGCTGAAGGATTTCGGTCTCGCTCCGGCCCCAGCGCTGGCCAAGGTCAAGGCAGAAGGCCGTGCCACCGGCGGGCAGAAGTCGCCGGTCGCCTACGTTTGGCCGCACGAACGCGCTGACGAGCTCACCGCGGACATCCTGGTGGCCTCCATCAGCCAGGACGACATGGCCTCCCTGCGTGCGGGCGGCAAGATCCCGGCGCTGACCACGGCCAAGCAGCCCTCCCTGTTTTATGCTGCGGGGATCGAGGATCAGGCCCTGCGGTCCGGCTCCGCGCTGGGAGTCGCTTGGGCCGGCCGGAACATTGTTCCGGAACTGGCGAAGGCGGCCTATTATGAACAGCAGCGCAGCGCAGGCAAGTAGTACGCAGGAAAGTAGTACGGAGAGAAGTAGTACGCAGGAAAGCGAAGAGCCAGGCCGGGACATCGTCCCCGGCCTGGCTCTTTTGCTGGCAGGGCGCTACCCGCAGGCAGTCACGCGGAAAAGGCGGGCGCTGCCCACGGCCTTGACGAGCTTTACTCCCGGGGCGGTGTTGTCCGTCAGGTCGCGGACGCCCACAAGGGGCTCGGCACGCGGGGTGATCTCGGTGTTGCCGAAGTCGAGTGCCCAATAGGCCTTGAGCGACTTAATCGCCGGGCATACTGCGGCGTTGTAGGCGGCTTCGTCCCAGTGATCAAGGAGGAGCTGTTCCTCCGGGGTGCGGATGCCGAAGATATGCGGGGCCAGGGCGCGGCGGCCGGAGAAGGCATAAACCAGCGAGGCGCCGGTCCGGGGGTTGCCCACCACGACGTCGCCCTCGGGCACAATGGCCGCCACTTCGTTGAGCAGTGAGACCTCGTCGGTCGACAGCAGCGAGGCCGTCGGCGTCGTGGTGAAGATGGTGCTGATGCGGTTCTGGACCGTGGAGAGGGTTCCGCCCTGGGCGCCGAGGCCAAGGGCCAGCAGTACCACGCAGCCCATCGCGATGCCCGAGGACGCCGGCAGCCGGCCGATCATGCCCGAGGCTGCCCGGGGAAGGGCTGCCGGCCGTTCCTTCGCGGTCGCGATCAGGGCTCCGGTCAAGGCGCGGACGCGCCAGATCACCCATTCGGCGCCGAGCACGACGACGGGGAGAGTCACCACCGGGAGCAGTGCGGCAAGCCTGAAGCTGTCCGTGTACCAGACTCCGGTGAGGAAATTGCGGAAGAAGCCGTTGCTCCAGCTGGAAACCACCAGGTAAAGCACGGCGCCGGCGGCGTACATGCCGGCGACCCACCAGTAGCGTCGCAGTTGGCGTGCGATGACGTACAGCCCCACGATGGTCAGGACCAGCATGACCCAGGCAGTGGTGGTCCCCATGGGCGCGCTGCCGAGGATTTCGCCGATGGCCCGTGCGTTGGTCTGGAACGGGGTCCAGCCGGCAGAGCTGAGGCTGGGGCGGGCGACCACCCAGACAGCGGTGGTGGCGAGCAGGTAAGCGACCGTGAAGGCCAGCCAGAACCGCGGCTGCCGCCGTGAGACCAGCCCTTCCCTGGCAGCGAGCCAGGAACGGATCAGGCGGCCGATCACCACGGGGGTGGCGAAGCCGAGCAGCGCCACGAAGGTGCTGGGGTGGGAGAGGGCGAGGCCCGGAACGGTGGCGGCAAGAGCCAGGACAGGCGCCAAAGGCGAGCCCGGGGGAGTGCGCGACATCCCGAGGGCCTCGATGGCCAGCCCAAGCACGGCAGGAAGCAGGGCGATGGCGGCGTGGTTCGGGTACAGGACACCGTAGCCCACCATGAGGTAGGGGAACCCGCTGAACCCGGCGGAGAGGATTCCAGCCGCCAGCAGGGGCATCGGCCGGTAGCCGACGATCCGGCTGATCAGGAACACGCAGCCCAGCGGCCAGACGATGGCCCCGGTAACGATGGTTCCGACGTTGACCACCGCCATGACCGACGGGGCACCGAGCATCAGGACCAGCGCCATGGAGTCGTGCATGGCCGCCGGGTACAGGCCCTTGGACGCGGCGGTGAGGTTGCCCAGTGTTAGCGTCGAGCCGTTCTGGGTATCGGCGATGTAACGGACCGCGTTGAGGTGGTAGATGTTGTCGAACGTCTCGGAGAAGCTGTCCGGGGATCCGAAGCCGGTGATGTAGCGAAGGCTGATGATCGCGGCGGGGATGAGGACGGCGGCGGGAATGGCCAGGCGGGCCAGCCAGATTCCGGTGTCCGCAGGGGAGAGCGGGACGTTTGCTCCCAGGAAGCCGGTGAACCGGGTCCCGGCTGCCTCGGATCCGGCTGCCGACCGGCGTCGGCGGCGGAGCAGCCTGAACACTGCCACGGCGGCCGCCGCGAGCACGCTGACGGCGAAGTAGCTCACCGGGTTAAAAGGGAGCTTCAGGTACGGCAGCATGATGGCCGTCATGCCGGAAACGGACGCCGATACGGGGGCGGCCAGGGCCACCAGGTTCAACCGGCGAAGACCGGCAGCTGCCAGGATCATCAAACCGGGAAGGAAGTAAACCAGCGCAGTCGCTGCCAGCGTAGGAAGCGTTTCCCACCAAGTCATTGATCCAGTCTCCTAAGTTTCAGAGCCAACCCTACAAGTATGCGGACGGCCTCACGAATCCGGCGGCGGGCGCCGGAGCCGCGCTGGGCGGCAGCGCACAGCGGGGCAAGGGGCGGCAGTGGCACGTTGCTATACTTTCAAACCATGGGTAACTCACAGCGTTCCGGCGTTTTAATAGTCATGCCGGCTTGGAACGAGGCCGAGGCCATCGGCAACACCATCCGGAAAGTCCTGGCTGTAGTCCCCCAGCATGATGTCCTCGTCGTCGACGACGGCTCGAAGGACGACACCCCGAGGATTGCCCGGGAAGCCGGTGCCACGGTCCTCCGCCTGCCTTTTAATCTGGGCGTCGGAGGGGCCATGCGGGCGGGATTCAAGTACGCCCTCCGCAACGGCTACAGCTCGGTGATCCAGGTGGACGCGGACGGCCAGCACGATCCGCACGACATCGACCGCGTCCTGGCCGGCCTGGAGTATGCCGACATCTCGATCGGTGCCCGTTTCGCCGGCAAGGGAAACTACGGAGCCAAGGGCCCCCGCCGCTGGGCCATGTTCTTCCTCGCCAAGGTCATCTCGGCGGTCGCCGGAACGCAGCTGACGGACGTCACCTCGGGGTTCCGCGCCGCGAACGAAACCGCATTGCGGCAGTACATTTCACATTTCCCGGCCGAATACCTGGGGGACACCATCGATTCGCTGGTCGTGGCCGTCAAGTCCGGCTGCCGCGTGACCCAGGTGCCCGTCGAAATGAAAGAACGGCAGGCCGGAACCCCCAGCCAGGGGCCCATCAAAGCATCCATCTATCTCGCGCGCTCGGGCCTGGTCCTGTGTTTCGCGCTGGCCCGACGCCGGACTCCGCGCGCGGCCGAACTACATGCGCCGCTGTCCGGCGACATTGCCGGAGAGGGAAGTGCCTAAGGCATGAACGTTGCAGGTTCCTTGATTTTGTCCATCGTGATGGTGGCAGTAGTCCTCATAATGCTTCGCAACGGCCGGTTGCGGGAGAAGTACGCCATCCTGTGGCTGGTCATCGGCACGCTGACCATCATTCTGGGTATCTTCCCCAGACTCCTGAACTGGGCGGCCGCGCTGGTGGGCGTCGTCGTTCCGTCCAATCTGCTGTTCGCGCTGGCGATCCTGCTGCTCGTGGGCGTCAGCCTGCACGTCTCCCGCGAACTCACCATCCTTGAGGATGAGACCCGCATTCTTGCGGAAGAAGTCGCCATCCTCCGATCCTCCGTGGAACGACTCCAACGGGAATCCAAATCAATCCAGCCGACGGCAGGCGGGGCCGAGACGGCTTCCGCCGTGCCGCCAACCGAGAGAAGAAAATAGTGACAATTGACGTAATGTTCCCGTACTACGGGGACGTAGCCATGATGAAGGCTGCTGTTTCCTCCGTACTCGCACAGGACGACAAGGATTTCCGCTTCACGATTGTGGACGATGGCTATCCGGACGACACCCTGCCGGAATACTTCGCCGGCCTCGTGGCCGCGGACGACCGAGTCCGGTACTACCGGAACGAGGTCAACCTCGGCGCCAACGGCAACTACAAGAAGTGCGTGGGCCTGGTTGAGCACGACATCGTCGTCATCATGGGCGCCGATGACCTGATGCTGCCGAACTACCTCAGCACGGTCCGCAAGGCCTTCCAGGACCCGGAAGTCAGCATTGTCCAGCCCGGTGTCGAGGTGATCGACGAGAACGGCTCCGTGTACCAGCCGCTGGGTGACTCCGTCAAGCAGTTCCTCCGCCACAAGCTGGTCGGCAAGGCGTCGGAAGCGATCGTCGCCGGCGAAGCCATCGCGGAAAGCCTCATGGTGGGCGACTGGCTGTACTTCCCCTCGGTTGCCTGGCGCGCCGACGCCATCAAGAAGCATGACTTCCGTCCCCAGTACGACGTCGTCCAGGACCTTGCGCTGGCCATCGACATCACCCTCAGCGGCGGCAAGATGGCCGTCGTGGACACGGTGTGCTTCCAGTACCGCCGCCACCGGGAGTCCGACTCCTCGGTCCGGGCGCTGGACGGCCGCCGCTTCGCCGAGGAGCGCGCGTTCTTCGACGAGTGCGTCCGTGACTTCACCGCCAAGGGCTGGTCCTCGGCCGCCCGCGCCGCGCGCTGGCACCTCACGTCCCGGCTGAACGCCGTGTCCCTGACGCCGAAGGTGGTCTCGAAGGGAATGTGGCCGGGCCTGCGCAAGCTGGTCACGCACGCCGTCAGGCCCTGACCATCCGAGCCCGCCGCCGGGAGCGGCGGTGGTGATCCCGATCGACAACTTAAGGTGCCGCTCAGTCCCATGGACATCCAGAACCACTACTACGGCCACTCGGCCGTCTTTGCCCTGTACTGCGGATCGCGCAGGCTCCGCCACGTGTCCGGCCTTATCCAGCACGGATGGACCGTCAGCAGCCCGGTAACGGCCCAGTTCGGCGACTTCGCCAGCTGGGGCCCGGCCCGGCGTCGGCTTTCCTGGACCAGCTCTTCACGCGGCTGGAGCCCGGACGACGCCGGCAACTTCTTCAGCGACGGCACGCCCATGCTGGACGCCATCGGCGCCCCGTACCTCTACCTGCTTGACGCCGCCCGCGCCAATGGCGCCGTCCCGGAACGCACCGACCGAACCCTCGTACTTCCGCTGCACGGGACGGCCCTGCTCAAGGTGGACGGTGATCACGGCGCCTACGCGCAGCTGGTCCGCGAAAAGGAGGGCCCGGCGACGGTATGCCTCCACATTGATGATCTCCACAATGACGAGATCCTTGATGCCTGGCGCTCTGCCGGCCATGACGTGGTTAGTGCCGGGGACCGCCGCGACCCGCAGTTCATCGGACGGATCCTCTGGATGATGTCCGTCGCGAAGCGTGTGGTGTCCAACCGGCTGTCGACCTCCATCATGTACGCAGCGGTCAGCGGGGCCGACGTCGCCATCTACGGTCCGGACTTCCGGCTGGGCGCCAACGCCGCCGCGGATCCGGGCCTGGTCATGCGGGATCTGTGGCCGGAGTTCTACGACGAGTCCACGCCCCAGCACGTGCTGACGTCGATCGCCGAAGCAGAGCTGGGCCGCGGGGACATGCGCACGCCGCATGAATTGTCCCGGCTGCTCGGCTGGGACGCACACACAGTGGTTCCCTTCCTGGAGTACTGGGCCAGCGGCCCCCTGACCAAAGCGCAGACCGTGCTCGGCCTCAAGAAGGTCCCCGAAGGGGCGCACGCAACCGAGAAGGGGCTCTCCCCGTGGCACTGGATCCGCCACCCGCTGCAGCACCTGCCCTCGCCGTTGCCGAAGCTGCCGGCGATGGCGGCCGTGGAGCCGTTGAGGCCCTAAGGCCCGGGGCGGCGGGGTGCCTGGGCTACCAGGCGCTCCAGCCGCCGTCGACGGCGATGGTCTGGCCGGTCACGTAACGCGAAGCGTCCGAGGCCAGCCACGCCACGACGCCGCGGAAATCGTCTTCGGTGGCCATCCGGCCCAGCGGGGTCAGCTTTTCATACCGTTCCGTGAAGGCGCTGTCCTGTCCGCGGGCGATGCCGCCGGGGGCGAAGGCGTTGACCCGGATTCGGGGTGCGAGCACGGTGGAGAGATAGCGCGTCAGCTGCACGATGCCGCCCTTGGTGGCGCCATACGCGGCCGGGTTACCCATCCGGGTTCCCTCGTAGAGTCCCATGTTCGGCGCGACGATGCCGTAGATCGATGAGACATTGATGATCGATGCCCCCGCGCTTTCAGCGAGCTTGGGCGCCAGCTGCCGGGCCAGCGAAAACGGTGCCCGCAGGTTCAGGGAGGACGCCAGCTCGAACGCCTCATCCGTCTGTTCCTCGAACGGCACGGCGTAGCCCGGGACCCCGGAGGTCCCGGTGAAGGCGGCGTTGTTCACCAGGATGTCCAGGGGGCCGTCAATCGCCTCGACTAGTTTCCGGGTGCCGTCGGGTTCGAGCAGGTTGGAACTGATGCCGCGGGCGGCCACACCGTGGCGGTTGTGCAGGCCCGCGGCGACCTCCTGGCACGCCTGCTCGTGGATATCGGAGATGATGACGTCCGCGCCCTGCGCCGCCAGCGCGTCCGCGAGGACGCTCCCCAGCGGGCCGGCCCCACCGGTGACCAGCGCGGTCCGGCCGGTCAGGGAAAAGAGGTTCTGCGCGCTGCTCATGCTGAGTGGTCCTTGTCCAGGGTCTGGCGGGAGTTCTTACCCGCGTCGTCGAAGCCGGGGAGAGGGGCCAGACCGGCGGAGACGACGGCTTCAACCAGCAGGAATTCGTTCTCGTCATCGATGCTGAAGGCATGGGTCTCGGGAATCTCGGCGTAGCCGTGGCGCCCTTCGTCGAACCAGCTCTTCTCCAGCCGCCGGATGAATTCGGCCCGCCAGACGTAGAAACTGCCGTTGATGCGCAGGAACCGGGACACGTCCTGGCGCCGCACCACACCTGTGCCCTCGGCGAAGTAGCGCTCGAGTTCGATGCCGCCTTCGGTCTGCGGCTTGACGCCCACCCAGGTCGGGTTGAAGAACGGCTCGGAGACCGCGACGACGCCGTCCAGTTCGGGGCTGCCGCCGAGCGTCGCGATGGCTTCGTTAACGCTCTCGGGTGTGCGGGTGGGGCTGGTGGGATCCAGCAGCAGGACCATGTCGTAGGTCGTGCCGTCCAGTGACTCCATCGCCTCCAGGGCGTGCCGGAGGACAACGCTCATCGGGGCGGAGTCGCTGGCGAGGTCCGCTGGGCGCATGAAGGGGACTTCCGCGCCGGCAGCGCGGGCGGCTTCGGCGATCTCGGGGTCGTCGGTGGAGACGATGCAACGGACGTTCTCTCCCAGCAGCGCGGCGAGGGCCACGCTGTGGGCCAGCAGGGGTTTGCCCATCAGCGGCCGGATGTTCTTACCGGGCAATCCCTTGGAGCCTCCCCGGGCGGGGATGACTGCAAGAACGCGGGGCGCGGACGGTTTTTCGTTCATTGTTATTTCTCAACCTCGTCGTGTGATCGCAATGGTGCGTGGCCGGATTGCGGTATCACCACAGTACCTTTTCAGTTCCGCCGGTCGCCGAGGCCAGCCTGGCCGCGTCGCAGATTGCGACCGCCAGCAGCCCCTCGGCCAGGCCGGCCGGGGAGAACGCCTCCATGGAGCGGCCGGTGACGGTCCCTGCCCGCTCGAGCACCGCAAGGGACTGGCGCGCCAGCACGACGTCGACGTCGGCGTCCGCCGGGAACGCCGCACGGACCGAACCGGCGGGTTCCGCCGCGGAAGCGGGCCAGTCCAGCGTCACTTCGTTCCTTACTGCGTCCCAGCCGATTGCCCCCTGCTCGGTCGCAATCCGGATGCTGCGCGTTTTAACCGGCGTGACGTAGTCCAGGCGCAGGTGCACGCAGGGGCCATCGCCCCACAGCACATCGGCGGACTCTTCGGCCTCGATGCCGAGGATCCCATGCCCGAGGGTGGCCTTAAGGGAAACCGGGGCGCCCAGCAGCATCGCCGGGTAGTCGATGTCGTGGACCAGGTCCCGGAGGACACCGCCGTCGTCCTTGCGGGCCGAGTAGCTGCTGCGGAAGTCGCGGCCCGGCCGCCACGAGGGCAGCCACGACTGGGATACCACCTGGGCGCTGGTCACGCGGCCAAGCAGGGGCAGAACATCCGCCGTCAGTGCCAGCCCCTGATGGAAGCGCAACGGTGCGCTGACCGTGATGGTGTTGGCCCGCGGATGCTCCAAAAGCACGCGCGCTTCTTCCGCGGACGGTGCGACCGGCTTCTCCAGCAGGATCGAAGCGGGGGAGTGTTCCAGCGCCTCGAGGGCGTCGGCGACGTGCCGGTTGGTGTCGGTGGCGATGATGACCAGGTCAAGGGGTTCGTCCGGGTAGCCCTGGACCAGCTGGACCGAGGCGGGGTAGTCGGCGGCGCGTGCGGACGGGTCCGACGACGGCGGCCTAACCGGCCACGCAAAGAGTTGTTCGACCCCCAGGCTGTGCAGCACACGCAGGTGCCGGGCCCCGATGGAGCCCGTACCGCGGACAAGGGCACGCAGCGGGCGGCCCGCTTGGGCCCGGGCGGCAGGCGTGGCGACGCTCGCCATCACCTTAGAATCGTCCAAGTATGATGAAAAGGTCATCTGGCAACTCTATTCTCAAAGGCGCTGCGACTATAAATGGATGGGCAATCCCCGAAGGAAACGGCATGGCTCATCATCGGCGCCTCCGGCCATAGCCGCAGCCTGGCCGCCATCATCCGCGGCCGCGGCGAACGGATCGCCGCCCTCAGCGACCGGGCCTTCGGCACCGCGGGTGCGCGCCCGGATGGCCCTGTCCCCGACCTCGCCGCTTTCGCGGGCCGCGACGGCGAGACTCCCGCCTGCTTCGGGGACGACGGCGAGGCCTTGGACTACGCCGCCCGGCATTCCCTCGCGATCGCCGTCGGGATCGGCGACAACGCCATTCGCTCCAAGATTGCGGACGCGATCCTGGCCGAGGCCCGCTTTGCGGCCCTCGCCGCTCCGCTGGTTGCCAGCAGCGCGACCGTGGACAGCACGGCGGTCCTCGGCGCCCTCAGCCAGGTCTGCGAGCACGCGCATGTGGGTCCGCAGGCCCGGATCGGCGAGGCTGCGGTCATCAACACCAGCGCCGTCGTCGAACACGACGCGGTGGTTGGAGCCGGTACCCACATCGCCCCGGGGGCCGTCCTGCTGGGGGCCGCCGTGACGGGAATCCAGGTGTTTCTAGGCTCGGGTGCCCGCATCCTGCCGGGTGTTTCCGTGGGGGACTTCGCGGTGCTGGGGGCGGGTGCGGTGGCGACGCGGCCGTTGGCCGGTATGACAACATATGTGGGAGTGCCCGCACAGCGACTTGTATCTACGAAAGGTCCAGCCAATTGACTCATGACCCGATTTCCAGCTCCGTAACTTTTGGCAGCCACCGCATCGGCCCTTCCGAAGAGATCTTCATCATCGCGGAGGCCGGCGTGAACCACGATGGTGATGTGGCCGTGGCCCATGAACTCATCGACCTGGCCGCCGATACGGGTGCAAACGCGGTCAAGTTCCAGACCTTCAAGCCGGAAGCCCTGGTCACCGGATCGGCCGACACCACGCCGTACCAGAAGGCTGCAGGGTTCTCGGAGTCCCAGTCGGAGATGCTGGCCCGGCTCACGCTGCCCGAGTCCGCCTGGGCCGAGTTGCGGGACCACAGCACCGAACGCGGCATCACCTTCCTTTCCACTCCGTTCGACTACGACAGCGCCCTGATGCTGGCGGAACTGGGTGTCCCGGGGCTCAAGATCGGGTCCGGAGAGCTCACCAACACTCCGTACCTCGCCGCGATCGCCGAGTTCGGCATCCCGATGATCGTCTCGACCGGCATGGGCACCCGCGAGGAAATCGCCGCGGCGCTCGAGGCGACGGCCAAGGCTCCGGCCACCGTGCTGCTGCACTGCGTCTCTGCGTACCCCGCACCGCTGGAAGAAGCCAACCTCCGGGCCATCCCAGCGCTCCGCCAGGAATTCGGCGTCGAGGTCGGCTGGTCGGATCATACTCCGGGGTCAGTGACGGCCATCGCCGCCACCGCCCTCGGGTCCACGCTGCTCGAGAAGCACATCACCACCGACAAGACCCGCAACGGCCCGGACCACTCGGCGTCCTTGGAGCGGGCGGAATTCGCAGACTACGTGCGCTTTGTCCGGGAAGCGCACCTCGCGCTGGGGGACGGGAACAAGCGGCGGATGCCCAGCGAGGAAGCCAACGCCACGCTGGTGCGCCGTTCCTTCCATGCCGTCCGCGACATCCCGGCCGGTGCCGTCATCACAGCCGACGACGTTGCCATCCTGCGCCCCGAAGGCGGGCTGTCGCCGTCCGCCCTCGTGGTGGGGCAGCAGGCCAAGCGCGCCATCGCCGCCGGTTCTCCCGTAACCGGCGGGGACATCGCCTGAGATGAAGGTTCTTGCGTTCGCCGGCACACGGGCGGATCTCTTCCCGCTGGGACCGGTGCTGGTCGCCCTGGCCGCCGATGCCGCAGTGGAGCTTCACGTCGCGACCGCCATCGGTTTCCCTGACGGCACAGCGCATGCACGGCTCCTGGAGGCGGGGCTGTCGCCCGACACGTTCGTCCACCACGAACTGGGCCTGTACCTGGCAGAACCGTCCGCCGAGCGGCAGTCGCTGACCGGCGCGGCCCTGTCCGCCGGGATGGCGAAGCTGCTGCCCGAGCTCAAGCCGGACGCCGTCGTCGTCCTGGGGGACCGGTGGGAACTGCTCTACGTGCTGCCGCCGGTGGTGATCAGCGGCATCCGCCTGATCCACCTGCATGGCGGCGAGGTCACCGAAGGCGCCCTCGATGAACGGGTCCGCCACGCGGTGACCAAACTCGCGGACCAGCACTGCGTCAGTACGGCACAGGCCGCGCGCAGGGTTGCCCAGCTGGGCGAGTCCGCCGAGCGGATCCATCAGACGGGCGCCCCGGGGCTGGACCGTTTCGCCCATCCCGTGCCCTTGAGCGGTGAGGAATTCCAAGCCGAGTTCGGCGTTCCCCTGGTTCAGCCCCTGGTCATGGTGACCTACCATCCGCCGACCGCCGAGATGGCGACCAACGCCGGCGAACTGGCCCGGCAAGTCTTCGAGGAATCCCTCGCCCAGGCCGGCACGGCCATCCTCACCTACCCCGGCTTCGACGCCGGCCGGGAGGACATCATCGCCGTCCTCGAGGAGATCCGGGAGCGGAACCTGCCAGGGGTCATCGTGCGCGAAAGCCTGGGCCCGCTCTACCCCCGGGTCATGGCCACCGTGCGTGCACTGGTAGGGAATTCCTCCTCGGGAATCCTGGAAGCAGCGTCCTTTTACGTGCCCGTGGTGAACGTCGGTGACCGGCAGCGGGGCCGCGAGTACGGCGCTAATGTGCTGCAGTGCCGGGATGAGCGGAACGAGATTCGCGCTAGTATTGAAAAGGCCCTGAGCCCGCAGTTCCACCTGATGTGCCGTAGCGTGGTCAACCCGTACGGGGATTCCCACTCCGCAGAGCCAATCGAACGCGTGATCGTGGGTAGCCTTGCCACGGGCCTGACCAAGGCTTTTGTTGACTTACCGCTGGAGAGTTGAATCTATGACCATTGAGGGACCGTTGAGCAACGTCTGCGTGGGCCCCGAGGCCACCGTGCGCCAGGCGTTGGAAGCAATCGACCGTGGCGCTTCGGCAATTGCGCTGGTCACGGACGACGGCCGCCTCCGCGGTGTCATCACCGACGGCGACATCCGCCGCGGCCTGCTCAGCGGGGCGCAGCTGGACTCCCCGGCGCTTAAATTCGCCAACGTCGAGCCGCACGTGGTCCGGCCGGAGGCCACCCGCGCCTCGGTGCTGGACCTGATGCGCAGCCTGCGGATCAGCGAGGTCCCCGTTGTGGACGACTCCGGCACGCTCGTCGGGCTGCACACCCTCAACGACATCGTCGGACGCAAGCGGCTGAGCAACATCGCAGTGATCATGGCCGGAGGCAAGGGAACCCGCCTGGGTGCCCTGACGAAGGACACCCCCAAGCCGCTCATGACCGTGGCCGACCGCACCATCATCGAGTGGATCATCCTCGGCCTGGTTGAGTCCGGCATTACCAACATCTACGTTTCCGTCGCCTACCTGGCGGAGAAGATCAAGGACCACCTCGGGGACGGCTCCCAGCTTGGCTGCGAGATCAGCTACCTTTACGAGGATCCCGCGACCCCGCTGAACACGGCCGGTGCGCTCGGACTCCTGCACCACGAGGTGCCAGACATTTCCGAGCCCGTCATCGTGACCAACGCTGACCTGATGGTGCGGTACTCCGCGGCGGACTTGCTGGCCTTCCACAGTTCCAGGAACGCTGCGGTAACAGTTGCTGCCCGGCCCTACACGCACCAGGTGCCCTTCGGTGTGCTCGAGATCGGCGAAGGCCGGTCCATCAGCTCGGTGGTGGAGAAACCGACCATCGAATTCGAAATCAGCACCGGGATCTACGCCGTTTCGCCCGAGGCCCTGGCGATGGTGCCCTACATGAAACCGTTCTCCATGCCCGACCTCGTCAAAGCCTGCATCGACGACACCAAAAACGTGGCCGCGTGGCCCATTGAGTCCGACTGGATCGACGTCGGAACTCCCAAAGACCTAGCAACAGCGAAAGGCCAGTGATAGCCGTGAACTACCAGGACATTAAAGGCAAGACAGTGGTCGTTACCGGCGCCGATGGCTTCATCGGCAGCCACGTCACCCAGCGCCTCATCGCCGAGGGGGCTAACGTGCGCGCCCTCTGCGTGTACAACTCCAACGGCTCCTACGGCTGGCTGGACGAGCTGAGCCCGGCAGAGCGTGACGCCGTGGACCTGCAACTCGGCGACATCCGCGACTCGGAATTCGTCTCGGACCTGGTCAAGGGCTCCGACGTCGTCCTCCACCTTGCCGCGCTGATCGCCATCCCGTATTCCTACCAGGCGCCCCGCTCCTATGTGGAGACGAACGTCGTCGGAACCCTGAACGTGCTCGAAGGCGTGCGGCGCCACGGCGTCGGCCGCCTGGTCAACACCTCCACGTCCGAGGTCTACGGCACCCCCAAGACTGTCCCGATCACGGTCGACAACGAACTCCGCGGCCAGTCGCCGTACAGCGCAACGAAGATCGCTGCGGACAAGCTGTGCGAGGCCTGGGCCAGCTCCTTCGAGACGCCCGTGGTCGTCCTGCGCCCGTTCAACACCTACGGCCCCCGGCAGTCCGCCCGCGCGGTCATCCCCACCGTGCTCCAGCAGATGGTGGCCGGCGCCGAAAAGATCCACCTCGGATCGTTGACCCCGCGCCGCGACTTCACCTTTGTCTCGGACACTGCGGACGGCTTCTTCAAGGCTGCAACAGCTGACATCCCGCTGCAGGGCCAGGTGATTCAGCTCGGCACCGGCCACGACGTCACCATCGGTGAACTCGTGGAAATGTCCGCCAAGGTCACCGGCTCGACCGCCGAAATCATCACCCAGGACGAGCGCGTCCGGCCCGAGGCCAGCGAGGTCATGCGCCTCCTCTCGGACCCCTCCCAGGCCCTCGCGGAACTCGGCTGGGCACCCCAGGTCAGCCTCGAAGACGGTCTGCGCCAGACCGCCGAGTGGATCCAGGCCCGCGGCGTTGACGCGTCCGCAGCCGCGAAATACTCCCGCTAAACACCCGCCAGAAAGGCACACCGTGACGCGAGTCCCCCTAGCCATCCCCAACATCGGCGCCCGCGAGGCGGAGCTGATGAACGAAGCCATCAGTTCCGGTTTCGTCTCCTCCGTGGGGCGCTTCGTGAGCGAGTTCGAGACCCGCTTCGCCGAATACGTTGGCGCCAAGTACGCCGTGGCCTGCGCCTCGGGCACGGCCGCGCTGCATATCGCCATGCGACTGGCCGACATCCAGCCGGGGGACATGGTGGCCGTCTCGGACTTCACCTTTATGGCGAGCTCAAACGCGGCGTCGTACCAGTTCGCGGAACTGCTCCTGGTCGACTCCGACGCCGAGTCCTGGTGCATGGATGTCGACCTGCTCCGCAAGGAACTTGAGCGCCGGAAGGCGGCGGGGGAGAAGCTCCCGAAGGCCATCGAAATCGTGCACATCCTCGGCCAGCCTGCCGACGTCGCCGCTGTCGTGGAACTTGCCCGCGAATACGGGATCATTGTGATCGAGGACGCCGCCGAGGCGCTCGGCGCCACCTGGACGTCCGGCCCGCTGGCAGGCCGTCACGTGGGAACCGTCGGCGACATGGGCGCGTTCTCGTTCAACGGCAACAAGATCATGACCACCGGCGGCGGCGGCATGTTCACCACCGACGACGAGGAACTGGCGCGCCGTGCCAAGCACCTCTCGACCCAGGCCCGTATGCCCGACCGCGGCTACCTGCACGACGAGATCGGCTTCAACTACCGGCTGACCAACATCGCAGCCGCGCTCGGCGTCGCCCAGCTTGAACGCCTCGACGATTTCGTCGCCGCCAAGCGGGCCGTCGCCAAACGTTACAACGACGCGTTCGCCGGAACGGCCATCCAGACGCCGCCGACCCTCCCCGGACAGGAGTCGACGTACTGGCTGTACTCGATCCAGGTTCCGGCGGAGCGCGGGCCGGGTGCCCGCGATGAGCTCCAGGACTTCCTGGCCGAGGTGGACATCGAGTCCAGGTCGCTGTGGCGCCCCCTGCACATGCAGCCGCCACTGAAGAACGAGCCCTTGTTGGGCGGCGCCGTCGGCGAAGATCTCTTCGCCCGGGGCCTGTCCCTGCCGTGCTCGACCGAACTTACGGAAGCCGATCAGAAGCGCGTAATCGACCGGGTCCACGAATGGCTTCAGCTCAACGGTGGATGATGTAGCCGGCAGCGCCGACCGCCCGGGGACAGCCGAGCCGGCTTCCCGGACGGGACGCAACTCGGTGCTTTACCTCGCGGGGGCCCTGATGCAGGGCCTCGGCGTGTTCCTCGTCCAGCCTTTTGCGCTCCATGTGCTCAACAGCGACGTCAAATGGCAGGAACTGTTCCTGTCCGTGTCGCTGATCCAGGTGGGCGTGGTCCTGGCTGCGGCCGGCCTTCCGCTGGCCATCACCAAGGCCTGGTTCGACCCGGACGGGCCCTCGAAGGCCCGATCCATCAGCGGACTGCTGACCGTGGGCGGAATCCTCGTCGGCGGCCTGGCCGCCGCCGTCTACTGGGCTGCGGCGGGCGCCGGTCATTCCACGAGCTTTGTCATTGCACTGGCGGCGATGGGACTGCAGTCCGCCGTGCTGGCGGCCCAGGCCATCCTCCGGGCCCAGGGCCGGGCGATCATGTTCGTCGTCTTGAGCCTGTGCTCGTCGATGGCGGCCTACGTCGGCGGACTCGCCGCCATGCTGGTCTTCGGCGCGGAACCGGAAATCTTCATGGCCGGCTATGGGCTGCTGGTCCTGCTCAGTGCACTGCTTTCTGTCGCCGTCGCCCGGCCCGCGCCGCCCTTTGCCCACCGGGGCGCCGCCAAGGAGGCTCTCGCGATCGGCCTGCCCGTGCTTCCCCATACCGGCGCGCTGATGCTGCTGACCCAAGGGGCGGCGTTCCTGCTGGCCCTCACGGCTGCCAATGGTGTCTCCGGTGACTACGGCAAGGTCCAGATTTTCGTACTCGGCACGGTGACGCTGCTCGGCGCCCTGAACAACGCCTGGGTCCCGGCGCTGATGTCTGTGCGCGGCAACGCAAGGGTCGCCAGGATGCGCTCGACCATGACGACGGCGAGCCTGGCCGGGCTGGCCATCATCGTTGTCGCTGCCGCCGGAGCGAACCTCGTGACCCACGTGATGGCCGGCGGCAAGGAAAGCCTGATCCCGGTGGCGCAAATCATGCCTCTGATCGGCCTCGGCTACGTCCTGTACCTCAACGCCTCCACCCTCTTGTTTGCCGACAATGCCACCTGGTGGCTCTCGGTCGTCACCCCGACCGTCCTCGGCGTCGGCGTGCTGCTCGCACTGTGGCCGGCGACGCACGGGGACCTCGTCGGCATGGCCGTGGCGTCCGTGGCAACGTTCTTCCTGCTGGGCTGCGCGTATTTCCTCGTTGCACGGCGGCGCGCCGCCGGTGGCTGGGCGCTCAAGGTCTATGGCGCCTGCTGCCTGGCCGCGGTGGCCTACGTGGCTGTCCTCCTGCTCCTGCCCCGGGATATCCTGACGGGCGTAATAACCGTCGCGGTAGTGGGTGCGGTAATGGCCGCGGCCGCCATCATCTGGCGGGCCCGCGCCCGCCGCGCCACCGCGGTAGCCCTGAGTCGAAAGGAACAGATCCTTGACTGACGCACCGCCAGTGGTGGAACGAACCGGAGCGCCGTCGGCCAAGCCTGCCCCCGGCCCCATCATCTTTTTCGACTTCGCCCGCGGGGTTTCCGCCCAGGCGGTGGTCCTGGGCCACGCGCTCAACATCTTTGTGCCCGGGATTTTCATGGTTCCCGGACAACGGGTGTTCTACATGCAGTCCTTCGCCGTGATCATCTTTTTTGTACTATCCGGCTTCCTGATCACCAGCGCCGTCCTCAAGAAGAAGTCCCAGCCCGGCTTCACGTTCGGCTCGTACCTCATTGACCGGATCGCGCGGGTGGTCTATCCGCTCGTCCCGGCCCTGCTCCTGATCACCGTGTTCGACTTCCTCGTCCTCCACGGCTCGACCAAGCTGCCCTTCATCAGGATCGACCTCAGCCCGCAGACGATTGCCGGCAACTTCCTGCTGCTGTTCAACCACCCGATCCTCCAGGAACTGGCGCCCCGGCTGCGGATGCCGTGGATCAGCGTGGGTCCGGTCGGTTCGGGCGCCCCGCTCTGGTCAGTGGTGGCCGAGTGGTGGATCTACGTGGCGTTCGGCCTGCTGGCCTTCGCGGCCATCCGCCGGATGAAACTGGGCGTCGGCAGCGCCCTCCTGCTGGTGTTCGCCATTGCCGTTCCCGTTGGCTACATGGCGAAGGGCGGCTACGAGTCCCTCGCCTGGATCATCGGAATGCTCTATGCAATGGCTGCCGCGCAGCTGCGCAAGCTGCCGGCCTCGTTCCACGGGATGCTCGCCATCCTGGCGACGGCAGGGTTCCTGGTGTCCCTGCATTACGGCGGGCAAAACCTGCATGCGGCCAGCGCCATCGGCGCCGCCTCCGTGGCATTTTGCCACCTGTACTTTTGGCTGTCCGGCCGCAAGGAGCGAGCCGCGGCGGCGCCGAACTTTGATGGTGCGCGGCCGGCTCCGGCGACCCAGTGGTTTAACAAGGCCAGCGTCTTCCTGTCCAGCTTCAGCTATTCGCTGTACCTGATCCACTTCTCGGTCATCACCTACCTCTGGTTCTACCTGCACGACCGCCTCAGTGCGTGGCAGCTGATTCCGCTGGCGCTCGTGGTCAGCAATGTGCTGGCCTACGGCTACTTCCTCCTGGTGGAACGGCACTTCCACAAGGTGGGAAAGTTCCTGAAAGCACGCCTGCTCAGGTAGGAACGGATGCGGCGGTAACAACCCGGGCGGCGAGCCGGATTGGATCTTCAACGAAGGTACTATTCGTGTGGGGGATTTCCAGGATCACCCTGAAGACTGATATCGGCTTGCTAGTTGTTTGGGGATCATGATCGTGACCGACCACGTTAGTGTCTGGAAATACCGGCTGCAACACGGCTCGGCGCATGCCGGCCTCGCGTTGTTGTTCATCCTGGCGGTCATGCTCATGGGGCCCGGCGTCGTCTGGGGCGACACTGTCCAGTACATCAGAATCGCCGACCAGCTGCAGGGCATCCCCTCGGACCAGGCGTGGCTGCACGCCTTCACGGAATTCTGCAAAAACCCGTCCGTGCCCTACAAGGGGACCCTCGAGAACTGCATCACCAAGACCGTTGCCGGCCGCGGCCCGGTGATCGGCTGGGTGGACCGGAACCCCCAGTACCAGGCCATCTTCACCCCAAGGGTGGGTTTCCCGCTCCTGTCAATTCCCTTCATGCGGCTTCTCGGCGAGCGTGAGGGCATGTGGCTGGTCGCCGTCGCCGGAACAGCCATCGCAGGGCTGCTTATGGCCCGGCTGGCACGGATGGCCGGGCTCAACCTGGTGCCGTCCCTCCTGGTCCAGGCCGCCTTCTACGCCCTGCCCGCCAGCATCCCGCACGGTGTCGCCCTGCTGGCGGAGGGTCCGACACTTGCCTCCGCCCTGGTCATGGCCATCGGCATGGCCCACGTACTGCGGGGCTCCCGGGGTCGGGGGACGGCCCTGCTGGTGCTCGGGCTGGGACTGGTGTTTTTCTTCAAGTACTCCTCCGCCGTGCTGCTATGCCTGAGTTTCCTGCTGGTCTGCGTCGGCCTGTTGATCTTCAAGACCTACCGCCGCTACAGCCAGATACGCCTGGGCATCGTCATCGCCACCGTCTTGATCGTGACCTCGCTGGCCGTCAACGGACTGTTTGGCTTCCCGGGCCTCAACGAGAGCCTGCAGGACACTTTCACCGACCACTTCCGGCACCCGCCCGTGGACGATCCGTTCAGCCTGCTGATCGTGCTGGAGGGCGACTTCCTGTGGAGGTTCCTGATGGATCTCCCGGCCAACGCTGCGTATCTCCTTGTCTTCGTTGTGGGTGTGTGGGGATACGTGCGCGCCATGCGCGAGAAACTGTTGCCGCCGGCCGGCTGGGCTGGAGTGGCGCTGTCCCTCTACGGAATCCTCAGCGTCGTCGGACACCCGGTTTACACGCAGGCAGAGCGCCTGGGCTCCAGCCTCTGGGTCGGCGTCGCCATTGGCATAGGCTTGCTGGCCAGGTCGGTGACTGATCGGGTCCGGCAACGGAAGAGGTCACCTCAGCATCTGGCGGGGAGCGGAAGCCCGATCTAGCCCGGGCGCCCTGCCGCAAAGATGGAAATGGCCGGGTGAAAGTCCAATGACTTTCGCCCGGCCATTCCCGTCGACTCTGGGATCTTCGCCTAGAAGTAGGCCACCTTGACGCCGGACGCGGTCCAGGTCATTGTCCCTCCCTGGAAACGAACTGTCTTGTACCCGGCGTAGGAGATTGCGGCCTGCGTGGGGTAACCGAGCTTGCCCATCTGCCAGCCGGCCACGCGCCACTGGCTCATGTATGGTTCGTTCACGGCGTGGGCGCCGCTCGCCGCCGTCCAGTAGATGTTGCCCCCGCTGAAGGGCTGGTAGCAGCCGCTTCCGTAAAGTCCGCAGACCACCGAACCCTTCGGGTAGCCGATTCCGCGCTGCCAGGCTGCTTCACCCCACCCCTTCCAGTAGGCGCCGGTGACGGCGTGGGCTCCGGTGGCGGCGCTCCAATAGATGTTGCCGCCGGTGAAGGGCTGGTAGCAGCCGCCGTTGTAGAGTCCGCAGCTGACGGTCCCCGTGGGGTAGCCGATCTTCGGCTGGAATCCGGCGCGCTGCCAGCCCTTCCAGTACTCGCCCGTGACGGCGTGGGCTCCGGTCGCGGAGCTCCAGTAGATGGTGCCGCCGGCAAACGTCTGGTAGCACCCGCCGCCGTACTGCCCGCAAACGGCCTCGTTGGTGGGGTAGCCGATGGTCGTTTGGAAGCGGACCTCTTTCCAGCCATTCCAGAAGGCTCCGGTCACCGCGTGGGCTCCCGTGGCGGAGGACTGGTAAATGTTGCCGTTGCTGAAGGACTGGTAGCAGCCGCCGCCATAAAGCCCGCAGGTGACGTCGTTGGTGGGGTAGCCGATCTTGGTCTGCCAGCCGGCCCGCCCCCACGCCGCCCAGAAGTCGCCGGTCACGGCATGGGCGCCGGTGGCGGCGGACCAGTAGATGTTGCCGCGGGTGAATTCCTGGTAGCAGCCGCCGCCGTAAAGCCCGCAGTTCTCGTTGGATTTGGGGTACCCGATGCCGTCTTGCCAGCCTGCTGCTTTCCAGGCGGCCATGTAGGAATTCTTCACGACAAACGTCCCCACGCCGGGGGTGTTGTAGGCGTTGCCGCCCTGGAAGGTCTGGTGGCACGTGGTTGTGGTGGTGGGGCAGATGGCGTCGCTGGTGGCGTAGCCGATTCCTGTCTGCCATCCGGCTTTGCCCCAGGCAGTCCAATAGGCTCCGGTGACCGGATGCGCCCCCGTCGCGGAGGTCCAGTAGATGTTGCCGTTGGTGAAGGCGCGGTAGCAGCCGTTGCCCACGAGCCCGCAGATCTCCGAGGTCGTTTTGGCTGCACCCAGCGGCCCTGTTGCACCGCCGGTGGCCACCCATTTGGCGTCGATTGCACCGTTGGAGCCGACAGTTCCGCGGGCGAATGACTGCAGCTGGGCCGTGGAACCGTTCCAGACGTTCGAGTCCCCGGCAAACGGTCCGGTGCTGCTGAACTGCCAGATGCTGTAGGTGGACCAGCTCGCGGGGATCGGACCGGCGTCGTTGGAGGCCGAGACCGGGTAGGAGGCCAGCCAGAGCGGGTTGTCGCCGAAGCCGAGGGGGTTTCCGACGCAGTCCTTCCACCAGTAGTTGCCGGTGTAGATGACCGGGAGCCGACCCGTCAGCGACTTCATGGTGTTGCTGAAGTCCTTTGCCCAGGCGGTCAGGGCCGCGCGGGACATGTCATAGCAGGCGTTGCCCTGGTAGTAACCGTTGATGGTCTGGCCCGCGTAGGGGTTGCCCTCGAAGTCGAGCACCGGCGGCATGGTGTAACCGTCGTTGGACCAGCCCCCGCCGTTTTGCACGAAGATCCTTGCCTGGTCCGCCCCGGACGACGCAGCCGGGTTGGCGAAGTGGTAGGCGCCCCGGATCATGCCGACGGCCCGCGATCCGCTGTACTGGGTGGAGAAGATCGGGTTCGTGTAGTAGTTCCCCTCGGTTGCCTTGATGTAGACGAACCGGGCACCCAGGTTCCACTGCTGCTGCCAGTTAATCGAGGGCTGGTGCTGGCTGACATCCATGCCCTTGATGCCGAACGTCGGCGTCCAGGTGCCCTCAGTCGCCAGCGCCTGGGTGGTGGCCTTGTCCCCGGTGGCCGCGGCGGCGGAACGTCCGGCCTCGCCCATTTCCGCTCCGCCCGAGCGGGTGGCCGCCGTCATGGCGGCACGGTAGGCCTCGGATGTCCGGTCGACGGCCACCGGCGCGGTGCTCGGAGACGGCGACGGTGTTGCCGAGGACGACGGCGACGGAGTGGCCGGGGCCGGTGTTGGGGAGGCGGGCGGGGCCGGCGTGCTCGCCGTGGGCGCCGGTGTCGCCGTTGTGGTTGTCGCGGGTGTCGGTTCGACGGCGGCGGCGGGCGGCACCAGTCCCGGGAGCGCAAGCAGGGAGGCGGCCAGAAGCACGGCTCCGATCCGGCTGCCGAGAAGGCTCAGGGGTGGAAGTTGGGTCCGTTTCATTTGCCGCTCCGGAACAACACGCTCATGGCAGTGTCATAGTGATCCCACGCCCGGGTGCCATGCAGGAGGCAGCTGTCCGGGATGTGAGAATGTCTGACTTGTCGCGCCCACCCTAACACCGCCGCCAAGCGTGAACCAGAGTGCCTCGTGTTACTAGTGAGGCAATTGTTATGAATCGGGGAATCTGTTTTCACATAGATCCGGCCGCGCCCTTGTCCGTCGGCCCGGGCGCCTCTAGCTTTAACCCAGTTGCACTGCCCCAGGGGGATGGGTAGCGGTCATGTTGGGGGCACCGTGGAAGCTGTGCGCATCGTCGAGGACGAAGTCCGTGAGTTGATCCGTCGCCGCGGCCTTGATCCGCTGCGGCAAAGCGGGGAAGTCCGCCGCCTCGTGGAGGAGGCCATCAGCGACTACGACGAGCGTGCGCTGCTCGCACCGCTTCCGCCCATCGGCCCGCTGGAGCAGGCCCGGAGATTTGTCTTCGATGCCGTGGCGGGATTCGGGGCGCTGCAGCCGTTGCTCGACGATCCGGCCATCGAAGAGATTTGGCTCAACGCCCCAGATGAAATTTTCGTTGCGCGCAACGGTGAATCCGAGCTGACATCCATAGCCCTGACGGACCAGCAGGTGCGCAACCTGGTGGAGCGGATGCTGAAGAGCTCCGGCCGGCGGCTGGATATTTCCTCCCCGTTCGTGGACGCGGCCCTGCCGGACGGCTCGCGGCTCCACGTCGTCATCCCCGACGTGACGCGGCGGCACTGGGCGGTTAATATCCGCAAATTCGTGGTCAAGGCCAGCCGGCTCGAACACCTCGTGGAACTGGGCACCCTCACCCCGCAGTCGGCCCGCTTCCTCGGCGCCGCCGTGGCAAGCGGGCTTAACATCCTGGTCTCGGGCGCTACGCAGGCCGGTAAGACCACCCTGCTCAATTGCTTGGCCGCGAGCATCGGCACGCGCGAGCGGGTCGTCACGGTGGAGGAGATCTTTGAACTCCAGTTCCCGCTGCGCGACGTCGTCGGACTGCAGTGCCGGCAGCCCAACCTGGAGGGCGAAGGCGAGATCCCCATGCGCCGGCTCGTCAAGGAGGCCCTCCGGATGAGGCCGGACCGGCTCGTGGTCGGCGAGGTCCGCGAGGCCGAAAGCCTGGACATGCTCATTGCCTTGAATTCCGGCATGCCGGGAATGTGCACGATCCACGCAAATTCGGCCCATGATGCGGTGACCAAGATCTGCACGCTGCCGTTGCTGGCGGGGGACAATATCTCGAGTGCCTTTGTCGTCCCGACCGTGGCGTCCTGCATCGACCTGGTGGTCCACTGCAGCCGGCAACCGGGCGGCCGGCGCCAAGTCACGGAAATCCTCTCACTGGGTCGCAGGGTGGAGAACGGCATCATCGAGTCGTCCATGGTGTTCGACATGCTCGACGGGAAGCTCCAACCGCAGGCGAATTCCATGCCAGCTGCCGAGAAGTTCGCCCGCTCCGGGTTCGACGTCGCGGCGCTGCTGGAGCCGCGCTGATGGCGCCGCTGCTGGGGGTGCTCGGGGGAGCCGGACTGCTGCTGGTCTGGTGGTCCGCCTGGGAACAACCCCACGCAGCCAGGCGCCGGCCCCGGGTCAGCCGACTGGAGGACCTCCTGCGGTCCGCCGGCATTGAAAAGGTCAGCCGGCTGGGACTGCTCGCGACGTGTCTCGGGGTCGGTGCTTTCGTGACCCTCGTGTTCTTCGCGGGTACCAGGTCATGGCCGATTTCCGGCTGCTTCGGGCTGTTCGGGGGCTGGCTCCCGCTGGGCATCGTCAAATGGCGTGCCCGCAAACGCACGGCCCTACTCCGCGAGCTGTGGCCCGACGTCGTCGACCACCTGCGCTCGGCCATCCGGGCGGGCTTGTCGTTGCCGGAGGCACTTATTCAACTGGGCGAGAAGGGGCCGTCCGAGCTGCGGCAGTTGTTCCGCGACTTCGGCGCGGACTACCGGTCCGGCGGCCAGTTCGACCCCGCCCTGGACCGGCTGAAGGAGAGACTTGCTGATCCCGTTGCTGACCGGATCGTTGAGGCACTGCGGCTGACGCGGGAGGTAGGCGGATCGGACCTCGGACGCCTGCTGGGCACGCTCGCCGAATTCCTGCGGGAAACCGCCCGGACCCGCAGCGAGCTGGAAGCCCGGCAATCCTGGACGGTGAACGCCGCCCGCCTCGCCGTGGCCGCTCCATGGATTGTCCTCGTACTGATGGCGGGCCGGCCCGAGGCCGTGGCCGCCTACAACTCGCCCGTCGGCACAGTGGTTCTGGTCGGCGGCCTGCTGGTCTCGTTGTTCTCCTACACCGTCATGCTGCGTATCGGTGCCCTCCCGCAGGACGAGCGGGTACTGCGGTGAACGGGATGATGGCGAGCGCGGTGGTCTGCGGCGCAATCCTGGGTGCAGGCCTCTGGCTGTTCCTGGTGCGGCTTCCGTTCATGCGGCCCATGACCTTCGCGGAGCGCATCGGGCCGCAGCTGAGATCCCACAACCTGGAATCCCGGCTGCTGCGCACGGCTGCCGGCAACGTCACGACGTTTGGCCCGCTCGAACGGATCCTGCGCCCGGTGATCCGGGACGGGGTCCGGGCGCTGGGCAGGCTGAACCCGGGTTCATCGGCGCTCAACCGTAGGCTCGCCCGGGCCGGCAGCAGCAAATCGCCGGTGGATTTCCGCGCGCAGCAGTTGCTCTGGGCCGCCGGCGGCTTCGTGGGGGCGGCGGGAATCGTGCTGCTGGGAGGAGCAATGGGCCGTTTCAATCCGCTCTTCTCCGTGCTGATCGTCGTCGGCGCCGGCTTGGCCGGGTTCCTCTTCCGCGACTATGTGCTGGGGGCGCAGGTCAAGAAGCGCGAGGCCCGGATGATGGCGGAGTTCCCCAGCGTGGCCGAACTTATGGCCCTGGCGGTCAGTGCTGGCGAGAGCGCCACCGGCGCCCTGGACCGGGTAGGCCGCCGAACGCAGGGCGAGCTGTCAAAGGAGTTCTCCCGGGTCCTGGCCGATACCCGGGCCGGGAAACCATTGGCGGATGCCCTGCAGGAGTTCTCGTCACGAACCGAGCTGGGCCCGCTGGTCCGGTTCGTGGACGGCCTGATCGTCGCGGTGGAACGCGGGACACCCCTGGCGGAAGTCCTGCGCGCCCAGGCCCAGGACGTGCGCGACACCGCCAAGCGCGAACTGATGGAGTCCGCCGGCCGGAAGGAGATCGGCATGATGGTTCCGCTCGTCTTCGGCGTGTTGCCACTGACCGTGGTGTTCGCCGTCTTCCCGGGGCTGGCGGCCATCAGCCTGGGACTCTGAGCAAGACCTCTGAGCAAGACGTGGAGGGGTCGTACGCAGTAAGCAGTAGGGCAGTAACCGCATCAGAACAGGGGCAAGCAGCGCAGCTCGACTGCGACATTCAAAACACAAAGGGGAAACGGTGAAGAGTATTGGTATCCGCACGTTGTTACTGGCTCACACGGCGGCCAGACTGCTGTGGCTTTCCGCGGCCGCAGGAAGACAGCCAGGAATCCAGCCGAGCAAACAGCCAGGCAAACACCCCGGCCGGCAGAGCGGGCGGGCGCACGGTAGCCGGGATCTCGGGGAGCGCGGGGATGTCCCAGGCTGGGTACTGATCACCCTGATGTCGGCCGTGCTGGTCGCCGCACTGCTGGCGCTCGCAGGCCCCGCGCTGGAGGGGCTCTTCAACCAGGCCATGCAAAAAGTCGGGCAGTAGTCGGTGTACGCAGCCGGCAGCCGCGGCCCCGCCGACCAGTGTGTCGGTCCCGCCCTCCAGTGTGCCGGCCCCGCCATCCAGGACGCCGCCGGTCCCGCCGGCCGGGAACGCGGCTCAGCCGTAGTCGACTTCGTCCTGGTCGGCGGACTGCTCACGCTGTTCTTCTTGGGCATCATCCAGCTAGCCCTCGTCCTGCACGTCCGGAATACCCTGATCGATGCCGCGGCTTCGGGCGCCCGGTACGGCACCCTGGCGGACCGCGGCGCCGCCGACGCCAAGGAACGCACCACGCAACTGATCGGGGTGGCGCTCACGCCGGAGTTCGCCCGGGACGTCAGCACCGCGGAGACCACCTACGCCGGCATCCGCACACTGGAGGTAACTGTCCGCGCACCGCTTCCTGTCATCGGCTTGATCGGCCCCCGCGAACTACTGGAGGTGAAAGGCCATGCCGCCATCCAGCCCTAGCGACGATGCCGAGCGGGGGAGCGCCGTCATCGAATTCACCTTCCTGTCCCTCTTGTTGATGGTGCCGGTGGTCTACTTCATCATCACGATCGGCCAGCTCCAGGGCGGCTCCTTCGCGGTGGTCGGCGCAGCGGACCAAGCAGCCAAGGTCTACGTTGCCCAGCCCGACGCCGCGAGCGGCCGGGCCGCCGCGGAACAAGCCGTGCAGCTGGCGCTCGCCGACTACGGGCAGCCGGCGGAAAACGCGAGCCTGGAAACCAGCTGCGTTCCCGCCGACTGCACCGCTGCCGGATCCGCCGTCACCGTCACCGTGCGACTCGCGGTGCCGCTGCCGTTCGTGCCGTTCAGCGACACCCTGAGGCTCGACGCCGGCCGGCTCAGTGCCTCCGCCACGCAGATCGTTGGGCGGTTCCGGTGACCACCCACCCGGCCGTCGGGTCGGCGGGACGCCAGGACGGTGAGGACGGCCAGTTGATGGTGTTGATCATCGGCTATGTACTGCTTGCCCTGCTGGTCACCACTGTGGTCGCGGCTGCGTCCAACGTTTACATCGAACACAAGAAACTGCTGTCGCTGGCGGACGGGGCCTCCGTGGCGGCCGCGGACAGCTTCACCCTGGGGCAGCTGCAAAGCTCCTCCGGAAGCCCCACCGCAGTCCTCAGCGGCAGCCGGGTGCGCAGCACCGCCGCCGACTACCTGAACCGCAACGGCGCCTTCGCCAGGTTCAGCGGCCTGGCCGTCGGCCCCGCGACGGGCAGTCCCGACGGGTCCACCGCCGTCGTGGTCCTCAGCGCCGCCGTCCACCCGCCCATCGTGAACTTCCTGGTCCCGGACGGCATCCGGATCGAGGCGACGTCGACGGCGCGGTCCCGGCTGACGCGCTGACCGCACGCAAGCCCCGGGCCCGGGCGAGGCTCCCGGGCGCGACCACCGGGCCGGGGCGTCCGCGGCGGATAGCGTAGGCTTGAAAAACCATGGCAAACATTGATTTTCCCGCAGAAATCCGCGCGCTGCGCGCCACCTACGCCTCGATCGAGAACGTTTCGAACGTCGATGCGCTGAAGGAAGACATCGACGAACTGAGCGAGCGCGCCGGCGAGCCGAACCTTTGGGACGACCCCGCGGCCGCGCAGGTCATCACCTCCAAGCTCTCGCACAAGCAGTCCGAACTGGAGCGGCTGAACAAGCTGGCCGCCCGGATCGACGACCTGGAAGTCCTCGTGGAACTGGGCCAGGACGAGGACGACGCCGCCTCGATGGGGGAGGCCGCCGCGGAACTCGAATCGATCCGCAAGGCCCTCAAGGACCTTGAGGTGGTCACGCTGCTCTCCGGCGAGTTCGACGAACGCGAAGCCGTGGTCACCATCCGCGCGGGTGCCGGCGGCGTGGACGCCGCGGACTTCGCCGAGATGCTGCTGCGGATGTACCTGCGCTGGGCCGAGCGCCACGGCTACCCGACCACCATCATGGACACCTCTTACGCCGAAGAAGCCGGGCTGAAGTCCGCCACCTTCGAGGTCAAGGCGCCCTACGCCTACGGCACGCTGAGCGTCGAGGCGGGCACCCACCGGCTGGTCCGGATCAGCCCCTTCGACAACCAGGGCCGGCGCCAGACGTCCTTTGCCGCCGTCGAAGTCATCCCGCTGATCGAGCAGACCGACTCCATCGACATCCCGGACAACGAGATCCGCGTCGACGTCTTCCGCTCCTCCGGCCCGGGCGGCCAGTCGGTCAACACCACGGACTCCGCCGTCCGCCTGACCCACATCCCCACCGGCACCGTGGTGTCCATGCAAAACGAGAAGTCGCAGCTGCAGAACCGCGCGGCGGCGCTGCGGGTGCTGCAGTCCCGCCTGCTGCTGCTCAAGAAGGAGCAGGAAAACGCCGAGAAGAAGGCATTCGCCGGCGACGTAAAGGCCTCCTGGGGCGACCAGATGCGCTCCTACGTGCTCAACCCGTACCAGATGGTCAAGGACCTCCGCACCGAGCACGAGGTGGGCAACACCTCGGCGGTGTTCGACGGCGAGATCGACGACTTCATCGACGCCGGCATCCGCTGGCGGACCGACAACCGCAACGCCGAAGACTAGCAAGGCGCCCCGGCGGCCCGTGCCATAACCGGCCCGCCGGGCCCAAATCCCGCGACACGCCCCCGTGCTCCGGCCCCTGTGCTGTTACCCGTGCGTATAGTCGAGGGGCCGGTGCCCTACTTCCCCCAAAAGAAAGCCCGCGCCCCGGCAGCAGAACTGGTCTGAAAGATGCCCGGCTCCTGCAGGGTATTAGGGCCATGATCCGTTTCGAAAATGTCACCAAGGTCTACGACCAGAACGCGCGACCGGCGCTGGATTCGATCAACCTTGAGATCGACCGTGGCGAGTTCGCCTTCCTCGTGGGTGCCTCCGGCTCCGGCAAATCGACCTTCCTGCGCCTGGTGCTGAAAGAGGACCGCGCCTCCTCAGGGGCCGTCTACGTCGCAGGCCAGAACGTGGCGAAGATTTCCAGCTGGCGGGTGCCGCGGCTGCGCCGGGGGATCGGCGTCGTCTTCCAGGACTTCCGCCTGCTGCCCCAAAAAACCGTGTTCGCCAACGTTGCCTTCGCCATGCAGGTCATCGGCCGGAGCCGCAGCGTCATCCGCGAAACCGTCCCCGAAGTCCTCAAGACCGTCGGCCTCGAAGGCAAGGAAAACCGGTTGCCCCACGAACTGTCCGGCGGTGAGCAGCAGCGCGTGGCGATCGCCCGCGCCGTCGTCAACCGTCCCGGCATCCTGCTGGCGGACGAGCCCACCGGCAACCTCGACCCGACGACCTCCATGGGCATCATGGGCGTCCTCGACAAGATCAACCAGAACGGCACCACCGTGGTGATGGCCACCCACGACGACGACATCGTCAACGAGATGCGCAAACGCGTAGTGGAACTGCGCAACGGGGTCGTGATCCGTGACGAGGCCCGGGCCCTGTACACCTCGATGATCCCGGTAGTGGGACAATCCCGCCGGCTGCGGGACGCGAGCGGCCGCGAGCCGTCCGACGTCGGCGCCGCCAACGGCGAGGCCCAGCACGCACGGGAGGGCAAGCTGTGAGACTCGCTTTTATCCTGGCCGAGATCGGCAGCGGCCTGCGCCGGAACCTGTCCATGGTGGTCTCCGTCATCCTGGTGACCTTCGTATCCCTGACTTTCGTGGGTGCCGCCGGCATGCTGCAGCTTCAGATCAACCAGATGAAGGGGTACTGGTACGACAAGGTCCAGGTCGCCGTCTTCCTCTGCAGCGACGGTTCGACGGCGCCAGGCTGCGCCTCCGGCCCGGCGACTCCGGAGCAGCAGGCCAACCTGCGCAAGCTGCTGCAGTCCCCGTCCGTGGCCCAGTACGTCAACGATTTCCAGTTTGAATCGAAGGACGAGGCCTACAAGCACTTCAAGGAGCAGTTCTCCAACTCGCCGATCGTTGACTCGGTCACCCCGGACCAGCTCCCGGCCTCCTTCCGGATCAACCTGAAGGATCCGGAAAAGTATGAGGTCATCAGCGAGAACTTCTCCTCGCAGGCCGGTGTGGAGTCCGTCATCGACCAGCGGCAGCTGCTGGAACGGCTCTTCTCCGCGATGAACGCCGCCTCCCTGGTGGCGGTCAGCGTGGCCGGTGTGATGATTGTCTGCGCCATCCTGCTGATAGCCACCACCATCCGGCTCTCCGCCTTCAGCCGCCGCCGGGAAACCGGGATCATGCGCCTCGTGGGCGCGTCGAAGATGGTGATCCAGCTGCCCTTCATCCTGGAGGGCGTGATCGCGGCCGTGATTGGCGCGGCCCTCGCCTCCGGCACGCTGTGGGCCGTCGCCCACTTCTTCCTCGGCGGGGTCCTGTCCAAACAGTATCCGGACACTGCCTTCATTTCCCCGGCCCAGACGCTGCTCCTGGCGCCGGCCCTGATCGGCCTTGGTGTGCTGCTGGCCGGCACCTCATCTCTCCTGACCCTCCGCCGTTACCTGAGGGTCTAGCTTTGCGCAACGAAGAGGAATGCTCATGAAACCGATGGTCCGACGCACCGATCCGGCCCGCCGTACCCTCCGCCGCGGCCGCCTGATCAGCGCCGCCGTGGTGCTCGTCCTCGCGGCCAACCTGGGCGCTTCGACCCCGGTGGCGTTCGCCGACACCCTCGAAGACCAGCAGGCTGCGCTCAGGGCTGAGGCCGAGCGGGTCCAGCATTCGTTGGAGTTCGTGGACGCACGCATCGCCAAAGCGGCAGGCGACCTGGTGCTCTACCAGGGCCAGCTTCCCGGTGCCCAGCAGGCGTTGCTTGATGCCCAGGGCCGTGTGGCCGGTGCGGTCAAGGAGGTTGAAGCCCTCGCTGCCCGCGTGGACCTGGCCCAGCAGAACAAAGCCAAAATCACCCAGCAGCTGGCGAATGACCAGAAGAAGATCACCGACACCCGCAAGCTGATCGGGCAGATTGCCACCCAGGCTTACAAGTCCGGCGGCGTGCCGTCCAACCTCTCGCTCTTCTTTGGCTCGAACAACGGCAGCCTGACCGACACCATCGACCTGGCGGACCAGGCGCTGCGCAGCCAGAACACCGCGATGGACAAGTTGACCCAGCAGAACGCCACGAACGTCAACTCCCAGGCGCGACTGCAGGCGGTGGAAGCCGAAATCGCGGACCTCAAGGCCAAGGCTGACGCGGCGCTGGTCCGGGAGCAGGCGGCACGCGACGAGGCGGCGGCCAAAAAGGCCACGGTGGACAAGCTGATCTCCGACACCACCCGGCTGAACAAACAGCTGCAGGCAGCCAAGCCCGCCATCCAGGGCCAGCTCGCGCAGGTCAAAGCCCGGCAGGACGCCGTCGCGGCCGAAATCGTCGAACGCGACCGGAAGCTGCGCGAGGCCTGGGAAGCTGAACAGCGCCGGATCGCGGCGGCCCGCGCCGCTGCGGCCGCCGCGGCGGCCCGGGCCCAGGGCCAGGTCGCGCCCCGGCCGGCGCCTTACGTCCCGGCCCCGCCGGGACCGGTGTCGGCTTTCGGCCTGCGCAGCCCGTTCAACGGCGTCCCGATCACCTCGGGTTTCGGCTGGCGCGCGACGCCGCCGGGCACCATCGACTTCTACGGCCAGGGCGGCTACATGCACACCGGCATCGACTTCGGCGCCGCTTGCGGCACTCCGGTTTACGCCCCGGCGGCCGGCACGGTCTTCTCGGCGGGGTGGGGGAACGACGGCGGCGGCAACCACGTGAAAATCTCGCACGGCGTTGTGCAGGGCAACTCGCTGACCACGATCTTCTACCACAACACCTCTGTGGTGGTCTCTGACGGCCAGCAGGTCAGCCAGGGTCAGCTGATCGCATACTCCGGGACCACCGGCAACTCCACCGGCTGCCACTCGCACTTCGAGACCTGGGTCAACGGCCAGGCAGTCGACCCGATGGGCCTGCTCTAAACTGGAACTGACCCGATCCATCGACTAAGGAGTTTTACCGTGCCTAAAGAAAGTGGCCGGAAGGTAGTGGCCACCAACCGCAAGGCCCGGCACGACTACCACATCATGGATACCTATGAGGCCGGTATCGCGCTCATGGGCACCGAAGTGAAGTCCCTCCGCGAGGGCCATGCCTCCATGGTTGACGGCTTCTGCACCTTCTACAACGACGAGTTGTGGATGGAGGGCATCCACATCCCCGAGTACCACCAGGGGAGCTGGACCAATCATGCCGCGCGCCGCCGTCGCAAGCTGCTGCTGCACCGCGACGAGCTGACCAAAATCTCGCACAAGATCCGCGAATCCGGCTTCACAATCGTGCCGCTGCAGCTGTACTTCGTGGACGGCCGCGCGAAGGTGGAGATCGGCGTCGCCCGGGGCAAGAAGGAATACGACAAGCGCCAGACGCTGCGCGAGCAGCAGGACAAGCGTGAGGCCCTGCGCGTGATGCGCGAGCGGAACAGGCGCTAGGCAAGGTGCACCAAACCCGCGGGAATGAATCCGGCGGGCCTTGCGTTATGATTGGTAGTCCGGGAAGGAACCGGCTGAACCCGCGAAGGCGGATCGGCGGGAACCTGACCGGTTTGATAAAAAAATACGGGGATGATCGGTTTCGACGATGTTAGTCGCGACAGGTGAAGCGGGCCGAGGATGCAGAATTATCTCGTAAACGCTGTCTGCAAACCAATAAGTGCCGAATCAAAACGCACTGACTTCGCTCTCGCTGCCTAAGCAGTAAGACAGTCCGTCAGCCCGAGGTTGCTATTGCCCCGGATCCTGGCGTCATTTAGATAGCCACTGCTGTTTACCTCCGTCATCGGGGTGAACGGGACTCTTTGATGACTGGGCCCGGATCAGCCAGCTGTTTGCAGCATGGCTGGGGCCGAGAAAATCCGACGCAAACTGCGCCCGGAGAAGCCCTGACAACACGACATCGGACGGGGGTTCAATTCCCCCCATCTCCACATAGGGAGCGCCGGCAACGGAGCTCCACCCCGTAGCAAAAGGCCGGAAGCATCAGCTTCCGGCCTTTTTGTTGTGCTCGACTTTGTTGTGTTGGACGGCGGGTTAGCGCTTCTTGATGTGCGCCACCGGATCGGTGTGCTCGTCCACGATGTGCTTGGCCTTCTTCTCGGCCCGTTTTTCCTTGATGGTTTTGACCGGCTTCTTCGTAAGGTGCCGGTGCGGCGACTTGTCAGGCATTTGCGCGCTCCCTAAAGGCGGGGGGCCCGGGATGAGCCCGTGCTTTTAAGGCTACGCCTCGGGCACCGCGACGTCCACGATGCCGATGAAGCGGCTGCCGACGCCCTCATATTCGCTGCGGACCAGCCCGGCCTCCAGGGCGGGCCGCTCGTGCGGGGCATGGTGGGCGCAGCAGACGAAGCTGAACTCCGGCCACCACTTTTTGGGCCGGGCCGTTTCGGAGAAGCCGCACACGGCACAGGTCAGCTGGACCCAGACCGGGCGTTTGCCCGTCCGGTTGGCCCTCGACTGGAGGAGCCAGGCCGGCGGGCTGTCCAGCAGGGCGCCGAGTTCGGCCTCGGACAGGCGGGACGGAATGCCGTGACGGTGTGCCATTTCCAGCGGAATATCAAGGGCCTGGGCAGCTTCGCGTCTCGTAACCATCCTTCAACTTTACGGGATCCGGGCACACCGGCAGTCAGCCGGCCGCCGGTGCTAGGCTCATCCCAAACCCGGTGCCCGCCGTCCGGCAGGCAGTGAGGAAGGCAGCAGCCATGTCCGGCACCCCCGCCACAGCCCTGTCCAGCCTTGAGAGGCGCGTGCTGTACGTGGCGATCGTCGCGTCCTTCATCGCCTTCCTCGACGGTTCGGTGGTCAACCTTGCACTCCCGGCGATCAGCCGTGAACTCGGCGGCGGCCTGGTGGTCCAGCAATGGGTGGTGGACGCCTACCTGCTTACGCTGGGGGCGCTGATCCTGGTCGCCGGCTCCCTCTCGGACCAGTTCGGCCGGGTCCGGGTGCTGCAATGGGGCCTCGCAGGCTTCACCGCCACCTCCGTGCTTTGCGGCCTCGCCTGGAGCGGGGAGTCGCTGATTGTGGCGCGCGGCCTGCAGGGCGTCGCCGGAGCACTGCTGGTGCCCAGCTCGCTGGCCCTGATCGTGACGGTGTTCAGTGGCCCGGCCCAGTCCGCCGCGATCGGCAAGTGGTCCGCGTGGACCTCCGGGGCCATCGTGGCGGCCCCGGTGCTTGGCGGCATCTCCGTGGATGTGTTCACCTGGCGGGTCATTTTCTTCCTCAACATCGTCCCGGCGGTTGCCGTGTGGCCGGCCCTGCGCAGGCTGCGCGAACTGGATCTGGGACGCGCGCCCGGCAGCACGATCGACGTCACGGGTACCGTCCTGGCGATCATCGGCCTGGGCGGCGTCGTGTACGCCTTTATCGAACGCGGGAGCCTCGGCTGGGGCGCCCCGCAGGTCTGGCTGCCGCTGGTCCTTGGGATTGCCGGCCTGGCCGGGTTCCTGCTCCACGAGCGGCGGACCCCGGCGCCGATGATGCCGCTGCGGCTTTTCGCCCTCCGCAACTTCGGCTGGGGCAACGTCGCCACCACGGTGATCTACGGGGCGTTGAACCTTGGGTTCTTCGTCCTGGGGCTTTTCCTGCAGCAGGTCGCCGGTCTGGGGGCCACCGCAGCCGGCATCGCCCTGCTGCCCTCCACCTTGATCCTGCTCCTGCTCTCCGCAAAGATCGGGGCTCTCTCCGGCCGCTTCGGTCCGCGCTGGTTCATGACGGCCGGGCCGCTGCTGTGCGCGGCGGGCTTTTTGATGATGCTGGGGATCGGCCTGCCGCTGGATTACTTCGGAGAGGTCTTTCCCGGGCTGGTGGTCTTCGGACTCGGTTTGGCCGTGACAGTGGCGCCGCTGACCTCCGCGATCCTGGGTGCCGTGGATCCTGAAGAAGCAGGGATCGGCTCGGCCGTCAACAACGCCGTCGCCCGCATCGCGGGCCTGGTGACCATCGCCTTTGCCGGGCTCATCACCGGACCGGTGATCACGACGTCGGGCCTGCACGGCACGGCGGCGGTCACCGCCGCGCTATTCGTCGCGGGCGCTGCGGCGTCCGCCGTCGGGATCAGGAACCCGCCGAGGGAACCCGCGGACAGTGAGGGAGGGGACGCCCCTACCCAGCCGGCTTAGCCGGCCAGCGCGACGCCGACGGCGGCCGCCGCCAGCCCCGCCGCCAGGTTCGCGGCCACGTTCAGGGCGGCGGCCCGGTAGCGTGCTTCGCTGACCAGCCGGATGGTGGCCGTGGTCCAGGAACTGAACGTGGTCAGGCCTCCGGCCAGGCCGCTGGCGACCGCCGTCTGCCACTCGGGGCCGAGCCCAAGGCGCGGCGTCACCCCGAGGGACAGCCCGATGATGAAGGATCCGGCCACGTTGACGGCCAGGGTGGCCCAGGGCCAGTGCGGGTGGGGTCCAGGCCGGTGGGCGAACCAGGAGTCGACGGCGAACCTGGCCAGGGCGCCGGCCACTCCGAAGACCCCCACCAGCAGGGCGGCGGTCACTGTGCCCTGCCGCTCAGGTCGGCCAGCGCTTTGCCCGATTTCCAGCCGGCCGCCGCCGCGCCGAGCCCCAGGACCAGCGACAAGCCGAGGTAGGCGAGCCACACGGCGTGGAAGCCGCCGCGAATCTGCTGGTCGACGGCGAGGGCCAGCGCGGAAAAGGTGGTGAAGGAGCCAAGGAGCCCCGGGCCGAGGCCCGCCCGGAGCCAGAAAGCTGTCCGCGGCCGGGCAATCCAGATGGTGGTCAGGGCGGCCAGGACAAAGCTCCCCAGGACGTTGATCGCAAGCGTGGTCCACGGCACGGCGCCTGCCGCCTCGGGGAAGACCAGCCCAGCGCCGTAGCGCAGCTCGGTTCCGATCAGGCCGCCGACGGCGACTGCCGCCCATGCCCGCCAGCCGGGAACCGCCGCGACCGTCGCCGGGCGGCGCTCCGCATCCAACGCTTCCATTCAGCGCCCCTCGACGCGGCAGCCGGAATGGGCCGCGTCGCTGTGCACCCAGAGTGCGGAGGCCACCTCGTCGGCGAGGTCGATTTCGCGCAGCTCGCCGCGGGCGCCGATGCGGACCACGAGCGGGCCGCCGAAGGGCTTCCGGCCCAGGACTTCGACGTCGGAGTCCAGGTCGATCTGTTCGGCGGCGAGGTAGCGCAGCAGCTCGGGGTTTTCGTCGCTGATCCGGGTGATCCGGCCGGTGTGGCCGTCGTCGAGCTCGCTCATCCGGTAGGCCGGCGGCATCAGGACCGAGCCGTCCGCGGCCGGAATGGGGTCGCCGTGCGGGTCGCGGACCGGATTGCCCAGCTTGGCGGACATCCGCTCGATGAAGGTGTCCGAGACGGCGTGTTCAAGCAGCTCGGCCTCGTCGTGGACCTCGTCCCAGCGGTAGCCGAGCTCCTGGACCAGGAATGTCTCGATCAGCCGGTGCCGCCGGACCATGGAGAGGGCCAGACGCACGCCGTCCTCGGTCAGGGTGACGGCACTGTACGGCTTGTGGTCCACCAGGCCCTGGTCCTTGAGCTTGCGGACCATCTCGGAGACCGAGGAATTCGCGACGCCCAGCCGCTGGGCCAGCTGGGTGGAGGTGATGGGCTTGTCCTGCCACTCCGTGAAGGAGTAGATGACCTTGACGTAGTCCTCAATGGAGGAGGAGGGCGGACTGGTCTTCACAGCCCCAAGCCTACCGTCCGGCGGCGCCGGTGAAGGTGAGCCACAGCAGGACCAGGTTCAGCGCCACCACCAGGATCACGCTGACGACGGCGGCCACCCGCAGGGTCATGCCGTCCGCGAACCGGCCCATCAGGGGCTTGCTGCTGGTCAGCACCACGAGCGGGACTAGCACGAACGGAATCCCGAAGCTGAGCACAACCTGGCTGAGCACCAGCCCCCAGGTGGGGTCGAAGCCGACGGCCAGCAGGACGACGGCGGGGACCAGGGTCAGCACCCGTCGCGTCATCAGCGGAATGCGGATCTTGAGCAGGCCCTGCATGATGGTTCCGCCGGCGTAGCAGCCCACCGAGGTGGAGGCCAGGCCGGAGGCAAGCAGGCCGACGGCGAAGACCACGCCGACCACCGGGCCGAGGTTGGCGGTGATGGCGGCGTGGGCACCCTCGATCGTGTCCGTGCCGTCTTCACCGCCCAGCGTGGACGCGGCCAGCAGCAGCATTCCGATGTTGACGATGCCGGCGACGGCCAGCGCCGCGACGACGTCCCAGCGCGTGGCTTTGATCAGCCGGGCAATGGCGTGCGGCGGGACATGCAGATGCGGATCCGGGCGGTGCCGGTCCCGGGAGAGCGCCGAGTGGACGTAGATGGCGTGCGGCATCACCGTGGCACCGAGCATGCTCGCGGCCAGCAGCACCGTGTCCGGGCCCTGGAAGCCAGGCACAAGCCCGGCCACGAACCCGCCCGGATCCGGCGGGCTGATGAACAGTCCGGCCAGGAACCCGACGGTGATGATGCCCAGCAGGAACATGATGACGAACTCGAAGGGGCGCTGCTGGTTGCGGCTCTGCACGGCGAGCAGGGCCATCGAAATGCCGCCCACAATGACGGCGCCGAGGGGGAGCGGAAGGCCGAAGAGCAGGTACAAGGCCACCGCGCCGCCCACCACCTCGGCGAGGTCGGTGGCTGCGGCCACAATCTCGGCCTGGACCCAGAAGGCGCGGCGCCAGGCCGGCCGGAGCCGCTCGCCGAGGATCTCCGGGAGGGTCTTGCCGGTGACGATGCCGAGCTTGGCGGACTGGTACTGGACCAGCACCGCCATGACGTTGGCGGCGACGAGAACCCAGACGAGCAGATAACCGTACTGTGCCCCGGCCGTCAGGTTGGCGGCGACGTTGCCGGGGTCCACATAGGCGATGGCAGCCACGAACGCCGGGCCGAGCAGGCCCAGCAAAGCCCGGCGGCTACCCCTGATCCTGCGGGCAGGCGGTTTCCCCGCGGGCAGGGGTTCGTGTCCGGCTACGTCCAGCACTGCGGGCTCCCAAGAAGTTCCTGAGTGCCTACAAATATAAGTTAGGCACACCGAAATAATAGGCGCCGCGGCGTGGTCAGTGCAATGCGGGAACCTCAGGCTTTGACGGCACGCCAGCTTTGCGTCAGGTAGGGAAGCGGCAGGAGCTGCCCGGCAGTGTGTCCGAGGTGCTCGTGCAGGTACCAGTCGAGGTTAGCGAGCACCTTGGCCCTGGTGCTCTCGCCTGCCCGCAGGTAGTAGCTGCGGGATTTGGTCAGTTCCATGACGTCCTGCGTGGTTACTGGATCCTCCCAGCGGGTGAGATGACTCTCCAGCCCGATGAATTCCGGTCCCAGCGGCGGCGTGAAGTGGGGCTTGTGGACGTCCCCCGCATGCATGATCCGGGACAGCCTGTGCACCCAGGGGACCGAGGTGTCGAGCTGGTTCCAGATCAGGCCGAGAACGCCGTGCGGCCGCAGGATCCGGGCCGCCTCGGTACTGGCCAGCAGGGGATCGCACCAGTGCCAGGCCTGGGCCACCGTGACCAGGTCGAAGGCCCCCGAAGCCAGCCCGGTGTGTTCGGCGGTACCCTCGACGGCGGCGACTCCCGGGAGGGCGCGGCGCAGCTGGTCGAGCATGTCCGGGGACGGATCGACGGCCACGGTCCTGAGCCCCCGTTGGACCAGGAGCGCCGTGAACTTACCGGTCCCGGCGCCCAGGTCGGCGGCGTCGTGGGCCCCGGCCGGGATCAGCCAATCGGCCGAATCCGCCGGATAGCCGGGCCGGACCCGGTCGTAGTGCTCGCCGCCGTCCTGGAAGCTCTGCCCGAGCTCCCGCCGCCGCTGGTGCTGCAGTTTTGGGCCACCCTGCAGTCCGGGGTGGTGCAGTTTGGGGCCGCCGCGTGCCACGTGCGATCTCCTTCGGCAGCTCTGGTGCGTACCTGTCGAATTTACCGCACGCGGCCCGGGCTGCGCTGCCGGTCAGTCGACGGAGCAGGGGGCTGCGCCAGCGGTGCCAGGCGTGTTCGGCGCCCAGTGCGGATAGCTCCGCGTGTCGTTGGCCGGCACCCAGCGTCCGGCGTCTACGACGTAGTCCCAGCCCAGGCCGTTCCGCCGCAGCTCCTGGAGCCCGGCGAGCAGCCGCTGCGCGTCGTTGAGCCGTGAGCCGAGGCCGAAGCTGGCCCGGAGCGAACCGGCGGGCAGGCCGAGCCGTTTTAGCAGCGGGTGGGCGCAGAACCGGCCGTCGCGCAGGCCTATGCCGTGCTCCGCGGACAGGTATGCGGCGACCAGGCCGGCGTCGTAACCGGCGACCGAGAAGTTGACCACGCCGATCGTCCCGGGGCCGCCTTCCCGGCCGGTGTCCTCGAAGATGTGGTGGACCGTTACGCCGTCGATCCGCTCCAGCCCCTCGACCAGGAAGGAACGGATGGCGTCCTCGTGGGCGTGCCACTGCTGCTCGTCCAGCGCCTCGATGACCTGGCTGGCGCGGGCCAGCGCGGCCGCGCCCAGGACATTGGGGGAGCCGCCCTCGTGGCGGGCCGGCCCGGTGGTCCAGCTGACGGCGTCGAGCCGTGCGTCCCGTACTGCGCCGCCGCCGGCCAGGTGCGGGGTGCCGGCGTCCAGCCAGTCCGGCCGGCCCACCAGCACGCCGGCGCCGAACGGGGCGTAGAGCTTGTGGCCGGAGAAGGCGAGGTAGTCGACGTCGTCCGCGGCGATGTTGATGCGGCGGTGCGGGGCCAACTGGGCCGCATCGACGGCGATCCGGGCGCCGAATTCGTGCGCCAGCGCGGCCAGCTCACGGATCGGCAGGATTTCGCCGGTGACGTTGGACGCGCCGGTCACGGCGAGCAGGCTTACTCCGCCGAGGGCGAGTTCCGCCCGGAGCCGCTCCACGGTGCCGGCGAGGGTGGGCGCCGCGACGACGCTGCGGTGCGGGACGTTTTGCCAGGGCAGCAGGTTGGCGTGGTGCTCGATATCGAGGTAAAGCACCTCGCCGGTGTGTCGGCCGTCGTCGACGGGCAGGCAGCCGGCCAGCAGGTTCAGTGCGTCGGTGGTGTTCCGGGTGAAGATCACGGAGTCATCCGGACGGCCGCCGACGAACCCGCGGACGATGTTCCGGGCGTTTTCGTACACCGAGGTACTCAGTTGGGAGGCGTAGCCGGCGCCGCGGTGCACGCTGGCGTAGTACGGCAGGATCTCGTTCAGGTAGGCGGACACCACGGACAGCGCCGGGGCGGAGGCTCCGTAGTCCAGGTTGGCGTACCGGACCTGGCCGCCCTGGATCAGGGGGGCCAGGATTTCGGCGCCGGAAACCGCGGACAGTGGCCGGCGGGCGGCGTCGAAGCGTGCGTCGGTGAACTCCGGGCCGCCGGCGCTGGTGGTGTGGGTGGGGATGGTGGCAGTCGTCATGGGACCTCGCTCGAAAAGGACCCCGCACACAGGGGATCCGCGCTTGCCGGGTCCGCTCCGGACCGGCCAGGTCGTCACCCGGGGCACCCCGCCGCGAATGGAGGGTTGCCGGCCAGCAAACCGGGGTTTTGCGCTGGCACTCGTGACCTGCTTCGAGCCTAGGACATGGCCGGTCGCACGGAAAAGGGAGGGCGGAATATGAAGCGTAGTGTTACGGGCTGCCTCGGGCGTGGCCGGCTAGAGCAGGTCGTCGAGGCCCGGGTTGAGGCGCTTGAGGACTTCGGAGTGCAGGATCGAGTTGGTCGCCAGCGCGTTGCCGCCGAAGGGGCCGTCCTCTCCCTCGAGCGAGGTGAAGCGGCCGCCGGCCTCCGTCACGATCGGGACCAGCGCCGCCATGTCGTAGAGGTTGAGTTCGGGCTCGCAGGCGATGTCGACGGCGCCTTCGGCCACGAGGCAGTAGGACCAGAAATCGCCATAGGCGCGGGTACGCCAGACCTCCTCGGTGAGTCCGAGGAACTCGTCGAGGTTGCCGCGCTGCTTCCAGCCGCCGAGGCTCGAATAGGACAGCGACGCATCGGCGAGCCGGGAGACGTTGGAGACCCTCAGCCGGGTCGCGGCGGCCAGTGAGCGGCCCATGTAGGCGCCGGCGCCCTTGGCGGCCCACCAGCGCTTGCCCAGTGCGGGGGCGCTGACGACGCCCACCACGGGTTCGCCTTCGTCGACGAGGGCGATCAGGGTGGCCCAGACCGGGACGCCGCGGACGAAATTCTTGGTGCCATCGATCGGGTCGATGATCCAGCGGCGCGAACCGTGGCCGGAGCTGCCGAACTCCTCGCCCAGGACGGCGTCGCGCGGGCGGGAGCGGGACAGCTGCCCGCGGATGGCTTCCTCGGCGGACTTGTCCGCGTCGGTGACGGGGGTCAGGTCCGGCTTCGTCTCGATCCGAAGGTCGAGCGCCTTGAAGCGGCTCATGGTCTGGGAATCTACGGAATCTGCCAGTACATGGGCAAGGCGCAGGTCATCGTTGTAGCTCGAAGCTGGTTGGCTCATGCTTCCAAACTACCGTCAAAACGCGCCGCGGACCGGGAGGCCACGTCGCTGCCGCCAAGTAGACGCGGCTATGAGACGCTGCCGAGTTCCTTGGTGTCCTGCGCTTCCAGCCGCGGATCGGTGCCCAGCAGCCGGCGCAGCGAGGCGAGCCGGGCCGGGCCGGACGGGCCCGCGTGGCCGCCCTGCACCCAGGCGTCCACGCCGCAATTGACGGCGGTGGCGTCGTGCTTGCAGCCCCGCTCGCAGTCATCGGTGCCAGGAGCCAGGTCCGGGAAGGAACGCAGGATCCGGTCCGGGTCCACATGGGCCAGGCCGAAGGAGCGGATGCCCGGGGTGTCGATGATCCAGCTGCCCGCAGGCGCATCACTGACCTTCAGCGCCAGCGCGGAGGAGGAGGTGTGGCGGCCGCGGCCGGTGACCGCGTTGACGCCGCCGGTGGCCCGTTCGGCGCCGGTGAGCGCGTTCACCATGGTGGATTTGCCGACGCCGGAGTGGCCCAGCATGACGGTGACCTTCCCGTCGAGGTAGTCCCGCAGCTGCGACACGGCGGCCTTGTCCAGCCGGGCGGACAGGCCGTCATCGGAGCGGGCGTCGATGCCGGAGGCGGCCGAATCCGCGGTCTTGGAGATGATCACCGGGAAATCCAGGTGCTGGTAGTTGGCCAGCAGCTCGGCGGGGTCCTTGACGTCGGCCTTGGTGACGAGCAGCAGCGGTTCGATGCCGGCGTCGTAGGCGGCCACCAGCGCGCGGTCGATGAAGCCGGTGCGGGGTTCCGGGTTGGCTGCGGCCACGACAACGACGAGCTGGTCGGCGTTGGCGACGACGGCGCGTTCGATCGGGTCCGTGTCGTCCGCGCTGCGGCGCAACAGCGTCCTGCGGTCCTGGATCTTGACCAGCCGGGCCAGGGTGTCGGGTTCGCCGCTGACGTCCCCGACGAGCGAGACGAAGTCCCCGGCAACTACGGGGTTGCGGCGCAGCTCCCTGGCCCGCGCCGCGATGATCTTGCGTTCGTCGGCGGTGCCCTCGCCGACGACGGCGGTGTAGCGTCCGCGGTCCACGGTGACGATCCGGCCGGTGACGGCGTCGTCGTAGCTGGGCCGGTCCTTGGTGCGGGGGCGGGAGCCCTTTTTGTTGGGGCGGATCCGGACGTCGGATTCGTCCCAGGAGTCAGTGCTGCGTGCCACCGGCGGCGTCCTTGTCTGCGGTGCTTGCCTGGCTGAGCATGGCCCCCCACAGCTGCGGGAAGCCGGGCATGGTCTTGGCCGTGGTGGCGATGTCCTCGACCTCCACGTCCGGGACCGCGAGACCGAGGATTGCGCCCGCGGTGGCCATGCGGTGGTCCGCGTAGCTGTGCACGACGCCGCCGTGCAGCTTCGCCGGCCTGATGATGAGTCCGTCGGCGGTCTCTTCGGCGTCCCCGCCAAGGCGGTTGATTTCCGCGACGAGGGCGGCGAGCCGGTCGGTTTCGTGGCCCCGGAGGTGGGCGATGCCGCTCAGCCGGGAGGGGCCGGTGGCCAGGGCACAGAGGGCTGCCACGGTCGGCGCGAGCTCGCTGGTTTCGTCAAAGTCGCCGCCCTTGATCTCCGGGCCGCCGCTCACGGTCAGGGTGCCGTGCTCCAGCGTCACGGTGGCGCCCATGGTGGCCAGGATGCCGCGCCAGAGATCGCCGACCTGGGTGGTCCCGGCCGGCCAGTTGGGGATCCGCACGGTTCCGCGGGTGGCGAGGGCCGCGGCGAGAAACGGCCCGGCATTGGAGAGGTCCTGTTCGATCCGCTGGTCGAAGGCGCGGATCGGGCCGGGGGAAATAACCCAGTGGTTCGGCACCGAGTCATCGACCGCCACGCCCACGCCGCGCAGCACGGCGACCGTCATGTTGATGTGGTCCAGGCTCGGTACGGGCTTTCCCACGTGTTCGAGGTGGAGTCCCTCGGTAAACCGGGCTCCCGCGAGCAGCAGGGCGGAAACGAACTGCGACGAGGCGCTGGCGTCGATGACGAGGTGGCCGCCGCGGACTTCTCCCGTTCCCTGGACGGAAAACGGCAACGACGACGCCGGTCCGCCGTCGGGGGCGCTGACGGCGACGCCGAGACCGGTCAGTGCCTCGATGATGGTGCCCATCGGCCGGTTGCGGGCGTGGGGATCGCCGTCGAATGCTGAGCGGCCGCGGTGCAGCGCGGCGACCGGAGGCACGAAGCGCATCACAGTGCCGGCCAGGCCGCAGTCGATTGTGGTGTCAGCGGCAGCGGCATCCGGGGCGATGGGGGTGATGTCCAGGTCCGGGCCGTAGGCGCCGTCGCCGGGCACTTCGGTGATGGTGGCCCCCAGCTGCCGGAGGGCCTTGATCATCAGGGCCGAGTCCCGGGAGTGCAGCGGAGCACGGAGCTTGGACGGCCCGTCCGCGAGGGCGGCCAGGATCAGGTACCGGTTAGTCAGGGACTTGGAGCCGGGAACGGTGACGGTGGCGTCGACGGGACGCTCGGCGAAGGGCGCACGCCAATGCGGACCGCCGCCGGCTGGAAGGGAAGGGGCTGCAGCGGTGGGGGTGGTGCCAGTCATTGCCGTCTTAGGCCCCGACAGCGTGGTCGACGGCCTTGCGGACCGCCTTGTCAGCCTTCTTCAGCTTCTTGCCGGTGGTCTTCCGGGCGTCCGCGGCGAGGTGTGCGGTGGTCTTCCGGGCGTCGGCGGCGAGGTGCTCTGCACGCCAGGCCAGGCTCGGCTTGCCCGCGGTGTCCACGGAAGCCAGCAGCACCCCGCCGGTCAGTGAGACGTTCTTCAGCAGCTGCTTGCGCCGGGCGTCGCGGCCTTCCTTGGACGAGATGTCCGCGCTGCGCCATTCAACGTAGCCATTGAGCGCCGAGATCACAGCGAGCACGGTGGCGGCCAGGCGGGAGGCCTTGCCGAGGGCCAGGCACACGCCGGCACCCACTTGGGTGCCGCCGATCACGCGGGCCAGGACTTTCTCGTCGGCCTGGAAGGGGAGGGACTCAGCCGCGCGGCGCAGCAGGGGAGACAGCTGTGTCGCAGTGTCATCCGCATTCTTTAGCTTGTCCATGCCTGCGAGCACGAAACTGGAGGCGAGCATGGGGCGGGCGAGAAAGCGGACAAAGGACATGAATTTCCTCCTGGATGGACGAACCGCGGACGCTGTGCGGGAGAACCGGTTCTAGTCTTGCACTTTTGCGGAATATTTGCCCGTTGTGCGGGGTTGTGCATGACAGATTCCAGCCGAAATGGGGGCGGGAAAACCAGCGCAATAACTATGGGCACGGCCGGTCATCCGGCCAGTGCAGGAAGGCGGAGGTTTGGTTCTGGTTAAAGAATCCGGGCTGCTGGATGAAGCCGCCGCGGACCCGTGGGCCGCGGCCCTGACGGGGGCTTTGAGCACCCGCCGGAAGGTGACAGTAGACTTGAACGCAATGAGCACCATGGATCCGGCCGTTGCGGCCATGCACGAGGTTGCCGGAAACGACGACGCCAAGCCCACCAAGGCAGCCGCCGCCAGTAGTACGGCGCAGGCGACGGCCGCGGACGAGGCCATCGCGGAACGAACAGCCGTGGAAACCGTAGCGGCGGACGGCACCGGCCAGCCGCTGGACACGACTGCCGAGACCACCGACGAGCGCCGCATCCGCTTCGAGCGCGACGCGATGCAGTACGTCGACCAGCTTTACTCCGCGGCCATGCGGATGGCGCGGAATCCCGCCGACGCCGAGGACCTCGTCCAGGAGGCGTACACGAAGGCGTTTTCCGCCTTCCACCAGTACAAGCCCGGAACGAACCTCAAGGCATGGCTGTACCGGATCCTCACCAACACGTACATCAACCTGTACCGCAAGCGCCAGCGTGAACCGCTGCAGTCGAACTCGGACACCATCGAGGACTGGCAGTTGGCCCGCGCCGAGTCGCACACCTCGACCGGCCTGCGCTCGGCGGAGGCTGAAGCGCTGGACCATCTGCCGGACTCGGACGTAAAACGGGCCCTGCAGTCGATTCCGGAGGAGTTCCGGCTCGCCGTCTACTTCGCCGACGTCGAGGGCTTCGCGTACAAGGAAATTTCAGACATCATGAACACCCCGATCGGGACCGTCATGTCCCGGCTGCACCGCGGCCGGAGAATGCTGCGGGACATGCTGGCCGACTACGCGGCCGAGCGGGGATTCAAAGCCGCGGGCGATCCCGCCGCAGCGGCCGAAAGCAACAATCAGGAGAACAGGAAATGAGCGACTGCCAGGGACTGGGCGACTGCGATGACACCCGGATGCAGCGCATCTACGAGTACCTCGACGGGGCCCTGACACACGACGACATCGCCGAGATCAAGGACCACCTCGACGAGTGCCCCGAGTGCCACGAGCAGTATGACCTCGAGTGCGTCATCCGCGTGATGGTGAAGCGCTCCTGCACGGAGGCCGCGCCCGAGAATCTCAAGAATTCCATCCTCGACCGGATCCACTCGATCCGCGCGGTTGAGGCCGACGCGGAGGCCTGAGCGCCGCCGGGCCCCGCGAAGGACCAAGAAACAGCGAAAGACCCCGGGAACCGTGAGGTTTCCGGGGTCTTTCGCTTAAAGCTTGATATCCAAGCCTTGGCTTAGGCGTTGGGGCGCTTACCGTGGTTCGCGCCGCCACGCTTACGGTCACGACGTTTACGTGCACGTTTGCTCATAGCTGGCCTCCTTAATCTTGGTACTCAAAAGAGCTGCCCTCAAGTCTCCCACATTGGCGGACCCGCCGCGAACCGGCGGCCGCCGTCGTGCGGCTCAGCCCTCCAGTGAGTTCCGGATGGAGATCCGGGCCTGGTCCAGGACCGTCTTGACGGTTTCAAGGGTGACTGGGGTGACCGGCCGGGCTCCGGCGTGGCGGCGCAGCTCGACCCGCATATCGTCCCGGAAGGACTGCACCAGCATTTCGGCCTCCCGCAGCCTGCGGTCGCTTTCCTTGGAGTAGCGCGCGCCGGCGGGGGAGGCGGCACTGCGGGCCGTGGAGCGGGCCGCCTCGGCCGTGGCGGCAAGGTCCGCGCGCAGCCCCTGCATGTTCACCCGGATGTCCTGCCGCAGCTTGTCGGCCAGTCGACGGACGGAGGCGGAAATGTCGTCCTCCACGTCGGCCAGCTCCTCCCGCCGCCTGTTGAGTTCCACCAAGCCGGCCGGGGTGATGCTGTAGTTGGTGCGCCGGCCCTCGGTGTGGGTGGCGACGAGCCCCTCCTCCTCCAGCTTGGCGAGCCGCGGATAGATGGTCCCGGCGCTGGGGGAGTACGTGCCGCCGAAGCGATCGCTGAGTGCCTTGATCAGCTCGTAGCCGTGCTTGGGGCCGGACTCCAGCAGGGCCAGCAGGTACAGCCGCAGCGCGCCGTGGGCAAAGACGGGCGGCATCACAGCCCCGCTTCGGTGTCCGTGCTGGGCTGGCGGTGGAAGATCGAGGTCTTCCCCGATACCGAGTTGGTCCGGACCAGCATGAGCTTGGCATCGGGACCGGCGATGGTCTGCACGGATCCGCCGGGCTGGGCGTACCGCTGGTCGTCGATCACGACCGCGCCGCTGGCCGACTTCGCGATGATGTCCACGCCGACGTCGTGCGGCAGCCGGATGGTGACATCGCCGGAGACCGAGTTGGCGCCGAAGTCCTGGGTGAAGCCGTGCAGGTCGAAGCTCAGGTCCCCGCTGACGGTGTTGGCGCGGATGTTGCTGAATTCGCCAGAGGCGGTGACTTCGCCGGAGACGCTCTTGGCGGTCAGGACGCCGTGGTGGTTGCGGGCGATCACCTCGCCGCTGACGGTGCTGACGGCCAGTTCACCCGCGGTGCCGTCGGCCAGCACCGAGCCGGAGACGGTGTTCAGCCGGGTGTGCCCGGTGAGGCCGGAGACCATGCCGTCGCCGCTGACAGTACCGGCCTCGACGTCCACACCGGCCGGCAGGGCAATGCTGATGACCACGCTGTTGCTTGAGTTGTTGTTGACCGTGCCCATCAGGTTCTTGAACCAGCCCTGCGGGCCGTGGAGCTGGTGGCGCACCTCGAGGCGGCCCTCGGTGAGGCTGATCGCCAGCGGATCGCCGTCGACCTCGGAGACCTCGATCCGGGCCACGTCCTCGTCGTGGGTGACGACGTCGAAGCGGCCGCGGACAATGCCGAGCTTGAGCGAGCGGACGCCGTCGACGTCGATCGTCTGGGGACCCGTAACGGTCCACGAATTCTGTTCCATGCTTCCTCCGGATGCGGGCGGGTGCGATCAGGCGAGCCTCGGTGCTTGCGATATATCGCGACTATGGAAACACGATATATCGCGCCCGGTGAGGGGTCAAGATATATCGCGACAGAATCTACCGTGGTCCGCCGGGCGGGACCGGACGGACGGCGGCCTGCTCCGGCGCGTCGATCCCCAGCCACTGGAACCAGCCGCGGTGCAGCACGAGCCAGGCCATCAGTCCGTAACCGGCCTGGCCCGGCGTTCCGCCGTTGGCCGCGAGGTCCTGGCGCCACTGCTCGTGGTTCAGCAGCGGCGAGAAGGTGTCCACGTACAGGTGCTTGCGGCGCGTGGTGACATCGGCGAAGGCGGTGTTGAGCTCGCCCAGTCGGCGGTTCTGGGCGGGGTCCAGGGTCGGCGGCGGCCCGACGACGAAGACCTCGATCTTGTTCTGCGAAGCGGAGTCAAGGATATTGGCGAGGTTGAGCCGGCTGCGGGCCGTGGAGAGGCCGAACTCGATGTCCCGCCCGGACAAGCCGATCACCAAGCGGTTCTCGTGCTGCGGGCCGAACCGGCGGCCGGCTTCCTCGAGCCAGCGCTCAGCCAACCCTTCGGTGCCTTCCTGCGGGCACGGCAGCGAGTAGCTTTCCAGGCTGAGCCCGTCGTGGGGAGTGCGGGCGAGCACCCGTCCCAGCCAGCCCAGTGCCCGGGGGTCACCTAGGCCGGCCAGCAACTCATCTCCAACGGCTGCGATCCGCAGCTTCCGATCTTCCACGACTACCTCTTCATTCCCAATGCCGGTTCAAAGCCTTAAACGAAGCTGCCCGGCCGGAGTCGTGGTGTTCCACCTCCGGCCGGGCAGCCTGGTCTTACTTACGTGCGAACGCCTGCTTGAGCAGGGCATCCTGCTCGGCTGCGTGGCGCTTCATCGAACCTGCCGCGGTCGAAGCCGAGGCCGGCCGGGAGACGAGGCGCACGCGCCGGTCCAGCGCATCCGGCAGGTTCAGGCCGATGAACGGCCACGGTCCCTGGTTGGCGGGCTCGTCCTGGGCCCAGACAACGTCGGCGTTCGGGTACTTGGCCAGCTCGGCGGCGATTTCCGCTGCGGGCAGCGGGTAGAGCTGTTCGACCCGGATGATCGCAGTCGTCGTGTCGCCGGTCTTCTGCCGGGTGGACAGCAGGTCGTAGTACAGGCGGCCGGAGACCAGCAGGACGCGTTCGACGGCGTCGGCCTGCAGCTGCTCGTGCTCGGGGATGACCGGGCGGAAGGTGCCCGTGGTGAAGTCTTCCACCGAGGACGCGGCAGCCTTGAGGCGCAGGAGCTGCTTCGGGGTGAAAATGATCAGCGGCTTGCGCGGCCTGCTGTACGCCTGGCGGCGGAGCAGGTGGAAGTGCGAGGCCGGCGTCGTGGGGTTGGCCACGATCATGTTCTCCTCAGCGCAGAGCTGCAGGAAGCGTTCGATCCGTGCCGAGGAGTGGTCCGGGCCCTGGCCCTCGTAGCCGTGCGGCAGCATGAGCACCAGCGACGAGCGCTGGCCCCACTTCTGCTCGGCCGAGGAGATGAACTCATCGATGATGGTCTGCGCGCCGTTGACGAAGTCACCGAACTGCGCTTCCCAGAGCACCAGCGCGTCCGGGCGCTCGACGGAGTAGCCGTATTCGAAGCCCATGGCCGCGTATTCGGACAGGAGCGAGTCGTAGATCCAGAGCTTGGCCTGGTCGTCGGAGAGGTGGGCCAGCGGCATCCACTCGTCGCCGTTGGCGCGGTCGTGGAAGACGGCGTGGCGCTGCACGAAGGTGCCGCGGCGCGAGTCCTGGCCGGCGAGCCGGACCGGGACGCCCTCCATGCTGAGCGAGCCGAAGGCCGCGAGTTCGCCGAAGCCCCAGTCGATGCCGCCTTCGCGGGACATCTGCTCACGCTTCTCGAGCAGCTGCTTGAGCTTGGCGTGCACCGTGAAACCCTCGGGGAATTGGACGTGCGCCTTGCCGATCCGGGCCAGCATCTCGGTGGAGATCGCGGTGGATTCCGGGGCGCTGATGCCCGAGTCGGACTGCTGGGCGGAGGGCCGTTCCAGATCGGACACCGCGGCGGAATCTGCGGTGATGATCGGGATCGGGGACGTCTGCGCGGCGTGGGTCTCGGCGAAGACGCGCTCGAGGCGTTCCTGGTAGTCGCGGAGCAGCTGCTCGGCTTCTTCCTCGGTGATGTCGCCGCGGCCGATCAGCGACTCGGTGTAGAGCTTGCGGACCGACCGCTTGGCCTCGATCAGGTTGTACATCAGCGGCTGCGTCATCGAGGGGTCGTCGCCCTCGTTGTGGCCGCGGCGGCGGTAGCAGACCATGTCGATGACAACGTCCTTGTGGAACCGCTGGCGGAACTCGTAGGCGAGCTGGCCGATGCGGACCACTGCCTCCGGGTCGTCGCCGTTCACGTGGAACACCGGCGCCTGGATCATCTTGGCGACGTCCGTCGAGTAGGTGGAGGAACGCGACGAGGACGGCGCCGTGGTGAAGCCGACCTGGTTGTTGACCACCACGTGGATGGTGCCGCCGGTGCGGTAGCCGCGCAGCTGGGAGAGGTTGAGCGTTTCCGCCACGACGCCCTGGCCGGCGAAGGCGGCGTCACCGTGGACCATGATCGGCAGCACGGGGAAGGCCTCGCCCGCGTCCAGGCGGTCCTGCTTGGCGCGGACGATGCCTTCGAGGACGGAGTCCACGGCCTCGAGGTGCGAGGGGTTGGCGGCGAGGTAGACCTTGGTCTCCTTGCCGTTGTCCGAGGTGAAGGTGCCCTCGGTGCCGAGGTGGTACTTCACATCGCCCGAGCCCTGCACGGAGCGCGGATCCTGGGTGCCCTCGAATTCGCGGAAGACCTGGGCGTAGGTCTTGCCGGCGATGTTGGTGAGCACGTTGAGGCGGCCGCGGTGGGCCATGCCGATGGCTACTTCGTCGAGTTCGTCGTCGGCGGCGTCAGAGATGATGGCGTCCAGAAGCGGGATCAGCGACTCGCCGCCCTCGAGCGAGAAGCGCTTCTGGCCGACGAACTTCGTCTGAAGGAAGGTCTCGAAAGCCTCCGCCGCGTTGAGCTTGGAGACGATCCGGAGCTGTTCGTCACGGCTCGGCTTGGAGTAGGGGTGCTCCAGCTGGTCCTGGAACCACTTGCGCTCTTCGGGATCCTGGATGTGCATGTACTCGATGCCCGTGGTGCGGCAGTACGCGTCGCGGAGTACACCGAGGATGTCGCGGAACTTCAGCATCGGCTTGCCGCCGAAGCCGCCGGTAGGCCATTCACGGTCCAGGTCCCACAGCGTCAGGCCGTAAGTCAGGACGTCGAGGTCCGGGTGCTTGCGCTGCACGTACTCGAGCGGATCGGTGTCCGCCATGAGGTGGCCGCGGACGCGGTAGGAGTGGATGAGCTGCTGGATCCGGGCGACCTTGTTGATCTCGTCCGCCGGGTCCACCTGCAGGTCCGGGCTCCAGCGCACGGGCTCGTACGGGATGCGCAGGGATTCGAAAATCTCGTCGTAGAAGTTCTGCGCGCCGAGCAGGAGCTGGTGCACGAGCTTGAGGAACTCGCCGCTGCCGGCACCCTGGATGACGCGGTGGTCATAGGTGGATGTCAGGGTGAGGACCTTGCTGATGGCGTTGTGCGCAATGATCTTCTCGCTGGCGCCCTGGAACTCGGCCGGGTAGTCAAGGGCGCCGACGCCGATGATGGCGGCCTGGCCCTTGGAGAGGCGGGGGACCGAGTGCACGGTGCCGATGCCGCCGGGGTTGGTCAGCGAGACCGTGGTGCCCGAGTGGTCGTCCGCGGTCAGCTTGCCGTTGCGGGCGCGCTTGATCAGGTCCTCGTAGGTGTGCCAGAACTCGGAGAAGTTGAGGGTCTCAGCCTTCTTGATGTTCGGCACCATGAGCAGGCGGGTGCCGTCCGGCTTGGGCATGTCGATGGCGATGCCGAAGTTCACGTGCGCGGGCTGCACGGCCACGGGCTTGCCGTCGACGACGTCGTAGTAGACGTTCATCGAGGGGAACTGGGCCAGCGCCCGGATGACGGCGTAGCCGATCAGGTGCGTGAAGGAGACCTTGCCGCCGCGGGCGCGGGCGAGGTTGGAGTTGATGACCACGCGGTTGTCGATCAGCAGCTTGGCGGGGATGGCCCGGACGCTCGTCGCGGTGGGGACCTCCAGGCTGGTGACCATGTTGGCCGCGATGGCTTTCGCCGGGCCGCGCAGCACGGAGACGACGTCTTCTTCCGGCGCGGTGGGGGCCTTAACGTTCTTGGGCAGCTGGGCCGGGATGGGGGTGCCGGCGCCGGGCTCGGCGGTCTTCGAACCGTCGCGGGCGACGGTGGCCGGCGCCTTCTGGGATGCGGCTGCGGCGGGAGCGGGCGCAGCGGCAGGGGCCGGGGCGGCGGCCGGGGCGGCGGCCGGGGCAGCAGGGGCTGCCGGTGCCGGGGCAGCAGGAGCAGACGCAGCGGACGGTGCTACGACCGGAAGCTCACGGGTGGAAGGGTGCGCGGCGGCCGTTGCCGAGGCGCCGTTGGTCGAGGAACCGTCGCTGGCATCGAAGGACTCGAAAAGCGGCCACCACTTGGCGTCTACCGTGTTCTTGTCCTGCTGGTACCGCTCGTACAGTTCGTCAACGAGCCACTCGTTTCCGCCAAATTCCTCGGGTAGACGGTGGCTAGGCTGCTCTGGCACTTGAAATACGCCTCTTCCATGAGTTTGATTCCCGCTGGTTTCCACGGTGCCGCAGCACGTCAATCGAACCAGTTCTCCGCGTCCAGTGAACCCAGACCTTTGCCAGTCTAGTGACGATTCCGGCCAAACCGCCAATAAGGGTGACTCAAATCATCCACGAGCCGCAACGCCGTCCGACCCGGCCCGGCGGACCGCCCCCGGGCCGGAACTGCCCCGCCGCCCGAGTGCCTCTAGAATCACAACCGAGACCCTCTATGAAGGAGCAGCCGTGCGTTTTTTGAGTGAGCCGACCACCGACCTGACCTATTCGGACATCTTCCTGGTGCCATCCCGCTCCGACGTCACCTCGCGGCTGGACGTGGATCTGTCGGCGGACGACGGGACCGGTTCCACCATCCCGCTGGTCGTCGCGAACATGACCGCCGTGACCGGGAAACGGATGGCCGAGACGATGGCACGCCGCGGTGGCCTGGCGGTCCTTCCGCAGGACGTGCCGCTGGACGTGCTTCGGAGCGTCACGGCCTGGGTCAAGGCCCGGCACGCGGTCTTTGAGACGCCGGTCAGCCTGCGCGCCTCGAACACCGTGATCGATGCCCTGCACCTGATGGGCAAGCGTCCGCACGGCGCGGTGGTGGTTGTGGACGACGCCGGCGCCGTCGCCGGCGTCGTCCGGGCCGCGGACTTCGAGGGCCAGGACCGTTTCGCTTCCCTTGCCTCCGTGATGCGCCACCAGCCGCTCGTGCTCGACGCCGCGGAGTTCGACGCCGACGGCGCAGCTGATTCCGGCGCCATGGCGCTCTCCCTGCGCCGCGCCTTCGACGCCATGGACGCCGCCGGTACCGACTTCGCGCCCGTCCAGCAGGACGGTGTGCTGGCCGGCGTCCTGACCCGCAAGGGCGCCCTGCGCTCCACCCTGTACCGGCCCTCCCTCGACGACGGGGGTGCGCTCAAGGTGGCCGCCGCCGTCGGCATTAACGGCGACGTCGCCGGCCGGGCGTCAGAACTGCTCGCGGCCGGAGTGAACGTGCTGGTGCTGGACACCGCCCACGGCCACCAGCAGAAGATGTTCGACGCCCTGGCCGCGGTCCGCAGCCTGGACCCCGGAGTGCCGGTCGTGGCCGGCAATGTGGTCACCGCCGGGGCCACCCGCGAGCTGATCCAGGCCGGCGCGGACATCGTCAAGGTCGGTGTTGGACCGGGCGCCATGTGCACCACCCGGATGATGACGGCGGTCGGCCGTCCGCAGTTCTCCGCCGTGCTGGAGTGCTCGGCCGCGGCACGCGACGCCGGCGGCAGGGTCTGGGCCGACGGCGGAGTCCGTTACCCCCGCGACGTGGCGCTGGCCCTCGCGGCCGGCGCGAGCCAGGTCATGATCGGCTCCTGGTTCGCCGGGACGCACGAGAGCCCGGGGGACCTGCAACTGGACGCCAACGGCCGCCAGTTCAAGGAGAGCTTCGGGATGGCCTCGGCGCGGGCGGTGCAGAACCGCAACCAGCGCGAGGGCGCATTCGAAAAGGACCGGAAAGCCCTGTTCGAGGAAGGCATCTCCACCTCCCGGATGTACCTCGACTCCGCCCGCCCCGGGGTGGAGGACCTGCTCGACATGATCACCGCGGGGCTGCGCAGTTCGATGAGCTACGCCGGTGCCGCCGATCTCGCGGCGTTCCGGGAGCGGGCCGTAGCCGGCATCCAGTCCGCGGCGGGCTACGAGGAAGGCCGCCCGGTGCCGCAGAGCTGGTGAACCGAAACCTGTAGACTGAAATTCTTATGGACAGTAAATCTAGGTGCCGGCCTGGGGGCTGTCAGCGCGGAACGGAATCCGTTCCCGCCCAGTCCACCCGCAGAGCCGGCAAACCCCGTTCGCGCGCCCATCACTCTTCCGCTGCACGGAACGCATCGTTCCACGGACAGAGTGCCCTACAGGAAACAGGGTCGGCCGCGGCTGACCATCCTCCGCCGGGACGTTTCCCCCGGCCAGCTCTTCTCCGCTCCGAAGCGGGCCGCTAAATGGAGTGGCTACTGCTCGGAGCTGGACTGCTCCTCATCCTCGGCACCGGCTTTTTCGTCGCCGTTGAATTCTCCCTGGTTGCCCTCGACCAGGCCACCGTGCAGCGCGCCGTGGACAACGGCGACGCCGCCGCCGCGCCGCTGCTGAAGTGCCTGAAATCCCTGTCCACGCAGCTCTCCAGCTGCCAGCTCGGCATCACCCTGACCACCCTGCTCACCGGCTACGTGATGGAACCCTCGGTGGGCAAGTTGCTGGAGGGCCCGCTGGCCGCGCTCGGGCTGCCCGAAGCGGCCGCCACGTCGGTCTCGCTGGTCCTCGCAATGGCTCTGGCGACCCTGCTGTCGATGCTGATCGGCGAACTGGTCCCGAAGAACATGGCGATCGCACTCTCCTTCCCGGTCGGCAAGGCCCTCGCGCGGCCGCAGCTGGTCTTCACCGCAATCTTCAAGCCCGCCATCGTCGTGCTCAACGGCTTCTCCAACAAGGTACTGAATGTTTTCGGCCTCGAGGCCAAAGAGGAAATCTCTGGCGCCCGCACCCCGGCCGAGCTCGCCTCGCTGGTGCGCCGCTCGGCCGCGATGGGAACACTGGACGAACGGACCGCCAACTTCATCTCCCGCACCCTGAAGTTCTCCGGGCGGACGGCCGCGGACGTGATGACGCCCCGGATCCGGGTGGAGACCATTGACGGCCATCAGCCGGTCTCGGACATTGTGGAGGCAGCCAAACGCACCGGCTACTCCCGCTTTCCCGTGATCGGCGAGTCCTCGGACGACATCCGCGGTGTGGTGCACGTCAAGAAGGCCATCGCCGTTCCGGTGGACCGGCGCGCCAACCTCGAAGCCGGAGCCATCATGACCGAGGTGCTCCGCGTGCCGGAAACCATCCACCTGGACGGACTGCTTGCCGAACTGCGCGAAGGCAATTTGCAGCTCGCCGTGGTGCTGGACGAGTACGGCGGAACCGCCGGGATCGCCACCCTGGAAGACCTCGTGGAAGAAATCGTCGGGGAAGTGGCCGACGAACATGACAAGGTCCGCCCCGGGCTGCTGCAGAGCGCCTCGGGGGACTGGTACTTCCCGGGCCTGTTGCGCCCGGACGAACTCTCCGAACAGATCCCGGGCCTCACCGTGCCGGATGAGGCGGCCTACGAGACGGTCGGCGGCTACGTCATGAGCCAGCTCGGACGCATCGCGGCCGTGGGCGACACTGTCGACGTCGGCGGCGGAAAGCTCAGCGTCACCCGTATGGACGGACGCCGGATCGACCGCATCTGCTTCAAGCCCGCGCCGCCGGAGCACGAGCCGCACAGCGGCAACAACGGGCGCATTGACGCTGCCGGAAAGGCCGGTGCCGCATGAGCGACTGGCTGGGAATACTCTGGCTCGCGATACTGCTGCTGGGCAACGCGTTCTTCGTCGCGGCGGAATTCGCCGTCATGTCCGCCCGCCGCAGCCAAATCGAGCCCCTCGCCGAGTCCGGGTCCAAGCGGGCCCAGACCACGCTGCGGGCCATGGAAAACGTCTCGCTCATGCTGGCCTGCGCCCAGCTCGGGATCACGGTCTGCTCGCTACTGATCCTGCAGGTGGCCGAGCCGGCCATCCACCACCTCATGGCCGTTCCGCTGGAGGCGCTCGGTGTCCCGATGGAGATGGCCGACGTCGTGGCCTTCGCCATCGCGCTGCTGGCGGTCACCTTCCTGCACGTGACTTTCGGCGAGATGGTGCCGAAGAACATCTCCGTCTCGGTGGCGGACAAGGCGGCCCTGCTGCTGGCCCCGCCGCTGATCTTCATTGCCCGGGCGGTCAAGCCGGCGATCGTGGCCCTCAACTGGTCCGCGAACCACATCCTGAAGCTGATGCGGATCGAGCCGAAGGACGAGGTGACCTCCTCCTTCACGCTTGAGGAAGTCCAGTCGATCGTGCAGGAGTCCACCCGGCACGGCCTGGTGGACGACGACGCGGGACTGATCACGGGTGCGCTGGAGTTCTCTGAACATACTGCGTCCCAGGTCATGGTTCCGTTGGACAAACTCGTGATGCTCAAAGCCGCCACGACGCCGGAGGAGTTCGAGAAGGCGGTCAGCCGCACCGGTTTTTCCCGCTTCCCGATGCTCGACGACGAGGGCATGCTCTCCGGCTACCTCCACATCAAGGACGTGCTGTCGATCCCGGAGGCCGGCTACCAGCACCCGATCGCGGAAAGCCGCATCCGCTCCCTGGCCAACCTGGCTATGGAAGACGAGATTGAGAAGGCGATGTCCGTCATGCAGCGCACCGGTTCACACCTTGCCCGTGTGATTGGTCCTGATGGGCACACCCAGGGCGTGCTGTTCCTGGAGGACGTGATTGAGCAGCTGGTGGGGGAGATCCGGGACGCCACGCAGGCAACCGGCTACCGCAGGCTCGGACAGGACTAGCGGAGGCAGGCAACACGGGTCTGACCCTAAATAGGAATGATTCCCATTTAGGGTTAGACTCGTTGTATTGCTAATGCTTCTCAATAACAGATCCGAGGTATTTCCGTGCGCCGTTCTGCCGCCGCTCTTCTCCTTGCCGGCCTCAGCACCCTCCTGCTGACGGCTTGCGGTCCGACCTCGGCCGGCGACCGGCCCGGTGCGGGCGATGGCGTCGTTGAGGTGGTGGCCTCCACCAGCGTGTACGGCGACATCGTCCGCAGCGTTGGCGGCGACAAGGTGCGAGTCACCTCGATCATCAGCCGGACCAGCCAGGATCCGCACTCCTACGAGGCCACCACGCAGGACAAACTGGCCGTCTCCAAGGCCGAACTGGTGGTGGAGAACGGCGGCGGCTACGACGATTTCCTGGACAAGCTGGCCGGGGACACCGGGCTGGACGGGAAGGACCTGCTCAACGCCGTCAAGGTCTCGGGGCTGGACTCCGGGAGCTCGGCCGCGTTCAACGTACACGTCTGGTACAGCCCCGCCGCGATGAGCCGGCTGGCCGACGCGCTGGCGGAGAAGCTGGGCGCCCTCGAGCCTTCCTCGGCCGGAGACTTCCGGAACAACGCCGCGGTCCTGAAGAAGGAGCTCGGCGGACTGGAAACCCGGCTGTCGGCGCTCAAGGCCTCGGCGGCCCGCGGCGGCGTCGCCGTCACGGAACCCGTGCCGCTCTACCTGTTGGAAGCCGCGGGCCTGCAGAACCGGACGCCGGCCGAATACAGCGCCGCCATCGAAGCCGGCTCGGATGTTCCACCCGCCGTGCTCCGCTCCGCCATCGACGTCGTGAAGTCCGGCGGGATCCGGCTGCTGGCCTACAACCCGCAGACGGAGGGACCGCAGACCCGCGCGCTCAAGGACGCCGCCGTCGCCGCGGGTGTTCCCGTGGTGGACTTCAGCGAGACCCTGCCCGAGGGCAAAGGGTACCTGCAGTGGATGTCCGGCAACGTGGACAACCTGGCCAAGGCCCTTGCCCGGGGCTAGCCCGGCCTAAGATAATCGCAACGGCGTGGGCACCTGGCCTAAGCAGAAATCGAGGAATACCCAGTTGACACCCGTAGTGAGCCTGCGCGGAGCCTCCCTCACGTTCGGCAACCGGACCTTGTGGGAGAACCTGGACCTGGATATCAGCCCCGGGGAATTCTTTGCCGTCCTCGGCCCCAACGGCAGCGGCAAGACGACCTTCCTCAAGGTCCTGCTCGGCCTGCAGGAACTGAGCTCCGGGACCGCCGTGCTGGACGGCCGGCCCATTGCCCGGGGCAGCCGGCGGATCGGCTACGTCCCGCAGCAGGAATCGTTCGACCCGGACACCCCGCTGCGTGCCCGGGACTTGGTGGGGCTCGGCGTCGACGGTCACCGCTGGGGGATCCGCCTCGGCGGGGCCAAGATGAACCGCAGGATCGACGGGCTGCTTGCCGAGGTAGGTGCGCAGGATTACGCCAAGGTCCCGGTGGGAAAGCTCTCCGGCGGTGAGCAGCAGCGGCTGCGCGTGGCCCAGGCCCTCGCCACGGAGCCCAGGGTGCTGCTGTGCGATGAACCGCTGCTTTCGCTGGACCTGCATCATCAGCAGGCGGTCAGCGCGCTGATCAATAAGCAGTGCCACGAGCAGGACAGCGCGGTGATCTTTGTGACCCACGAGATCAACCCGATCATGGACTACGTGGACCGTGTGCTCTACCTGGCCGGCGGCCGTTTCCGGGTGGGCACGCCCGAGGAAGTCATGACCACGGAGGTGCTGTCGGATCTGTACGGCAGCCATGTGGAAGTAATCCGCGCCAACGGCCGGCTGATCGTGGTGGGCCTGCCGGACGCGACGACGCACCACCACGAAGACGCCCACTCGATCGCAGGGGAGGTGGGCTAGATGGATCTGGACAGCGTGCTCCATGCGATCTTCAACTTCGAGAACTACGGCGAACTACTGGTGCTGGTGCAGAACTCCATCTGGGCCGGCGCGGTGCTGGGCCTGCTCGGCGGCCTGGTGGGCACCTTTGTGATGAAGCGTGACCTCGCCTTCGCGGTGCACGGCATCTCCGAGCTCTCCTTCGCCGGCGCGGCCTTCGCCCTGTTGGTCGGCGCCGACGTGGTGTTCGGCTCGCTCGCCGGATCGGTGGTGGCGGCGCTGCTGCTGGGCCTGATGGGGGTCCGGGCCAGGGACAAGAACTCCACCATCGGGGTGCTCATGCCGTTCGGCCTGGGCCTGGGCATTCTTTTCCTCTCGCTCTACGAGGGCCGGGCCGCGAACAAGTTCGGCCTGCTCACCGGCCAGATCGTGTCCGTAGGCACCGTGCAGCTGCAGGTCCTGGCGGTTGCCGCCGTCGTCGTTATGCTGGCGCTGATCGCCATCTGGCGGCCGCTGACCTTCGCGAGCGTGGACCCCCGGGTGGCCGCCGCACGGGGTGTCCCGGTGCGCGGGCTGGCGCTGGGCTTCATGCTGCTGCTGGGCGTGAGCGTGGCCCTGTCCATCCAGATCGTCGGCGCGCTGCTGGTACTGGCGCTGCTGATCACTCCGGCCGCCGCCGCACTGCGGGTGACCTCGTCGCCGCGGCTCGTGGTGCTCCTCAGCGTGGTCTTCGCGGTGACGGCAACGGTGGGCGGGATACTGCTGGCGCTCGGCGGGCGGCTCCCGATCAGCCCCTACGTCACCACGCTGTCCTTCCTGATCTACGTGGTGTGCCGGGTGATCGGCGGCATCCGGGACCGGCGCGGTGACAGCGGCCGGATGGTGCCGGAGACAACATGAGTAATGGGATTGCCGTCCGGGAGGCTGACCCTCGGCTGGGAACCCGGGTGACAGGGCCAACCGGCTTTTTCTAGCGGCCGGCCTGCAGGGCCGTGCAGTCGGGGCACAGCCCGAAGATCTCCACAGTGTGCTCGACGGCGGTGAAGCCGTGCTCGCTCGCGATCCGCGCCGCCCAGGCCTCGACGGCGGGTGCTTCCACTTCGACGGCCTTGCCGCAATTGCGGCACAGCAGGTGGTGGTGGTGTCCGGTGACCGCGCAGCGCCGGTAGACAGCCTCGCCGTCGGCGTTCCGCAGCACGTCTACCAGGCCGTCGTCGGCGAGGGACTGCAGGATCCGATAAGAGGTGGCGAGCGACACCGAGGTGCCCCGCTCCTGCAGGATGCGGTGCAGCTCCTGCGTGCTGACGAAGTCGGCCAGCTCGTCCAGCGCGGCGCTGACGGCCAGCCGCTGCTTAGTGACGCGTTGCTCTTTGCCCGGTTCCTTGCCCGCCGGCTGTTCCTTGCTGCCGGCGGCGGCTGCGGCCTCGGCCGGTGCCTGGCTGCCGCTGGTTGTGGCGCCCTGGGACATGGGGGAACTCGCTTCGCTGGGGGTCTTGCTGCGGGTAGTGGCAGGCTCCCAGATTACCAGCCGGGCCACGTGGACACCGCTTCGCAAGGCACCATAGGCTGGCCGGATGAAGCTGACGAAATTCACCCACGCCTGCGTCCGTCTCGAAAAGGAAGGCCGCGTGCTGGTGCTGGATCCGGGGACTTTTTCCGAGGCTGAGCAGGCCCTCGCCGGCGCGGACGCGGTCCTGATCACCCATGAGCACGCGGACCACGTCGACGTCGACGCAGTCACCGACGCCCTGCTGGAGGACACGGAGCTGCAGCTCTTCGCTCCCGACGGCGTTGCGTCCCAATTGCGCGGCAAAGCGCCCGCGGCTGCGGAACGAATCAACACTGTTGCAGCGGGGGAAGACTTCGAGACGGCCGGTTTTGCCATCCGGAGCTTCGGTGGCCAGCATGCCCTCATCCATCCGCAGATCCCGGTGGTCGCCAATGTCGGTTATTTGGTCGACTCCAACGTCTACCACCCGGGCGATTCCTTCGCGATCCCGGACGGCGTCGACGTGCAGACCCTGCTGGTGCCGATCCACGCCCCGTGGAACAAGGTGGGTGAAGTGGTGGACTTCGTGATCGGCGTGCGCGCGCCGCGGGCTTTCCCGATCCACGACGCCCTGCTGAACGACACGGGACGCGGTCTGGTGGAAGGGCACGTCACGAGGATCGGCGCCAGGTACGGCACCGAATACCGGCATCTCTCCAGCGGCGATTCGGTGGAGGTGTAGGTTCCGCTACCGGTTAGGCGGGCCAGGTTCCGCTGGCGAAGAACTCGCGGAGGGTGGCCTCGTGCGGTGCCGGATCCAGGCCCTGTTCCTGCAGCCACTCCGGGCTGTAGTAGTTGCCGGAGTAGCGGTCGCCGGCGTCGCACATCAATGACACCACGCTGCCGCGGCGCCCCTCGGCGATCATCTCGGCGATGAGCTGCCACACGCCCCAGAGGTTCGTGCCGGTGGACGGGCCTGCGTGCAGCCCGGCGTAATCGCGCAGGTGGCGCATGGCCGCCACCGAGGCGGCATCCGGCACTTGGATCATGTGGTCGATCACGGCCGGCACGAAGCTCGGCTCCAGCCGGGGCCGGCCGATGCCCTCGATCCGGGACGGCAGGCCGGTCGCACCAGCTGTAGCGCCGTCGTCCCGGCTGGCAATCCAGCCGGGGAAGAACGCGGAATTCTCCGGGTCGACGACGGCGAGGCCGGTATCGTGCCGTTGGTAGCGCAGGTAGCGGCCGATCGTCGCGCTGGTCCCGCCGGTGCCGGCGCCCACGACGATCCAGCGGGGGACCGGGTGCTCTTCGAGCGCCAGCTGGCCGAAGATCGACTCGGCGATGTTGTTGTTGCCCCGCCAGTCGGTGGCGCGCTCTGCGTAAGTGAACTGGTCCATGTAGTGGCCGCCGGTGCTGCGGGCCAGGTCCTCGGCCGCCGCGTAGACCTCGGAGGCGTGGTCCACCAAGTGGCACGAGCCGCCGAACTGTTCGATCAGCGCGATCTTCTCGCGGCTGGTGGTCCGGGTCATGACGGCGATGAACGGCAACCCCAGCAGCTGCGCAAAGTAGGCCTCTGAGACGGCCGTGCTGCCGCTGGAGGCTTCCACGATGGTGGTCCCTTGGCGGATCCAGCCGTTGACCAGGCCGAAGAGGAACAGCGAACGGGCGAGCCTGTGCTTGAGGCTTCCTGTGCGGTGGGTGGATTCGTCTTTCAGGTACAGCTGGACGCCCCAGTGCTCCGGCAGGGGTACCGAATAGAGGTGGGTGTCGGCTGATCTGTTGTTCTCGGCATTGATCCGGCGGATGGCTTCGTCGGCCCAAACCCGGTCCTGCTGGCGCACTCTTGTCACCGCACCAGCCTACCCGCGGCGGTGCCGGTCCAGCGTTAGAGTGGGCGGATGGACACCTTGATGACTGTGGCCCAACTCAAGGAACGGATGGACTCCGACGCGCGGACGGTGCTGCTGGACGTCCGCTGGGCGCTTGGCGACCCGCACGGCCGGGAGCATTATCTGCAGGCGCACCTGCCCGGCGCGGTCTTCGTGGACCTCGCCGCCGAGCTTGCCGGCCCGGCCGATCCCAGCCGGGGACGCCATCCCTTGCCGCCGCTGGAGCAGTTCCAGGAGTCCGCGCGCGGCTGGGGCGTCCGGGACGGTGACTTGGTGGTGGCCTATGACGACACCGGCAACCTTGCGGCGGCCAGGCTCTGGTGGATGCTGCGCAACGCAGGCTTCCCGACGGTCTGCCTGCTCGACGGCGGCCTGGCCGCCTGGCGCGCGGAGGGATTCGACGTCGAGAACGGCGAACCCGATGTGGAGGCGGGTGACGTCGTGCTCTCCGACGGGGCCATGCCGGTGATCGGCGCGGCTGAGGCAGCCGCATGGTCCGGCAGCGGCCTCTTGCTGGATGCCCGGGCCGGGGAGCGGTACCGGGGCGAGATAGAACCCGTGGACCCCCGCGCCGGACACATTCCCGGCGCCGTGAGTGCACCCACCACCCGGAACCTGGCGGCGGACGGCAGGTTCCTCCCGGCAGCCACGCTTCGCGAACGTTTCACCGGCTTGGGCGTGCAGGCGGGTCTGCCGACCGCCGTGTACTGCGGCTCCGGGGTGACCGCGGCCCACGAGATCGCGGCGCTGGAGATCGCGGGCTTCCGCGCGGCCCTGTACCCGGGATCGTTCTCGGAGTGGTCGACCAATCCATCAAACGACGTAGTGACCGGCGCTGCTCCTGAGGGCGATGTGTCTCAAGCCAGCCCGGCGCACGGCGGCTGACTCAGCTAGGCGGCTGACTCCGCCGGCTGCGCTGCCGGGCGCGCGCCCACCATGACCTTCGCCCGGCGCCCCAGTTTGGCCCGGTGCCTGAGCTTTCTGTTCTGGAGCGGAGGCTTTGGAGGGTCGTTGGTTTCTCTGTCCTCTCCGGAGCGCGGTTGCGGCCGGCAGGGGACGCCGGTTCCCGGCAGCGGCGGGGCGGTGGAGTGGTAGCTGTGGCCGGTGGGTGTGGTGAGTTGGAGGGTGTGCCGGGGTCCGGGGCGGGGTTGTGCGTTCCAGCCGGGGGTTTCTTTGGTGTGGTTGCAGGCCTCGCAGAGCCCGGCGCCGTTGGCTGCTGTGGTGGCGCCGCCGGTGTGCCAGGGGATGATGTGGTCCAGGTGTCGGATGGGGGCGTCGCAGTAGGGGGTCCGGCAGGTGTCGTCCCGGGCCTGGATTAAGCGGCGCAGCCCGGGCGGGAAGAGCCTCGCGCGGGAGTCCATGGCCACGAGTTCGCCGGTGGTCGGCGCGGTGTAGAGCCTGCGGAGCCAGAGGGCGAAGGCGCGTTCGTCGCTAGAGCCGCCCGCGGCTGCGCCACCGAAGTCTTTGAGTAGACGTCGGGCCCACCCGGCGGGGACGATGCCGTAGCCGGGGAGGCGGGCGGGTTCGCTGTCGGCCTGGAAGAGGGTGCGGTCGGTCATGATGAGCTGGATGTCGATGCCGCTGATCCCGCCGGCTTTSCCGGTGGTGCGTTCGACCAGGGCGTCGGCCATCAGCTGGCCCCGGGAACGGGGATCCCCGGCGGCGCGGGCAGCGTCTGCGTGCCGGGTGAGGGCGGCGTGCACGGCCACGCCTTGGCCGACGGGCAGCAGAGCGGTGAGGTAGCACATGGTGTCGGGGGCCGGGCGGAGGCTGACGTGGCGTTCGGTTTCGGCGTGGCCGGCGCGCTGGGTGATGGAGCGCGGGTCCCGCCGGTACGCGGCGGCCCTGGCCGCGGCGATGATGGCGCGGTCGCCCGCGCCGGTGAAGGTCCCGGCGTCGGGGGCGAGTTCCTCGTCGACGGCGGCCCGGTCGGCGGGGGACAGGACGGCGGTTTCGCGGGCCAGCAGGGTGGCGCGCCATTCGTTGAGCTGGCCGGTTTCCAGGGCGGCGAGGGTGTGCGGCATTTCGGTGACGAGGGCTTTGGCSAGGCCGAGGAGTCTCCCGCCTTTGGCGGGGGATTCGCGGCGGGCGAGGGCGAGCTGCGCGCCGACGCCGGTGCCGAGTTGGTCGGCGGGAACGCCGGCCAGGGATTGTTCGCGGCGCTGGGACAGGTCGAAGGCGACGGCGTCCCGGGCCTGCCGGGCGGCCAGGGCTGACTTCAGGTCCTCCAGCTCGCGTGTTTCGTCGATGAGGGCCGCGGCGCTGGCCGGGGC